>NZ_LJHO01000009.1:0-108663 GCF_001295765.1 Novosphingobium sp. AAP1 | reverse complement strand
GATGTTCGAGAAACTGAAGGAAGCCTACGTCAAGGCGCGCTATTCCAAACACTACCGCATCACCGAAGAGGAACTGGCCTGGTTGGGCGAGCAGGTTGAAGAGCTCGGTCGCGTGGTCCACGCTATCTGTTCCGAGCGGATTGTCCAGCTGGAAGCAACCGCGCGACGCGCCGGCTAGCAGCTGGCACCGCAGCCGTTCGGGAGTTGCTCCCCTATGCGGGACTGAACATGCGAGATGCGCCAGATCGCTGGCGCATCGTCGCGCTTGCCGCTGCCGCCTGGTATGGCGCCGCGGCTGGACCAGGCCATCCATCTACGCTTTCTTGCGGCACTAGCATGCCGGTCGGAGCCTCCCCACGGCGGGGCTCGCATGGTCTCCTGGCTCCTGTCGCCCGGTTCCACTTGACCGTTCTGGCCGCCACCCCGTCAGACCGGGGTCATTGCGCCCGATGGTGCCGACCCAGCCGGACCGATCCGGCTGGCTCGCCTTTCACGAACGCCGGTCATCGTGCCCTTCTGCCATCTACCGGGAGGCCGCCGACACCGCATCGGCGATTAGCTACCCAACGCCTGTACCGTTACGCCATCTAATCTGGCATTGATCGACGCGCCGCGACAAACACATTCTCATCCAGTTTGTCGCGCTACATCCTGTCCAGCCAGACCCTTTGTCTTGCTGGCCTGATGCCTCCAAGGGCGCCTGTCCGCGCCCTCGACCGTACCGCGCTTCCCAGCGGCGCTCTGACTGAGGGCGTTCAAGCCCGTGCGGATCTAGCCCGATGGCAAAACCGGGCGCTACGTTAGAATCGGCGGGTAGATCATGCCGGCGGCTGACGGCCGAACCGGTGGCGCAGAGCCTACGCGGGACGCGATCAGCAGTGCCATAGGGGTGGCATCGCCCCACATGCCCGCATGAATTGCCAGCAACGTGCGCCGGCAGAAAATGCCGGCACAAACCGCATGAAAATGTCAATTTGAAAGGTCCGGATCGAACATCCAGGATCGTCGCCACCGATCGTTGGGAATGTCGTGATGGACTGCTGTCTGAGTGGTGTTGTACCGGCATTTGCCAAGTGTGTCGCATAACTTGTCACTGCCGGTACACAACAAGTCTTAGCATATTTTAGGCCTGTTTGAACTTTTTTCTTCTGAAATTTGCAACCAAAAAATTTTCCGCCTCCCCGTTGTCCAAATCACTCGATATTTTCCGTATCCGCCGAAAAAGCGTTGAACGCAGCTGGATTTTTTAGACGGGGATTGGCCGAGAACCTTTCGTAAGCGGCTATCATCGTCGTATCAGGGGATGTTTTCTAGGACGGCAAAGCTCTGACCGGTATTCGACCGCATTTCAGTGAGCCTGAAATCGGCATTTGCCCCGCCGCTTCGTACGCAGACTTCAAGCTGACCATAAGACATCCGGCGGGGCATCGGGTGAGCAGACGCCGGCGTGTCCTAGGGGTTGTTCCGGCCAGAGCAGCAAGGGCACGTCCAGGGGACCGGTGCAGGCAAAGGACAGCGGCTTGGCCGATTGTCGGTGCTCTATCCGCGTCGCTCAGGCTCTCATAGGTATGATCGGTCCGTTTGGGGGATCGGGTTATCCCCCACCTGACTTCGCCGGCTCCGCCAGGCGGAAAGCCTGTCGCCTGCCCGGCAGGCGTTGCCATGGCGGCACCCCTGCGGCCTCGAAGGTCGCATCACTCTCTCGTTAAACGGCCCCCCAGACTTGCGCCGAAGCTTTCCCGGCTTCGCGATCGAGGCCATGACGGTGCGCCATGCTGTTGGCGGCATGGCGCAGAGCAAGATGGCGGGGGAGGTGATTATCAGCCGATAATACCCGCCTCAGTTCCGGCAGCCGGCACTGAGGTTAATTCCTACGATACGGACCAAAAATTATAATGATATTGACTTTCAAGGTATTGGATGGCGAGAGAAGAAAAACATTGTGACATAGGCAATGCACGCAAATGTTGCGAGAGCGACTAATATGATCCGCCATTTTGCTTGACGATCTTCCATCGCAATTCTCCTCGCATGAATCGTGCTATTCGTCGATTAGCCCGCAGCATTCCACATTCTGCTGTTTATCGCAAAGCCCGCGATTGACGTTTCCACTCCCGCTCCGGCGGCATCGGCAGCACCACAGCCGCGCTGCGCTCGGTCACCGTCTCGATCCGCAGCGGCCGAACTTTCTTGTGCCATTGCGACCGGCAGCAGATGCACCAGAAACGGTTGCGCACTTGCGACAAACGGTCGTCCCAGCCGCGCTGATGGAAATGCCACCACAGGCCATGAGGATCGAAGGTCATGGAATGCCCGCAGCGACAGACCGGGCGCACCACCAGGCGCAGGGCGGCCGCATCGGTGAGCGAGGTGGGCTCCATCAGGCCCGCCGCGTTCCAGCGCGGCATGGCGTGTCACAGTTTCAGGCCGAGTTGCTCGGCTTTGGGTGAGGCGGCCTGCAGGCGTTCAGCGATGGCGCCAGCGAGCACGCGCGCGGCGTCCTCGCGCAAGGAGGGGGAAGGGGCGGTAATGCCGATGCGTACCCAGCCTGGGGCCTCAAGGATCGCGTCCGCCATGATGTCGAGATCGATTCGTTCCATGGCGGCATTGGAACATAATAGGAACATATGTGCAACCCGAACCGAGATTTGACTCTGCGTGGCGGGCGGGAGACATCTGGGTGATGTGCAATCTTTACCGCCTGCGCGCCAATCAGGCTGAAGTTGCCCAAATCTTCGCAGCCGAGGCGGTGCCGGGCGTGAACCATGCCGAGGAAGTCTATCCGGGCTATCCCGGCCTCGTCGTCGCGCACGGACGCGCAGGCGCGATGAATTGGGGCTTTCCCGTGGTGCTCAAGGGGAAGCAGGGCCAGCCGCTCAAGCCCAAGCCTGTCACCAATGCCCGCGATGACAAGCTGCACACCCCCTTCTGGCGCGACAGCTTCGCCCGGCGGCGCTGCCTGATCCCGGTGAGCCAGTGGGCCGAACCCGAAGGCGAGCCGGGTCGCATGACGCGCACCTGGTACGGCATGCCGGGCGGCGAGGTCTTCGCGATCGGTGGGCTCTGGCGGCAAACGCCGGAATGGGGCCAGACCTATGCCATGGTCATGGTCGAAAGCAGCGCCTCAATGGCCGAGGTGCACGATCGGATGCCGGTGGTGCTGCGCTCCGAGCAGTGGAACACGTGGCTGGATGCTGCCCCCGAAACGGCCTTTGCGTTGTGCCGTACCTGGCCCGGTGTGCTGTCGATCGAGCGCACTGCAGATCGCTGGGCTGGCGGTTAGCAGCGCAGTCTCGCATCCCGATCGGCGGTCGCGCAGGGGGGCTGCCCGCGTGCATTCCCTGGGCGGGCGAACCATAGTCCGCGAAAGCTTGTCATGCCCGATGTCGGGCGAGGGCACTGCGGTAAGGCTGTGGCGCGCCGACGCATCGTTCGGATTTACCGGGTTCGCTGGCGGGCGCCCCGCTCGTCGGGATGCCGTCCCGAGCCTGCGCAAAGCCCCTGCAATACCCCTTCAGCCCGCCGTGTTACCGGCATGCGGCCGGTGCCCGCACCTCCGGGACGGAAGGGGTGTTTCCCTTGCGCTGCGCGGTGCACGGGCTTCTTGTTCGCAGGCTTTGTCTTGGCGCATCCCGGCGGGATCGGCACGCCGGCAGGACCTGGGGTAAATGCCCATGAACTCGGCCTTTCTTTCTGGCCGCATCACCTCCGACATCACCCGCTTTAACCCCGGCAGCAAAGGCGGCGTCAGCTTTACCCTCGTAACCTCGCGGCCGGTGGTCAAGGATGGCCAAGTACGCAAAGGCGAGGACGGCTATCCTGAAACCTACGACCAGTTTCACACAGTCAAGGCGTTCAGCAGCCTCGGCAACACCGTCGCCAACCATAAGAAAAAGGGCGACAAGCTGATCGTCCGCGGCGAAATCCGTTACAGCCGCAACGATAAGGCCGGCGGCACATACTACAACACCGGAATTGTCGCCGACGAGATCGTGTTTCTCTGACCAAGCCGGGGCGGCTTGTCAGGCCGTCCTGGTCCCAATCGGCAAGGCTCAGCCACGCAACTCTCTCCCGTATGCTACAGCGTTGCCTGCTCGCATCCGGACAAGACCGTAAGCCATTGTGCGAAGGTATCATACTCGAGCGGGGCGGCCACCGGCGCTGCTGATCTGCCGGTTCTGGCCCTCGTGTTCTAGCGCTGCGTGCGCTGCCTGCGACCTGGTCAGGTCAAACCTCGTCGTGCCCCCAATGCTGCGGTTTGTCGCGCCGGTGAACCCGGCGGTGTGACAAAAGTAGACGGGGCATTTTTGTCACTCCGCCAAGGCACCAAAACCACGCCAGACTTGGGCTCTCCCGACTGCGCTACGCCGCAGTACCTCGGATCTTGAAGGAGCCTGACCGTGCACTCCATTCCTGCCCCGATCTATCCCCGCTACTTGCGCACACCGGATGCAGCCGTCCATCTCGGGCTGTCGCCGCGCACGCTCGAAAAGCACCGCTGCTATGGCACCGGCCCGGTCTACCACAAGCTAGGCGGCCGGATTGTCTACGCGCTCGCTGACCTCGATGCCTGGGTCTACCCGGGGCAGCGACGCTCGACCCGTGATCCAGGACGCGGCGTAGTCCATCCTGCTCGCCGCCAGCCCGGCACCGGGCCGGTGCGGCGGTGAGCGCCCTGTCAGCCGCGTCGGCGCGCACCAAGCCGTCAACGCGCGAGGAGCCTGACCTGTTCGTGCCCCGGCGTGGTCCAATCGCACCGCGCGACGCCCAGGATCTCATGGTCTGGCCGTTCTTCAGTCTCGCCAAGAACCACCGCATCCGTCCGATTGATTTCCGCATGGGGGACGTCGCAATCCGGGTGGAAGCTACCCACGAACACGGCATGGCCACGATCTGGGATGCCGACGTGCTGATCTGGATCGCAAGCCAGATCGTCGAGGCGCGCGATGCGGGTCGTCCGACCTCGCGGATAATTGCAGCGCGCCCGCACGACATTCTCACCTTCACGCGGCGGGGCACCGGTAAGGCCAGCTACGCGCGCTTGAAGGCCGCCCTCGGCCGCCTGCAGTCGACCATGATCGCAACAACCCTCCGCCAACCCGAGCGCGGCCGCCGCCAATGCTTTTCCTGGATCGACGCGTGGCGCGAATGCAGCGATGCGCGTGGCAGGGCTTGTGGCATCGAGCTGATCGTGTCCGAGTGGTTCTATCAGGGCATACTCCAGCCGCAGTGGGTCCTGACGATTGATCGCGCCTATTTCGGTCTCACCGGCGGACTCGAGCGCTGGCTCTACCGTCTGGTGCGCAAGCATGGTGGTCGCCAGGCGGGCGGCTGGACGTTCGATCTGCCCCATCTTCACATGCGTTCGGGCCTGCTCTGGCCGCTCAAGCGCTTCGCCTTTGCGCTGCGCGGTATCGTCAGTCGCCAGGCCCTGCCGGGCTACACGCTCACGCTGTTTGCGGAACATGGCCGGCACTGGCTGCGCTTCGTGCGCTCTCCCGAAGATCGCTACGCCACCGCCCTGCGCCGGGTCGGGCTGGCGCCTGTGGATAAGTCGTCATGACACACGGACGATCAGGAACCCCGACATTCAGACCATCGGGAACCGCTTTCTCGGACGATTGGGAACCGATTGGCGTGGATCGCGCCGTTTTTTCAGAGGCTTATTCGTCACCTAACCGACCTAACCAGGAATCCTCCGGATTCCTGCTAACGCCGTCATGCTGTGGACAATCCGCTGCTGAATGCGGCCGATTGGGTAGAACGGCGTGCGCAGGGGCGGCGACCAGCAACGCCTCGGCTAGCGGCGCGACCGATGATCCACTGACCCATGTCACGCTGTTCTGGCCGCACGGCCGCTGCGAGCACTGGCTTCGTTTCGGCAAGCCGGTCGCCACCAGCCGCGGCGAGAGGGGGCGCCGCGTTGAGAGCTATGCGCCAGGCCAGATTTTCGCGCTGGTGCGCTGGGCAGGCCATGACCATGGCACTGCCCTCTCGCACCTTGCCATCGTCCGCGCTCTGCCACGCGGCACCGCCGTTTCGCGCCTCGCATCGGTCGATCCGGGCGGCGAAATCCTCCTTGCCGTCCAGGGCTGGCGCCGCGTAGCCCGCGTCTTTGCCGTAATCGCTGCGATCGAGGCGCTGGGCGTTGCGCCCGAGGAGGTCGCTGCGGATCACTGGCGGCTCATCCACCACCGCCTTGCCGCGCGCCGGACAGCGCGGATCAACGACCCCCGGTGCCAGGTCGCCTGGCTCGCACGGCGGGAGAGACAAGCATGAACCGGCGCACCCTGCTTGCGATGGAGCTGGCCGTGGCCGCTCTGGTTGTGCCGACCCTGCTGCCTTCCCGGCCGCGCCTGGTATGGAATGCGTCGTCCAGCGTGCCAACCGGGCTTTACTGGATCGAGCCGGCCACGCAGCTGCTGCCAGGCGAGCGGCTCGTGGTGCGCCTGCCGGCGCCGTGGTCCACGCTGATGGCACGGCGCGGCTACTTGCCGGCCGGCGTGCCGCTGATCAAGCCCTTGGCAGCGGCAGCAGGCACGCGCGTCTGCCGATTTGGCTCAGAGGTCACGATTGCCGGCCGCCCGGTGGCAGTGGCGCGCGCGAGAGATCGCATTGGCCGCCCGCTGCCGGTTTGGTCAGGTTGCGTCTACCTCGCTCGTGATCAGTTGTTCCTGCTCGCGCCAGCGCGCGGGGACAGTGTCGACAGCCGCTATTTCGGGCCAGTGCCGCGCAGCGCGGTGCTTGGCGTTGCCCACCCCGTGTGGACCGACGAGCGTGGCACCGGCCAACGTGTGTGGTTCGCTGCTGGCGCGTCCCTGCCTCCGCTTTCCCCTTTACCAAGGATGCGGCCATGAGCCCGAGCGATCCACTTCGCATAATGGCTGCGGGCGCTTGCCGCCCGGGACCGAGGTTGCTCTGGCCAGGCGCGCTGCTGTCGGGTTTGCCAGCGGGCGGAGATGGCAAGTGGGCTGGCGAATACCGGCTAGAGGCCATTGTGTCCGGGTTCGCGGCGCAGTGCAGACGGCTATTGCGCGCCAGCGACAGGCCGTTTTGTCCGGCACGTTCCGGGGCGGCGTGGCCATTGCTGTGGCGCTGCGCCATGCGACATCTCGCGGCTGTCCCGGCAGCAATCTGGGCCTGTGGTCTGGGACTGCCTGCCGTGCCGGCTTGCGCTAAGCCGGTGCCGCGTGTGGCAGCGCCAGACCCCGCTAGCCGATCGCCGTGGGCACCGTTCGTCGCTGAAGCGGCCGCGCGGTTCGCCTTGCCTGAGGCCTGGCTGATGGCGATCCTGGCCGCCGAAAGCGGCGGCAATCCCGCCGCTGTCTCGCCGGCCGGCGCGATGGGCTTGATGCAACTCATGCCGGCTACCTGGCGCGCGCTGTCCCGCGCCCATGGCTTGGGTGACGATCCCTTCGCCCCTCGCGCCAATATTCTTGCTGGCGCGGCTTATCTGCGCAGTTTGCATGATCGCTACGGCAGTCCGGGCTTTCTTGCCGCCTACAACGCCGGACCGGGGCGCTACGAAGCCTATCTCCGCAGCGGGCGTCCCTTGCCCGCCGAGACGATGCGTTATGTGACACGCCTCGCCCCCCGGCTTGCCGTGCCGGGGAATGTCGGTGCCGCTGACCCCACGATGCCAGAGCCGCATCCGGCATTACCGGACTGGCGTGCTGCCCCGTTGTTTTCCTCACCGCACCAGCCTGCCGCAGCAGCCGCTGCGATGAGCCCGGTCACGGTGGATGCGGACGTTGGGCTACCCAGCGCGGGCCTGTTTCCTCGGGAATGGGGGAGCCGCCAGCCATGACTGCGCAGCGTGCACCGTTGCGGCCATTTTGGCGGCCAGAGGCATTGCTGCCTGCGGATACCGGCCTGTCGGCATGGAGGCCAGGAGGCGGCGGAAAAGACGTGGCGCTCTCGCCTTGGAGCGCAGCGATTGCCCGAGTTGTCGCTGTGCCGCCGGCATGCGGTGCCCGTCACAGGCAGGCCTGGGACGGGATTAGAATGGTCAGCAGTAGCCGCGGCGCGGCCTCGCATGCGCCTGCCTTGGTCACTGCAGATCGGGCACCGGGCCCGGGGCTGACCTGCTGCCTGCATCAGGCAGCGCAGCCCGATACGCATTTGCTCCGCATTTGCCGGCAGGACGCGACCGCCATGGCGATGTTCCCTTGGCGCGTGGGCCACCTTCGCTTCGTCTGTCCTTGGCCAACGGCACACGGTGATCGCCAAGCTGCGCGCCAGGGTCGCAAGGCGCTGATCCCGGTGTGGACCGCCGTACAGGAACCAGACTTGTCGACCAATGCGGCGGGAGCGTCTGCGGCCGCTTCGGGTCGCCACGCGGTATCCCGTCCCCGCCGTTCATCCCTCACCACAAAGGATGCAAAGATGCCCGATCGTTCCGCGATGCTCGCCGGTGCGAGGGGGTGCGATGCTTCGCATCGAGCCCATTATAGTTCGCCACACCTCACGCACGTGCGCATACTGGTTAGGCGCCAGTTTTTCCGAGGGTTTAGCGGTTTCGCCGTCTGGGCTGATGTTCCGAGCAGCGCACTGCGCGATGTTTGCAGGAGTGCTGCGGGCACTCTTGAGGAGGCGGCACGATGAGGCCGGTGCAGTACACCGTGCGCGTGCCAATCAAGGTCGACAAGGCTATTCGGGCTCTGGCCAAGCGCGAAGAAATCAGCGTCTACGCGCTCGTCCAACGCTGTGTGCAGGTTGGTGCGGAGACCCTTGCCGTGCCGCCAGGATCTGACACGTCGGTGCAGGAGATCATCACGGAACTGGCAACGGCCAGTACGCGGTTGAGTGATGCCGAGCGGATGCTCGAGCGGGTGCTGTTCACCGCCTGCGCAGCGTATGGTTATGCGCGCGCCGCCGCCTTGGGGCTGGCAGAAAGCGATGAGACAATCACCGCAGAGATTAACGCGGCCCACCGTCGGCAAATGCTGCTAGCGCAGGAGGGCAAGCAATGATCGACTCGTCGGATCGCCGCATCCATGCTGATGCGCTGTACAAGCAGCACCAGGGGCGAAGTCTGACATACTTCAAGCGGCAAGCGATCGCCTTGCTGGTTTGCGTTGCCCTGGGTGCGATGGCCTTGCCAAGCGTTTTCACAGAACGGAACGTGGTTGGCGCGGCCGAGACCTATTATTGGGCGCGTGTCAAATCCTGGGCCGTCTCGGCCTGGACCGAAGATACCGGGGTCGATGTCAGACGGGGTAACCAGATCGATAAAGACCGGTCGGCGCGCGCGATCATCGCGCATCCTTATTTCGCCCGCAGCGCCCGGCAGGTTCGGACCTACGCCGTGTGGGGGAGTGTGCTGGGCTGCTTAGCCTGGCTCGGTATCCTGCTGGCCAGGCGCGACATGGCGTTGCGCCGCTATGGCCGCTTGCTGGCTGACAGATGGATGGCCGGGACGGCGATTACCACAGAAACGCGTCTCGCGCGGCGGACGGCCAAGGAGGCGGTACGCTTGCCCTTGTCGATCGGCACCGTGCCGATCCCGACGGAGCTGGAAACCCGCCACATGGCAATGATCGGCACGACCGGTTCGGGCAAGACGACTGCCCTGCGCCAGTTGCTCGACGCCATCGAGGCGCGCGGCGAGGCTGCCTTGGTCTACGACACCAGCGGGGAATTCATCGCCCACTATTACTGTCCCGAGCGGGGTGATATCGTCCTCAATCCTTTCGACGCCCGCTGCGCGTTCTGGTCGCCCTTTGCCGAGATCGCCCATCCTGCCGACGCAGACCGCATCGCCCGCCAGCTCATCACCGAGACTGGTACGCATGACAGCGATGTGTGGCTCGAAACCAGCCGTATCCTGGTTGCCAACATGCTTCGGGCCCTCTGGCGCGAGAAGAAATGGACATTGGCCGACTTGCTGGATGCCCTCCAAAACAGGAGCAAAGCCGATCTAAAAGCATGGCTTGCCGCCACCTCGTCAGCGCGGACTTTCGCTGACGATGCCGACCGGGCGACTGGCAGCGTGCTCTTCATGCTCGCCAAAGCCGCCGACCTGATCCAGTTCCTGCGTGTCGAGGACAGCGGGGGCGTGCCCTTTGCTTTCCGCGATTTCATACACGGGCTCGACAAGCGCGAGGGAGCCCGTCCCTGGATCTTCGTCCCGCGCAAGGAGGATTACTTCGAGGCCTCGAAGCCTTTGCTGGCCTGCTGGTTGGAGTGCGCGGCTAGCGCGGTGCTCGGCCTGGCGCCATCACCGGAGCGCCGCATCTGGTTTGTGCTTGATGAGCTTGCCGATCTGCCCCGGGTCGACAATCTGGCGCGACTGCTGCCCGAGGGCCGCAAGTTCGGCGCTGCCGTCATCCTCACCTTCCAGGCGCTCGGACAGATGCAGCATCGCTATGGGGCGCAGCTCGCCGAATCCATACTGGGGTGCTGCAACACCAAGCTGTTCCTGCAAACCATCGACGGAGAAACCCAGCAATGGGCGAGCCGCACCATAGGCGAGTGCGAGGTCGAGATCCGAACCATGACCGATGCCCTGGCTAAGCGCGAGGCAGGTTGGCGTACCACGTTGGGCAGCGTGCGCAAGGTCAACCCTCGCGTCTTGCCGAGTGAACTGCGCCTTCCCAAGTTCGAGGGTTACCTGCTTTTCCCCAATGGACTGCCGCTGGCCCGAATCAAGCTGACCGCCGATCATATCTCCCAGCGTGGACCTGCCCGCGTGCCGGGCTTCGTGCCCGGTGACCCCAGCCATACGCTATGGGAAAAAGCGACTGCTGCGGCACCACAGCAACTGCCTGCGCCGGCGCCTGCGACGCCCGCAACTGCTGCCGGGACTCCCGTCGCGCCAAGACAGCCGCCCAAGCGCCAGGAACCCAAAAGCCAGGGTCCCGTGTGATGGTCGCCTCCGTCTCGGCGCTGACCAATCCAGGGCAAGCCGTCAGCTACTACGAGGCCGACGACTTCCGCTCCCAGAGTGAAGTTTCGCCCTCGTATTGGCAAGGCCAGGGGGCCGCAGCACTGGGCCTCTCGGGCGAAGTGGACCGTGAGCAGTTCCGGGCAATGCTCGAAGGCCACATCGCTGGGCAGCAATTGGGTACCATGCGGGATGGCAACCGCGAACATCGTCCTGGATGGGACATCACATTGAGCGCGCCCAAGTCAGTGTCGATCATGGCCGAGGTCGCAGGCGACCAGCGGCTGATTGCCGCGCATCGGGAAGCTGTGCACATTGCCATGACCCACGTCGAGCAGCATATGGCCGCAACGCGTGTCCGGGAGGGCGGCCAAACCGTTCGCGAGTCAACCGGCAATCTGGTGATCGCAAGCTTCCAGCATGGTACCAGCCGGGGCCAGGATCCGCAGCTTCATACCCACAATGTGGTGATGAACGCGACACACGACGAAGATGGCAGGTGGCGCAGCCTGGAGCCTCGCGCGATTTATCAGCTGCAGAAGCAGATCGGCGCCATCTATGGGCAGGAACTGGCGCTCAAAGTCCGCGAGCTCGGCTATGAGATCGAAGCAGGCAAGAATTCCCAGTTTGAGATCAAAGGTGTCTCCAGTGAGATCATTGCAACCTTCAGCACCCGCAGTGCTGCCATTGAGGCCAAGCTGGCGGAGCGCGGCACTTCCCGCATCGAGGCCAGCGCGGCCGAAAAGCAGATAGCCACATTGGCCACGCGTCCCGCCAAGGTGGCTGCCGACCCTGCTGCTCTGGTCGAGGAATGGCGGGAGAAGGCGAGCAGGGCCGGATTCGACTCGGCGGCGCGATTAGGCCTGATCGAGCAGGCGCAGAAGAGGGCTGCAAGTTCGGCTTACCAAGGGGAACTGGCGATAGATGTGACCGTGGCCAATCGCGCTGTCGCCCAGGCTGCCGAGAAGCTGGGTGAGCGGCAATCGGTGTTCGCCAGTGCCGCCTTGCATGAGGAAGCGGGACGCATCGGACTGGGCAAGATCGGGTATGCCGAAATCAGTGCAGCCGTGAAAGCGGCCACCAGCGCTGGCAACCTGATCGAGCGGACATTCGTAGATCGTCGCGGCGCGGCGTTTTCCGGTTTCACCACCCGCGAGAATGTTGAGATCGAGACCAGCATGCTCAAGATCGAAGCCAAGGGGCGCGGGGCATTGGCGCCGATCGCCTCTCCACTCTCCGCTGCCAAGGCGGTTGCCAACGCTGCGATGCGGGCCGAGCGGGCAGGAATGGCCTGGAATGCAGAGCAGCGTGCTGCGACGCAGCAGTTACTCACCAGCCGTTGCCGGATTACGGCTTTGCAAGGATATGCCGGCACCGCCAAGACGACTACTGTCTTGGCGACGTTTGCGCGTGAGGCCGAAGCGCAAGGCGCATCGGTCAAGGCACTGGCACCAACGGCAGCGGCGGCTATGGTGCTGGGCGAAGCACTTGGCGCCAGGAGCGAAACGGTCGCTCGCCATTTGCTAACTCCGCAACGCACCAACTCGGGCCAGCCGGCAGTGTGGATCGTTGATGAGGCATCCTTGCTCTCTGCCCGCGACACGGCACGTTTGTTCGCGCAAGCAGAAAAGGACAACGCGCGCGTCATCCTTGTCGGCGACGTCCAGCAGTTGGGATCGGTTGAAGCAGGTGCAGCCTTCGCCCAGTTGCAAGGCGCCGGCATGAACACGGCAAGGCTGCATGACGTCGTCCGTCAGACCAACTTGGCGACCAAGGAAGCGGTCCTGGCTTCCATCGAAGGCGATGCAAGACGGGCACTTGCCGCGCTGGACCGGGGCGGCGGGCGCATCGTTGAAAGCGCTGACCGGGCCGAACGCTTTGCCGCCATGGCCACGCACTATGCCGCGCTGGACAAGGCAGTACGCGCACGCACGCTGGTGATCGAGCCATCACGCGAGGGCCGTGACGCGCTCACTGTCGAGATCCGTGATGCCTTGACCCGGGCAGGCGCATTGTCCGGCCCGGCGGTCAGAATGCGCAGCCTGGCGAACAAAGGACTAACCCGTGCCGATGCGCGTGACCCTTTGGCCTACGACAAGGGTGATATTGTGCGCTTCACGCGCGACTATGCCGACAAAGGCGTGGTCCGGGGTGAAGCCTATCGGGTCGAGTCGATCGACCCTGACAAGGCGGCCATCACGCTCAAATCCGAGGACGGGCGGGAGGTGGATTGGCGTCTGCGGCAATGGGGGGCAACCAACAGCCAGGCGTTCGTGCCGCAGAAGTTGGACTTGAAGGTTGGCGACCGTATCCAGTTCACCCGCAATGACCGTGAGGCAGGGCGCATCAACGGCGACCGCGGCGAGGTGATCGCCGTGGACGAGCAATCACGCAGCGCGACTATCCGAACGGCGCGGGGTAAAAAGGAGACGCTGCAGCTTGATTCAGCACGCGATCAGCACATCCGGCATGCCTATGTGGACACGGCCTTTGCAGCCCAGGGCCGCACCGCCGACCATGTCCTGATCCATTCCGATAGCAAGGCAACCAACCTGGTCGATCAAAAGAGCTTCTACGTCGGGTTATCCCGGGCCAGGGCCACTGCGACGGTCTTCACCAATGATCGTGACCGCCTGATTGCGGCAATCAGCGAGCGGGCTGGGCAGGTGCAGACGGCTGTGGCGCACGTTGCCAGCGCGATGCCGGCGCCCTCTGCGGCCAAGACGCTAGGCGCTGGGTTGGGCTGAAAGACAAAGAGGGTAGATACCTACCGTTGCCCGGAAATCTGCCATGAGATTTTGGTAGTCTTCCGAGTGTTCAGGTCGCGCCATCTGCGTAGGCATCCGCTGAGCGGCGCCTTGCCGGTTGGATGATATGTCGGTTTTGAGGTTGCACTCATTTGCGAACTTACCGCCCGCGTCAACGACGCCAATCCGCTCACCTGGTTCACCAACGTCCTCGCCAGAATTGCGTACATACGCCAGACCCGACTTCACGAACTCCTTCCATGGCACTGCAGGGTTGCTCAGCAGCGACACATACAAGGAAATTGCTGCCTGAATTCCGCCGGCTCCGCGCCAGCTAGCCGATGGGCATTCATCAAATCACGCCGGATCCCGACAAGGCCCCGATTAGCGCAAGCACTGCGCGTCACCGCGCTGCTTTCGCCCGCGCGGTGAGTTTGGTGGCGTCCGGACCCCGGAGATAGGCAGCGAAAGCACCGTTGGGACGCTCACACGGTGGAGTTTCGATGGCGGCAATGCCGATAGTTCCGCCATTGGCCGTGGTCGCCGGGTGGCCGTCAATCGGTCGGGTGATCATCAATCTCCTCTTATCGTGATCGTAGATGAGCTGGCCTCTCGCAGCCGTCTCGCCCAGCTTGCCGCCACGCGCGTCAGACCATCGGCCAGTTTTCCCAAGCGATGGCAGCAATCTCGGCGGGCACCGTAAACACAACATGGAAGTACCCAACAGCGGATCTTCGCCGCGTGCCGCCACCATATTCGCGGTGAAACCCGCGGCTTCCTCTAGATTTTGCGTTCTGTGGGATTGGGCAGGAAGACGGCCAATAACCCGATCGCGGGAAGGAATGCGCAAACCGCGTAGACCATGTCGATGCCCGATCGGTCAGCGACCTCGCCCAGGACTGCCGCACCTATGCCGCCCATTCCGAACGAGAAGCCGAAGAACAATCCCGAAATCATCCCTATTTTCCCCGGCACCAGTTCCTGCGCGAAGACGACGATCGCGGGAAAGGCTGATGCCAGGATAAGGCCGATCATGACCGTCAGCGGCCCCGTCCAGAACAGGCTGGCATGTGGCAACAGCAGCGTGAACGGCAGCGCGCCCAGGATCGAGAACCAGATCACATGTTTCCGACCGAACCTGTCTCCCAGCGGTCCACCTGCGATGGTTCCGACCGCGACCGCTCCAAGAAAGACAAACAGGTGCAACTGGGCCACCTGCACGCTCACTCCGAAACGATGGATCAGGTAGAACGTGAAGTAGCTGGTGAGGCTGGCCAGATAGACATATTTCGAGAAGATCAGGGCAAGCAGGATCGCAATCCCGCCGAGAGCCTTTTTCCTAGGCAGAGGTGGCGCAGCCCGCTTGCCAGCGACACTGAGCGAGAGACGTGCAAGGCCTTGATGCCTGTACCATTGGCCGACGTTCCACAAGATTGCACAGGACAGTAGCGCAAGCATTGCGAAGAACGCGAGGCTCGACTGGCCCCAGTGCATCACCACGATCGCGGCAGCCAGCGGGCCCAGCGCAGAGCCAGCATTTCCGCCCACCTGGAACATCGACTGGGCCAGACCATGGCGGCCACCTGCGGCCATTCGCGCCACGCGAGACGACTCAGGATGAAATACCGAGGAGCCCATGCCCAGCAGGGCCGCGCCGACCAGCAAGAGCCCGTAGCTGTGCGCAGCGGAAAGCAAGAGAAGCCCGGCCAATGAGAACAAGGTACCGCCGGGCAAAGCATTGGGGGTAGGGTGCTTGTCCGCGTAGAGTCCCACCAGGGGCTGCAGAATCGATGCCGTCATTTGGTAAACGAGGGTGACAAGGCCGATCTGGCTGAACGATAGGCCGAGCTCCGTCTTGAGATTGGGATAGATAGCCGGGAGCAGCGACTGCATCATGTCGTTGAGCAAATGACAGAAGCTGATCGCCACGATCACGCCATACACGGTAGTATCGGCTGATTGCGCGGCGGCTTTCGTAGCGTTCATGGCTGGCTCTCGTTGTTGGTGGTCGCGCCATTCCTTAGAGCGTTACAAGCTGTCCCGCATTCCGGTATGGGCCATTCACTTCTTCATGTGGGACATCCAAATGCCTTGGTCCGATCCAGCTTTGGTTGAGCATATCGACCGCCCCATTGTCGCTATCAGCAACGAATACCCTCCTGCATTCGAGCTAGATTGGCATCAGCATCGCCGCGGCCAGCTGCTTTATGCGGCTCGAGGTGTGGTAGTCGTCAGCACGCCACACGGCGCTTGGGTCGCTCCGCCCGAACGCGCCATCTGGACGCCTGGCGGTGTCAGCCATGCTGTGCGGATGGTCGGTGAAGTGAGCACGCGCAGCGTTCTAATCGAACCGGATGTGCCCGGCTCGCTGGGAAATGCCAACAAGGTCATCCCAGTCTCGCCGCTACTCCGCCACCTGCTGGAAGCCGCATGCGACATACCTCCCGAATATGATGTCGATGGGCGCGATGGTTTGGTCATGTCGCTTCTGCTCGCTGAACTTGCCCGAGCACCGACAATGCCGTTGGCCGTCCCCTTTCCCCAGCATGTCGAAATCGCGCGAAAATGCCGAACTTTCCTGGAAGCGCCTAGTGCCCACGATACGATCGACCAGTGGAGTTCCGATTTGGGGATGGGACGCCGCGCATTCACGCGTGCATTTCGACGTGAAACCGGGCTTAGCTTCGGTGCCTGGCGACAGCAAGCCTGCCTGCTCATCGCGCTGCCGCGCTTGGCTGCTGGAGATGCCGTGACAACCATTGCTTTTGACCTGGGCTATGAAAGCCCGGCTGCCTTTACGACAATGTTCAAACGCCTGATCGGAGTGGCGCCGAGTCATTACCGATCGAATAGCTAACGCAACCCCGGGCCGCGACTGGTCAGGCTTGCGGTGAACCAAGGACAGCTTTTGGCCGGTGGCAAAAGCAGCCGAACGGCAGAAATTTTGGATGGATTATGCTCCTCCCACCATTCTGGCAAAGCGGGCCAGTGGGATGCGGAAGGCGTTTGCGGAAAGCGGTATCGAACGCGTCTGCTGTTTCATGACCGATATCGTCGGCGGTCCGGTCCAGCGATTCGCCGCCGCGCTCAGCGCATCCTTGGCAATCGCCCTGCACCAACAGGTGAGACAGTCCGTCGGCGCGCGGTCAACGGCTAGGTCGAACCGCGCCGAAAAGGCTGGCGTTCTAGCGTGATGCGCGGTTCCAGCAGCGCGCGCATTGGATGATCAGGTTGGCTGGCAGGCATCAGCCTGAATCTGGGCACATGGTCCGGGGCGTTCGCAAGGCCCCCGGACCATGGTGCATCTGCATGCCTGGTCTGCCCGGCAGTTCGCCCGGGATGGCCATGGGCGGTGATGGCTATTGTACGCGGCCCCATCTCATTCAGAATCGACCTTCGAACGACAGGCCGATGATGCGGGGGTCGTTCACGACACCGCGGACGTGACCGTCGAGATCAACGAAGCTCTGGGTCGGCTTCTGGACGTTGAAGATATTGCTGACAATGACGAACGCCCCGAAATGGTCGCCTTGCCAGCCCAGCTTGGTGTTTACCAGCGTGCGGCCGCGGATATCCTGCTCCGGCGGGATCGCAGGCTGATTGACGATGTCCTGGAAATAGCCGCTGCGA
Source organism: Novosphingobium sp. AAP1 (assembly GCF_001295765.1). Classification (NCBI taxonomy): domain Bacteria; kingdom Pseudomonadati; phylum Pseudomonadota; class Alphaproteobacteria; order Sphingomonadales; family Sphingomonadaceae; genus Novosphingobium; species Novosphingobium sp. AAP1. The sequence continues at coordinate 91,401 of NZ_LJHO01000009.1, read as the reverse complement.
TAGTTCGCGTTGACGTTGGCGAAGAGCCCCGTGGGATGCTGCCAGGTTGCGCTGCCTGATACGGTCCAGTGGGGCGCCCTGCTGAACTGGTTGCCAGGCACGAACTGGAAGAGTGTCCCGGTCGAGGATGCGGCATCCTCGAAGCGGGTATTGCTGTAACCCGCCCCCAGGAAGAGATTGAGTTCCGGTGTGGGCCGCCCGCTGATTTCGAGTTCGGCACCATAGAGACGTGACTTGCCGGCGTTGACCACCTGTGTGTCGAACACCGACCCCGGCGTCAGTTGCACAGAGACCTGCTGGTCCTTCCAGGCGATATAATAGACGTTGGCGTTGACCGTCAGCTTGCGGTCGAACCATTGCGAGCGCGCGGCGAACTCATAGTTCCAGGTATATTCCGGATTGTATTCATAATACTGCCCGCGCTGCTGGTTGAGGCCGGACCCGCCGGCGCGATAACCGCGCTGCGCCGTCAGGCTAAGCGACACGTCGCGGGTCAGGTCATAGGTGATGCCCGCTTTGGGGAGCCAGGCCTGGTAAGTGACTGTGCGCTGGGGAAGAATGCTGGTGGCGTTCGCTGCGGTCGCCTGCAACAGGGCATTCAACTGGGTGACGATGGGCGCGAGTGCGGGGGGTAAGGCGCTTGGATCTGGCAATGCGCGGGTGATAGCAACGGTCTGGACAGAACCGCGATTCTGGCTTTCGTGATCGTAGCGCAGCCCGGCGATCAGGCGCAGCTTGTTGGTGAGGGGGAACGTCAGGTCGGCAAAGGCGGCATGGTTCTTGGTGAGGCGTGGTTGGGTGAGTGTGTTGGCGATCGGCACCGTGCCGCCATACAGATTGATGACCGTGTCGACCGTCGCCTGCGGCATCCCCATCCCCAGCAATGTCCGGTCGATCCCAAGGCGGCGTAATCCCAGATTTTGCGTGGCGCGGAAGAGATAATCGCGATTGTCGTCCCGCAGGTAATAGGCACCGACCAGGCCCTGTACCCAGCCTTTCTGGACGTTCAGGCGCAGTTCCTGCTGAAACGTCTTGCTCGGATCACGGATCATGCCGACCTGGCCCGGCGTGGCGCTGCGATCCTGATCGTAGGTATTGAGGCTGCGAATATTGCTGTAATTGGTGACCGAAGTGAGCTTGAAGCCACCGCCAAGGTCATAGTCGGCCTCAAGTGTCGCGATGTCGCTCTTGACGGTGAGGATGTCGGGAACGTCTTCGGTCGCAACGCGCTGCGTGAGCGTATAGGGTGCGTCAAATTGCGTCCAATCTGTGCCGCGTTGGTGGCGGTCATGCAGATAGGTCGCGACAATGCGCAGTCGGGGCAATGCCGCGGGGGTGAGCAGCAGCTTGCCGCGGATGGTCTCGGATTCGCGTCGGTCGCCATCGGTGTGCAACGTGACGTTTTGGACGAGGCCATCGGCGCGGGCAATCTCGCCAGCAATCCGGAACGCGAGTTGCCCATCGATAAGCGGACCGCCGATCGCCGCGCCCGCACGGCGTTGGCCGTCCTTGTCGGTCATGAGCAGCCGCGCCTTGCCGCTCCATTGATAGGTCGGATCGGTCGTCCGAATGATGACGGCTCCGGCTAACGCGTTACGCCCCTGCACGGTCGATTGCGGCCCACGGAACACCTCGACCTGCGCGATATCATAGAGATCGAGTGGCCCGACACTGAGCGCGACCTGCGGGAGAACGGCGCCATCCAGATATACGCTTGCCAGTGCGCCGTCGCCGCTGCCCGATACGTTGGACGCGTCAATGCCGCGGATCGAAAAGGTGGTGCGATTGCCGCTGATCGACAGGTTGGGGGTGCGCTCGAGGACGTCATAGACGCTCAGCAAATTCTGGCTGGTAATCGCCTGATTGGTCGTCACCGCGACGCTCGCCGGTGTGTCCTGCAGCGTCCGGTTCGATTTCTGCCCGGTAACGATGATTTCTGCCGCGCCTTGCTGACCAGCAGACTGATCTGCCGGGCTATTCGCTGGAACCATCTCCGGTGTGGCACCATGGGCCGTTCCCGCGGCTGTCAGAAGCATTGCAAGCGCGCCGAAGCGCGTGCCGATATTGGACATGGCTATTCCCCCGAGTTGGCTGCGCATCGACTATTAATGTTGCTCTTGAGAGTCAATTGCATTAATTAACTCTCGAAAACATCGAGATGGGGCGACAATGAGCTTGTTTGGAGATACATTCGCGCCGGTTGGCGGCACTGGCATCAACCAGGCATACCCTGGGTGGCGAGGGGCCTGGTGATTCCGTTTCTGACGTCCGCCCTGTTCGTGGGTGCAGGTATTGGCGGAAGCTGGTTCCTGCGATGCGCTTGGACAGACCGGGAGCGGGAGCGCCCTGACTTCAGGCTTGCCGGCTGGGGCATATTGGTCGGTGCTCTGCTCGCATCAGCGGTCTGGATCGGGCCGATGCTCGGCCTCGCCTACGCCCTGACGCTGTTGCCTGTGGGCAGTCTGCTGGTTGTGGTGCACGGCGCAACCAGACGCGCGGCGCGCGAATCCCGGCGAGCGCAGCTTGCCCCTGAGTCGCTGGACGGCACGTCGCGCGCATGGCGCGGTTGGCTCAAGGCCCTTCTGGCCGGGCCCCTCGGGATGCTCGCGGCCATGGGGCTTGCTTTCTGCTATGCCGCCTGGGCGCCCGGTGCGATTCAAACCCGCCTGTTAATCGCCGCCCTGCTAGTCCCGGCGCTCTGGGGGCTGGCCATGACTTGGACTCTCGCTGACCAGCGGATTATCCGGGCGACGGCCGTGCTGGGGGGCACAACCATCCTCGGTTTTGGCCTCGCCTTTCTGGGAGGCATCGCATGAGCCGTCCTGCCGAACGCCCACGTGGCGGCCTTTGGCGTAGCGAGATCGTGCGCGCCGTGCTGAACGGCCATTCTGTGCTGGGCATCGCCTTTGCCGCCGTGATTTACATCGTCTGCCTGAGTGGCACGCTCAGCGTCTTCGTGCGTGATTTTCAGCGGTGGGAGCAACCGGCCGCCCCGACCTTCCCGGTCGCCAGCGATGCGGCGATCGGACGCGCTGTCGTCGAGATGGGAAGCAGGGCTGGGACCGACAAGAATTTCTACGTTCTGCTGCCAAGTGACGACTTCCCGCGTCTTCTGCTCTCGTCGGGCAATGACGCGGATGACGAGGCTTGGTACGCCGATGCCAATGGCCATCTCGCCATGCGCGCGAAATCGCCCTGGACTGACTTTCTGGTCGATCTGCACACGCGGTTGCACCTGCCGCAGACCTTGGGGCGCTTTCTGGTCGGCCTGACGGGAGTTGCGCTCCTTTCGTCGCTGATTTCCGGTATTCTTGCCCATCCCCGTATCTTCCGGGACGCCTTTTACTTGCGGCTTGGCGGGTCGCTGCGGCTGGAGCAGGCGGATTTGCATAACCGTCTCGGTGTCTGGCCGCTGCCTTTTCATATCATCGTCTCACTCACCGGCGCACTCTTGGGACTGAGCACCGTGATCGTCGGCATTCTTGCGCTCCTGTTGTTTCGTGGCGACAGTCAGCAGATATATGCGTTGCTGGCACCGCCGCAGGCGAAGGAAGACGCCCGGCCAGCACCCATGCCCGATGTAGCGACGCTGATTGCCGTAGCGCGCGACCGTGCGCCCGGTGCGCAACTGCGCCAGATCGAGGTCAGCCACTGGAGCCGCCGCGATATGCGGCTGGAACTGTCGGCATCGCGGCGCCGGTTGATCGCGCAGCAGGACAATATCACCTTTGATGCCACCGGCAGGATAGTTGCCGAAAAGCATCCCGCGGGCCTGACCGTCGGTGAACGGATACTTGGCGCGCTGGGCCGGCTGCATTTTGGCTGGTTCGGTGGGATGGCCGTTCGCATCGCCTATGGGTTGTTGGGTCTGGCGCTCTGCGTCGTCACTGCATCGGGGATCACCATTTGGCTGGCGCGGCGGCGCGACAAAGGGCGAGCGGCACCAGGATGGGAGCGGCTGTGGGCGGCGATCAGTTGGGGACAACCGGTCGCAATAGCCACGACGGTGCTGCTTGCGCTGCTGCTCCATGGCCGGATGCCGGACGGGACCTTGGTAGCGGTCTGGGTAACGGTCACGCTTCTCTCAGCGATCATCGCGTCTGCGCTAACGGCGAGCTCCGCAGCCGACTTGGCCAGTGCGGGACGCATTGCCACCGGTGTGCTGCTGCTGGCCTCAGCGGGAATACATGCGACGCAGTTCATGCACGGCGCGACAGACTTCGCGGGTTTTGTTGTAGATGGCGTCATCGTCATCACTGCAATTGGGCTGCTGCGATCAAGCTGGCCGCGTGGGCTGCTCTGAGGGTCAAATCATGGGAATGGGTCGCGGCAATCTTTGCGCCCATTTCCAGGAAAGAATTCTGGTGCGCCGGAAGGTCAAGCATGCACCTTCGGCGCAGTCCAACTGGTCAATCGCTGGACTACGGCGCCATAACAACCATCCTCCTGCATCAAATGAGCAGGGTCTTGCAGGTAAAAACCTACTCACTTCATGCTGTGGGCGGTACTATTATCGGCGGTCATACGCTGTTCCTGCTGTTGGCTGCTATCCTGTGCCCGAATGCGTGAAAGGTGCTTTGGCTTCAGGCGATCGTGCAAAAAACATTGCGGAATTTGCAGCATCTGCCGCGTTCGTTACTTCGGAAACGTTGCCGCCAGTTGGTCGATCAGCGCGCGCACCGCAGGGGTCACCAGTGGCACCTCGGGCATCGGCCTTGCCACCGCGCGGTCGTTCGCCGCAGCGGGAGCCTCGGTGTTCATCACCGGACGCCGCCAGGACGCACTGGATGCGGCGGTGAAAGTGATCGGCGGCCGGGTAACCGCCGTGCGTGGCGATATGTCGAAGCTTGCCGATATCGACTGCCTCTACGATGCGGTTCAGCAGCGCCATAGCCAGATCGATGTGATCTTCGCCAATGCGGGTGGTGGCGGCTTTGCCCCGTTGGACGCAACAGCGAGGAACACTATCAGCAGACGTTCGACACCAATGTGAAGGGCGTTCTGTTCACCGTGCAAAAGGCTTTGCCACTGCTGCGCGATGGCGCCTCGGTGGTGCTCACCAGCTCGGTCACCGCGATCACCGGCGCGGCGGCCTTCAGCGTCTATTCGGCCACCAAGGCGGCGGTGCGCAATTTCGCCCGCAGCTGAATCCTTGACCTCAAGGACCGCAAAATCCGCGTCAACACCGTCAGCCCGGGGCCGATCGAGACGGCGGGCCTGGTTGAACTGGCGGGCTCTGACGCCGCAGCCCAGCAGGGCCTACTCGATTTCACGGCTGGGCAGGTGCCGCTCGGCCGCGTGGGCCAGCCCGAAGAAGTCGCCAAAGTAGTGCTGTTTCTTGCCTCCGACCAGTCGAGCTATGTCAATGGCATCGAACTGTTCGTTGATGGAGGCATGGCCCAGATCTGATCCGGACAGGACGGCGCCGCCCAGCTTAGCCGGAAGCGCCGTCCCTCCTTGTCGCTGGACCATCATGATACAGGCGCCCGATTGCGTCGGCTGGGTCAGCGCAATGTGCGCTCGCAAACTTGGGCAAGTTTTCGGCTATGGTGACGATACGCGCCGTCGCAGGGCCGTTGCCAGACCTTAAGCGAAATTAGCGTGCTTGAGACATCGCCCGGCATTGCCGGGCCAGCGCCGCAAGCACATTTGGTGCGGATCGCAGCCTGACCGATCAAAGCTAGGCGTGCTCCCCTGATTTGACCCCAATCGTCTCTCTGTGTGGCGAAATCGGCCAACTCAGCGTCATCTGCTCCATTGCTGCAGCTTGGTCAGCGCCTCATCAAGCGCGGAGAGAAAGCGTGAGCGATCGGCCTTGCTGAACGGGGCGGGGCCGCCCAACTGCTCGCCACCGGCGCGCAGATCGGACATGATTGCCCGCATGGCGATGGCGCTACCGATTGAGGCGCTCGTGAAGGGTTTGCCAGTTGGTGCGATGACCGTGGCGCCCAATTTCAGGCAACGATCGGCCAGCAGAATGTCGGCGGTGACTACCAACGTGTCGGCGAGGGTGTTCTCGACGATCCAATCGTCGGCCGCGTCGAATGCGTCGCTCACGACCTTGCGCGATATGAGCGCGTCGTGCGGCACCCGAATCGGGCTGTTGCTGACGACAACCACAGGAACCTTGTAGCGGAGCGCTACCTTGTAGGTTTCCTCTTTCACCGGGCAGGCGTCGGCGTCGATCAGTATCTGCATCATGACCTACCGTAGAGCATCGCACGAAAGAGGGGGAACCGGTTTTTTGCCAAAAATGCTGCGACACCATCATCCTGGGCCCTGCGGTATGGTTGCCAAGCGCGCTGCTAACGCTGCCGCGCAATGGCCGCCGGCGCTCGCCAGCAGTGGCGCAGCGATCGCATGGCGGTGCCGCGGCAAGCCCCCGACATTGCCGCATCAGACCGCGCACCGCGCCGTTGAGGTCGGTCTCAAAGCGCCGGTTCGAACACCGCATTGAGATAGGCCGCGATCCGCACCCCGGCGCGCTTGAGGCGGTCCTCGATCTCGGGACGGTGCTGGTAGGCGTAGCTCCACGACAGTGCCGGGTCGGTGGGGTAGATGGTCTTGCGCAGGGCCACGCTCTCGCGGATCCAGACGTGCGGATCGCGCTGGTTCCAGGCCACCACCTGGGCCGGGGTGATCGCGCGGGCGAGCCAGCCGGCATATTCGGAATAGGACAGGCCCTGCTGCTCGATCAGGGCCGAGTCCCACACGCTGTGGAGGTTTGTCGGCTTGCCGAACCAGGTGACCTGGACGGTATTGCCGCCACGATCGGTGCCGGCGCCGGCGTGCAGAGGCTGGTGCAGATCGCCGATGATATGGACGATGAAGCGCAGGGCCATGCGCCGCTGTTCGATCGGCACTGACGGGTCGCGCAAGGTCGCGGTAAACCGGGCGAGGGCTGTCATCGCATCGCCTTCGGGCGGGGCGTCACTGGCGACATAGTCGTCTCCCTTGACCGTGACATAGTGCCACGGGCTGGCCTGCCTCTGCCAGAACGGGTCGGGATCGGATTTCATCTCGTCGGGCCAGGTTGCCGCCTGGGCCAGGTCTTCCGAGCCGAGCAGGAGGTGGACTTGCGCGCGCGCCAGGCCACTGAGGTTGGCATCGGCGATCGCGCCGGTGATGCGATGGCCTTCGGGACCCCAGGCGTGGGCGGGCGAAGCCAGCGCCAGCGAGAGAACAACCATCAAGGATCGGCGCATGCGTCTGTTCTCCAAGGAGATTGCGATCGAGCGTCGTTAGCGGGGCGCCGCGATGGGGACAACGGCGCTGCGACGGGGCGCAGCGCTACGGGCTTGGTCGCTCGTCGGATGGACCGCGCTGAGACCACTGATGCGACTGCTGCTGGGGAGGTCAACCTCGTCGTCACAGAAGAGCGTGCGGCAGAGAATCTGCGCCAGACTGGCCGATTGTACGCCAGCCTGCGAGAGCGGCAAGTAGCTGTTGCCTTTGGTGAAATTGCTGCCTTCTTAAGAGGCCTTGCCGCGCTGGCATCGGGCCGCGCGGATTGAGCAAGGCGCGTGATGTCCAGTCCCTCTTCCCTTTCCCGCAGCGCGTCGCCCGAGCATGCTCCTGGTGCATCGCGTGGTACGCGCATGCTGCGCACTGCATTCGGGCCGCGCATTTGCGCCTGGCTCGATGATCCCGTGGTGGTTGAAGTCATGCTTAACCCTGATGGCCGGCTGTGGCTCGACCGGCTTGGTGAGGGGCTGGTGGCAACGACCGAAACCCTTTCAGGCGAGGATGCCGAGCGCATCGTACGGCTTGTGGCGCACCATGTCGGTGCTGAAGTTCATGGCCGGGCTCCGCGTATCTCGGCGGAGCTGCCGGAAAGCGGAGCCCGTTTCGAAGGCCTGCTGCCGCCGGTGGTGGCCGCGCCGAGCTTTGCCCTTCGCAAGCCCGCCAGCGCGGTCTTTACGCTGGGCGATTATGTCGCGGCCGGCATTTGTCGCCCCGACCAGGCCGAGGCGCTGCGCAACGCGGTGGCATCACGTGCCAACATTCTCGTGGCGGGTGGGACTTCGAGCGGCAAGACCACGCTGGTCAATGCCCTGCTCGCCGAAGTGGCGCGCTCGCCCGACCGGGTCGTGTTGATCGAGGACACCCGCGAGCTGCAGTGCACCGCGCCCAATCTCGTCGCCCTGCGCACGGGCGATGGTATCGCCACGCTGTCCGAATTGGTCCGTTCGGCGCTACGGCTGCGGCCAGATCGCATTCCCATCGGCGAAGTGCGCGGCGGCGAAGCGCTCGATCTCGTCAAGGCCTGGGGCACCGGTCATCCCGGTGGCATCAGCACGATCCATGCCGGATCCGCGCTCGCGGCTTTGCGCCGCCTCGAACAGCTCATCCAGGAACGCGTCGTGACGGTGCCGCGCGCCCTGATTGCCGAAACCATCGATGTCATCGCGGTGCTCGTTCGCGACGGGCCGGCCCGCCACCTTGCCGACCTCGTCGCAGTCACTGGCCTTGCTGCCAACGGCGATTACCAGTTCGCCCCGCTCGCTGCGTCCGCGGGGCATGCCCCTTCCATCCTACCTGAAGGAACCCTGCTATGAATGCGCGTTGCCATCTTTTCCGCCGGCGCTGCCTCGTTCCGCTGCTCCTCCCTGCCGTGTTGACGGTATCGGCGGGCACGGCTCATGCTTCAGGTGCCTCGATGCCCTGGGAGGCGCCGCTGCAGTCGATCCTGGAATCGATCCAGGGGCCGGTTGCCAAGATCATTGCCGTGATCATCATCATCGCTGCCGGGCTCTCGCTGGCATTCGGCGATACCTCGGGCGGCTTCCGGCGTCTGATCCAGATCGTCTTCGGCCTCTCAATTGCGTTCGCCTCCTCGTCCTTCTTCCTCTCGTTCTTCTCGTTTGGCGGCGGGGCCGTGCTGTGAGCGAGGACGGTCTCGATCCCGCCATCGTGCCAGGCTTTGCCGTGCCGGTGCACCGCGCCCTGGTCGAACCGATCCTGCTCGCCGGCGCACCGCGTGGCCTGGCGATCGTCAATGCCACGCTGGCCGGTGCGGTCGGGCTGGGCTTGCGGCTGTGGCTGGTCGGTCTGGCCCTGCTGGCGGTGGGCCATGGGCTTGGCGTTTGGGCTGGACGCCGCGATCCCCAATTCGTGGACGTCGCGCGGCGCCATCTGCGCTTCCCGGCCTATTTTGCGGTGTGAGGGTGTCATGATGTCGCTGCGCGAATATCGCTCGGGTGCCAGCCGCCTTGCCGACTTCCTGCCCTGGGCCGCGCTGGTCGCGCCCGGTATCGTGCTCAACAAGGACGGCAGTTTCCAGCGCACAGCGCGCTTCCGCGGTCCCGATCTCGATTCTGCCACCCCGGCCGAACTTGTCGCCGTCACGGCCCGGCTCAATGCCGCGCTGCGCCGCCTCGGGTCGGGCTGGGCGATCTTTGTCGAGGCTGCCCGCGATCCGGCGCGTGGCTATCCCGACGATGCCTTTCCCGATCCCGTCTCCGCGCTGGTCGAGCGCGAGCGAGCGGCCCAGTTTGCCGAGCATGGCGCCCATTTTGAAAGCCGCTATTACCTGACGCTCACCTGGCTGCCGCCGGCCGAGGACGCCGCGCGCGCTGAAAGCTGGCTGTTCGAAGGCCGCGTAGGGCAAAGCGGCAATGCCGGTGACTGGCTGCAGGGTTTTGCTGATCGCACTGAGCGCCTGCTGCGTCTGGTCGAGGGGTTCCTCCCCGAAGTCGCCTGGCTCGATGATGCGGCAACGCTGCGCTACCTCCATGCCTGCGTTTCGACTCGTCGCCACGCCGTCCGCGTCCCCGAGATCCCGGTCTATCTCGACGCGCTGCTCGCCGACGAGCCGCTGGTCGGTGGCCTCGCGCCGCGCCTGGGCGCAGCGCACTTGCGTTCATTGAGCGTAATCGGATTTCCGTCGGCGACCTTTCCCGGCATTCTCGACGAGCTCAATCGCCTGGCGTTTGCCTACCGCTGGGTGACCCGCGCGATCATGCTCGACAAGACTGATGCGACGCGCCTGCTCACCCGCATTCGCCGCCAGTGGTTTGCCAAGCGCAAGTCGCTGGGCGCGATCATCAAGGAAGTCATGACCAACGAAGCGGCTGTCCTGGTCGATAACGATGCTGCCAACAAGGCGCTCGATGCCGACCTGGCGCTACAGGAACTCGGAGCCGATCATGCCGGCGCCGCCTATGTCACAGCGACGGTCACTGTGTGGGACGAGGATCCGACCCTGGCCACCGAGAAGCTGCGGCAGGTCGAGAAAGTGCTGCAGGGCCGCGATTTCACCGTGATCAGCGAGACAATGAATGCGCTAGAGGCGTGGCTCGGCACGCTGCCCGGCCAAGTCTATGCCAATGTCCGCCAGCCGCCGGTCTCGACGCTCAATCTCGCCCACATGATCCCGTTGTCGGCGGTCTGGGCCGGGCCCGACGAAGATCCGCACTGGCACGCTCCGCCACTGTTCCATGCCCGGACCGAGGGCACGACGCCATTCCGCTTCGCGCTCCATGTCGGCGATGTCGGCCATTGCCTGGTGATCGGCCCGACCGGTGCGGGCAAGTCGGTGCTGCTGGCGTTTATGGCCCTGCAATTTCGCCGTTATCCCGAGGCGCGGATCTTTGCGTTCGATTTTGGCGGAGCGATCCGTGCAACCACCCTGGCGTGTGGCGGCACCTGGCAGGACCTGGGCCAGACCATCGTGGGCCAAGCCCCGGCCAGCACCAAAAGCATGGAGCCTCCCGAGCGTCTTGGCCTCGCGCTGCAGCCGCTGGCGCGGATCGACGATGCAGCCGAACGGGCCTGGGCGCTCGATTGGCTGCTGGCCATCCTCGGCGGCGAAGGCATTGTCGTCGATCCTGCCATCAAGGCCCATGTCTGGAGCGCGCTGGTCTCGCTGGCCTCGGCCCCGCCGGTCGAACGCACGCTCACCGGGCTCACTATTCTGCTCCAGCGCCAGGACCTCAAGCAGGCGCTCGCGCCCTGGTGCCTGGGCGGGGCGTTTGGCTCCCTGCTCGATGGCGAGCACGAAGACCTTGGCGAAGCGACGTTCCAGTCTTTCGAGACCGAGGGGCTCGCCGGTTCGGCGGCAGCACCGGTGGTTCTGGCCTATCTCTTCCACTGCATCGATCGCCGGCTCGACGGTGCGCCGACGCTGATCATCATCGACGAAGGCTGGCTGGCACTCGACAGTCCGGCCTTTGCCGCCCAGCTGCGCGCCTGGCTCAAGACCTTGCGCAAGAAGAATGCCTGCGTGGTCTTTGCCACGCAGAGCCTCGCCGATATCGCCGGATCGACCATCGCGCCGGCCATTATCGAAAGCTGCCCGACGCGGCTGTTCCTGCCCAATGCCCGGGCCCGCGAGCCCCAGATCCTCGGGCTCTACCGCCGTTTCGGCCTCAACGATCGCCAGATCGCGATCCTCAGCGAAGCCACGCCCAAGCGCGACTACTACTGCCAGTCGCGGAGCGGCAACCGCCTGTTCGAACTCGGGCTGGGTGAGATTGCCCTGGCCTTTGCCGCAGCCGGGGGGCCGCGCGATCAGCAGGCGATCACCGCATTGGCCGAGGCCGGGGCAGGCACGCCTTTTGCGCTCGCCTGGCTGCGCGCCCGCGGCCTCGACTGGGCAGCCGAACTGCTCCCTGAAATTCTGCCACCTGCTGCGGAGAACCTGCTGCGATGAGTGTTCATCTGGGGCGCGCGCTGCGCGCTGTCACCGCATGGCTGGGAGCCAGTCTGCTGGCCGTCTTGCCTGGGCCAGCCCAGGCCCAGTTCAGCGGCATTGTCTATGACCCGTCCAACTACGCGCAGAACGTGCTCACGGCCGCGCGCGCCTTGCAGCAGGTCAACAACCAGTTGCGCCAGATCGAGAACCAGACCCAGTCGCTGCTCAACGAGGCGCGCAATCTCACCAGCCTGCCACTGTCGTTGGTCGCGCCGATCCAGCAGCAGCTCGACCAGACCCGGCAACTGCTCCGCCAGGCGCAGCGGCTGAGCTACAATGTCGATACGGTTCAGTCGGGCTTTTCCGCCCGCTATCGCGCGATCGACCTGTCGGCGTCTGACCAGGCGCTCGTCAGCGGTGCGCAAAGCCGCTGGCAGGACAGTGTCGCGGCATTCGAGGATGCGCTCAAGACTCAGGCCCTGACGGTCGGCCATCTCGATACGACGCGTCAGTCGCTGACCAGTCTGATGCAGGCGAGTCACGATGCCACAGGCGCGCTGCAGGCGATCGAAGCGGGCAACCAGATCCTGGCGGTGCAATCGCAGCAGCTTGCCGACCTTGCAGCTACGCTGGTTGCCCAGGGGCGTGCCCAGACTCTCGACGCGGCGGCGGCAGCTGCAGCCAAGGCCCAGGCGCGTGAGCAGTTGCGTCGCTTCCTGGCTCCCGGCCACGGCTATGTCGCTGAGCCAGTCACGCTGTTTCACGAGTAACGGCCATGGCGCACCCCCGTATCCATCGCATCCTGCTGCTCGGTTTGCTCGGCCTCGCCGCGGTGATGGCGCTGATTGCGGCACTTTTGCCGGGACCGCACAACGACGAACCGGGCGCTTTGCCCGATCCGCGACCCGTTGTCGTAGCGCCTCCGCTTGGTGATCCATCTGAGCGGCGTTGTACCACGATCGCGCCGAACGATCCGGCCATGGCATCCTGCGCGGCGTTGTGGGACGCAAGCCGTCGCCGCTTTTTTGGTCTGCCCACGCGCCAATCCGCCGGGGCAGGACCGGCTGCCGCCCCGTCGCACGTGAAGGAGCCCTGGTGACATGAACGGCACCGGCATCATCGACCGCTTTCTCGCGGTCTTCTCGCGCTATATCGACAGCGGTTTTGGCCTGCTCCATGGCGATGTAGCCTTTATCGCCAGCACGCTGGTCGCGATCGACATCACGCTCGCCGCGCTGTTCTGGGCCTGGGGCGAGCACGAAGATATTCTCGCCCGTCTGGTGCGCAAGACCTTGTTTGTCGGCATGTTTGCCTGGCTCATCGGCAATTGGAACCATCTCGCCAGCGTGGTCTTCTCCAGCTTTGCCGGACTGGGCCTCAAGGCCAGCGGCACGGCCACGACCACCGCGCAACTGCTCCAGCCCGGCCGCATCGCCCAGGTCGGGCTCGATGCCGGCCGCCCGCTGCTCCAGGCGATTTCCGACCTCATGGGCTATGTCAGCTTCTTCGAGAACTTTGTGCAGATCGTCGTCCTGCTCGGTTGCTGGGTCTTGGTAGTGCTCGCTTTCTTCGTCCTCGCCATCCAGCTGTTCGTGACGCTTGTCGAATTCAAGCTCAGCACACTGGCCGGCTTCGTGCTCGTGCCGTTCGGGCTGTTCGGCAAGACTGCATTCCTGGCGGAACGCGTGCTCGGCAACGTCGTGGCTTCCGGGATCAAGGTCCTGGTCATGGCCGTCATCGTCGGGATCGGCTCGACGATCTTCGGTGAGTTTACCGCCGCCATCTCGGGCACGCCAACGCTCGAGGACGCGATGACGCTGGTGTTGGCCAGCCTGACGCTCCTGGCGCTCGCGGTCTTCGGCCCAGGCATTGCCAGTGGGCTGGTGTCGGGTGGCCCGCAGCTCGGCGCCGGTGCGGCGGCAGCCACTGTGCTAGGTGCCGGCGGGCTTGCTGCGGGTGGCGCTGCTGCCGTTGGCCTTGCCGGCGGCGCGGCAGCCGCCGCGACCATGGGCACGCTGCGCGGCGTCAGCGCGGCCGGGACCGCCTACCGCGAAGGCGCGGCTGGGCATGCCGGGCTTTCTGGCGTCGCACACGGGCTTGGCCAGATTGGCAGCACGGCTGCGCGCGGGGCCACGGCACCGCTGCGCAAGGCCGGCGTCGGATCAGGCGAGGGTGGGCGGAGTGAACCTGCTCTGGCCAAGGGCGCGGGCGCATCTGCCGAACCGGCCAGTCCACCGGCCTGGGCGCGCGCGCTGCGCCGACGCCAGGCGCTGGGGCAGGGCGCGATGATGGCCGCCCACACGCTGCGCAGCGGCGACAGCCAGGGCGCCGGTACCAGCATCGACACTTCGCAGAAGGAGGATTGATCCATGTTTCGGCGTTCCTCGATCCGCTATGCCATGACCCCAGAGCCGGTCACGCCCTACCAGCGCGCCGCGCAGGTCTGGGACGAACGTCTCGGCTCGGCCCGCGTGCAGGCGCGCAACTGGCGCTACGCCTGTCTGGCCGCGCTTGGCCTGTCCGGTCTGCTTGCTGCGGGTCTTGTCTGGCAAGGTGTCCGCGGCACGATCGTGCCATGGGTTGTCGAAGTGGACCGGCTCGGCGAAGTCCGCGCGGTGGCGCCCGCTCAGGCCGGGTACCGGCCGACCGATCCCCAGATTGCCTACCAGCTTGCCCGTTTCATCGAGGATGTGCGCAGCCTCCCGGCCGACCCGGTGGTTGTTCGGCAGAACTGGCTGCGGGCCTATGATTTCGTGAGCGACAGCGGCGGGCAGGCGCTTGGCGCCGATGCGCGCAGCAACGATCCCTTCGCGCGGATCGGCAAGGAGCAGGTCGCGGTCGACGTGACCAGCGTGCTGCGCGCTTCACCCGACAGCTTTCGCGTCGCCTGGCGCGAGCGCCATTATCGCGATGGCGGCCTGGCCGATACCGAGCAATGGAGCGCGATCCTGACCATCACGCTCCAGGCGCCGCGTTCGGCCGATGCGCTGCGCAAGAACCCGCTCGGGCTGTTCATCACCGCTATCAACTGGTCGAGGGAGCTTACGCCATGACCTGTCTGCCTGACTTTGCCTGGTCTGCCCTTTGCGCGCGTCTGCGCCGCTCTATGATCACGCCTTTGGTGTCGCTACTGGCCATTGCGCCGCTTGGCGCCGCGAGCCAAGCAGCGCGTGTTGCCGCAGCCCATCATGGCGTTGCGGCGCAGTCGGCAGCATCCGTGCGCGTGGCCGCGGCCACTGGCGCGGCGCGCGTCGAGCCCGACCCGCAGGGTTTTGCCAATGCTATCCAGCGCTATGCATTTGCGACCGGTGCGCTGTACCAGGTCTATGCCAGCCCCGGCCATGTGACCGATATTGCCCTGCAGGATGGCGAGCACCTGG
Source organism: Novosphingobium sp. AAP1 (assembly GCF_001295765.1). Lineage (NCBI taxonomy): Bacteria > Pseudomonadati > Pseudomonadota > Alphaproteobacteria > Sphingomonadales > Sphingomonadaceae > Novosphingobium > Novosphingobium sp. AAP1. The sequence goes on along the minus strand of NZ_LJHO01000009.1, from coordinate 76,386 downwards.
TGGGCAGTGGGCCAGTCGCGGCCGGCGACACGGTGCGCTGGCTCATCGGCGATACCACCAGTGGCGCCGGGGTAGCCCAACGGGTGCACATTCTGATCAAGCCAACCCGCAACGACATCACCACAAACCTGGTCATCAATACCGATCGGCGCACCTATTATCTCGAGTTGCGCGCGACACCCTCGAGCTGGCTCGCTGCGGTGTCGTGGACTTATCCCGAGGACGAGCTCGTTGCCCTGCGCGCCCGTGCCCAGGCCGCGCAGCAGTCCACACCCATTGCAGCGGGTATCGATCCGGATGCACTCGATTTCCGCTACAGGATCGGCGGGGATAAGCCGCGCTGGCGGCCTGATCGGGTCTTCGACGATGGCCACCGGGTCTACATCGCCTTCCCTGCAGACATTGCCGCGGGCGACATGCCGCCGCTGTTTGTCACTGGGGCTGGGGACCAAGTCGAACTGGTCAATTACCGCGTGGCTGGTCGTTTTCTGGTGGTCGATCGCCTGTTCGATCGCGCCGAAATGCGGTTGGGCGACCGCAAATCGGCGCAGCGCGTGACGATCACCGCTCTTGCCAGGAAGGCACGGTCATGACCGCTCGGAAGCGATCGCAACGCGCTGTTGCAGATCATGGCGCCACGGGGCCCGACGGCGAGTCCGCCGGCGAACCCGATGGCGAAAGCCCCGCTGCACAGAACCAGCAGGCGTCCGACGGCGCCGCGCCCCATGATCGGCGCGGTGGCATACAAGCGGCGGCCGCAGCCATGGTCCGCCTGCGTCCCGCTTGGCCTGTCGTCGAGCGCCTGTCGTCCAAGGCAGTCCTCGCTCTGACGGCGACGGGCGCCGCTCTTGTTGCTCTGGCTTTTGCCTTCGGGCTGCAAGGTGGGCGTGCATCGTCAGAGGCGGACACGCCACCGGTCGCGTCTGCCCAGCCTGGCAATGTGTTGGCCAAGGCACCGCGCGATTACACCGAAGTTCCCCGGCTTGCTTCCGTCCTGCCCGGTGATCAGGCGCAAGCTGGTGACCAGTCGGACCCGCCCAGCGGTTCGACCAGGCCCCATGAGCAGCCCATGGCGGAAAAGCAGGGAAGCGGGCCAGCCGCACCGCCGGCTGGACCGAGCGGTGATAGCCTTGCCGCGGCACGGCAGCGCCGCCAGGCCGAGCGTGATGCCGCGCGCCAGAGCCGCCTGTTTGCCAGCGAAGCGGTCCATCACGGCGACAACTTGGCAGAGACGGGTGGCGTCAGCAGCCAACCCGCTGCCGGTGTGATACTCCCTGCCGCTCAGCCGGGTTCCGCGCCGCCATCGGTGACGGACGCGCGCCAGGCCTTCCTGGATCGCCCGGGCTCGGCGTCGACCATCTCGGCCGCGCGCCTCGTGCCGCCGGGTGGCCAGGCGGTGCTGCAGGCCGGCAGTGTCATTCCGGCTGCGCTGATCACCGGGCTGCGCTCCGACCTGCCCGGCCAGATCACCGCGCAAGTGACTCAGAACGTTTATGACAGCCTGTCCGGCACGCAACTGCTCGTTCCGCAAGGCGCGCGTCTGATCGGCGAATACGACGCCGCCATTGCAGCCGGACAGCGCCGCGCCTTGCTGGTCTGGACGCGCCTGATCCTGCCCGATGGTCGCTCGCTCGACCTTGCCCGGTTGCCCGGCACGGATCCGGCCGGGCAGGCCGGCCTTGAGGATCGCACGGATTTTCACTGGGGTGGCATCATGCGCGCGGCTGCGGTCTCGACGCTCCTCGCAGTCGGGGCAGAATGGGGCAGCGATAGCGACAATGCGCTGGTCCGCGCTCTGCGCCAGGGCGGACAGGACAGCGTCAACCGCGCCGGCACGCAGATCGTGGCGCGGGCGCTCGACGTGCCGCCCACCTTGACGATCCGCCCCGGCTATCCGGTGCGCGTCCTGGTGACGCGTGATCTCGTGTTCGAGGCCAGCGGAGCGACGCCGTGAGGCGCCGGGTCCTGGCTGCCATTGCCAACGGACAATGGTATCATCTGTGCCTGACGCTTGTGCAACGTCAGGCGTACCGGCGGCGGCGCCATGCCCAATTGCCAAAACGGATTGGATCTTTGCCGACGAGTATCGTTGCCCCTGGCAAGCCACTGGAGACATTGCGCCTCAGCCCTTGTTGGATGTGGCATGCAACAGCTGCCGATAGCCGCCGGCAACCAGGGCTTCGGCGGTGCTCAGCAAGCGATGAACCTGACGACGCTCCGCGCTCGTTGTCCAGTCAATCGCGCGATCGAAGCGCCCACCGGGGAATACCACGGCTTCGGCGAGCTCGCGCATGCTGGTGGCGGGCTGCGCCCGGCGGGCATCGAGCAGGCGCAGCAACAGATCGAGGCGATGACGCTGGTACGCGCTAGGCCTGTCAATCGTATCCCAGCCAGCAGTGCGTCCGTCATTGAGCAGGTTGTGGAGGCGTCCCAGTGCGCAGCGGCGCAGTCGCCAATGGCGATCGGGCGTGGCAAAGCATGTCAAGTGCAGCCAATCGTCGCTTTCCGGCAAAAGTAAGCGCAACCAGCCATTGCCGGCGCGTACGGCCATATGATGGGGCCAACTGGTCGGCGCTGGCGATGCAGCATAAAGGCTGGCGCTGAGCGCAGCGCGTGACAGGCCGGGCGTGCCGGGCGGCGCCGCGACCAGGACCAGTGTGGCGGGATGCCATGTCGGTTGCCAGAGTGCCGGCATGGCGTGGACTGTAGCATCGGGATTGAACGGAAAACGCCAGGCCCCATGCTTGGGCCCACCCCCTTCTTCGCGCGCGATTGTGGCGCTGCATGCCCAGCCAGGCCGCGCGATAGGCTTCGTTCCTGCGCAGGAATTCCTGGGCATAGCTGGCAAAGTCACAGGCTGGATCGGGCACGACCATTGTGGCGCTCCTTGTCTCGGAGACGCAGCATGGTCATCGCTATCGTGCGCAGCCATTCCCCGGGCGAGGAGGGGGGCTCCCCTGTTCTTGGTATAGACAGGGCATGCCCACGAGGGTCGCGGATCGGCGAAAAGACAAGCCGTTCAATTCGCACGGCAAAATCGCAAAGGTCTGGTATCGTGCGCGCGGTCGCTTGCCGTATAGTCGATAATCAGCCGGGTGGTCGGCGCGCATGTCCAGGCGTGATGCTAAAGGTGCCGACAAGACGTCCCAAGAACGCTCTTCCACCGCCCGGCTGTCTTGCCGCTTCGTCGTACGGCAGCGAGATTGGAGATGTTGCCGTCTTTTTTGCCAGGCTGATAAGCTCATCCTGATCCGAGCGCGGACCGAAATGACGGCACGAGAAAGCGCTCCTTTCGCGCAACGGCGGGCTGCTGCCTGGATTTGAGGCGAATATCGTGATCGTGGACCTTGAGCGCGAAAACGTGCTGAATTCGACCGATCTGCAATCTAAAGGTAATTCCGCCCTCTTCCAGGGCTGCGTGGCGCAGGGCGCGCCAATCTAAACCTTGGTGCGCGGCCGACTTCGTGTTGCGAGACCAGCAGTTTTGCAGCGACGCCAAGGGTCATGGCCGCAATTTCGGTCGCAGGCATCTGCTGGACGCGGTTTTGACCCTTGTTGACATTTGCAAGCTCGCGGTCCTGCCAAAATCGAGTATCTATCGCATTTGGGGTGCAAACTAGGAGTGTCTTCATGCGCAAGCTTGCAATCGCTTTGACCGCAGCCATGGCTATGGCTGCTACGCCGCTCACTGCCTACGCAGCCCCCTGCAAGGACGCCAAGGGGCGCTTCGTCAAGTGTCCGGCTGCCAAGCCAGCCCCCAAGAAGCCGTGCAGGGATGCCAAGGGCAAATTCATCAAATGCCCGCGTTAACTAACATGGTCCCGGCGCGCTAGGTCGCGCCGGGGGGCCGACGTGTCGGTTCCGTCATTCATGCTCTGTGAATGGCCAGCTTTCGCGGCGCGCTTCTGACTGAAAATAAATCGATTATAAAATGGTTATGCGAGGTTGGGCCTCGCATCCTGTCCGGGCGACACAAGGAGTCGCACCAACCGGAAAGGACTGAACCATGAATGACCGTGACCAGACCGACACCGCCCTGATCGACCTCGGCGATGTCGCCACCGTGACCCGCGGCCAAGCGGTGGCCCGGCAGGATGCCAGCATCGGCCAGCAGAGCTTCGCGCTCGGCATCGTCGAAGACTGATCCTCCCACTTGGGCGCGGGCCGGAACCTGACCGGCTCGCGCCCTCATGCCCGGAGGATCGTGCAATGGCACCATCACTCTTGCGGCCGGGCCTGCACTTCTGCCTTGTCGGCGACGACCCCATATTTCTCGATCTCGTCAGCGGCCGCTATTTTCGACTTCCCGATCACCAGGCCAAGGCATTTTGTGCGCTTGTCGCATCAGGAATGGTCGATCGCATCGCGCTGCAGGCTGCGGGCCTTGGCGATCTGGCTGGCGTCGCTGATAAGCCGCTGGTGTTGGAACCCTGCCGCTGGACCTTGCCCGATCAGGCCTGTGACGCCTTGAACCATGGCGGGTTGCCGTTGGCAGAGACCGCCCGGGCGTTGCGCCAGCAACGGAGCTACGAGCGGGCTCTGGCGCGCCGCGGTCTCGCTCCGCTCTGCGATGAACTCGCGGTCTTGACGGTGAAGGCGACACCACGCCCGATCGGCATCGATGATGCCGCCGGGCGGCTGGTCCGCGGGTTTCAGTTTGCCTGCTTTTTGCGAACGGCGGCCGATCGCTGCCTGCCGCGTTCCCTCGCGCTGGTCGACCTGCTCGCCCGGCGCGGCTGGCGCGCCCATGCCGTGCTGGGTGTCCGGCAGGGCCCTTTTGCCGCCCATTGCTGGGTCCAGGCCGGACGCATGGTGCTCAACGACACGCCTGAGGCCGTGGCATGCTTCACCCCGATTCTGGCGCAGTGAAGCCCCTCGACGCAGCACTGGCCTTACAGCTGCACGGCGGGCTTGGCGAGGGGCTTGTCCCGCTGCGCCAGTTGCGCGACCTGCGCGCGGCACGCAGCGGCCTATGGCTGGGGGAGGGCTGGTCCGTCCGTTCCCTGGGAGCCTGGGGCTGGCTGGTGGGGTGCAGTTTCGATCGGGACGGCAATGTCTTGGTGGACCCCCTGGCCGGCGCTCCGGCCCTGGCCGACCGATCGGCCGTGGCGCACTGGTTGGTGCGCCACACCTGGGGCGCCTGGTTCGCTGTCCTGGTCGATCCGCGAAGTGAGTCGGTGGCGATCCTGCGCGATCCTTCCGGCCTGCTGCCGCTCTATCGGCGTATCGACGCTGGTCGCTGTCTGCTGGCAACGGCCCCAGCATTGTTCGCGCAGGCGGGCATGGCGATGAGTGTCTCCTGGCCTCACGTGCGGCAGTTTCTGCAGGATCCCGAGCGCCGGCAGCGTGCGACATGCTTGGTTGGTGTCGACGAACTGTCGCCCGGCGTGCTCTACCCCCTCGAGCAGGGAGCGCATCAGGTGGCAATCTGGCAACCGGCGCTCCATGTGCCGGCATCGGGCGACGTCACGCTGGCGGTCGCAGCGCAGCGTGTGCGGGACTGTGCGCGCATGGTCATGCGCGCCTGGTCGGGACATTTCGGGCAGGTTGTCGTCGCGGCGTCCGGTGGCGTCGATTCCTCGCTGGTCTGCGCGGCCCTGGCTGTCGAACAGCGGCCGTTCTCCTGTGCGACCGTCTCCACACCCGATCCCAGCGGCGACGAAACCGCCTATGTCGCCCGTCTTGCAGCGCGACTGGACGTCTCGTGGCGTGCGGCGCACTACGAAATCGCCGCGATCGATCCGGGTGCGGCAAGTTTTGCGCACAGTGCGCGGCCCGTGGGCAAGATGTTCGTCGGTGAGTTGCGGCGTCAGCTCGGGGAAGCCTGTGCCGCAGTCGGCGCGGCGCGCGTGTTCGACGGCAATGGCGGTGACAATGTGTTCTGCTTCCTCCACTCGGCAGCGCCGTTTCTTGATGCGTGGCGCACACTGGGGCCGTCGCGCCAGTTGGCAGAGGTCTTTGTCGACCTGTGCCGACTGACCGGCGCCGACGCCCCGACCCTGGTGCGCGCCATTCTGCGGCAATGGTGGCGGCGCCAGCGCTATGCGAGATGCGCACCGAACCTTGGTCTTCTGGCTGGCCCGGGCGAGACTGCCCCCTCGCTGCCGCTGACGGACTGGGAGGCGCAGGTGCCGATGACGGCGACAGGGGCGCGGGCGCACTTGCGCTTGATCGAGGCGGCCCAGCATCACGTCCATGGCCTGGACGATCCCTTGCGCTTTTCGCCCTTGTTCAGCCAGCCGCTGGTCGAGACCTGCCTGGGCATTCCGACCTGGGTCTGGTGTCAGGGCGGCATCAATCGCGCGCCGGCGCGTGCGGCGTTCGCCGCTGAGCTGCCGGCCGCGATCACCGGGCGGGTCGCCAAGGCCGGACCGGATACGGTCATGCGCGCGGTCTTCGCGCGGGGCCGCGTCCGGTTGCGGGCGATGCTGCACGATGGCCTGCTGGCCGGGCAGGGGCTGCTCGACCTTGCCGCCATCAATGCGGCCCTTGCGCTCGATCCCCAGGCGGACGACGACCGGATCTATCGCTTGCTCGATCTGGTCGAAGCCGAGGCCTGGGCACGCTCATGGTCGTGATGGGAGGCAGGTGACCTCGTCTTTGCGGGGAGCGCCAGGCATGGCCAGCCAGCGCTGGTACTGTGTGGCCTTGTTCGGGTCGCAATCGCGCTGGCGCTGCAACCAGAAGCTGAACCAGTCCATCGTGCGTTCGTACATCGCCAGGCGATGCGCCGGTTGCCACTTGAAATGCGGTTCGCCGGGCATGACCCACATTTCGATCGGTTTGCCGTGCAGGCGGAACTGCGCGACGACATCGAGCGCGTTGGTATATTCGCTGTCGTCCGATTGGATCAGAATCGGCGCCGTGATCCGCTCGGCGTTGGCGGCAAGGTCCATCGGCTTCCACACTTGCGCCGATTGGGGCTCGAACCAGGCCGTGCCCAGCTGGCGCCCGAGCCGCTCGAACACCGGCCCAGCGACCAGCGGGTAGATCGTCGGGCCTTCGCAGCACACGCCCAGTTCGGCGGCCTTGAACAGCTTGCTGTTGAGCAGCGCCCACTGTGTCATCGACGTGCCTTCGCTCATCCCGGTAATGCCCATGCGCGCGGGATCGACCGTGCCGGTGGCCACGGCCTGGCGGAGCGCTTCTTCCAGCGCCGACTGGACGCTGCGGCGATCGAGCCAGTCGACGTGCTCACGGCGCATCAGTTCGGTTTCATCGGGCGCGTCGCGCACGCTCGGCACTGCGCCGGGACGCGCAAAGCTGAGCACCGCGAACCCGCGTGCGGCCAGCGGCTGGATCGGATTTTCGTCGCCGGTGCCACCGCGCAGGAAGCCTTCGCTGAGATATTGCACGACGACCAGGGGATGGTGCTCGCCGGGGCGATGGTCGGGCGGCAAGACGAGGTCGGCATGGCTTTCGACGCCGTAGGCATTGCGCACCTTGAGCCGCTGGATCGTGCCGAGCCGGAACTGGGCCCATTGCGGATTGGGATCGAACACGGTACGCGATGCCCCGCTGCGCCAGTCGATACGCACCAGCACGCGTGGATGCGCGCTGCTTTCCCGCGCGCAGTACAGCGCATCGGGTCTGGGGACGCACCCGACCAGCACGTCGTCGGTGGTGAGCACGGCTTCCGGGCGCGGCGCGCCGCTGTGCCAGCGCAGCAGTCGGGTCTGGCTGCGGCCCCAGCCGGTGCGCTGCAGGAGGTAGAGCGTGGCGCCGTCGCGCGACCACCAGAGATGCATAGTGCCCTCGCACAGTGCCTCGGGGCACAGCCATCGGCGCGGCGGCCCCCGTCGTGCCGGCACTTCGATCACCACCTGGCGCGCGTTGACCACCCATGCGGGATGGACCGGCTCGATCCAGGCCCAGCGCCCATCGGCACTGGGCGTCGCGCCGCTGGCCTGTGAGGGTTGGCCTGGTGCAGGGGGCGGCACCAGGATTGCCCGTTCGGCCGACGTTGCCGGCTGGATCGTGCCGCTGGCGATGTCGACACGGCTGAAGACCAGGGGCATCGGTGCCGAGGGAATGGGATGGTCGGCCAGTTCGGGCGCAAAGCGATCGTCGTAGAGATAGCCTTCGCCCGCTGTCGCGGCGATTGCTTCGCTCTGCTGACGCAGGGCAGGGCGGGTCGCGATGATCAGGGCCGTGCCCTCGGCGTTCCAGGCGAGGTTCTCGACCGCGTCGGGCAGCGCGGTCAGCGCCCGCGCCGGGCCACCGTCGCGGGGCACCAGCCAGGCCTGGGGTGGCCCGGCAGTCTGCTTGATATAGGCAATCGTCCGGCCATCGGGCGACCAGTGCGGCGTGATCACCTGGCCATAGCCGGCCCGCAGCGCCGGAAACGTGCGCAACGGGTAGGTCGCCCGGATGAATGTGCCGCCACGGTCGATTTCTCTGGGTGCCGCCGGCGATCCATCCGACGGCACGGCGGGTACCAGTACCAGGCGCTGGCAATAGGCGTTGTGGGCCGGATCAGCTTGGCGCAAGATCACTGCGATAGTCTTGCCATCCGGTGACAGGCCGAACGGCGGCGGCGCATCATAGGGATCGGATCGTCCGATATCGATCAGCCGGGCCAGATCCTGGGCCGTGACCAGACGCGATGCCGGCGCAGCCGAAGCCGGGGCGGCTGGCGGATCGCAGCGATCGGCTACCGGCGCTGGACTGACGGGCCAGGCAATGGTGGCTTCGGCCAGGAGGAGGGCAAGCGCGAGGGCCATTACCAGCGCCTCGCCAGGCCAAGCGCGATGAAGCGACCGATGGCTGAGTAATTGGTCGAATCGAATGGGGTGTCGGTCGGTCCGGTCTGACCGATCGCTGGCGGCTGCGTGTCGAATAGGTTGTTGACCGTCAGCGACACGACCAGGCCCGGATCCTCGCCCGACCGGCGGGCTGGCAGTAGCGTATAACGCAACGCAAGATCGGCCGTGGCCTGCGGCGACAAGCGCGCGGGCGTGGCAAAGCGTTGGTCGCGCAGGGCACCGATGTAATTGACATGCACGGCGCCGCTGAACCGCGTGTCTTCATAGCTGACGCCGCCGCGTGCCCGCAGATTGGCGGGCTGGAAAATCACGCCGGCAAGGCGGGTCTGCGGCTGACCGGCCGAAAGGATCTGGTCGCTGTCCAGCCAGGCCCCGGCGAGGTCGAAAGCCAATGTGCGCCGATCGTCCAGCGGCTTTTTCCAGGTCGCGCGCAAGTCGATCCCGCGGATGGCCTGGCGCGCGATATTGACGTAGCGATCGTCGACCAGCACCGCGACGCCCGCAGGATCGAACGCCGCACCGGTGTAGTTGACCAGGGCGGGCCGCGAGCCAGCGACCAGCGTGGTCAATGCTGGTGCGGAGGGCGAAAAGGTGACCAGCCCGGCGTTGCCGGGATTGCTCAACGCATTGGCAATGCTGCCGGGAAAAGGTTCGGCAACCCGGTCGCGGTACTGGACATCGAAATAGCTGGCTTCGACGCGCAGGCCCGGCACGGCTGCCGGCTCGACCGTGACTCCAGCTTGCCAGGTCCGTGCCCGCTCGGGGGTGAGATGGGTATTGCCGCCGCTGACCAGCAGCAGGTTGCCGCTCGGCAAACCATACCAGTTGCCGGGCAGCAGATAGGTCTGGTAGCCCATGTATTGCTGGTAGAGCGTGGGCGCCTTGAACGAGCGCCCCCATGAGGCCTTGATGGTGATGGCGCGAGCCGGCGCATAGATCAGGCCCAGGCGCGGCGTCGTCATGCGCGCCATGCCAGGATAATCTTCGTACCGCAGTGCCGCCGAAAGGTTGAGACGCGTGACGCCGGGGACGGCGTTGCCCGGAGCAATGATAGGCAGGTTCAGTTCACCGAAGGCATAGCGGCTCGAGCGGGCGACATTGTAATCCTGCGTTGTCACGCCATTGCTCACGACTGAATAGGCAAAGCCATTGCGCCGCACGCCGCCGCCCAGCGCCAGACGCGCGGTGCCGCCGGGGGTCCGGAACAGCGGACCCTCGACATTGGTTTCGGCCGACCAGGCGCGGTTGCAGACGCACCCGCTGTTGATCGAGGGATTGCTGCTGGTGATATCGAAGTCCGAGCTGAGCCGGGTATGGTCCTGGCCCCAGGTGCCGAGGATACGCGCGGTCCAGTCACGACCCAGTGCGGCGGTCAACTCGGGGGCGAGCGACAGCATCGTCACGCGCGGCCGGTAGAGGATGCGCGAGGCATCGGTGCCGCCGGCGGTCTGCGAGGCGCGCGTGCTGTAAGACCCGTCGAGGCGCAGCGTCAGCCCTGGCGCGAGATCCTGGTGCAACGTGGCAGTCACAGCGTGGCGCCGTTGTTCACCGTAGAGCGTGTTGTCTGCTGACAAGGTCCCGGCAAAGTCACGCTGGCGTGCCACAATCGCCGAATTGTGAGCAAAATCATAGGCGAGCATCATGCCGCCGGAGGCCCACCGCGCACCCGTGACCAGATCGGCCTGCTGCTGGAAATCACCACCCTGGGTGCTCGTGCCGATCTGGGTCGACGTGGCGAGTCCGACATAGTCGGGGCGCAGCACGACATTGACCACGCCGGCCACGGCATCCGAGCCGTAGAGGGCCGAGGAACCGTCGGCGACGACATCGATCCGCTCGACCGCGGCAACCGGGATCGCGGATATGTCGACGCCACCGTAAGCGGAATCATAGGGCAGGCGATGGCCGTTGAGCAGGGTCAGCGTGGCATCGGCGCCGAGGCCACGCAAGTTGACGCTGCTTGCCATGTTGACATTCTCATTGGTGCCGCCGGCGCCGGCACCCACGCCCGGGTTCTGGCCGCCGCCGAAGTTCTGCGGCAGCGCGCGCAGCGCCTGGCCCAGATCGGTCTGGCCTGCAGCGACGATATCGGCGCGCGAGACCTGGATCACCGGTGCGGCCACCGCCGCGCCACGAATGCGGGTGCCGGTCACCACGATCGGCGCATCGCTCGTGGCCTGGGTTGCCGCATCGGCTGTGCCCGCGGCCCGGATCGTCACGGTCTGGCCGGAAAAGTGCGCCACCAGACCGCTGCTGGCGAGCAGAGTAGCGACCGCTTCGGGCAGCGACATCGTGCCATGCAGCGGCGGCGCAATACGGCCATTCACCGCTTGCGCGGGCGCATAGATTTGCCAGCCGGCGCGCGCGGCGGCCGCGCGCAGCGCCTCGCCCAGATCCTGCGCTGGCAGATCGAAACTATAGCGCGGCGCCGGGGCTGCGAGAGCCACGGCAGGCTGGATCAGCAGCAGCGCTGCGCTTGCCAGCAGGAAGGACTGGAGTCCGGGGCGTCTCGACATCGTTGCATTCCCTCATCGTTGGCCACGCTTGATGCGTGTGCGATGCAGGGTTCGACGCCGGCGACGGGTGGTACCTTAGGGTCGAGCAAAATTATTTTCGTGCAGCGAGATGAATGCCGTCTGCGCGTCGCGTGATCACGAGATTGAACACGTCGGCCAGGCGCTGTGCCACGGCATCCGGATCGGTCAGGCGGAAGCGGCCGGAGACAAGCGCGCTGGCGACAGCGGGATCGTCGATCCGCAACGGGGTGTGGCCATAGCTGTTGACGACTTCCACGAGGGTACCGAGCGGCAGCGCACGATATTCGGCCCATCCGCTCGGCCAGTCGCGGCTGCCGACCGCATCACGCGGGGATACCTGGTGTCCGGCGTGGGGACCAAGGGCGCGTGCGGTTGACGGTCGCAGGGGGGCAGCATCGGACCGCAGTGCCGCGTCATGCCAGAGGGGCCTGGCCTGGGCTGCGCCACGCCACAGCACGGCCTGCCCTGCTTCGCCGCTGGTCTCGACATCGAGCAGCGCTGTGTCGCCGGCAATTTCTTCTTTCGCCGCAGTAACGATGAACGGGCGGCCGTCCTTGACCAGATCGAGACGCGCACGACCGTTGACCAGCGCGAAGCGCCGCTGGCTTCCGCTCAGGTGGACATCCACGCGGCTGGCCGCATCGAGGGTAATGGTCGAGCCGTCAGCCAGATGGATGCTGCGGATCGCGCCGTTGTCGCTGGCGAGCACTTGTGCTGGCGAGGATGGCGGCTCGCTCCCGGACCATGCATGCAGGAGCAAACCGAGGCTTGCAACGGCGACAGCAGCGAGCCCGGCAATGAGCAGCCCGCGCCAGCGCCGGGATTGCGCCACGGCGATCGTCGGTTCGTGGCGGTCAGCACCATAGCGGTCCGAAATCTGCAGGATGGCGGCATCGCGATACAGGCGCTCGATGCGCGCGTAGCTCGAGGCATGGGCGGCGCTGCGCGCAATCCAGCCTTCGAATTCTTCCTGCCGGGTGAATCCTTCGGTATCCTGGCGCACCACGAACCAGGCGATCGCCTCTTCCTCGATCAGGTCGATCTCTGGGCCGGTTGGCGGCACAGTGGTCATCGCGCCGGTTCCACGGCCCGGGCAATTGCAGCAAGGGCTTTCATCATGTGATATTCGACTGTTGCCACGGAAATGCCAAGCGCTTCATGGATTTCGCGATAAGTCTGGCCATCGACCCGGTGCATCAGGAAAACTTCGCGGGTGCGTGGTGAAAGGGCTTGTACGGCGGCCTCGTACAAGGCGAGCAGTTCGGCAGCTTCGAGCGCCAGTCCCTGCTCTGGTGCAACGGCGGGTTCCTCGGTTTCTGCCAGAGCCAGCGGGGCAGGGTGGCGCGCTGCGCGGCGGGCCCGGTCGATCAGCAGATTGCCCGCAACCTTGCGCAGGAATGCTGCGGGGTTGGCCAGGCGATCCGCGTCGGCGCTACCCAGCGCGCGCACGAAGACATCGTGGAGCAGGTCGGTTGCCAGATCCGGATCGACCTTGCGGCGCAGGAAACGCAGCAATCCGGGCCGCTCCGCGCGATAGGCGCGGCCAAGCAGGGTTTCGGTCGGAGCGGGGCGCCCCGAGGATGAAGACACGGCCGTTTCCGTGCCGGCATACCCAACAACGCGCCGGAAGGCACGTCGCTTGGTTCAGGACTGTGCTGCCAAGGCACCGCAGGGAAGCCGTTCCCGGTGGTGCGGCAGCCGCCCGACCGCTTGGTCAGGCGTGCATGATGTCTGGCGGGAGCCATTCCCAGGTTGCCGCGCCAGCGATCGGCAACCAGCGCCATCATGGCGCAGCGTGCCAGGACTGACAAGCGCTTAGCCGGCAAGGCGGACGAGCAGAGCGCTTGCTGCAGCAATGCGTCGCTGCGCAAAGCGGCCCAGCAGCGGAATCAGCGACGCCAATGGCGCGCCACCGTCTCGGGCCCGCGACCAGGTCTCCTCCAGGCTGTCCAGTTCGGCTGCGACATCCTCCAGCACCTCCGCTTCGTGATGAAGCACCGGGGCAAGGCGATCGTCGATCTGCTGCGCAAGATCGCCCCAGGCCCGGTTGCGGCAGGCCTGCGCAAGATCGGTGATCAGCGCGCGCCGACGCGTTGTCAGTTGCGTGTCGGCCATGTTGTCCGCAGCCGCAACACTGAGGTCCAGTCCGCTAGGTGTTGCGTCTTCAAGCGCGTGCAGGATTATGTGGTGTTGGCAGGTGAGAAGATCGCGCACATCCTGCTCGAGCAGGCGCGGCACGAGAAACCCCAGGCCGGGATGTAGCACGACCAGCCCTTCGCCAAGGAGGCGGTTGAGGCTGTCGCGCACCGGCGTGGCGCTGACCATCAATTGGGCGGCCAGGCGGGCGCTCTCCAGTCGCGTGCCTGGTGGCCAGGTGGCCGTCAGCAAGCGCTCGCGCAAGGCGCGATAGGTCGGCTCGAAGACATGGGCCGGGCTCAAGCGTCATGCCTCGCAAATGCCGCCAGCGCGCTCGCCTGATCGGGGCGCAGCGCATCGACGGCGCCGAGCGCTGCCGGAACAGTGTCCTCGAGCAGCAGCGACGGGCATTGCCCTTCGAAATTGCCGAGGTTGGGCCGATGCTGAACATAGCCGAGGAGTTCGGTCAGTGGACGCGGAAACTGCCGCGCTACGGCCGGCGGGTAGGCGAGGAACGGGTTTTCATAAGGCTTGAGCCAGCCCAGGCTGTAACCGATAACGATACCCCGGCGCGGTCTTGTCGTGATGTTGGCACCGCCACCATGGACGGTGGACCCGAGGAAGCAGATCGCCGCTCCGGCCTGGCAGGCCGCGACCACCGGGGCGGGCAGATCATCGAGCGCTTGTGGCGGACGGCGATGGGTGCCGGGATAGAGCCGCGTCGCACCATTGTTTGCGGTGAACGTGGTGAGCGGCCACATGACATTGAGCAGGAATTCGTGGGTGCCTTTGACGCCGCCCCACATGTCCTGGTCGGCATGGGGAAATTGCGCGCGCTCGCCAGGATGGATTGCAATGGCCTGGGCAACATTGAGCTGGATGCGTTCGCAGGCTGTGCCCAGCACGGCTTCGGCCAGCGCCAGGATATGCGGACAGAGCACCAGGTCCTGCACCTGATCGGCGCGGGTCAGCAGTCGCCCAAAGCGCTTGGTCCTGTGGCCGTAGAAGTCGCCTCTGGCATAAGGCGTTGCCGCGAAATCATCGGCCAGTTCGCGATCCAGTGCTCGGATCCAGGCGCGCGGCACGGCATCGTGGACGATCACGAAGCCGTCGCGATCCAGCACGGCGAGATCGGCTGCGAGCCGCGTGCTGGTCATGCCAGGTCTCCTGCACGATGCAGGACACGGGCAGCCCGGTCGTAGACGCCGCCAGCGATCAGGCCGGGCAGCGTCTGGTCGTCAATCGTGATGTGCAGCGCGACGAGATCGCTGGCGCGCAGGTTGCCGGCGGGCCCGAGCTTGCGGCAAACCCAACCGAACCGGGCAATCTGCTCGAACCAGGCGTAGGTGGCGATGCCGGTATAGGCGGCAATGCCGTGGGCCAGCGCGTGTTCGGCGAGCGCCGTAACCAGCTGGTTGCGGGTCTTGCGTCGTGCGACGGCGCCCAGAGCGGGATCCAGACAAAAACGCGTAATCTCGCGGATACCCGGCCCGCAGGGAACGCCAGCGGGGCACAGGTGGGCATAGAGGTCACCCAGCAGGTGCGGACCATCGCTGCGCAGCAGCCGCGCCGAGCCACAATGGGTTCCGTCCGTGTCGGCCAGAACCAGGTATTCGGCGCACGGATTGTCGAACTGATCGACTTCGAATCGACCGGCGAGAACCGGCAGATCCCACCCCAGCAGATCGACGAAGACGCGCTTGCGGGCGGCAAACATCGCGCGCAGGGCTTTGGTCTCAACATCCACCGGCGCCGGGGCGCTTGGCTGTGGGCGGGCCCGCGACAGCATCGGGTTGGGTAGCATGGTGGTCATCCCCGTTGTGGCATGACCAGATCCCATCACGTCGCAGCGCAGCCGACCATACCAAGGAATGGGGATGCTGCAGCCGGTTCTTCGGTCAGCCCGATCGTTGACCCGCACGCCACCACCACGGGAAAATGTCCTGGTAGCCGATGAAGCCACAGAGCAGGGCGAAGGTCGTCAGCTCATGGCGCGAATGCAGGGCACTGCGTTCGCGCGCCATCTTGAGATGCTGGATGACCGTTTCCTCGCTGATCCCGAGAATGATGCTGGTTTCGTAGGCTGTCTTGCCGCGCGCTGCCCACAGCACGCACTCGCGCTGGCGATCGGTGAACTGGACCTGCGGCGGCGTGGTTGGTCCGACGGTCAGGCGGCGTGCCGCGGCGAGGGCGATCGCGCCGATCAGTTCGGCAACCATCAGCATGCCCTGTGGCAAGCTTCGTTCGGCACGCATGACGAAACTGCAGGAGCCGCTCGATTCGCCAGGAAGATGCCTGCCAATAGTATAGCCATCGGCAAGACCGACCTCACGGCCAATGTCCAGCATCTGGCGATCGCCTTTGGTCATGGGGATGAGACGGGACAAGTCTCGCCAGGCAAAACCGGTCAGGCTCTTGTCGCACGCCCGCCTGACAGGATCCCGGCCGGCAAGGTCGAACGCCACATAGACCTTCGCCCAGGCGTCGGGATAGTCGTGCAGAAGCACACCATCGGGCGATGCGCCGTGATGATGCAAATCGAAATTGAGCGCAAAATGGTCGAAGCCCATGCGTCTGCTGGCGCGCTGCAGAGCCCTATGCAAGTTCGACAGATCAAACGCTTGGGCGATGTCGTGTGACAATTCCTCGGTGAGATACAAAGGCATGGCAAGGCCGTGCGATGGCACGGATCGGCTACCCAAGCTCCAATCGTGATCGCCTTAAGGTGGGTGTCGTCGGCTAAGTTCCACACTGCCACGGCGCCCAGTTGAGCTATATGTCGTTCCGCCTTCAATTTGGCGTCTTACGGTGGGCGAACACTTTGGCGCAGCACTGGGGTGGTCCTTCGAAATATGCAGACGTGCGCGTATCATTATGTCGTACAAACGAAGGCTTGCAATGGCAGGATATCTTGAAGCGGTCTGGTTGTTGTTCGACGACGGCCCTTGCCGCCATTCAATTTTCCTTCTGACTCACCGCCCCACCTTACAGTCAGATTCAGGATGGTACGTTGGGCGCACCGCTTTCGGTAATTTTGACGCTCCAGCTGCCGATCGCAGCTGCGTCGCGCGCCCCCCCGCTCCCGCTATGACTCGCGGGTAAGCCTGAACAGCCCATCGTACAAGGCGTGCAAAAACCTGCCACCCACTGGACACAGAACCACGTCCGCGTTGTTGAGACCGAGAAAGTGCGGCGCGTCAGCAACCCGTCGCGGAAGCCCTCGTTGAAGCAGGTGGGATGTTGTCTCGATGCCCCGGCGCGTCATCAACTCGCTCGGCTAATCGAGCGTCACAGCGTTGCAAAAGAGGCTCGAACCGCCGACGCTCGGTTAGACTGGAATTTGATAGCCCGGTGGCTCAGTGCACAACGGCAGAGGCGGTCATAACGTCGGGGCTCAGCATTATTGTTGGTCCATCCGACTGACTAAAGCCGGCGCAGGCCATTAAGCTAGCCTGACGGCAAGGCCCCATTTGGTTTCCGGTCAGGTTGCGAGGCTAAAAGGCCCGGTCGTGTACGAGCACGGTGAACGTGGCGAACATGATCTGCACGTCGCGCCAGATAGTCCAGCCGTCCAGGTATTCGAGATCAGCCTGGAGGCGGCCAGACAGGTCCGCCTCTGTATCGGTAGCGCCGCGGAAGCCGCGAACCTGAGCCAGCCCGGTCAGGCCTGGCTTGAGCGAATGGCGCTGATTGTAGCGCGGATCGACTTCCCAGAAGCGCTTGGTCCCAGCAAGCGAACCCAAGGCATGCGGGCGTGGGCCCACAATGCTCATGTCGCCGCGCAATACGTTGAGCAACTGGGGTAATTCATCGATACTGGTGCGGCGGATCAGGCGGCCGATGCGGGTGATACGGTCGTCATCCTTACTGGCTGAGCGGGCACCAGCTGAATCAAGCTGCGCCACGCGCATAGAGCGGAACTTGTAGATCCAGAACAGCCGGTTATTGCGACCCTGGCGCTGTTGCTTGAAGAAGACCGGGCCGCGATCTTCCAGATAGATCAGTAAGGCCACGGTCAGCAGCAGGGGCGTTAAGAACAAGACGGCCGGTCCGGCAATAGCCAGATCCATCGCACGTTTGGCTGCGCGACCGCGCATGCCCAGCGGCCCTGCCGATACTACTAAAGAGCCAGTGTCATCAACGCGGCGTGCACCGAGTACGCCCATGGCCACTACCGTTTCGTCGATTAGTTCACCGGTAATGTTGGCGCCCTTGAGCACCATGGCCCATTCCATCTGCCGCTCTGGCGGGCAGCTGACCAGCACCCGGTCCATGTTGGTCATGAACATGGCCAGGCGGTCGAGCATGTGCGGATCGTTGCGATTGGGCACCAGGCGGTGCTGGCGGGCATCGATATGCCAGGCGTGGGGAATGCGCACCGGCAGGCCGCCATCATCGAGGATGAGAACGTTCTGCGCCGTGGGGCCGCACATCTTGCGGATCAGCGGCTGCACCGCGGTACGCCCCAGGATCAACGCGATGGCGCAGGCCAGGAAACTGGCGCCGGTCGACACGCGCGAGATCTGGTCGGAAACCTTGGCGAAAAAGGCGATGAAGATCAGCATCGCGAATGCAGCGAGCAGCGAGGCAAAGGCCCGATGCCGGCTGAAGCGCGACGAGGTGAGCGCGGAGAGCGAGTAGGCGTTGAAGGCCAGCGCGGCGATCACGTAGAACGGCACCAGCAACGCCAGTTGCCGCAGCTGCGAAGCGGGCGTCATCCCGTATTGTGCCTCGCTGGCGCCCAGCATGGCGACGATGATCATCAGCACGTCGAGCAGGATCAGCATCATGTAGCACTGCAGGCGGCGATGTTCGAGCGAAGCGGCAAGCGGTAGCTTGAGGCGCGCGGCGTTAGTCGAACGCTGCTCACTCTGCTTGGCTTGGGCCGTCTGGGCCGGGAGATCTAGCGTGGTCATTGCCGCTCTCACTGTCCTTCGATGCCGGTGCCGCAATGAAGCAGCCTTCGTTTTAGGGCGCAGGTAAGGCGAATCGTGCCCCATCCGGTCGACTTGTGGCCGCCGCTGCGTCCGAACAGGTCTTTGTTGCGCTGCAATATCTACATGCTTGCTCCATAATGGCAAGTATCTATGCTTAGCATGGTTCCGCAGCATGCACTACGGCAGCGATCGGCCGTGCCTAGCGTGCTGCAGCCCGCGCAATTTCCGCCAGGGCCTGCCAAAGTGCCAGATCGGCGTTGCGGCTATCGGCCAACAAACTGCGATGTAACGAAATAAGTCGTTGCAGAAGTCGCTCCAGGCGACGGCCCCGCCAGCGCTTGAGCTGATTTGCCAGATCGGGTTTGTCCCGAAAGAAAACTCGCCGCGCGGCCATTTCCTGTTCCAGGAAACTATTGATATCGCTGCGGCTTCCCATGCGCCCGCAAAGTTGCGCCAGTTGTGCGGCCCGTCGTTCGAACGCAAGCAGCAAACCGACGGGGTTAATTCCCATTTCCCGCGCGCGCGCCAGTTCGGAGCCGACTCGACGGCTGTCGCCAGACAGCACCGCATTGACCACCGGCATCATGCCATCGTCTTCGGTCGATGCGCCGATGGCATCAAGCGCGGCGGCGTCGGCCGTGCGCGGCGATTGCGGGCTGGCATCGAGATAGAGCGCGAGCTTTTCCACCTCGCTGCGCGCCATCCGGGTATCGAGCGCGGTGGCGCGGGCGATGCGCTCGGCGAGATCTCCGGTCATGCGCAAGCCGGCCGCGCCGGCCATGTCGCGCACGGCATCGACGACCGAACGCAGATCGGGCGGATGGAACATGCCGACCAGGGTATCACCGCGATCGCCCAGCAACTTGGCTACGCGTGACTTGTCGGTGGCCGCGCTGGCAACGATCAGCACCGGCCAGCCGTCTACCGGGCTAGCCAGCAGGGTTTCGACGGCATCGAACACTTCATCGCCGGCGGTGCGCACGTGGATCTGGCGGCGGTCACCAAACAGGGAAACCGAGCGCGCTTCGTCGGCCAGGCGTACAGGATCGCGGCGCAGTTCCGCCCCGGCCAGTTCCACCCGCTCCGCCTCGCCCAGGAGGCCGGCGATGCGAGCGGCGGCATCGGCTGCCCCGGCTTCGTCGGGGCCGCAGAAATAGAAGATCCGGCAATCCTGCGCGGCGCGGGCAGCCGCGCCGGCAAAGGTCTTTTGCGTAACCTTCACGGCGATCGGCCTATTGGCCGGGGGCAGGAGAGGGCGAAGGCGCGGGGGCGGCAGGCACGGCGACAGGCGCAGTGCCCTGGGTCTTTTCGCGCAGCCGGGTGGCGACGCGGGTGATGATCTGGTCGGCAATCTCGCGCGAGAGGTTTTCCTGCGCGGTCTGTTCTGCCGCGATCACGGAATACTCGCTCGATACCACGTCAAGCCCGGCGTCGGCCGATGCCGTGGCATCGAGCACGATTGCCCCGTTGCCTAGATCGACCAGCTGATAGCGCGCACGCATGGTGCGCCGTTCGCGCGTGATGGTGTCGTCCGACAGCTGGCCCAGGCCCTGAAGCTTTTCGTCAAGGCGCACGTCTAGGCGGTACTGCGGCTGCTTGCCCCCGCTGCCCAACCGGTCGGTGAGGGCGTGGCGCACCAGCCAGCCAGACTTGCCGGCGATCGGCGCCACGTCCACCGCAGACACCGCCCGTGCCACGGCGCCCGATCCGCCGCCGGCATACATCGGCTGCAACCCGCAGCCGGCCAGCGGCAGACAGAACAAGGCCAAACAGAGCGTGATGCGGGACTTAGACAACGAGGTTCACCAATCGATCGGGCACCACGATTACCTTCTTCACAGCTGCCCCGTCGAGTGCACGCTGCACCTTGTCGGATGCCAGCGCAAGGGCTTCCAGTTCCTCGCGCGCGGTGCCCTTGGCGACGGTCAGCGTATCACGCAGCTTCCCCTTGACCTGAACGGCGACGGTCACTTCGTCGTCGACCAGCAGAGCCGGATCGACCGTCGGCCAGGCGGCGTCGGCCACCAGGCCGCTGCCGTGCGTGGCAAAGGCTTCTTCGGCCAGATGCGGCATCATCGGCGCCACGAGCAGCAGCAGCGTGCGGATCGCCTGGGTGCGGCTGGCCGAGGGCGCGGCCTTTTCGGTGGCGCCGGTCAGCTCATAGATGCGCGCAACGGCCTTGTTGAAGCCGAGTGCCTCGATATCCAGTGCGACGGCATGCACCGTCTGGTGGACCTTGCGATCGAGCGCCTTGTCCTCGCCCGTGGCGCTGGCATCGGCCTGGGCAAACAGGCGCCACAACCGCTGCACGAAGCGCGCGCAGCCCTCGATTCCGGCTTCCGACCAAGGCAGGTCACGCTCGGGTGGGCTGTCTGACAGCATGAACCAGCGGATCGCGTCGGCGCCATAGCGGGCCACGATATCGTCGGGGTCCACCACGTTCTTCTTGGACTTCGACATCTTGATGACGCGGCCGATTTCCACCAGCTGGCCATCAGCCTTGAGCGTTGCCCCGTCGCCGGTGCGCTCCACCTCGCCCGGTGCGTACCAGATCGGCTGGCCATTGGCGGGATCGACGCGGGAATAGGTCTCGTGCGTGACCATGCCTTGCGTGAACAGGCTGCCGAACGGCTCGGTCACCTCGATCTTGCCGATCCGGGCCAGCGCACGGGTCCAGAAACGGGCATAGAGCAGGTGCAGAATCGCATGCTCGATGCCGCCGATATACTGTTCCACCGGCAGCCACTGCTTGATCACGTCGGGATCGAACGGGCGATCGGCCGGCTGGCTGGCAAAGCGCAGGAAATACCACGAACTGTCGACGAACGTGTCGAGTGTGTCGGTCTCGCGCCGCGCGGCGTGGCCGCATTGCGGGCAGGGCACATGCTTCCAGGTGGGATGGCGGTCGAGCGGATTGCCCGGCACCGAGAAATCCACGTCGTCGGGCAGGGTGACCGGCAGCTGCTTCTTGGGCACCGGCACCACGCCGCACACTTCGCAGTGCACGAAGGGGATCGGCGTGCCCCAATAGCGCTGGCGACTCACACCCCAGTCGCGCAGGCGCCACACGGTCTGGCCCTGGCCCCAGCCTTCGCCCTGGGCGCGGTCGATCACGGCCTTCTTGGCCTGCGCCACGCTCATCCCGTCGAGGAACTGCGAGTTGACCAGCACGCCATCGCCGGCCTCTGCTTCGACACCGAACGGCTTATCGGCGTCGGCGGGATCGGTAGCGACCACGCGCAGGATCGGCAGGCCATACTTGGTGGCGAAATCGAAGTCGCGCTGGTCGTGTCCGGGCACGGCCATGATCGCGCCGGTGCCATAATCCATCAGCACGAAGTTGGCGATGTAGACAGGCAGCGCCGCCCCGGTGAGCGGATGGCGCGCGGTGATGCCGGTGTCAAAGCCCAGCTTTTCCGCCGTTTCCAGCTCGGCCGCAGTGGTGCCGCCCTGCTTGCACAGGGCGATGAAATCCTGCGCAGCAGGATTGCCGGCGGCCACGCCCTGCGCCACCGGATGATCGGCGGCCACGGCGACGAAGCTGGCGCCAAAGATCGTGTCGGGGCGGGTGGTATAGACCTCCAGGCTGTCCCCGTTCGACAGGTCGAACGCGAATTGCAGGCCCTGGCTCTTGCCGATCCAGTTTTCCTGCATCAGCCGCACCTTTTCCGGCCACTTGTCGAGGGTGGACAGCCCCTCGAGCAGTTCGTCGGCGAAGTCCGTAATCTTCAGGAACCACTGGTTCAGCTTGCGCTTTTCGACCAGCGCGCCGCTGCGCCAGCCGCGCCCGTCGATCACCTGCTCGTTGGCGAGCACGGTGTGGTCGATCGGGTCCCAGTTGACCGCCGATTCCTTGCGATAGACCAGGCCTGCCGCATAGAGATCGAGGAACAGGGCCTGTTCATGCCCGTAATATTCCGGCTCGCACGTGGCGATTTCGCGGCTCCAGTCGAGCGCAAAGCCCAGGCGCTTCAATTGCGCCTTCATGTTGGCGATGTTTTCGCGCGTCCAGCCGCCCGGATGTACGCCCTTTTCCATGGCGGCGTTTTCCGCCGGCATGCCGAACGCGTCCCAGCCCATGGGATGCAAGACTTCGTGCCCGATCATGCGCTTGTAG
The DNA here is from genome assembly GCF_001295765.1 of Novosphingobium sp. AAP1. Lineage (NCBI taxonomy): Bacteria > Pseudomonadati > Pseudomonadota > Alphaproteobacteria > Sphingomonadales > Sphingomonadaceae > Novosphingobium > Novosphingobium sp. AAP1. The sequence continues at coordinate 53,894 of NZ_LJHO01000009.1, read as the reverse complement.
CGCGCCAGCACGTCACCCATGGTATAGTTGCGCACGTGGCCGATGTGGATGCGCCCCGACGGATAGGGGAACATCTCGAGCACATAGCTGCGCGGCTTCGCGCTCGTATCGTCGGCGCGGAAGGACTGGGCATCGTCCCACGCCTTCTGCCAGCGCAGATCGGCGGTTGCGGAATCGAAACGGGTGGGTTCTGAAGACGGGGCGGAAGTCATGGCGCGCTCTTTAGGAAGCGGCACGCCTTATCGCAAGCGCGTGCCGCTGCCGGGCGTGCCACCGTTTCGGTCGATACGGGTGGGGTCGGTCAGTTGATGCCCGAAGGCAGCGCCTGGCGGCGCAGGTCGCGCGCCTTGGTCAGGATGACGTCTTCCAGCTTCTGGACGGTGGCGGCCTGGACCGGCGCATCGACCCACACACCGTTCTGGGAGACCTGGCGGCTCGCTGCGACGCGCAGAGCGTCGGCGCGCAGATCCTGGTCGAGGATCGACACGGTCACCTTGATGCGTTCGCCCGGGTTGCGCGGGCTGGTGTACCAATCGGTGACGATCACGCCGCCGTTGCTGTCGGTCTGCAGCAGCGGCATGAACGACAGCGAATCGAGGGTGGCGCGCCACAGGTAGGCATTCACGCCGATCGTGGTCACTTTGCTCGACGCCATGTCAGTGCGCATGCGCTCGAGCTTGCCGAGCTTCTTGTGGCCATGGCTTGCGCAGCCGGCAATCGCCACGGCCAGGATGCCGACGGCAAGCGCGCGGCCGATCGTCCGGCTGGCGCCACGGATCTGGCCGGCGGCATCAGCCGGTGCAGTGTCAGAGGCCGCGGTGGTGTTGTGGCGGGCGATGGCGCTGATCGTCACGTCAATCCTGTCCTGTCTGGCGCAGCGGCGGTCATCCCCGCGGCGATGATAAAACCGTGCTGGCGCACGGCAGAGAAAAATTTTCCGTGGCCTCGCACGGTTGCTTTGGCCACGCCTCTATCACCCTGGTACGCTGCCCGGCAAGCCGCGTTGCCAGGACACGCGCATTGTTTCATCTGAGCTGGCAAATCCCCGGCGTACAAGGGCGTGGGGCACTGACGGTTGAAGCGGTTGCGGCGGTGAACGCGTGGTGAATGACCGGGCAACCAAAACCGATTGCAGCAAGCGTGGGTGGATGCACTTTGGCCCGCAATCCGTGGTGTTTGGGCAGGTGGTCCGGCATTGGTGTCACCACTTGGCCACAGCGCGGGAAATCCTTGGCGGTTCCGACGTTTCCAATCTGGAAATCACCGGGGCGAAGGAGTACATCGAAGTGGAGTGTCATGCCTTCGTCATGTTAGCGTCGTTTTACCGGCCACATCGATCGCATGATGCATAATGTGATTCGCAACGACCAAAGACAGGAAGCAGGCAGGAACATGAGCGGCAGGGGCAGCAAAAAGGCGAACGCGCAGGGCTTGCGCCGTTCCGTGCTGCCGCGCGCGCTGCGGGCGCCGCTGCTCGCCGCCACCTGCATTGCCGCTGGCCTGGTCATCGCCCCCACGGTCAGCAGTGCCGTCACCGGCTCGTTCAAGCCGCTTGCCCAGGTCAGCCTGGCGGCGCGCGGCGGCATCGGTTCGTTCACCCCGGCTTCGGGCGATCCCAAGCTGGCTGCCGCGATCACCGTGCGTGGCCTTGGCAACAGCCATATGTTCCGCTTCACCCCGGCCGGCGCAGATTCGCGTGCGGACCGCGCCATCACCGTGGCGGTGCGGGTCAACCCGGAAGTTGCCCGGGCGATCTCGGTGCGTGGCGTGCTCGGCAACATTGGCGGCGCTGCCGGCAACGGCACCCCGCTGCGCATCGTGCCCAATGCCTTCAACCTGGGCATGGCGCGCGGCTACCAAAGCTTTGCCGTGACCAGCGGTCTTGGCACCGGCGACGGCTTCGACCGTGATACGCAGCGCCTCGACATGCCCGATCTCAATCACTTTGCCGTGGCCACGCCGTCGGCCGCTGCCACCACGGGCAGCACTGGCCGTCTCGCGCCGCGCATCGCGCTGGACGAGAAGGAGCGCGCCGGCCGCGCCCCGCGCACGCTGGAAACCCAGGGCGATTACCAGGTCGATTTCGGCGGCAGCTATCGCCTGACCCGCAATCTCGATGTGACTGCGGGTGTTCGCTACTCCTCGGACCGCGATCGCCTGCATCCGCTGACCGATGCGCGCCAGGACAGCCAAGCGGTTTACCTCGGAACGCAGTTCCGCTTCTGATCGCCGCATTGCCCCCGCGATCTTCTCCATTTCGGTGGAACAACAGGCTCGCTTCGGCGGGCCTTTTTGTTGCAAGCTGCGCCAGCACCATCCTGCGCGTGGCCGCGGTCCGCATGGGGCGAGCAGGCGCATTTGCTGCGTTTGCCGGCCGCAGCATCACTGCCTCAATCCTGCGCCATTGCTTATCGATATTCGTCGAAGAAATTTATCGGTTTGGACGCAAGCCGGCTTGTCGCGCGGGTGTCATCACCCTAGCCTAGCCGCTCTCCAAGCTGGTGAAGTACGGGAGTACAAGAATGACGCGAGTGGCCATCGTAACGGGCGGAACCCGGGGTATCGGCGAAGCGATCTGCCTTGCCTTGCAGGAACAGGGACGAACCGTCGTTGCGAATTATGCGGGCAACGAGGAAAAGGCCAAGGCCTTTACCGAACGGACCGGAATCAAGGCCTACCGTTGGGACGTGGGCGATCACGAAGCGACGATGGAAGGCTGCGCCCGCGTAGCGGCCGAAGTGGGCGCGATCGACATCGTGGTCAACAACGCCGGCATCACCCGCGATGGCGTGCTGCACAAGATGAGCTTCGATGACTGGAACGAGGTCATGCGCATCAACCTGGGCGGTTGCTTCAACATGGCCAAGGCCACGTTCCAGGGCATGCGCGATCGTGGTTGGGGCCGTATCGTCAACATCGGCTCGATCAATGGCCAGGCCGGCCAGTATGGCCAGGTCAACTATGCCGCAGCCAAATCCGGCATTCATGGCTTTACCAAGGCCCTGGCCCAGGAAGGCGCCAAGTATGGTGTGACGGTTAATGCCATCGCGCCGGGCTATATCGATACCGACATGGTCGCGGCGGTGCCGCCTGCTGTGCTGGAAAAGATCGTTGCCCGCATTCCCACCGGCCGCCTTGGCCAGGCCAGCGAAATTGCGCGTGGCGTTGCCTTCCTGACTTCGGAAGAGGGCGGCTTCGTTACCGGATCGACGATGTCGATCAATGGTGGCCAGCACATGTACTGATGTTTGGCGGGTGGCACCGCGCGTGCCGCCCGTCACCTGCGGCATGACCAGTCCCTATCATCCCCCGGTCAAGCGCTCGGTCGAAATCGCCGGGCACAAGACCTCGATCAGCCTGGAACCGCTGTTCTGGGATTGGCTGCGCCGCGCGGCAGAGGCTGAAGGCCTGCCGCTGAATGCGCTGGTCGCGCGAATCGATGCCGAACGCATCGCCAGCCCGACGCCGCCCGGCCTCGCCGGGGCGATTCGCCTGTGGCTGGCGGCGCAAGCCGTGGCAGCTGCGCGCAGCGATTGAGCGCGCGCAGCTTCACTACGTTTCCGGTCAGCCGGCCGAGTTTTCGCCGCGAATCTCGGTCAGCTTGCGTTCCCAGGCAATGGCATGGGCAATGATCGTATCGAGATCGGCATAACGCGGCACCCAGGGCAGCGTCGCCTTGATGCGGCTGTTGTCGGAAATCAGCGAGTCGGGATCGCCGGCGCGGCGGCCCTGCAGCACGCGGTTGATCTTGCGGTTGGTCACCCGGTCCACCGCGTCGAGCACCTCCAGCACCGAGAAGCCCCGGCCATAGCCGCAGTTCATGGTAAGCGAGCGGGCCGGATCGGCGATCAGCGCATCGAGCGCCAGGACATGCGCATTGGCAAGGTCGGAGACGTGGATGTAATCGCGCACGCCGGTGCCATCGGGCGTGGCAAAGTCGGTGCCGAATACGCCAACGCTCTCACGCTTGCCCAGGGCCGCTTCCACCGCGACCTTGATGAGATGCGTGGCTCCGGCGGTCGACTGGCCGGTGCGCGCCTGCGGATCGGCGCCGGCAACGTTGAAATAGCGCAGCACGCAAAAGTTGAGCGGATGCGCGCGCGCCGTGTCGGCCAGCATGATCTCGCTCATCAGCTTGGACATGCCATAGGGATTGATCGGCTGCTTGGCGCTGTCCTCGGTCACCGGCGACACTTCGGGCACGCCATAGGTGGCGGCGGTGGAGGAAAAGATGAAATGCTTTACGCCGCCGGTCACCGCCGCCTCGATCAGGCTGCGGGTCTTGGCCGTGTTGTTGTGGTAATACTTGAGCGGATCGCTCACGGATTCCGGCACGATGATCGAGCCGGCAAAGTGCATGATCGCGCCGATATTCTGTTCGGCGATGATGCGAGCCAGCAGGTCCTGGTCGGCAATGTCACCCTGGTAGAACGCCACGCCATCGGGAATGGCAAAGCGAAATCCGGTCACCAGATTGTCGATCACCGTAACCGGCCAGCCGGCATCCTTGAGGGCCAGCACGGCGTGGCTGCCGATATAGCCTGCGCCGCCGGTAACAAGGACTGGAACTTTCGACATGATGCGTACCTTTTCTGGCGCTGCAGCCCCGCTGCCGAGGCCATGAAAGAGGAAGATGCAAAAGTTGTGGGCGTGCGACCGCCCTAATCGATCCGGGCGCCACCTTTCCACAGCGCCAGCACGCGCCCTTCGACCGGGCGGCGGTCGAACGGGGTGTTGCCAGCGCTTGCGGCCATCTTGTCGGAATTGACCACCCAGGGCCGGGTGGGATGGATCACGGCCAGATCGGCCTCTGCGCCCACCGCCAGGCGCCCGGCGTTGATGCCGAGCAGCGCGGCGGGATTGCCGGCCAGCAGGGCAAAGGCGCGGGCCATGTCGATCACGCCATCGCGCACCAGGGTCAGCGTCAGCGGCAGCAGGGTTTCTGCGCCGGCCATCCCCGGCTCGGCATCGGCAAAGGGCAGGCGCTTGTCTTCCGGCCCGCGCGGGTCGTGGCCCGAGGCGATCACGTCGATCGTGCCATCGCCGATGGCCGCGATCACGGCCTTGCGATCGGCATCGGCACGCAGCGGTGGGGAAAAGCGGCAAAACGTGCGGAAATCGACCAGTTCGAGGTCCGACAACATGAAGTGGGCCGGGGTAACGCCTGCCGTCACCTGCACGCCGCGCAGCTTGGCGGCGCGCACCAGATCGAGCGCCTTGGCGGTGGTCACCTGGCGGATGTGCAGGCGCGCGCCGGTCATTTCGGCCAGCGCGATATCGCGCGCCACAGCCAGGCTTTCCGCCTCGGCTGGGGCAGAGGGCAGGCCCAGCCGCGTCGCCACTTCGCCGGCGGTGGCGACGGCATGGCCAGTGATGCCATCGTCCTCGGCATGGGTTACCACGACAAGGTCGAGCATCGCGCAGTAGGACAGGAGCCTCAGCATCACGCCCGAATCGGCAATCCAGCGGCGACCGGTGCTGACCGCGCGCGCCCCGGCATCACGCATCAGCGCCAGTTCGGCAAGTTCGGCACCTTCAAGCCCGCGGGTCGCGGCGGCGAGGGGGTGGACCCAGAAATCGGGCTTGCCCGATTGCGCGGCAAACCGCACCCGCGCCGGGTGATCGAGCGGCGGGCCCTGATCCGGCATCAGCGCGGCGCGGGTAATTCCGCCAAAATGAAACGCCGGCTTGTCGATCGCGAACACGCCCAGATCGACCAGGCCCGGCGCAACCAGCGCGCCGCGCGCATCGAACACGGCATCGCCATCCTGGGCCACGGCCTCGGCACCGAGCGCCACGATGCGCCCGCCCTGGCAGCGCAGATCGGCGGCCATCGGCTCTCCGGTGGGCAGGACCAGGCGCCCATTGGTGATGACAAGGGGTTGCGGCGTCATGCGTTTTCTCCGCCCAGCGGTTCCCAGCCGGGCAATTGCCGGGCGCGCCGGGTGAGCACTTCCAGACAGGCCATGCGGATCGCCACGCCGCTTTCCACCTGGCGGGTGATCAGGCTGCGTTCGACATGATCGGCCACCTGGCTGTCGATTTCGATCCCCCGGTTCATCGGCCCGGGATGCATGACCAGCGCGCCGGCCTCGGCCTGGGCCAGGCGATCGAGCGACAGGCCATAGAGGTGGCGATATTCACGCGGGGAGGGGATGAACTGGCCCTGCATCCGCTCCATCTGCAGGCGCAGCATCATCACCACCTGGGCACCTTTGAGCGCGGCGTCGAAATCGTGGAATACCTTGACGCCCATCACCTCGATTTCCGACGGCATCAGCGCGGGCGGGGCGCAAACGCTGACCTCGCAGCCCAGCGCGGTCAGCGACAGGATGTTGGACCGCGCCACCCGGCTGTGCAGGATATCACCGCAGATCGTCACGCGCAGACCGTTGAGATCGCTGCCTTTGGGAAGGCCCAGCGCATGGCGGATGGTCAGCGCATCGAGCAGCGCCTGGGTGGGGTGTTCGTGCTGGCCATCACCCGCATTGAGCACCGGGCAATCGACCTTTTCGGCGATCAGCCGCACCGCGCCCGAGCTGGCATGGCGGATGACGATGGCGTCTGCCCGCATCGCGTTGAGCGTCATCGCCGTATCGATCAGCGTTTCGCCCTTCTTCACGCTGGACGTGGCCGCGTGCATGTTGACCACGTCGGCGCCCAGCCGCTTGCCGGCGATTTCGAACGACAGCAGTGTGCGCGTGCTGTTTTCGAAAAAGGCGTTGATGATGGTCAGGCCCGAAAGCAGGTCGGCGCGCTTTTGCGACTGGCGGTTGAGTTCCACCCACTGCTCCGCCTCGTCCAGCAGGTAGAGGATCTCGTGCCGGGCAAGCTGACCGATTCCAGTCAGATCGCGGTGGGGAAAGGCAAGGCCGCCCGCAGGATAGCTGCGCGCCGGGCTGGCTGACGAGGGGGATTGGCTCGATGGGTGCATCGAAGACCACGCCCTAGACCTGCGCGGCCTTCCCGACAAGTGTTTCGACTGGCGCGGGCCGCGCCGGCTGGCTAGATATCCCCCATGAAATTTGCCCGCTCGGTCTGGAAAGTCCTCGTCGCGATCAAGGATGGCCTTGTCCTCCTGTTCCTCCTGCTGTTCTTCTGGGCGCTCTATGCCGCGCTGACGCTGCGGCCCACGCCCGGCCAGGTCCGCGATGGCGCCCTGACCATCACGCTGGACGGCAGCGTGGTGGAAGAACGCAGCGCGCTGGCACCGGCGCAGCTGCTGCTGTCGGGAGAGGCGCCCGCCCACGAATTCCAGGCTCGCGACGTGGCCCGCGCAATCGAGACGGCGGCCGATGACAGCCGCATCAAGGCCGTGGTGATCGATCTGGAGCAGTTCACCGGCGGCCGTCAGGTGCACATGAGCCGAATCGGCGCGGCGATGGACAAGGTGCGCGCCGCGCATAAGCCGGTGCTGGTGCGCGCGCTGCTCTATACCGACGATGCGGTGCAGCTGGCGGCCCACGCCAGCGAGGCATGGGTCGATCCGATCGGCGGGGCAGTGGTCACCGGGCCAGGCGGTTCGCAACTCTATTACAAGGCCTTGATGGACCGCTTCAAGGTCAAGGCGCACATCTTCAAGGTGGGCACCTACAAGTCTGCGGTGGAACCCTATGCCCGCAGCGATGCCTCACCCGAGGCCAAGGAGAACCTCTCCGCGATCTATGGCGCGCTGTGGTCGGCTTGGAAGGCGGAAGTGACCAAGGCGCGGCCCAAGGCCAATATCGACTTGGTCACGCGTGATCCGCCGCAATGGCTGGCGCAGAGCGGTGGCGACATGGCCCAGGCCGCGGTCAAGGCCGGGCTGGTCGACAAGGTGGGTGACAAGATCGCCTTCGGCAAGCGCGTGGGCGACCTGGTCGGCCATGATCCGGCGGCGGGCGAGGGCGGCTACAAGGGCTCTACCCTGGCGCAATATCTCGCCGACAAGCCCGCCCCGACGACTGGCAAGGCGATTGCCGTGGTCACCGTGGCCGGCACGATCGTCGATGGCGATGCCGGGCCGGGCTCGGCTGGCGGCACGCGCATTGCCAACCTGATCGACCAGGCCGTGGCCAGCGGCAACTACGCCGCGCTGGTGGTGCGGGTGGATTCGCCCGGCGGCTCGGTCACGGCAGCAGAGCGCATCCGTGCGGCGATTGCCCGGGCCCGCGCCAAGGGGCTGCCGGTCGCGGTCTCGATGGCCAACCTTGCGGCAAGCGGGGGCTATTGGGTCTCCACCCCGGCGCAGCGGGTGTTTGCCGAACCGGCGACGATCACTGGTTCGATCGGCGTATTTGCCGTTATCCCGAGCTTTGAGGACACGCTGGCGAGCTATGGCGTGACCGCGGACGGTGTGCGCACCACGCCGCTCTCGGGCCAGCCCGATGTGGTTGGCGGCCTCAGCCCGCAGTTCGAGGCGCTCTCGCAGGCTTCGGTAGAAAGCTATTACGCGCGGTTCCTGCGCCTGGTGGCCGATGCCCGGCACAAGAGCCCGCAGGACATCGACAAGATCGCGCAGGGCCGGGTGTGGGATGGTGGCACCGCGCGCCAGATCGGCCTGGTCGATCAATTCGGTGAACTGGAAGATGCGGTGGCCTGGGCGGCCAAGGCCGCCAAGGCGGAAAGCTGGCACGCCGAATTTTTGGGCAGCAATCCCGGGGGCTGGCAAGGCTTCCTGTCGGGCCTGATGGGCGATGATGGCAGCACCGATAGCCGCGCGGCGGGCGATGTCACCGGGCTGCTCGCCCAGCGGCAGCAGGCACTGGGTTGGCGCGTGCTGGCCGATCTGGGCCGGCTCAACAGCACCGCAGGTGCGCAAGTCTATTGCCTGGAATGCGGCGGCACCGCGGCCATGGCGCCGCCGCCCGCAGCCCAGGGCCTGGTGGCGCAGGCGTCATGGCTGGCCTTGCTGGGCAAGCTGCTCTGAACGCCTGCTGGAAAGCCGGTCAGTCGGGCGCGGGGAATTCGTCCGGGCTGATCGGGTCGATCCGGTCGGGTGTTACCGGCGGGGTTTCGCTGGGCGCCGGTTCGGGGGTTTCCTGCGGGGTGATCGCCGGCGGAACGTCGGGCGGCGATTGCGGGTCGATGCGATCGGGCGGGGGTGTGCTGGCCATGGCAGATGCTCCTTGCGACCGGTCTGTTTTGCCGGACCTTTGCCACGCGAAAATCGCGCGGGCATGAACGGGCAACCGCGCGCCAGGGTGCTTGTTCCCCGCGTGGGCGCGCTTGTTCCAGGGGGAAAGCGCGCCGGGCTTGTGCTTTTCACCCGGCTGCGATAGGGGCACCGCTCGCTTTTTGCCGGATGCGGGCGTGGCGGAACTGGTAGACGCGCTGGATTTAGGTTCCAGTATCGCAAGATGTGGGGGTTCGAGTCCCTTCGCCCGCACCAGGGTTCACCCCCCGGCTTTGCACGGATTTTGAGGCGCCTGTCACGGCGTCAGTCGAGAAAGTTGGATCAGGATGCAGATCGTCGAAACCAGCAACGAGGGCCTGAAGCGCGCCTACGCCGTGACCATTCCGGCGGCGGACATTGCCGCGCGCGTGGAAGGTGAAATCAAGAAGATCGCCCCCCAGGTGCGCATGCCGGGCTTCCGCCCGGGCAAGGTGCCGGCCAACCTGGTCAAGAAGATGCACGGCCCGGCCCTGCACCAGGAAGCCCTGCAGACCACGATTCGCGAAGCGATGGACAAGCTGGTGGCCGACCACCAGCTGCGTCCCGCGATGCAGCCGGACGTGTCGCTGGGCGAAGGCTATGAAGAAGGCCAGGACGCAAAGCTGACCGTCAGCCTCGAAGTGCTGCCCAAGGTCGAAGCGCCCGCGCTCGATGGGCTCAAGCTCGACAAGCTGGTCGTGCCCGTGACCGAAGACCAGGTGGACGAAGCGGTGAACCGCATCGCCGCCGGCCAGAAGAAGTTCAGCGACGCTGCCGAAGGCGCGGAAGCCAAGGACGGCGACCAGCTGATCATCGACTTCCTCGGCAAGCTGGACGGCGAACCCTTCGAAGGTGGCGCGGCTGAAGACCAGGCGCTGGAAATCGGCGCTGGCCGCTTCATCCCCGGTTTCGAGGAACAGCTCGTTGGCGCCAAGGCCGGCGACGAAAAGGTCATTACCGTGACCTTCCCCGAGGACTATCCCGCCGCCAACCTGGCCGGCAAGGAAACCACCTTTGACATCACGGTCAAGGCGGTGAAGAATCCGGGTGAATTCGTTGCTGACGACGATTTCGCCAAGGCGCTGGGCCTGGAAAGCCTGGAACAGCTGCGTGGCCTGCTCAAGGGCCAGCTGGAGCAGGAAACTGCCGGCCTGACCCGCACCCAGATGAAGCGCGCCCTGCTCGACCAGCTGGCTGCCGGCCATGACTTCGACGTGCCGCCCTCGATGGTGGAAGCCGAATTCGAGCAGATCTGGCAGCAGCTGACCCAGGAAGCGCAGAACGAGGAAAACCCCGAGGAAGCGCTCAAGGAAATCGAAGCCGAGAAGGACGATTACCGCAAGATCGCCGAGCGTCGCGTGCGTCTGGGCCTGCTCCTGTCGGAAATCGGCCAGGCCAACGGTGTGGTGGTCACTGCGCAGGAAATGGAAATGCTGATCCGCCAGGCGGCCCAGCAGTACCGCGAACAGGATCGTCAGCGCTTCATCGACTATGTGCGCTCCGAGCCCCTGGCCGCTGCCCAGCTGCGCGCCCCGCTCTATGAAGACAAGGTCGTCGACTTCCTGTTCGACAAGGCCGAAGTCAGCGAGCGCGAAGTGACCCGCGAAGAGCTCCAGGCCGCGATTGAAGCCGAGGAAGGCGCCGCTGCCGCTCCGGCCGAAGCCAAGCCCGCCAAGAAGAAGGCGGCCAAGAAGGCCGAAGCCGAAACCGAAGCGGCTGGCGAAGCCGAAGAGGCCAAGCCCGCCAAGAAGGCTCCGGCCAAGAAGAAGGCTGCGGCCGACGCCGAGGCGGAACCCGCCGCTGAAGGCGAAGCCAAGCCCGCCAAGAAGAAGGCCGCCAAGAAGGCGACCGCCGAAGGCGAAGACGCCTGATCCAGCGCCACACGGCCTGATCAAGAAACAAAAATGGGGCGCTGCCGGCAACGGTGGCGCCCCGTTTGCTTTTAGGTGTTTGCCCTCAGGCATCATGCGGATTGGCGCGGTGATTCCTGGCATGAGAGAATCGGTCACATCGGAACCCGGGGGGATCTGCCGATGCATACCGTGCGCAATCGCAAGGGCGCTCGATCCGGCCAGCGTGTGCCGGCCAAGGCGCCAGTTTCATCTGCCGTTCCGCCAACTGCCGGTCCGCCAGCAGTCAGTCCGCCTGCCGCCAAGGCCGCCAGCAAGCGGGCCAAGGCCGATTTTACCCGGCCATTCCTGCTGGCCCAGGCTGCCACGCCGGCCTTTCCGTCCGATCTCATCCTGCCGCCCCATCGTGGCGCGATCATCACCACGGCGGCCTGGCCGGCGGGGATGATTCCGCCCGCACTGCCCGCCACGCCGCCGCTGCGCGCGCCGTTCATCGCGCCGCGCGGGCCGGCCACCATACCGCAAGGGCAGCCCGATCGTGATCGGCCAGGTCACGATTCGCGTCGCCAAGAGCCGCTGCGCAAGGCGCCGCATCGCGATCTGCCGCCCCGTCCGGGCACCCGCACCGCGCGCAAGGCGCAGCGCCGCGCGATGATCGCCGCCGAACACGCGCGCCGTTCCGCGGCTACCACACGTGAAGTCGCGGCCGCTTGTGCGCCGCCGGCCGAGATGCATGCCGCGCCGCCACTGCTGCAGCCTTCGCCGCCTGGCGTGCACTGGGTTGCGCCCGATGATCGCAGCCCCCTGCCGCGCCACCGCGCGCCGGTCGTGCCGCGCCAGGGCCTGCTCGATGCCATGGCCGCCAGTCTGGGCGACGCGGGTCGATTCCTGGCACGGCTGCTGCCAGGTAGCAGGCGCAGCCGCGAGTTGCGCGAGCGGGTGGCCCGAACCGAGGCCCGCCTGCGGGCGATGGAAGCGCAACTGGCTGCACTCGAAGCCCTGCGGGCGCGGGTGCAGGTCTGACCACGCGGCGAAAGGCGCCCGAATCTGGTCCAATATCCACGCATTCCCGCGCATTCGCGGTTAATGCCCTTGAACATCCTTTGCTGGCACGCGACATAGGCCATCGCAACCAGATGAGGATTCCCATGCTCGACGTGTTCGGCAGCAGCTCTGCCCAAGGAAAGTTCCACGCTGATCCGGTGACTGGCGCGCTCGTCCCGGTCGTCGTCGAGCAGACCAGCCGTGGCGAACGCAGCTTCGACATTTTCAGCCGCCTGCTGCGCGAACGCATCGTCTTCGTGACCGGCCAGGTGGAAGACCACATGGCGTCGCTGATCGTCGCCCAGCTTCTGTTCCTCGAGTCGGAAAATCCCTCGAAGGACATCTCGATGTACATCAACTCGCCCGGTGGCGTGGTGACGGCGGGCATGGCGATCCATGATACCATGCAGTACATCCGCCCGCGCGTGTCGACCGTGTGCATCGGCCAGGCCTGCTCGATGGGCAGCTTCCTGCTCGCCGCGGGCGAACCGGGCATGCGCATCGCGCTGCCGCATGCGCGAATCATGATCCACCAGCCTTCGGGCGGGGCGCAGGGCATGGCTTCGGATATCGAGATCCAGGCCCGTGAAATCCTGCGCATCAAGAAGCGCATGAACGACCTCTATGTGAAGTACACCGGCAAGAGCCTGGAAGAGGTCGAGAAGGCGATGGACCGCGATACCTTCCTCGAAGCGGACGAGGCTCTGGCCTTCGGTCTGGTCGACAAGGTGTTCGAATCGCGTCCCCAATCTGAACAGGTCGGCGTCGAAAGCGGCACCGGCGGGGCGCCTTCGGCCTGATTTTCTCTTCTGCCCCGGCTCCTTAAGCGTTGCGAAAGGAGCCGCGTGGCAGATACCATCACCTCGTTTCGTGTCCGGTTGATTAATACCCTTGGGGTAGTAGGATAGCCGGGCCCGCCCCTCGTGGAGGGGCGCCTGGGATTGAAGAATGACAAAGCTTTCCGGATCGGACTCTAAAAGCACGCTCTACTGCAGCTTCTGCGGCAAATCGCAGCATGAGGTGCGCAAGCTCATTGCCGGGCCGACGGTCTTTATCTGCGATGAGTGTGTCGAGCTGTGCAACGACATCATCCGGGAAGAGACCAAGCAGGGCATCGCCGGCAAGAAGGACGGTGGCGTTCCCACGCCGCGCGATATCTTCGAGACGCTCAATGATTATGTGATCGGCCAGGACCGCGCCAAGCGCGTGCTCTCGGTGGCGGTGCACAATCACTACAAGCGCCTGAAGCACAGCGGCAAGGGTGGCGACATCGAGCTGTCGAAGTCCAACATCCTGCTCGTTGGCCCCACCGGCTCGGGCAAGACGCTGCTGGCCCAGACGCTCGCCAAGACGTTCGACGTGCCGTTCACCATGGCCGACGCCACCACGCTGACCGAAGCGGGTTATGTGGGCGAGGACGTGGAGAACATCATCCTCAAGCTGCTGCAGGCCAGCGACTACAATGTCGAGAAGGCCCAGCACGGCATCGTCTACATCGACGAGATCGACAAGATCAGCCGCAAGGCCGAGAACCCGTCGATCACGCGCGACGTGTCGGGCGAAGGCGTGCAGCAGGCGCTGCTCAAGCTGATGGAAGGCACCACGGCTTCGGTGCCGCCGCAGGGTGGGCGCAAGCATCCGCAGCAGGAATTCCTGCAGGTGGACACGACCAACATCCTGTTCATCTGCGGCGGCGCCTTTGCCGGCCTGGAAAAGATCATCGCCGATCGCCTGCAGAAGCGTTCGATCGGTTTCGGCGCCCATGTCGCCGATCCCGACAAGCGCCGCGTGGGCGAACTGCTGCAGAAGGCAGAGCCGGAAGATCTTCAGAAGTTCGGCCTCATCCCCGAATTCATCGGCCGTCTGCCGGTCATCGCCACGCTCAACGATCTTGATGTGGCGGCCCTGGTGCAGATCCTGCGCGAACCCAAGAACGCGCTGGTCAAGCAGTACGCCAAGCTGTTTGAACTCGAAGACGTGACGCTGACCTTCACCGACGAGGCACTGGAAGCGATTGCCAAGAAGGCCATCGAGCGCAAGACCGGCGCGCGTGGCCTGCGCTCGATCGTCGAAGGCCTGCTGCTCGATACCATGTTCGATCTGCCCACGCTCGACGGCGTGACCGAAGTGGTGGTGGACAAGGACGTGGTCGATGGCCGCAAGGAGCCGGTCCAGGTCCTCAAGGGCAAGGAACAGGCTGCCTGAGGCTTTCCGTCTCGGAGCTATGAAAAACCCCCGCTGGCGACAGCGGGGGTTTTTGTTTGGGGCAAGCCTGGCAGGCTTGTTGCGCTTGCGCCCGAACACGCGAGGAAAGGGGAGCCAAACCCAAAACACCTCGCCCGTTCGCCCTGAGCTTGTCGAAGGGCGCCAGCACGACGCGCCCTGCCAGAGGGCTGCGCCAAGCTCAGCCCGAACGGGATCTGATGGACTGAGTTCATCTACGGCTTTGGTTTTAGCCCTCGATGCCCAGTTCGGTCAGCAGGAACGCGAATTCCTCGGCCGCTTCCTTGAGGCTTTCAAAGCGGCCGGATTTGCCGCCGTGGCCCGCGCCCATGTTGGTCTTGAAGATCAGCGGATTGCTGTCGGTCTTCAGCTCGCGCAGGCGCGCGACCCACTTGGCCGGCTCCCAATAGGTCACGCGTGGATCGTTGAGGCCGGCGGTGACCATCAGTGGCGGATAGGCCTGCGGCTTGACCTGGTCATAGGGCGAATAGGACCGGATCAGGTGAAAGGCGGCCGCATCGTCGATCGGGTTGCCCCATTCCGGCCATTCGCCCGGCGTGAGCGGCAGGCTTTCGTCGAGCATCGTGGCGAGCACGTCGACAAACGGCACATCGGCCACGACCGCGCCAAACAGGTCGGGCGCCTGGTTGATCACCGCGCCCATCAGCTCGCCGCCGGCGGAACCGCCCGAGGCCGAAATCCGCCCCGCCGTGGTAAAGTCATGGTCGATCAGGCCGCGCGCCACGTCGATGAAGTCGTTGAACGTGTTGGTGCGCGCGTCCAGCTTGCCGGCCTTGTACCAGCCCCGGCCCAGATCATCGCCGCCGCGAATGTGGGCAATGGCATAGGCCATGCCGCGATCGAGCAGCGAGAGGCGCGTGGTGGAAAAGCCCGGCCCGATGGCAATGCCATAGGCGCCATAGCCATAGAGATGCAGCGGCCCGCCGGCCGGACGGTCCTTGCGCCACACCACCGAGACCGGCACCAGCGTGCCATCGCGGGCAGGGATATCGAGCCGTGCCGTCTCATAGCGGCTGGCGTCATAGCCCGACGGGATTTCCTGGACCTTGAGCCGGGTCAGCGTGCGGCTGGGCACGTCATAGTCAAAGACCGAAGACGGGCTGACCATCGATTCATAGCCCACGCGCAGCGTCTGCGTGGCCCATTCCGGGTTGTCGCCCAGGCTCGCTTCATAGCTCGCCTCGGGAAAGGCGATCGGCTCGATCCGCGCCGGATCGTCGTAATAGCGCACCTCGATGCGATCGAGCCCGCGCACGCGGCCTTCGACGACATAGAAATCGCGGAACAGTTCAAACCCGGTGAGATAGAAATCGTCGCTGCCGGCGATCAGCGTGGTCCAGCTGGCAGGGTCGGCCAGCGGCGCGGTGGCGAGGCGGAAATTCTCGTGGGTGTCGTTGGTGTGGACGAACAGCGTCTCCCCGTGCAGGTCCACATCGTATTCCACGCCCTTTTCGCGCGGACGCACCAGGATCGGCGCCTGGAGCGGATCATCGGCCGGGATAAGGCGCACTTCGTTGGTTTCATGGTCGCCGGTCGATACGATCAGCCACTTCTCGTTGGCGGAAAGCGCGGCGCCGGCGCGAAAGCCTTCGTCATCCTCATGGTAGAGTTCCACGTCCTG
The DNA here is from genome assembly GCF_001295765.1 of Novosphingobium sp. AAP1. Lineage (NCBI taxonomy): Bacteria > Pseudomonadati > Pseudomonadota > Alphaproteobacteria > Sphingomonadales > Sphingomonadaceae > Novosphingobium > Novosphingobium sp. AAP1. The sequence continues at coordinate 38,002 of NZ_LJHO01000009.1, read as the reverse complement.
GTCGAGCGGTTGGCCCAGCCAGTGCAGGCGCACATTGTCGGTGCGCCAGTTCTCGTTGGCGAGGCTATAGACCAGCCCCGTATCGCCCTTGACCCAGATCAGGCCTGAATTGGTGCCGGGGATTTCGTCGGGCAGGATTTCTCCGCTGGCGATCACCTTGATCCGCGCGGTGAAGCGTTCCGAGCCGTTATCGTCCACCGACCAGGCCAGCAGGCGCCCATCGTTGGACACCGAGATGGCACCCAGGCGGAAATAGTCATGGCCCTGCGCCAGGGCCACTTCGTCGAGAAGCAACTCGTCGGCACTGCCGTCGTCGGCCGCGTCGACCGGCCGGCGCCACCACTTCTTGTATTCCGCGCCCTCCTCGTACTCGATCCAATAGACCCAGTTGCCGTCCTTCTGCGGCACGGACTTGTCCGCTTCCTTGATGCGTCCGCGCATTTCGGCAAAGAGCTGGTCGATCAGCGGCTGGCGCGGGGCCATATGCGCCTGGAACCAGGCGTTCTCAGCCTCGAGGTGCGCGAGGATTTCGGGATCCTTGACCTCGGGATAGCCGGGATCGCGCAACCAGGCGTAATCGTCGGTGATCGTCACGCCATGATGGCTGATGCTGTGCGGCTTTTTTGCGGCAACGGGGGGCTGGGCGGCGATAGGGGTGGCTGCGGTCATCTCCGCCATCTATGGTGCCTGTGCCCGGCCTGCAAGGCGCGCCTCTGGCGTCTGCCGCATCAGGTGGTTACAATGCCAACCAGTTACCTGCCCATTACGCCCAAGGACGCCCCGCCATGTTGATGCAAACCCACGAAGCCCGCCTGGAAGCACTGCGCGCCGAGCTGGGACGACGCGGGCTGGATGGCTTCGTCATCCCGATTTCCGACGAGCACATGAGCGAATATGTCGGCGGCTATGCGCAGCGGCTCGGCTGGCTCACCGGGTTTGGCGGATCGGCCGGCACGGCGGTGGTGCTCAAGGATCGCGCGGCGATCTTCGTCGATGGGCGCTATACCATCCAGGTGCGCGAGCAGGTGGACGGGCGGCTCTATGAATACCAGTCCGTGCCGCAGACCAGCCCGGCAGCCTGGCTGGGCGAGCATGCGGCGCGCGGCGCGCGGATCGGCTATGATGCCTGGCTGCATGCCAAGCCCTGGGCCGATGGCGTGGCCAAGGCGCTGGAAGCCAAGGGCGCCAGCCTGGTGGCCGTGGACAGCAATCCCATCGACGCTGTGTGGCAGGACCGGCCCGCGCCCTCGGCGGCGCTGGCCGTGCCCCATGCCGACGCCCACGCCGGGCAAAGCGTCGCTGAAAAGCGCGCCATGCTGGCACAGTGGCTGACGGACAACGGCGCCGACGCGGCAGTGGTCACCGCGCTCGATGGCGTGGCCTGGTTGCTCAACATGCGCGGCGCCGATGTCGATCGCACGCCGGTGGCGCTCTCGTTCGTGGTGGCCCATGCCGATGGCACAGTCGATCTGTTCATTGCGCCCGAAAAGGTTGATGCCGCGCTCGTGGCGCACCTGGGCAATGCCGTGCGCGTACAGGATCGCGCGGCATTCGTGCCGGCACTGACGGCGCTGGCGGGCAAGACCGTGGCGGTCGACCCGGAACGCGCGGTCGCGGCCGTGTTCCGCGCGCTGGAAGGGGCGGAAGCGCGGGTTCTCACGCTCACCGATCCCACCGTGCTGCCCAAGGCGCGCAAGAACCCGGTGGAACAGGCCGGTCACCGCGCCGCCCAGGCGCGTGATGGCGCGGCGGTAAGCCGGTTCCTGCACTGGCTGTCGGTGACCGCGCCCAAGGGCGGTGAAACCGAACTTTCCGCTGCCGCGCGCCTCCATGCCGAGCGGGAGAAGACCGGCCTGCTCAAGGACCTGTCGTTCGACACCATTTCGGGCGCCGGCCCCAATGCGGCGATCCCGCACTATCACGTGGACGAACAGTCCAACCGCGCGATCGCGCCGGGCAGCGTCTATCTGGTCGATTCGGGCGGGCAGTACCTTGATGGCACTACCGATATCACCCGCACGGTGTGGATCGGGCCGGGCGAGGCGCCGGCCGAGGTCAAGGACCGCTTTACCCGCGTGCTCAAGGGCCATATCGCGCTGGACCAGGCGGTGTTTCCGCAGGGCACGCCTGGTGGCGCGCTCGACAGCTTTGCCCGCCAGTTCCTGTGGGCGGCCGGCCTCGATTATGCCCATGGCACCGGCCATGGCGTGGGCAGCTTCCTGGCGGTGCATGAAGGGCCGCAGCGCATTGCCAAGGCATCGGGCGCGCAGGCCGGCACCGGGCAGGGCCTGCTGCCCGGCATGATCCTGTCCAACGAGCCGGGCTATTACAAGGCGGGCGAATACGGCATCCGCATCGAGAACCTGATCCTGGTGGAAGAGCGCATGATCGCCGGTGCGGAAGGCGCGTTCTGCGGGTTCGAAACGCTTACCTTCGTCCCGATCGACCGCGCACTGGTGGATGTTGCCCTGCTGACCCCGGCCGAGCGGGCGTGGTGGAACGACTATCACGCGCGCACCCAGGCGCTGCTGGCGCCGCTGCTCGAGGGTGAAGACCGCGCCTGGCTGGAGGCTGCCTGCGCGCCCATCTGATCTTGCGATCGGCTGTGTTCATGATACGTTCTTGTGGTGGCGACTCGCTGCAAGGAGAGCGATGATGATCGGTTATGTCACCCTGGGAACCAACGATCTGGAGCGGGCGGCACCGTTCTACGACGCGCTTGCGGCCGAACTGGGCACGGGGCGCATGTTCGAATGGCCCGGGGCGATTGCCTGGGGTACGGCCGGTGGCGCCGCCGGGGTGGCGCTGATGAAGCCGTTCGATGGGCAGCCGGCCACCGTGGGCAATGGCGTCATGGTCGCGTTCGAAGCCAAGGAGCCGGCGCAGGTCGATCGGCTGCACGCCCTGGCCCTGGCAAATGGCGGCAGCTGTGAAGGCGCTCCTGGCCCGCGCGGTGATGGCGGGTTCTATGCTGCCTATTTTCGTGATCCCGATGGCAACAAGCTCAATGCCTTCGTGATGGGCACGTCCTGAGCCGCACAACCCGGCACAGCGGCGCGGGCGGGGAAGGGGGCTTCGCGCCGTTTGCCGTGAATGTATCGGTCTTATTTCACGGCCTGGACAATAACCCGCCACAATTGCCGGAGATGCAGCGGCTTTGGCGGTTTTCACCGAGCATTTAACTATTTCAAGTTATTGGTTTGGATAGATAGTTGGGTCAGGCGGGAAGCGTGGTCCCCTGCCGAAATGATGCGACAATTGGCGACAAAATACCCCCTGTCCCGACATAATCGCGCGACATCCACGGCCTATACAATGAGCCATGGAAGCTGCGGTGCCCGCCACTTCAGTCCCCACGGCCGGAAGGGGTGTCCCTCCCCCTTAGTCCCTAGCCTCTTTCGGCATGGCGGCGCCGCAGCTTCCTCATCCCCCAGGTCTTTTGCGGTGCCGATACCGTCATCAATGGCGATCGGTGCCCTTGTCTGTCCGGAGTTTGCCCAGATGAAGAAAAGCGTCCTTGGCCTTGGTGGGGCCCTTGCCGCCCTCGCGGGGGCTGGCGCGCTCTATGCCGCCGCAGCCTCCGCGCCGGCACAGGCCGATCCCGCTGCGCCTGGCCGCGCTATGGGCGATGGTGGCATCACCTGGGCGCAGGCCCAGGCGCAAGCCGATGCCCTGTGGCAGAGGATGGACGTGAACAAGGACGGCAAGATCGACCAGGCCGACCGCGATGCGCGCCTCGCGCAGCGGTTCGATGCGATCGACACCAACCACGATGGTGTGATCAGCCGCGCCGAATTCATGGCGCAGCATCACATGATGAAGCCGGGCATGCCCCCCATGGCTGGCCGTGATGGCGACATGCCGCCACCACCACCGGGCGGCATGGCCCCCGAAGGCGGGCGCCACGGCTGGCACGGCATGCGCATGGGCGGGTTTGGCGCGGTTTTGCACGCTGCCCTGCGTGACAAGGATGGCGCGGTGACCCGCGCTGCGTATGATGCGGCGGTCAAATCGCAATTCGACAGGGCCGATACCAACCATGATGGCAAGCTTACCCGCGAAGAAATCCGCGCCGCATTTGGCCGTGAGGGCCACCGCTGGGGCGGGAAAGGCGGCCCTGGCGGTCCGCGCTGGCGCGATGGCGAGCGCATGGACGGCCCGCCGCCGCCCCCGCCGGCCGGCAACTGATCACCGGGCAGCGCAGGTATGAGCGAGGCAGCGGTAACCCGCATCCTTCTGGTCGACGACGAAGCAGCCCTGCGCGAAGTGCTGGCGGACTATCTGGTTCGCCAGGGCTTTGCCGTGGTCCAGGCGGGCAACGCGGCGGAAGCCCGCGCGCGGATCGCGGGAGAAACGTTCGACCTCGTGCTGCTCGACATCATGATGCCGGGCGAGGATGGCCTGTCGCTGTGCCGGCACCTGGCCGAAAGCCGGGCGCTTCCAGTGATCTTCATCACCGCCAAGGGCGAATCCACCGACCGCATCGTCGGCCTCGAGATTGGCGCTGACGACTACGTGGTCAAGCCGTTCGACCCGCGCGAACTGGTGGCGCGGATACGCTCGGTCCTGCGGCGCAGCGCGCGCGTGGCCGTCGATGCCCCCGAAGCGCTGGTCTATGAATTCGAAGGCTGGACGCTCGATCCGCTCAAGCGCCGGCTGACCGATCGCGAAGGCGCGGTCGTCGCCATTTCCTCGGCCGAATTTCGCCTGCTCATGGCGTTTCTCGATCATCCCCGCCAGGTGCTCGATCGCGATCGCCTGCTCGACATGGTCCAGGGCCGCGAGGCGCATCTGTTCGATCGCGCGGTGGACAACCAGATCAGCCGCCTGCGCCGCAAGATCGAGGAAGACAGCCGCAATCCGCAACTGATCCAGACCGTGTGGGGCGGCGGCTACATGCTCGCCACCGAAGTGCGCAAGGTGGCAGGCCGCGACTGATGCTGCGCTGGCCTGCCTGGACCATATCGCGCGCACCGCGCAGCCTGCAGGGGCAGATGCTCCTGGCGATCGCGCTGGCGCTGCTGGTGGCGCAGGGTCTTTCGGCCGCACTGATCTGGCGCGAACAGAACGAGCGGCGCGTGCAACTGACCGTGAACGAGGCGGCATTTCGCCTGATCGGCCAGCCACCGCGCGAAAATCACCCGCCTGATGGCCGCCCACACGGACCGCCGCCTGACGATATCTGGCGCCTGCCACGCCCCTTGCGCGTGCGCGTCGATGTCAATTCGCCCGAACAACCGGGCGACCGCCAGCGCAGCGACGTGGCGAGCGCGTTGCATGATGTGCTGGAAACCCAGGGTCTGGTCCATCGCCAGGTCTTGGTGGTTGAGCGCGATCCCGAGGCGGATGCGATTGTCGGCGCGTGGTTTGGCGATGTCAGCAAGCGGCTGGAAAGCTTTGGCGATCATCGGCCGCAAGCGCGCCTGATCATCGCCTCGATCCAGCGGCCCGATGGCACCTGGCTCACCGCGCGTATCCTCGCCCCGGCCAATGAGCGCCAGGTGATCCTTTCGCTGCTGATGCAGACGGTGCTGCTCTATTTCGTGCTGGTGGGTGCGGTGGCGCTGATCCTGCGGCGCATTGCGCGGCCGCTCAAGGCCTTGACCGGGCGGGTGGAAGCCTTTGCCCGCGAACGCAATGCCGATGGCCAGCTCGAACCCGAGGGGCCTGATGATATCCGCCGCCTGATCGTGGCCCACAATGCCATGGAAGCGCGCATTGTTGGCCTGCTCGATGAAAAGGACGTGATGCTGGGCGCGATCGGCCACGATCTGAAAACGCCGCTGGCCGCGCTGCGCGTGCGGATCGAGGCGGTGGAGGACGAGAACGAGCGCGCGCGCATGGCCGCGACGATCGAGGATATCAACCGCTCGCTCGACGACATTCTCTCGCTCGCCCGCGTCGGCCGCCCCTCTGACCCGCTGGAGACGACCGAGCTTTCGGCCCTCGTCACCGACGTGATGGGCGAATACGAGGATATGGGCGAGGATGTGACGCTGGAAGACACCGTGCGCATCGTTCTGCCGCTGCGCGCCACCTGGCTGCGCCGGGCCATGCGCAATCTGGTGTCCAACGCGCTGCGTTATGGCCAGCGGGCGCGCGTGTCACTGGCGCGCGAAGACGGCGAGGCGGTGCTGCGCATCGAGGACGATGGCCCGGGTATTCCAGAAGGCGATATCCTGCGCATGCTGGAGCCGTTCACCCGGCTGGAGGCCTCGCGTAACACAGCCACCGGCGGCACGGGCCTCGGGCTGACTCTGGCCCGCGCGATCGCCGACCAGCACGGCGGCTCGCTCGTCCTTGCCAACCGCTGGCAGGCGGGCCAGGTCGTGGGCCTGATTGCCACGCTGCGCCTGCCGCTGGCAGCCTGACCGCGCCGCCACGGTTTTGCCTCACTCCTCGTCGGGATAGGGGCCCTTGCCACCCTCGGCGATGAAGCGATCGATCCGGGCGTGCAACACGGGCAGCGGCACCGAGCCCAGTTCGAGCACGGCATCGTGGAAGGCGCGAATGTTGAACTTGTCGCCCAGCGCCTTTTCCGCGCGGGCGCGATCCTCCACGATGGCCATCTCGCCCAGGTAATAGCTCAGCGCCTGGCCCGGCCAGGCGATATAGCGATCGGTCTCGGTCTCGATCTCGTGATCCGACAGCGCGGTATTGTCGTGCAGGAAGGCCAGCGCCTGTTCGCGCGTCCAGCCCTTGGCGTGGATTCCGGTATCGACCACCAGCCGCGCCGCACGCCACATCTGGTACGACAGCATGCCAAAGCGTTCGTAGGGCGTGGTGTAGATGCCCATCTCCACCCCCAGCTTTTCGCAATAGAGCGCCCAGCCTTCGCCATAGGCAGAAATGTAGGTGCGCTGGCGCCAGGCCGGCAGCCCCTTGTTTTCCGATGCCAATGACATCTGGAACGCATGGCCCGGCGCGCTTTCGTGCAGGGTGAGGGCGGGCAGCGAATAGAGCTGACGCGCCGGCAGATTCCAGGTGTTGACCAGATAGACCCCCGGCCCGCCGCGCCCGGCGGTGTAGAAAGGGGCAATGTCGGCGGGCACCGGGCGAATGGCAAAGCGCTTGCGCGGCAGGCGGCCAAACCAGTCGGCTGCCTTGCCGTCGAACGTCTTGGCGATCCATGCCGCACGGTTGAGCAGATCTTGCGGGCTGCTCGCGACGAACTGCGGATCGCTGCGCAGCTTGGCCAGGAACGCGGGCAGGTCACCGGTAAAGCCGACCTGGGCCATGATCTCCTGCATCTGCGCACGGATCCTGGCCACCTCGGCCAGGCCGATCTGATGGATCGCGTCGGGCGTCAGGTCGGTGGTGGTATATTCGCGGATCTGCGCCTGGTAATAGTCTTTCCCTTGGGGCAGGCCCTGCGCGGCAAGGGCGGTGCGGGCATGGGGCAGATAATCGCTGCGCAGATAGGCGAACAGCGCGCGGTGCGCCGGCACGACTTCGGTGGTGATCGCCGTGCGCGCCTCGTCGGCCAGGGCCTTGGCCGTGGCGGGCGGAATAGTGGCGGGCAGGGCCTTGAACGGCTCGAAGAACGGGTTGGCGTCGGCCGTCTTGGCGTCCGTTATCGGCAGCAGCGACAGATCGCGGCCCTTGAGCGTGACTTGCGGCGCGGTAAATCCGCGTGCCAGCCCCGCCTTCATGTTGGCCATCTGCTGCGCGAAATAGCGCGGCACGGCATGCAGCATGGTGATATAGGCGCGCGCTTCGCTTTCGTTGCGGAACGGCGTGCGTGCGGTATCGGCCAGGTTGCCCCAGAACGTGGTGTCTGAATTGAGCGGCTTTTCCCACTCGTGAAAGCGCTGCGCCGAAAGCAGCGTTTCGATCTGGTAGCGATAGATCGCATAGTTGACGCGCGCGGCCGGCGAGAGCGCGCCCTGGTCGATGGCGTCGAGTGCTTTCAGCGTCTGCGCCCAGCGCGCCTCGCGCGCGGCCTGGGCGGCAGCGCTCACATCGGGCAGGCGATAGCTGGGGCGATCGTCGTTCTCGTCATCGCCAAACTGCGCCTGGCGCCAGGTCCATTCGGCATCGGCCAGGGCATAGAACGCGGCGTCCGCGGAAGTACTGGCAGCAACCGCGGGGACAGGGGCCTGCGCATGGGCTGGCTGGACTACGCCAAGCAGGAGGGCGGCCAGCAGCGGGAGACGATGAACGGTCACGGCGGCACAATACTCCTGTTGCAGATGCAACCGGGTAGCGTGGGAAATGGCCCATGTGCAAGCTGGACCGGGCCGGGCGCGGGCGCTATCCCGATGATCATGAGCGAAAACAGCGGGAGCAGCAGATCGGCCACCGGGCCAGGCTGGTGGCAGGTGGCGCGCCATGGCATGTGCCCGGCCTGCAATACGCCCGGCATGGTCTGGGCCGGGCGGGCGTGGGAGCCGCCCAAGCTCAATGACCACTGCCGCGCCTGTGGCGAGCCGCTGGCCGTGCACGAGGCAAGCGGGCGCGCGCTCTATCCGGTCGTCATCCCGCTGGTGGCACTGCTGGTGTTTTCCGCGCTGCGGGTCGATGATATCTGGCGCCTGCCCTTGTGGGTCTATCCGCTGGTCTGGGGCCCGGCGAGCGCGCTGATCGTGGGCCTTGCGGTGCGCGCGGTGCGCGCTGCGGTGCTGGCCGCGCGCGTGGCACCGCGAGGGCAGGGCTGATGCGGCGCATTCCCGTTGTGCCCACCTGCATCGTGCTGCTGGCCGTGGCGATGATGATCGGCCTGGGCTTCTGGCAATTGCAGCGCAAGGTGCAGAAAGAGGCGCTGCTGGCGCGCTTTGCCGCCGCGCTGGTCAATCCTGCGCCTGTTGGGTTCCCCGTGGCAGGCGATGGCAAGGCCGTGCTCTATCGCCGTGCCACGTTCGATTGCCAGGTGCAGCCTGGCCTGTGGGATTCGGTGGGCGGCCGCAATGCTGCGGGTGAAAGCGGCTATGTGCACATTGCCCACTGCCAGGCGCCGGGTGGCATGCCCGCGCTGGTACAACTGGGCTGGTCGCGCGATCCGCATCCGCCACAATGGGATGGCGGGCGGGTTACGGGCCGAATCGCCCCATTCCACAAGATTACCCGCCTCGTTGCCGATCCGCCGCTTGCCGGCTTGGGCGCCAATGCCGCGCCTGATCCGTCTGACATTCCCAACAACCACCTGGCCTACGCGGTGCAGTGGTTCCTCTTCGCCGCCGTAGCGCTGGTGATCTATGCCCTGGCCCTGCGCCGGCGCGCGAAAGGCGCGGCGGTGGTTGTCACGATGCCCCCGGGGCGCTAGGCGCCGCGCTGACGACAACGCGCGCGATGGCGTGCCGGTGATGATTGGGCGCTGCCCTTGCGGTGGGCGCGGCACACGGGGATTGGCGATGAAGTATGTCAGCACGCGGGGCCAGGCCGCCTCGCTCGATTTCGAAGGCGTCACGCTGGCGGGCCTCGCGTCCGACGGTGGCCTCTACGTGCCCGAAGCCTGGCCGCAGTTCAGCCATGATGAGATCGCCGCCATGGCCGGCCTGCCCTATGCCGAACTGGCCGCGCGGATCATGGCGCCTTTCGTGGGCGACAGCCTTTCGCCCGAACGCCTGCGCGAATTGACCGGCCAGGCCTATGGCCGCTTTGCCCATGCCGCCGTCACCCCGCTCAAGCAGCTCGACGAGCGGCAGTGGGTGCTCGAGCTGTTCCACGGCCCGACCCTGGCATTCAAGGACGTGGCCTTGCAGATGCTGGGCCTGCTGTTCGAGGAATTCCTGGCCCGGCGCGAGGATCACCTGACCATCGTGGGCGCCACCTCGGGCGATACCGGCTCTGCCGCGATCGACGCCGTGGCCGGCCGCGCCAAGGTCGATATCTTCATGCTGCACCCCCACGGCCGCGTGTCTGATGTTCAGCGCCGGCAGATGACCACGGTGATCGCGCCCAACGTCTATAACATCGCCATCGACGGCAGCTTTGACGATGCCCAGGCGATGGTGAAGCGCATGTTCAACGATGCCGCGATCACTGGCACTTATGGCATTGCCGCGGTCAATTCGATCAACTGGGCGCGGCTGATGTCGCAGGTGGTCTATTATTTCGCCGCCGCGCTGCAACTGGGCGCGCCGCACCGCAAGGTGGCGTTCTCGGTGCCGACCGGCAATTTCGGCGACGTGTTCGCCGGCTATGTCGCGGCGCAGATGGGCCTGCCGATGGAGCGGCTGATCGTCGCCACCAACATCAACGACATTCTCCACCGCGCGCTGTCGGCCGGGGACTATTCGGCCAGCACGGTTACGCCCACGGCGGCGCCGTCGATGGATATCCAGGTCTCGTCCAATTTCGAACGCCTGCTGTTCGATGCCTGCGGGCGCGATGCTGCGGTCCTCGCTGCGCAGATGCAGCAGTTCGATGCCACCAAGGCGCTGCAACTGACCAATGCCCAGCGTGCAGCGATCGGCGGCCTGTTCACCAGCGCGCGCTGCGATCCCGCACAGATGGCCCAGGCCATGCGCTGGGCCTATGAGGCAGCCGGCGAAGTGCTCGATCCGCATACCGCGATCGGCCTGCATGCCGCGCGCGTGGCCGAAGGGCTGCCGGCCGATGTGCCGGTGGTGACCCTGGCCACCGCCCATCCCGCCAAGTTCGTCGATGCGGTGGAGCGCGCCACCGGCGTGCGCCCGCCGCTGCCTGCGCGGGTGGGCGATCTGTTCGAGCGGCACGAGCGCTGCGACCATCTGCCTGGCACCTACGAGGCCGTGGCAGCCTATGTGACCGAGCGCGCCACACCCAAGATCGGGCCCAAGATCGGCGGGACGGACGCCTGATGGCCGCGCTTACGCTCCAGCCGCAGTTGATGGTGGGATCGCCCTGGGGGGATTTCGCCCTCATCGATTCGGGCCATGGTCGCAAGCTTGAGCGCTATGGCCCGCATCGCTTCATCCGCCCCGAACCCCAGGCGATGTGGGCGCCGGCGTTGGGCGAATGGGCCGCCGACGGCGAATTCGTGCCCGGTTCCGACGAGGATGGCGGCGGGCGCTGGCTGTTTGATGGCCCGGTGCCGCGCGAAGGCTGGCCGCTGGCGTGGAACGCGGTGCAGTTCACCGCCAGCTGCACGCCGTTCCGTCACCTGGGCTTTTTCCCCGACATGGCGCCGGTGTGGGACTGGATGGGCGAACGCCTGGCCGGGCGCGACGATGCCGCCACGCTCAACCTGTTCGGCTATACCGGTGTCGGCACGCTGTCGCTGTCGCGCTTTGGCCCGGTTACCCATGTCGACGCCTCGAAAAAGTCGGTCGCCCAGGCCCGCGCCAATGCGGCGCTTTCGGGCATGGATGGCCGCCCAGTGCGCTGGATTGTCGACGATGCGGCCAAGTTTACCGCGCGCGAAGTGCGCCGGGGCAAGCGCTATGACGGCATCATCCTCGATCCGCCCAAGTTCGGTCGTGGCCCGGAAGGCGAAGTGTGGCGCCTGGAAGAAAGCCTGCCGGGGTTGATCGCCGATTGCGCCCGCCTGCTCGATGCCAACAGCAGCTTCCTGTTCCTGACGGTCTATGCCGTGCGCATGTCCTCGCTCGCCATTGGCGGCTTGCTGGCCGAGGCTTTGGCGCACTTGCCCGGCACGATCGAACATGGCGATCTGGCCCTGGCCGAGGAAGGACCGGGCGGGCGCGTCCTGCCCACGGCGATTTTCGCACGGTGGAACCGCGCGGCATAAGCGCGGCTGATGCTGGACATTCGCGCGGCCAAGTGCCAATGGCGCGCGCGTGTCTGACAGCCTGATCCTCGAAGTCGCCAATGTCGAAACCGATGTCCTGACCGGGATCTATTCGGAAGAGACCGGCCGTCCGCAGCCCCTGCGGATTTCCATCCGTGCCTGGCTGCGTCCGCAAGACCGCTACACGGCCGATTGCCCGCTGACCGCGAGCAAGAACTACATGGACCTCAAGCACGCCGCGAGCGACGGATTGCCCAAAGATGTGCATTTCCAACTGATCGAATCGGTTGCAGACCACATCTGTGAGACGTTGTTCGTACAGGATGCGCGGGTGACCCAGGTGGAAGTGAAAATCGTGAAGCTCGCCATCAGCGAGGCTGGAGAAGATATCGGCATGACGCTTACCCGCGCCCGCCGCGGATGAGCGTGCCCCGCCCGCTGGCGCTGGTCACTGGCGGATGGCGCCGAATCGGGGCGGCGATTGCCCGCAAGCTGGCGCAGGAGGGTTGGGACCTGGCGCTGCACGCGCACCATGCGCACACCTTCGATCCCGAATTCACCGCCCAGCTGCAGTGGCTGGGCGCGACAGTGCATCCCCTGGCAGGCGATCTGGGCGATAGCGCCTTTCCGGCCGCGATGCTGGCGGATGTCATCGCCCGCGCCGGCCAGGCACCGCGCCTTCTGGTCAACTGCGCGTCGCTGTTTCAGGACGACACGATCGCCAGCCTCGCACCCGAGGCGCTGGATCAGCATTTCGGCGTCAATCTGTTTGCGCCACTGCTGCTGACCCGTGCCTTTGCCGAGGCGCTGGGTGAGGACGAAGGCGCCGTGGTCAATATCCTCGACCAGCGCGTGCAGAACCCGGTGCCCGACCAGTTGAGCTACACCCTGTCCAAGCAGGCGCTGCATGCCGCGGTGCGCACCCTGGCGCGCGCGCTGGCGCCGCGCGTGCGGGTCAACGGCGTGGCGCCAGGGCTGATCCTGCCGACGCAGGATTATGACGCCGATCAGTGGCACCGCCTGGAAGAGATCATGCCCTTGAAGCGGCTGCCTGGGGCCGATGAAATCGCCGATGCCGTGCACTATCTGGCGACGGCGCGCGCGGTGACCGGACAAACTCTTTTCGTCGATGCCGGCGCAAGCCTTGAATCCTACCCTCGGGACTTCGTATATCTCGAGCGATGACAGCGCCCGCGCCTCTGGTTGACCGCTTTGCGCGGGCCATAACCTATCTTCGCCTGTCGGTGACAGACCGCTGCGACCTGCGCTGCACCTATTGCATGCCCGAACGCATGACGTTCCTGCCGCGTGCCGACGTGTTGAGCCTGGAAGAGCTGTACAAGGTGTCGCGTGCGTTCATCGATCGCGGCGTCACCAAGCTGCGCCTGACCGGCGGAGAGCCGCTGGTGCGGCGCGACATGGTCGATCTGGTACGCGCGCTGGGCCGCCACCTGGGCGGGGGCGGGCTCCAGGAACTGACGCTGACGACCAATGGCACCCGGCTGGCCGAATTTGCCGACGATTTGGTGGCAGCCGGCGTGCGCCGCATCAACGTGTCGCTTGATACGCTCGACCGCAGCCGCTTTGCCGCGCTGGCTCGGCGCGATAGCCTGCCCCAGGTGCTAGAAGGCCTGGCGGCCGCGCGGGCGGCTGGCCTCAAGGTCAAGCTCAACGCCGTGGCGCTCAAGGGCGTGAACCAGGACGAATTGCCCGATCTGATCGCCTGGGCCCATGGCCAGGGTCATGACGTGACGCTGATTGAAGTGATGCCGCTGGGCGATGTCGAGGAAGATCGCCTCGATCATTACCTCCCGCTCGATGCCGTGCGCCGCGATCTGGAACAGCGCTGGACGCTGGTGCCCAACGCAGTGAGCACGGGTGGGCCGGCGCGCTATGTCGATATTGCCGAAACCGGCGGTCGGCTGGGTTTCATCACGCCTTTGACGGGCAATTTCTGTGCCACCTGCAACCGCGTACGGGTTACGGCCACGGGCCAGCTCTACATGTGCCTGGGCGGGGAAGGGCGTGTCGACCTGCGCGCCGCGCTGCGCTCTGACGATCCCGATGCCGCGCTGACCGATGCCTTTGCCCGCGCCATGGGCGAAAAGCAGGAACGCCACGCCTTTGCCATCGACCGCGCTGGTGCTGCCCCAGCGGTTTCGCGCCATATGTCGACGACCGGGGGCTGATCGCCATGGCCAAGCTCGTGTTTCTCGGCCGCCTGGAAGACCGCGCCGGCTGTGCGGAAATGGCTGTCACGCCTGGCCCGCTTGCCGATATCCTCGCCGGGCTCGACCCTGCGCTGGCGCTCGACTTGTTGGGCGAGCGGGTGCGCTGGGCGCTCAATGGCAAGCTGGTGGGCGAAAGCGAAGCGATGGTGCTGGGCGAGGATGACGAAATTGCGTTCCTGCCACCGGTGAGCGGCGGCTGAGGCGGCGGGGGCTTTGGGGGCTTCGACAAGCTCAGCCCGAACGGACTTCCGGCTGGTTGGCTTACCCCCCGTTCGCCCTGAGCCTGTCGAAGGGCGCCAAGCGCAACGCCACCCACTTTAGACCCTGAAAGCTATTTTCGCAGGGCAGGTTTTTGACAGCGCGCCCCGGCATCCGTATGGGAACGGCGCTTGCCGGGCCAGCTTGCCCGGCCCCATGGCCTGATCCCATCGCGGGTGCGGGGCCGATTGCCAAGGAAAGCCATTTCGATGTCTCAGCCCCAGGTGGAAGTCGCCACGCTCGAACCCACGGCCGCAGCCACGGTGGAAACCGTGCTCACGGTCAAGCACTGGGACGAGCGTCTGTTCAGCTTCACCGTGACCCGTCCGGCCTCGTTCCGCTTCCGCTCGGGCGAATTCGTGATGATCGGCCTGCAGGGCGACAACGGCCGCCCCCTGCTGCGCGCCTATTCGGTGGCCAGCCCGGCCTGGGCCGAGGAACTGGAATTCCTCTCGATCAAGGTGCCCGATGGTCCGCTGACCTCGCGCCTGCAGAAGATTCAGCCGGGCGACCAGATCTATCTTGGCAAGAAGCCGACCGGCACCCTGGTGACCGATGCTCTGCTGCCGGGCAAGCGCCTGTTCATGCTGTCGACCGGCACCGGCCTGGCGCCGTTCCTGTCGCTGGCGCGCGATCCCGATGTCTATGAATACTATGAACAGGTCGTCGTGGTGCATTCGGTGCGCAAGGTCAGCGAGCTGGCGTTCAACGAAGAGCTGTCGAGCGGCTTTGCGGAAGACCCGCTGGTGGGCGAACAGGCCGCGCAGCAGCTGCACTATGTGCCCACCGTCACACGCGAGCCGTTCAAGAACAACGTGCGCATCGACAAGCTGATCGAAAGCGGCGCGCTGTTCGAGGGCATTCCCGGCGAGGCGCGCCTCGATCCCGCCACCGACCGCGTCATGCTGTGCGGCTCGATGGACATGATCAAGGACTTCGCCGCGCTGCTCGAAGGCATGGGCTTTGTCGAAGGTTCCAACGCCAAGCCGGGCGATTTCGTGATCGAACGCGCGTTCGTCGGCTGATCGGCATGACGGCAGACGTCCGTCTCACCGATGCGGCGTTTGACCCCGCCGCGCTGCTTGCTGCCTTTACCGGGCGGTTTGGCGGCGCTGGCGGGGTTGTCAGTTTTCTGGGCCAGGTGCGCGATGGCGATGGGGATGGTGTGGAGGCGCTGGAGTTGCGCCACTATGCCCCGCTTACCCTGCCGGGGATGGAAGCGCTGGCGGCCACGGCCCTGGCGCGCTGGAGCCTGGAAGGGTTGCTGGTGATCCACCGCCATGGCGTGATGCTGCCGGGCGATCCGATCGTAATGGTTGCCGCCGCCGCCCGCCACCGGCGCGAGGCGTTTGCCGCCACCGATTTCGTGATGGACCACCTCAAGAGCGACAGCTGGTTCTGGAAGCGGGAAAAGACCGCGTCCGGCTGGCGCTGGATCGAACCGCGCACCCAGGATTTGGCCGACCGCGCGCGCTGGTAGGGCGTCAGCCCTTCAACTGCGCCAGCACGCTATCCTGCTGCGCCACGCGCGCGGCAACCGAATCGCGGGTATTGATCACATGCGCCGCATCGGGGCCGGGATGGTCGACAGCGGCGATTTCAGCTTCCGTCGCCATCTGATCGAGATCAGCCAGAGCGATCGCGGTGTCGCTACGCGCCGATTCGAGGCGGGCCAGCGCCACTTGGGCCAGGTTCCAGGTCTCACTGCCATTGGCGGCATTGTGCGCACGCGCGGCAGCGCGGGTGGCTTCGGGCACCAAAGCGATGAATCGGGCATCCGCCTCGCGTGCACGCTCTTCCAGTGCGGCCAGGCGCTGGGGCAGCGTGGCATCGGCGGGAATCGGTGCCGGCGCTGCTGCCGCCGCATCGGCTGGCGCGGCCTTGGCCTGGCCAAACGCGCGTTCCGCAGGGCGAATCGCCAGCGAGGGAAAACGCCCGCGATCGGGCGAGCAGCCGCCCAGGACCAGGGCAGGGGCGGCGATCAGGCCAACAAGGCAAAGCCGTTGCAGGGCGAGGAAGCGAGTGGACAGGCAAGCCATGGCGGTGCCATAGCACGTGGGCGGCCAATGGCCAGCGGTAGGGGCCCTGCTTCGCGCATTTCCCACTTCCCCGGCGTTGACATGCCGGCCCGCTTGGACTATCCGCGCCGCTCTTTCCGGGGCTTCGCATGATTGCGGGGAACCGGCACATTGCCCGCTGTCCGCGATTCGGAATTGGCCGATCGGGGTGCTTGGTGGGTCAGGCATTTGAAACGGATAGCAGAACCATGTTCGCAATTGTGCGCACGGGCGGCAAGCAGTATCGGGTGGCCGCCGGAGATAAGATCGCGGTGGAAAAGCTGGCTGGCGAAGCCGGTGAAACCATCACCCTCGGTGACGTCCTGCTGGCTGGCAAGGATGGCGAACTGGCCGACGCTTCGGCCATTACCGTTTCGGCGGAAATCATCGCCCAGGCCAAGTCGGAAAAGGTCGTGGTGTTCAAGAAGCGCCGCCGTCACAACTATCGCCGCAAGAACGGCCACCGCCAGCAGATGACTCTGCTGCGCATCGTGTCGGTCGCCTGAGCGCCAGTTCGGAGTAAGCAGAGATGGCACATAAGAAAGCAGGCGGCTCGTCGCGCAACGGTCGCGACTCGCAGTCCAAGCGCCTTGGCGTGAAGAAGTTCGGCGGCCAGGACGTGGTCGGCGGCAACATCATCATCCGTCAGCGCGGCACCCGCGTGTACCCCGGCGCCAATGTTGGCCTCGGCAAGGACCACACCCTGTTTGCGCTAGCCAACGGCCGCGTGCGTTTCCACGCCGGCAAGCTTGGCCGCAAGTACGTGTCGGTCGACCTGATGGCCGAAGCAGCCGAATAAGCGGATGGTCATGCCAAGGGCCATCCTGATGGGATGGCCCCGCCGGTTTCGCGCCGGCTGAACGAGGGAGAGGGGCCTTGCCCCATCTCCCTTTTTCTTTGTCTCCCTCATCCGCAACGGCGCCATTTGCCTCGAAAACCGAAGCACTTGGCGCAGCACGCAATATCCCTGTCATCGGAAAGTGCATAAGCATCCGGCGAAAGGGAGCGGTTGACTGGAGATTACCGATGTTCATTCGCAGCGAGCGGCTGTTCCTGCGGCCGGGTTGGCCCGAGGATTGGGCCGAACTCTATGCCCTGATCGATGACGAGGCGGTGGTGCGCCATCTGGCGCGGGCGCCCTGGCCCTATCGTGCCGATGATGCGCGGGCCTTTGCTGCCCTGGCGCAGGACGGCCGCTATCCGCATTTCTTCGTTACCCTGCCGGGGCCCGAAGGCGCGCAACTGATTGGCAGCGTGGGCCTGATGCCCGATGAGCACGGCCCGCCCGGCGCGGCGCCGCTGCTCGGTTATTGGGTGGCCCGTGCCCATTGGGGGCGTGGCTTTGCCACCGAGGCGGCGCGGGCAGTGCTGACGCTGGCGGCCACGCTGGGCCATCGCCGCGTGGCGGCGCGCCACTTCCTCGACAATCCCGCCTCGGGCCGGGTCCTGGCCAAGCTGGGCTTCCGCTCCACCGGCGAGATTCGCCCTGGCGCCAGCCGGGCCCGCGACGGTGTGGCGCCCACGCTCGGCTATGCCCTGGATCTCGATCCGCCTGGCAATTGCGATGGGGATCGTCGCCTGGCCGCCTGACGGAAAAGGAAAAGCCCCTTCTGCCATCGGCCGAAGGGGCTTTTTCGTTGCAGCGCGTGCCGCCAGCCGCGTGAGAGTGATCAGCCGGGCGGAGCAGCCTCTGGCTCGGGAGTCTTTTCCGCCGCGCGGGCCTGTTCAAACTTGAGGCAATCGAGAATCTTGGCCCCGGCCATGAACACCGCGCAGGTCGTAGCCAGGAACAGCAGCTTGCCACCAAAACCGGGAAACCGCGTGAGGTAGGCCTGCCCGCGTTCTACCGCGCCCAGGGCCAACGCATAGATCACTGCAAACGCCTCAAAGCGATTCTTGATCAGGAAGAGGCGGCCAATCTTGCGGAGCATGCGTTGTCCCTTGTCTCCATGCTGGGTTTGCGATCCGCCGGACCTCTCGCCACCCCGATCAGCAACCTTCGTGCCAATCCAATGAATACGGGCGCATTAAAGCTTAACGCGCCCTTCATTGTAAAGGGGGGCGACAATTCCGCAGACAGCAGGACAACGCCTGTCGGTTACGTGCAGTTCCACTCAGTGCAGTTCGGTCAGGCCCAAGGCATCGAGCAGGGCCGCGCGGGCGGCGATCACGCTGTTTGCCAAGGCCTGCTGGCCCAGGTCCGCAGCATCGATCTGTTCGGGCCAATGCGCAGCAACCACTTGTTCCAGCTGGTCTATCCGCCCGTTGTCGAGCAGGAAGCGCGGATCGACCGTGGCCGGATCGGCCACTACGCGCAGCCGCAGGCACGCCGGGCCGCCGCCATTGGCCATGGATTGGCGCACGTCCACCGGCAAGACCTGGCGAATCGGCCCATTGCCGGCCAGCATCGTATCCAGCCAGCCGCGCACCGATGGTGTTTCCCAGGCTTCCAGAGGGATCACCAGCGCCATTTCTCCGCCCGGTAGGGTCAGCAGCTGGGCATTGAACAGGTAGGATTTGATGGCATCGGCCAGGCTTACCGCGCTGGCCGGCACGACGACGATTTCGGCCTCGGGCAGGCGGTCGCGAATCGCGGCATAGGTGCCCTCGGGATCGGCAAAGGCCTGTTCGTGGGTGAACAGTACGCGCTCGTTGGCCACGGCCACGACATCGTTGTGGAAAGCCCCGGCGGCGATCGCCTCTGGCGCCTGTTCCACGAACAGGCAGCGCGCCGGATCGAGCCCATGGACGCGGGCGATCGCGCGGCTGGCCTGTTCGTGCTGCCGTGCCGGAAAGGCGCCGCCCGGGCGGCCATAAACAAAGATTTCCAGGCCCGCGGCGCCATGGCTGGTGGCCATGCGCATGTGGTTGGCGGCGCCCTCATCACCAAAGCAGGGCGGCACGGCGTCGTGCACGGCAAAGTGCGCGGCATCACCAAAGGCCAGGCGCAACTGGCGCACCGTGTCGGGCCATTCCTGCGCTCGGTGGGGCATGGTCACCAGGTTGGCCGCAGACAGATGGCAGCGCCCGTCGGCGGTATCGGGCGCGGGGCTGACAGTGGCGGCATTGGCCGTCCACATCGCGCTGGCCGACCAGGCCGCCGCGCGCAGGCGGCGTTCGGCCTCGTCCGCCGGCTCTTGTCCGGCAAGACCCAGCGCCGCCAGGAGCCCCGGATTGGGGCGCGGCAACGGCGCAAACAGGCCCTGGACCAAGCCAAGATCAAGGTTGTGGCGCATCTTGGCCAGCCCCTGCAGCGCGGCCGCGCGGGGATAGGAGACCTGGCCGGCATGGTTGGCCGAGGCCAGGTTGCCCAGGCTGAGTCCGGCGTAGTTGTGGCTGGGGCCGACCAGCCCGTCGAAATTTATTTCCAGCAGTGCCATCTTGTTCGTTCCGTTCTTCAGCGGTCCACATGCCACACAGTGTCACCGGGCCGCACATCCAGCGCGGCGGCGGCGACAGGATCGATCACCAGGCCATCGGCGCCTTGCGTCACTTCGCCCAGCGTGCAGCGGAACGTGGCGAGGCGGCCGGTGGCGGCCAGCACGCGGCGCACCGGCCCATGGCCTTCGGGAGCGGCGATGTGGGCCACGGTTTCCGCCTTGGCCCCGGCGATGGAGCGTACCTGGTCGGTGCGGGCGGTCATCGTCGGGCCCCCGTCGAAAATGTCGACATAGCCTTCATAGGCGAACCCTTCGGCCTCCAGCATCCGCATGGCCGGCCGGCCGTTGAGATGCGGCATGCCGATGGCCGTGCGCGCGTTTTCCGGCAGCATCGCCACATAGACCGGGTGCTTGGGCATCAGGTCGGCGATGAACTGGTTGCCGTTCAACGCGTTGAAATGATCGGCTTCCTGAAAGCCCATGCCAAAGAACTTGCCGCCCACCGCGTCCCAGAACGCCGATCCGCCGCGCTCGTCGATCACACCGCGCAGTTCGGCCAGAATACGCGGGGCAAAGCGGGCGCGGTGCATGGCAATGAACAGATAGCGGCTGCGCGCCAGCAGCATGCCCAGCCCGCCGGCGCGCTCGGCCGGATGGAGGAACAGCCCACCCACTTCGCTCGATCCTTCGAGATCGGTGGCCAGGTGCAGCATTTCGGCGCGGAAGGTGCGGTTCAGTTCCTTGGAATGCTGGGTCAGCGTGGTGAGGCGATAGGAATAGAACGGCCCGCCGCGCCCGACGCAGGCAAAGATCTGCGCCGTGCCGCGCAGTTCGCCGGTTGCCACGTTTTCCAGCACCACCACGAACAGTTCATCGCCCGGCCCGTCGGGCAGGCTTTCGCGCGGGTCGGCCAGGCAGGCGGCGGCACGCTCGAGTTTGGCGCGCAAAGTGGCGCGATCAGCTGGCAGGTTGGTAAAGCCACTGCCGCCGAGCTTGGCCATCTCGTACATGGCCTCCACATCGGTGGGGCGGGCGGCGCGAATGCGAAACGTCATGGTGCGCTATTCTCCCCCGGAAAGCCGATGCAACACCAGTGCCGACAGCGCCGCGCGCTCTGCCAGCGAGGGCACGATCAGGAATTCGTGCGGCGAATGGATCGATCCGCCACGCACCCCCATCGTATCCACCACCGGCACCCCCAGTGCGGCGATGTTGTTGCCATCGCAGACGCCGCCGGTATCTTTCCAGGCGATCGGCTGCCCCAGCGCCGCGCCGCAGTCGCGTACCAGGGTGAACAGCGCCAGCGCTGGTTCGGTCAATGGCTTGGGCGGGCGGCTGATGCCACCATGCACGTGGATCGCCACCTCGTGCGCGCGCTCCACCTCTGTCACCGCCGCGCCCAGCGCCACGGCAAAGCCTTGTGCATCGGCCTCGGCCGCAGGGCGGATGTTCCAGCGCAGCACGGCCTTGTCGGGCACCACGTTGTTGGCGCTGCCACCGTCGATCCGTGCCGGGTTCACCGACAGGCCGGGGCGGTGCAGGGCTTTGAGCCGCAGCGCCAGGTCTGCCGCCGCGACGATGGCGTTGCGGCCATCGTCCGGGTTGCGCCCGGCATGGGCGGATCGGCCGGTGATCACGGCGGCATAGTTGCCGCTGCCTGCCCGCGCGCCCGCCAGCGTGCCATCGGGCAGGGCCGATGGTTCATAGGTCAGTGCCGCGGCCTTGCCGGCTGCAACCTGGGCGATCAGCGTCGCGGATGACAGGCTGCCGGTTTCCTCGTCGGAATTGATCAGCACGTCATAGCCGACCTGGCGCGCCACCGCACTGCGCTCGAACGCGCTGAGGGCGGCGAGCATGACGGCGATGCCGCCTTTCATGTCGGCCACGCCCGGCCCGCCCAGCGTGGTGTCGTCGAGCCAAGTCGTGGTCTGGAACGGATCGCCTGGCGGGAACACGGTGTCCATGTGCCCGGTCAGCAGATAGCGCCGGGGCGCATCGGGCCGTACCCGCACCAGCAGGTGGGCGCCGTGGTCAAGCTGGCCCACGGTGCCATCGGCGGCCACGGTTTCCACGGGGGCCGGCGCCACCAGTTCCACCGTGCCGGGCAGCGCGGCAAAGGCATCGGCCAGGAGCGCGGCCTGGCGGGCAAGGCCGGCAAGATGGCGCGTGCCGGTGTTGATCGCGCTCCATGCCAGAACCTGGTCGAGCAGGGGGGCGCCGTCGATCGGGGCGAGCAGGGCCTGCTCGGTGGCGGAAAGCTGTTGCATCGGAAACCACACCTAGCCGTTCGCGCAGGCCGGGTGAACCCCTGTTGCCAAGCCGGTGCGAATCGGGCAGAACGGGGGTGTTCCTCCCCAGGTTCAATAGGCAGGTCGGCACAGATCCGGTATCCGATAGGGATGCGGTTCGATGGCCGGCATTGCCATGCCCGTTTTGATGACAAAGGCAGATGACCATGGGTGAGTTTACCGAAATTGCCGACCTGCGCCCCCGTATCACGCGGGACGGGTTGCAGGTGGATGCCGCGCTGGCCGCATTCCTGGAAAACGACGTGCTGGCGCCGCTGGGGCTGGATGCCGGGGCGTTTTGGGCGGGTTTTGCCGGGTTGGTGGCGCGTTTCACCCCGGTAAACCGCGCGCTTCTGGAAACGCGCGAGACGATCCAGGCCGCGATCGATGCCTGGCACGTGGCGCGCCGGGGCCAGCCGCATGATCCTGCTGCCTATCGCGCCTTTCTGGAAGAGATCGGCTATATCGTGCCCGAACCTGCGCCCTTTGCCGTGGGCACGCAGGACGTCGATCCTGAAATCGCTACCATGGCTGGGCCGCAACTCGTCGTTCCCGTGCTCAACGATCGCTTCCTGCTCAACGCCGCCAACGCGCGCTGGGGCAGCCTCTATGATGCCTGGTATGGCACGGACGCATTGGATGCCGCGCCCGCCCGGCCGGGTGGCTATGACGCGGCGCGCGGCGCGGCGGTGATCGCGGCGGGGCGCGCTTTTCTGGACGCCACCCTGCCGCTGGCGCAGGGATCGTGGACTGATTGGGACGGGCAGGGCGTGCCCGCCCTGGCTGATCCGGCGCAATGGGTCGGGCACAAGCCCGGCGGCCTGCTGTTCCGCCACAACGGCCTGCACATCGAACTGGTGCTCGATCGGGCCCATCCGGTCGGCGCCAGCGATGCGGCGGGCCTGGCCGATATCGTGCTGGAAGCGGCGCTGACCACGATTGTCGATCTGGAGGATTCGATCGCGGCGGTCGACGCGGAAGACAAGCTGGTGGCCTATCGCCACTGGCTCGGCCTGATGCGCGGTGATCTGACCGCGCGGTTCGCCAAGGGCGGCCAGACCATGCATCGCGCGCTGGAACCCGATCGCGATTGGACTGCGCCGGATGGCACCGCCTTTGCCCTGCCGGGGCGCAGCCTGCTGTTCGTGCGCAACGTTGGCCATCTGATGACCAACCCCGCCATCCTGCTGCCCGATGGATCGGAAATTCCCGAGGGCATCATGGATGCGGTGATCACCAGCGCCATTGCCATGCACGACGTGATGCGCCTGGGCCAGCACCGCAACAGCCGCCAGGGCGCGATCTACATCGTCAAGCCCAAGATGCACGGGCCCGAAGAAGTGGCCTTTGCCAATGACCTGTTCGATGCCGTGGAAGACCTGCTCAGCCTGCCGCGCCATACCGTGAAAGTCGGCGTGATGGACGAGGAGCGCCGCACCAGCGCCAACCTGGCGGCCTGCATCGCTGCCGTGAAGGATCGCGTGGTGTTCATCAACACCGGCTTCCTCGATCGCACGGGTGATGAAATCCACACCGCGATGCAGGCCGGCCCGATGATCCGCAAAGGCGCGATGAAGCAGGCCGGCTGGATCGCCGCCTATGAAGCGCGCAATGTCGGCACCGGCCTGGCCTGCGGGCTGTCCGGCAAGGCGCAGATCGGCAAGGGCATGTGGGCTGCGCCCGATCGCATGCGCGCCATGGTTGTCGAAAAAATCGCCCATCCGCGCACCGGTGCCAATACGGCCTGGGTACCTTCGCCTACGGCCGCCACGCTGCACGCCACGCATTATCACCAGGTGGACGTGTTCGGCCTGCGCCCCGAGATCGCCGCGCGGCCCATTCCGGCGCTCGATGCTCTGCTGGCGATCCCACTGGCCGATGGCGCCAACTGGTCGGAAGAGGAAATCCGCGCCGAGTTGGACAACAACGCGCAAGGGTTGCTCGGCTATGTCGTGCGCTGGATCGACCAGGGCGTGGGCTGTTCCAAGGTGCCCGACATCGACGATGTCGGCTTGATGGAAGACCGCGCCACTCTGCGCATTTCCAGCCAGCACCTGGCCAACTGGCTGCTGCACGGGGTCTGCACGCAAGAGCAGGTGATGGATGCGCTGCAGCGCATGGCGGCCAAGGTCGATGCGCAGAACGCCGGAGATCCGGCCTATGAGCCGATGGCGGGCAACTGGGATACGAGCTTTGCCTTCCGCGCCGCCTGCGACCTGGTGTTCGAAGGTGTGGCCCAGCCCAGCGGCTATACCGAGCCGCTGCTCCACGCGTGGCGCCGCCGCAAGAAGGCGGCGCTTCTGGTGGCCGAGCCGGCCTGAACCGGACCGGCGGGGGCAGCATGACGCACGCTGCCCCCGCTTGCTCCCCGGCGCGCTTGTTGCCATGGCGGTTCCATTCGCTTTGCTGACATGGAACTTTAGACGATGCTGCAACTGATCGAGGCCAACTGGCAACTGGTGGCAGGCGCCGTAGCGCTGCTGCTGGTGGTGGCGTTCCTCCTGCTGCGCCGGGGTGGCAAGGCACCCGAACGCCGCGAATTCAACGATGTCCTGTCCGAAGGCGCGGCGCCTGCGCAGCGCAATACCGCGCTGATCGATACGCCGCCCGCCGCGGCCATTCCGGTGCCGCCGCCACCCACTGCGCCCCCGGCCGATGCCGTGGCAACTGCCGATGGCGATGACCTGACCCGCATCAAGGGCCTGGGGCCCAAGCTCAAGACGCTGCTGGCCAGCCTGGGCGTGACGCAGTTTGCGCAGATTGCTGCCTGGACCGACGAGGACGTGGCCCGCATCGATGCGCAGCTTGGCGCCTTTGCCGGCCGCCCCACGCGCGACAATTGGGTGGAGCAGGCCAAGCTTCTGAGCAGCGGCGATACCGCTGCCTATGAGGACAAGTTCGGGAAGCTCTAAAGCTTCATTCCTGGGCCTGGGGCGCGGCCGGTGTCGCCCCCGTGGCCGGGCGCGCGCCGCAACGGCGGATCAGCGCGCGCACCAGGTCGCTGCCCGGCACGCTGATCTTGCCCGCATCGGGCAGGGTGCCGATAAACGGCCCTTCGAACACTTCGGCCGCCGGATCGCCCGCCGGCAGGCTGCCCTGCCACAGATAGCCCGGCGAACCCGGCACCGAAGTGGCATCCACTGCCAGGCGCACGATGCGCTTGCGTCCCTGCAGCGCAAACAGCGCCTGCGCGCCCACTTCGGCGGGCACATGCCGGGTTACCACCAGAACGCCCTGGCGGCACGATAGCGAAAGATCGGGAGCAGCACCGGGCGCGCCAAAGCGCACGCTGTCTCCGCCCGGCGCGCCGGCCCAGACCGGCTTGTCGTTGCCCGCCGGGGCCGCCGGCAAAGGCTGGCTTTCCGGCAAAGGCACACGCACGGCGTTGAGCGGGGTGCCGCTGTCCTGCGGGGCCGGGGCTTGCTGCGAGCAGGCGGTGAGGATGGACAGGGCGAGCAGCGAGGCGCAGACGCGCGCAAAACGGTCGGTTTTCATGCGGCGCGTGGAACGATCCGGTCGATGGCGTCGTGATGGGCGCGCTTGGCCTCCAGCAATTCGAAATCTGCCTGGAGACCGAGAAAGAACCCCTCTGACATGCCAAAGTAGCGCGAAAGCCGCAGGTCCAGTTCGGCATCGATCGGATGAGAACCGGCGATCATGTCTGCGATGCGCGAGGTTTCGACGCCCACATTTGCAGCCAGCGCAGTCGTTGCCAGACCGAGCGGTTCCATGAACTCGCGGGCCAACAGGTCGCCGGCATGGCTGTTGTGCAGCCAGTCCTGGTCAGTGGTAGTCGGTGATTTCGACATCGTGGGCATTTCCGTCCTTCCAGACGAAACATATGCGCCATTGCATGTTAATGGAAATGGAATGTTGCCCCGCACGATCGCCGCCCAGCGCATGAAGGCGGTTGGACGGCGGGTTGCGCAGATCGTCGATCGTGCGGGCACGGTGTAGCATGCGCAGCTTGTCGAGTGCCCGGTTCTGGATATCTGCCGGCAGCTTGCGGCTACGCAGGCCATTCCAGACGGTTTCGGTTTCACGGCAGGCGAATGAAGCATGCCTGCTATCTGCGCTGGTTCTCTCTATAGAACCAGCCTTGTTGTTTTTTATCTTCCGCGCACGAGAGATTACATGGTTGCGCTGATGTAGCTGCGCCTCCCCCCTCCGACGGCCTGCGGCCGCCACCTCCCCCCGCTGTGCGGAGGGAGGATTTAGCCCCTCCCGCTTGCGGGAGGGGTTGGGGAGGGCGTGTTAGCAGCCGCTCACTTCCCCCACTTCTTTTGAGACTTGCCGTAGCGTGTCTTGCGGGTGCCCGGCTTGCCTTCGTTGCTGCGGCCGACCACGGGTGCTTTGCGATCGCCTTCGGGCAGGCCAAGCTCGGTCGATTCCAGGCGGCGGATTTCGTCGCGCAGGCGGCCGGCTTCTTCGAATTCCAGGTCGGCTGCGGCATTGCGCATGCGCTTTTCTAGGTCTTCGATGTGGCTGCGCAGGTTGTGGCCGACGAGGTTGTTGGTGCTGTCGTCGTCCAGGTCCACCAGCACGCCGTCGCGGCTGGCAGTATCGGCGATGATATCGGCGATCTGGCGCTTGATCGTGGCCGGGGTGATCCCGTGCAACTCGTTATAGGCGTTCTGCTTTTCGCGGCGGCGATCGGTTTCGGCAATCGCGCGCTCCATCGATCCGGTCATGCGATCGGCATAGAGGATAACGCGCCCATCGACGTTGCGCGCGGCCCGGCCGATAGTCTGGATCAGCGAGGTTTCCGAACGCAGGAAGCCTTCCTTGTCGGCATCGAGAATGCACACCAGCCCGCATTCGGGAATATCGAGGCCTTCGCGCAGCAGGTTGATGCCCACCAGCACGTCATAAACGCCCAGACGAAGGTCGCGGATCAGCTCGATGCGCTCCAGCGTCTCGACGTCGGAATGCATGTAGCGCACGCGCAGGCCCGCCTCGTGCATGAACTCGGTCAGGTCTTCGGCCATGCGCTTGGTCAGCGTGGTCACCAGCGTGCGATAGCCGTTCTGGGCTGTGAGGCGGCATTCGTTGATGCAGTCCTGCACCTGGTCTTCCACCGGTCGGATGAGCACCGGCGGATCGATCAGCCCGGTCGGGCGGATGACCTGCTCGGCAAACACGCCGCCGGCCTGTTCCATCTCCCAATTGCCGGGCGTTGCCGAAACGGCGAAGGTCTGCGGGCGCATCGCCTCCCATTCGTTGAAGCGCAGCGGGCGGTTGTCGATGCAACTGGGCAGGCGAAAGCCGTATTCGGCCAGGGTCATCTTGCGGCGATGGTCCCCGCGCGCCATCGCGCCGATCTGCGGCACAGTCTGGTGGCTTTCGTCCACGAACAGCAGCGCGTTGTCGGGCAGGTATTCGAACAGGGTTGGCGGCGGCTCGCCCGGCAGGCGGCCGGTGAGGAAGCGGGAATAGTTCTCGATCCCCGCGCACGAACCGGTGGCGGCCATCATTTCCAGGTCGAAATGGGTGCGCTGTTCCAGCCGCTGCGCCTCCAGCAGCTTGCCCTCGGCATGAAGCTCCTTGAGCCGTTCGGCCAGTTCGAACTTGATCGCCTCGCGCGCCTGCATCAGCGTGGGGCCGGGCGTGACGTGGTGCGAATTGGCATAGACCCGCACCTGGGAAAGGCGCGTGTCGGCCTTGCCGGTGAGGGGATCGAACTCGGCAATCTCCTCGATCTCGTCGCCAAAGAATGTCACGCGCCAGGCGGTGTCTTCATAGTGCGAGGGGAAGATTTCGAGGTTGTCGCCGCGCACGCGGAACGTGCCGCGCTGAAAGGCATGGTCGTTGCGCTTGTATTGTAGGGCGACCAGCTTGCGCACGATCTCCCCTTGGTCGACGCTTTCGCCCTTCTTGAGGTCGAACACCATGGCCGAATAGGTTTCGACCGAGCCGATGCCATAGAGGCACGAGACCGAGGCGACGATGATCACGTCGTCGCGTTCGAGCAAGGCGCGCGTGGCTGAGTGGCGCATGCGGTCGATCGCCTCGTTCACCGAGCTTTCCTTCTCGATGTAGGTGTCGGAGCGCGGCACATAGGCTTCGGGCTGGTAATAATCGTAGTACGAGACGAAATATTCCACCGCGTTTTCGGGGAAAAAGCTCTTCATCTCGCCATAAAGCTGCGCCGCCAAGATCTTGTTGGGCGCCAGGATCAGGGCGGGGCGCTGCAATTCCTCGATCACCTTGGCCATGGTGAACGTCTTGCCCGAGCCGGTCACGCCCAGCAGCACCTGCGTGCGCTCGCCCTCGCGCGCGCTGGCGACCAGGTCGGCAATCGCGGTGGGCTGGTCGCCAGCTGGCTGATACTCCGACACCACCTTGAATGGGCGGCCCGGCTCCAGCTTCTCGGGCCGCTGCGGCTTGTGCGGGACAAAGTTGCCAGACGTATCGGGCTCTTCCAGCCCCCTGCGGATGATGATTTCGGCCATGGGCAACATATGGGGAACACCAGGCCCAGATGCAATCGGCCCCAAAGCGCCCGATCGCGCCATGGCCATGGCCCGGCGAGCGTGATAGCGTCATGTCCCCAAACGGGAGAGTGACGATGATTGCCAAGACCCCATCCGCCTTGCTCGGGCCTGTCCTGCTGACCCTGGCTGTTCTGCTGCCGGGCTGCAAGAAAGAGCCGACCGTGGTGGCCAAGGATGCCGATGCCGGTGAAGTGGCGGCCAAAGTGGCGGGCGCAGGGGTGAAGTTTCAGCCGGGCGCCTGGAGCACCCAGGTCAAGGCGATCGATATCGACATGCCCGGCATGCCGCCGGAAATGGTGGCGGGAATGAAGGACGCGATGGGCCACGCCCGCGCCGAGCGGTCATGCCTGACCAAGGAAAAGGCCGCACGCCCCGATGGCGATTTCTTCGGCCAAGCCGACAAGAGCTGCCGCTACAAGACCTTCACCATGGCCGATGGCAAGATCGATGGCGTGCTCAACTGCGGCCACAACGGCAGCACGCAGACGATCACGCTCAAAGGCACCTATGGCAGTGATCACTTCACCATGGACATGGACATGACCGGCAGCGGCCCGGGCGGCAAGCAGATGCGCATGCACGTGGCCACCCAGTCCAACCGCGTGGGCGAATGCACCCCGCAGGAAAAGACCCAGGCCGACGCCGATGAAAAGGCCGCGGCGATCTAGGGAAGGGGGATTTCGGGTGGCTGGCTGCCGCATGCGCGATGACGGCAGCCCAGGTGCACGTTAGGGTGAAAACCCAATCAACCTATTGAAAATTGGATGAGAGGTTGATTCAATGGGCTTCCACGGCAGATGGAAGCCCTACGCGATGTCTCGTTCATTGTTCTGGTTGTCAGATGAAGCTTGGTCGGCGATCGTGCCGCATTTGCCGAAAAATCAACCCGGAGCTCAGCGCGTCGATGATCGGCGAGTGATCTCCGGCATTTTCCATGTGTTAAAGTCAGGCTGTCGCTGGTGCGATTGTCCGGCGGATTACGGCCCCTCGACCACAGTATACAACCGCTTCAACCGCTGGTCGCGGCGCGGTTTCTGGACGAAATTGCTCGACGCTTTGGTAGAGGCGGGCGCAGTCACGAAGAGCACCTCGATCGATAGCACCTACATCAAGGTCCAGCGCTCGGCCTTCGGTGGAAAAGGGGGCACCAGGCGCAAGCGATCGGACGTTCTCGCGGTGGCTGGACAACCAAGGTCCATGCCCTGACAGATGTTCTGGGGCGGCCCTATGCCTTGATGCTCACTGCAGGCAATATCAGCGACGTGAAGGCTGCTCCGACATTGCTCGAACGCGCTGGTCGCATGCGTTACTTGCTCGGCGACAAAGGGTATGATTCCAACAGTTTGCGCAAGATCCTGCGTGAGGGCGGCACCAGTCCTGTCATCCCTGGCAGGCGGAACCGCAAGCGCGCCGTTCGCTATGATCAGAAGCGCTACCGCGATCGCCATCTCATTGAAAATGCCTTCTGCAGAATCAAGGACTTTCGCCGCGTAGCCACTCGCTACGACAAGCTCGCCGCAAATTTTCTGTCAGGCGTCGCCCTCGCAACCGCGCTCGCCTTCTGGCTGTGATTGTGGATCGAGCAGCCACGTTGGCCCTCATTCGTTGCGCGACCAAGCCTATGTGGGCATAGTCAGCATATTCGGTGGCAATGGCCGATCGCGAGGGGGGTGGGGATTTTCATGACGGCATATCGGGGCGCGTGCCATTGCGGCGCGGTGCAGTTTTCGATTGTAACTGATCCAGACTATTCGGTGCGCTGCGACTGCTCGCTGTGCCGGCGACATGTCTCGGTCATGCTGCGCTGTGATGAGAACGACTTGAAAATCATCTCCGGGCAGGCCGCGCTAACTACCTATCAGTTCAACACTCGGGTAGCGGTCCATTATTTCTGCCGCCATTGTGGCGTCTACACATTCCACAAGATGCGGAAATTTCCTGATAAATATGGCATCAATGCTGGCTGCATCGAGGGCATTGATATGTTCGCTCTCCGCCCGATACTGATCGAAGGATCAAAGGTGTGAGGTCGTGGGATGCCTATACCCTCAGCCATGATTGAGTCTCAACCCTAGCAAGCTGGACCCCGGATCAAGTCCGGGGTGACGATAAGTTTTTACTTTATCTATATTTTCTCGTCACCCCGGACTTGATCCGGGGTCCAGCTGTTCTGTTTGTGCAAAACGCCAGCGTGGCCGCAGGTGGGGGTAGCCTGCTTCTTGCCGTAATCGCGCCCAATCAGGCCTGTTGGTTCGCACACTAAGCCACGAAGCCCACGCACCTGCACCTACCTCTTCGTGCTATCGTGTGCATTTCAGGCGAAACACGGCCGGCCGCATTCAATCATAGGCGTAAGGTCCGCCCACTTCGATCGCGCGGCGATAGGCGGGGAGGGCCTGGATCTTGTCCAGCCAGGCGATCGTGTGGGGCCGGGTTTGGTCAAGGCCGGCACGGGCGCGGGCGGCCTCGATCGGGAAGCTCATCATCACGTCGGCCGCGGTCATGGCGGGGCCGGCAAACCAGGGCCGGCTGGCCAGTTCGCGCTCGACGAAATCGAGATGCACATCGATCATCGGCTGGATGCGCTTCAAGGCGATCTTGCCCATGATCGGCACGCGCGACAGCACCAGCTTGAGCAGCAGCGGCGGCATCAGCGACCCTTCGGCATAGTGCAGGAACATGCGATAGCGCAGCGCATCCTGCTCATCTCTAGGGGCGCCCAGCTGCCCGCCGGCCTTGTCCACCAGGTATTCCACGATCGCGCCGCTTTCGGCCAGGATGCGGCCCTCGTCCTCGATCACCGGGGACTTGCCGAGCGGGTGGACCGCGCGCAGTTCGGGCGGTGCCAGCATCGTCCTGGCGTCGCGCTCATAGCGTTTCACCGTGTAGGGAAAGCCCAGTTCCTCCAGCAGCCAGAGCACGCGTTGCGAGCGCGAATTGTTGAGGTGGTGGACAGTGATCATGGGGCCTCCTTGAACGGCGCGCGCCGGGCTGGCGAAGCTGGCTGCCACGCAAGCCTATCGGGCGAATGTGACATGAATTTGAAACAATTCCGTCTTTCTGGCGTTCCTTCCCGGCGTCCGATAGCTGTTTGCCGGTGATTCCCATGGCCACGCAACCTTCCTCTCCGCCACGCAGCGCGTGGGCACAACTCGAAACGCTGGGTGCTGCCCTGGCGCGACGGCGTGCGTTGGCATTTGCGCCCCGGCCCGAGGGCGTGCGCGGCCCGGCCTGGCCGCGGCTGATCGGCGAACTGGCCACCCCGATCGACCATTGGCAGGCCGCGCGCGGCGCGCCGCTGCCGTCCTATCCACCCGCGCGCCATGCCCGGCCGGTGATGCTGCTGCCCGGGTTCGGCACGCATCCGGTGCGCATGAAGCCGCTGGCCACTGCACTGGAAAGCGCGGGCCATCGCGTGAGCGACTGGGGCCTGGGCTTCAATTTCGGATCGAGCGAGGACCGCTTTGAGCGACTGGCCGAGCGGGTGGAGACAATGGCCCGGCGGGAGGGCGAGCCGCTGGTCCTGGTAGGCTGGAGCCTTGGCGGACTGTTCGCGCGCCAGCTGGCCAAGACCTGTCCGGACCATGTCGGCCTGGTGATCACCATGGGTACGCCATTTTCGGGTGACCGCCGCGCCAACAATGCCTGGCGCGCCTATCAGATCGTTGCGGGCCACAGTGTGGACGAGGCACCGATGGCCCAGGACCTGGCCACCAAGCCGCCGGTGCCGACGATCGCGTTGTGGAGCCCGCGTGACGGGATCATCGCGCCGCGCAGCGCGGCCGGCTGGCCGGGCGAGCGCGATCTGGCCGTGCCGCTGCGCGTGACGCACCTGGGCTTTGCCGCCCATCCGCAGGTGGCCCGCACGCTTGTCGATCTCGTCGCGCGCTACTGAATCTGTCGGGGCAGATTCCGCCGTTCCGGGCTGTCTGGTCGGTTTTCCTGCCAGTAAACGCACGAAAACTGGCGCGAACCGGCGCGGCGCGGATGCTGCCACGCCACATCGCCCTG
This sequence comes from Novosphingobium sp. AAP1, assembly GCF_001295765.1. NCBI lineage: Bacteria > Pseudomonadati > Pseudomonadota > Alphaproteobacteria > Sphingomonadales > Sphingomonadaceae > Novosphingobium > Novosphingobium sp. AAP1. The sequence goes on along the minus strand of NZ_LJHO01000009.1, from coordinate 5,612 downwards.
TGCAAGGGCCTGCGCCACGATGGATTCAATTGTTTCGCACGCGCAGCATCGGCGCTTGCGGCCGGCCGAATCGTGTGCAAGCAATGGGCCAGACGGGAGGTTCTGCATGACCAAATCCTCGCTCTCGTCCTATGACGAGATGCTTGAAGCCGATGGCTCCACACGCCCTGCCTACAGCGGGTATTGCGAGTGGCTGAAAGAGCAACCACCCGAATTGCTGCGGCGAAAATCGGGCGAAGCCGAAGCCTTTTTCCGCAAGACCGGGATTACCTTCAACGTTTACGGCAACGAGGACGCCGAAGAGCGCCTCATCCCCTTCGACATGGTCCCCCGGATCATCAACGCCGCGCAGTGGCGCCGCCTGTCGAAGGGCATCGAGCAGCGGGTGCGCGCGCTCAACGCTTTCCTCCACGATCTCTATCATCGCCAGGAAATCGTCCGGTCCGGGCGCCTGCCCGAACGCGTGCTCAAGGGTAACAAGGCCTTTCTGCCGCAGATGGCTGGTTTTACCCCGCCCGGCGGCGTCTATACCCATATCGTCGGCATCGACCTTGTCCGCACCGGCGAAGATGATTTCATGGTGCTGGAAGACAACGCCCGCACCCCTTCGGGCGTGTCCTACATGCTCGAAAACCGCGAAACCATGATGGCCATGTTCCCCGAACTGTTCACCAAGGTGCGGGTGCGCGAGGTTTCCGATTATCCCCGCCGCCTGGCACGCAGCCTGGCGGCCTGCGCCCCGCCGGCGGCAAGCGGGCACAAGCCGGTGGTGGCGGTGCTGACGCCGGGCACGTTCAACAGCGCCTATTACGAGCATGCCTTCCTGGCAGACCAGATGGGCGCAGAACTGGTCGAAGGCAGCGACCTCAAGGTGGAGAACGGCCGCGTCGCCATGCGCACCACGCGCGGCTGGCAGGCGATCGACGTGCTCTATCGCCGGGTCGACGACGATTACCTCGATCCGCTGTCGTTCAAGCCTGAAAGCGTGCTGGGCGTTTCGGGGATCATGGACGTCTATCGCGCTGGCGGCATCACCATCGCCAATGCGCCGGGCACCGGGATTGCCGATGACAAGGCGATCTACAGCTTCATGCCCGAGATCATCGAATTCTATACCGGGGAAAAGCCGATCCTGGCCAACGTGCCCACCTGGCGCTGTTCGGAAAGCGATTCGCTGGCCTACGTGCTCGACAATCTGGCGGATCTGGTGGTCAAGGAAGTGCATGGCTCGGGCGGCTACGGCATGCTGATCGGGCCCACCTCGTCGCAGCGGGAAATTGCGATGTTTGCCGAAAAGCTGCGCGCCAATCCCGATAACTACATCGCCCAGCCCACGCTTTCGCTCTCCACCGTGCCGATCTTCACCAAGGCCGGCCTGGCGCCGCGCCATGTCGACCTGCGCCCGTTCGTGCTGGTCTCGCCGCAGGGGATCGACATCACGCCGGGCGGCCTGACGCGGGTTGCGCTCAAGAAAGGATCGCTGGTGGTCAATTCGTCGCAAGGGGGCGGCACCAAGGACAGCTGGGTGCTGGACGATTGAGGCGGAAGGGAAAACGATAAAATGCTTGGACGTTCCGCCAACGGCATCTTCTGGCTGTTCCGCTATCTCGAGCGCGCGGAAAACACCGCGCGGCTGGTCGAGGCCGGCTTTCGCATGGCGCTGACCCGCGACGCCGCCGATGCCAGCGACGAATGGCGCTCGGTCATCGTCACGCTGGGATTGCAGGGGGCCTATCAGGCCAAGTTCGGCAACGACTATGCCGGCAGCACCGTGTTCAACTTCATCCTGCGCGATCGCGACAACCCCGGCAACGTGCTGAGCATGGTCGAACAGGCGCGCCACAACGCGCGCATGGTTCGCACCGGCATCACGCGCGAGGTGTGGGAGGCGGTCAACGAAAGCTGGATGATCCTCAAGCAGGAACTGGCCCGCACTGTCACCGAAACGCGCCTGGGCGGCGTGCTCGACCTGATTCGCCGCCAGTCCACCCTGGTGCGTGGGGCGATGGAAGGCACGATGCTGCGCAACGACATCTATTACTTTGCCCGCGCCGGCAGCTTTATCGAGCGGGCAGACAACACCGCGCGCCTGCTCGATGTGAAGTACTATGTGCTGCTGCCTTCGCTGTCCTATGTCGGCTCCAGCCTCGACAACGTGCAGTGGGACAACGTGCTGCGGGCCGTGGCCGGGGACCGTGCCTATCGCTGGCTCAACGCCGGGCGGATGGAGGCGCGCGGCATTGCCGAGTTCCTCATGCTCGACGGGCGTTTTCCGCGCAGCCTGGCGTTCTGCTATGCCCAGTTGCGCGACTATCTCGATCGGCTGGCGGTCGAATACGGCGATCGGCTGGAAACGCACGAGATTGCCGCGCGCACGCACGAGCAGCTCAAGAGTCAGACGATCGATGGCGTGTTCGAGCACGGGCTCCACCAGGTGATCGGCCAGTTCATCGCCGCCAACAACCACCTCGCGCAGCAGATCCAGCGCGACTATCGCTTTACCGAATAAGGAAAGGGGAAGGCCGCCCATGCGCCTCGCGATCAGCCACACCACGCGCTACACCTTTTCCACGCCGGTGGCCCACGGGCTGCAACGCCTGCGCCTCACCCCGCTGGCCTGCCGCGGGCAAAGCGCAGAGTTCTGGGAGATCGAACTGGAAGGCGCGCGGCCCGAGGTGTCGTACGACGACGAAAACGGCAACCGCGTCACGCTGATCTCGTTCGTGCCCGGCGCGCGCGAGGTGGTGATTCGCGGCCAGGGCGTGGTCCAGACAGCCGACAATGCAGGGGTGATGGGCAAGCAGCCCGGCCATCTGCCGCTGTGGCATTTTACCGAGCAGACCGCATTGACGCGGGGCGGCCCGCGCGTGCGCGCACTGGTCGATGCCCTGCCCGAAGAGGCGGAAGACGTGCTGGCCCGGCTCCACGCGCTCAGTGCCCTGGTGCGCGAGGCGGTGGCCTATGAAAGCGGGCACACCGATGTTGCCACTTCGGCCGAGCAGGTGCTCGCCGCCGGGCGCGGGGTGTGCCAGGACCAGGCCCACGTGTTCATCGCCGCTGCGCGGCTGCTCGGCGTTCCCGCGCGCTATGCCAGCGGCTACCTGATGATGGACGATCGGGTGGAACAGGATGCCGGCCATGCCTGGGCGCAGGCCCATGTGCCGGGGCTGGGCTGGGTCGGCTTCGATATCGCCAACGCGATCTGCCCCGATGCGCGCTATGTCCACCTGGCGACCGGCTGTGATTACACCGCCTGCGCGCCGATCACCGGCATCCGCTATGGCGCGCGTGACGAAGCGATGCATGTCAGCCTGGCCGTTGAACAACAGCGCATGGAACAATAAGACCCTGCGTGAAGGCCACGGTGCCGCCAAGGGCGTTGCGGCAGGCATCGCAGGTGTAGGATAGTGGGGAACCGGCCGGCGCGCGCCGGCCGGACGGGGACGGACAATGACCTATTGCGTGGGGATGATGCTCGACAAGGGGCTCGTCCTGATGAGTGACACCCGCACCAATTCGGGCGTCGACAACATTTCGGTATTCCGCAAGAGCTTTACCTGGTCGGTGCCGGGCGAGCGGGTCATCACGATCATGACGGCGGGCAACCTCGCGACGACTCAGGCGGTGATCAGCCAGCTTGAGGAGCGCAACAAGGCGCCCAGCGAGCGGCGCCCGTCGATCCTCGAAGAACCCACCATGTTCCAGGTTGCCACGCATGTTGGCAATCTGCTGCGCGGCGTGATCGAGGGGCGCCAGTCCGGCCCGGTGCAGGGCGAGGGCGCGCGCTTTACCGCGACGATGATCGTAGCGGGCCAGATCAGGGACATGGAGCCGCGCCTGTTCATGATCTATCCCGAAGGCAACTTCATCGAGGCGAGCTTCGATACGCCGTTTTTCCAGATCGGTGAAACCAAGTATGGCCGGCCGATCCTGCTGCGCGGCTATGACAAGGGCATGGATTTCGAACAGGCGGTCAAGCTGCTGATGGTCTCGTTCGATTCGACCGTGGCGGCCAATCTGTCGGTGGGCTTGCCGTTCGATCTGACGGTCATCGCGCGCGACCAGTTCGAGCCGCTGCACCAGCGCCGCATCCGCGCCGACGATCCCTATTTCAACGCGATTTCGTCCAGTTGGAGCGAGGCGCTGCGCAACGCTTTCCATCAGCTGCCAGACTATCGGTTCGATTAATCGGATAATGTGCCACTCTGGATCATTACTGTCGCGTTAATGGCGAAAATTCACGTTTCGAAACGCAATATGTCATTAACAAACCTCGGGAAACGCCACCGCTTGGGGTGCGGCGGACACTCAGGGGCAGGTCAACAAAGTTGTCATATCTCGGCGATCTTCAGCCAAATAGTTGGCTCCGCTTCGGAGCCGAATTCCCTAAGGAATATGGGCAGCTAACCGGTCTTGAGTCCGAAGGAAGCGTTCAGTTCGAAGCATTCATGCGTGGCGTGGAAGCAGCCCGTAGTGGTTACTTCGGCACCATGGTCGAACGTGTCACACTCCACATCCTCGATAGCGACTCTGCCCGCCGGGCACAGCTTGCTCGTCTCGCCTTTGCCGCCGGGCATCATGCGGAAATTTACGGCAGTACGGACGAGTTGCTGGCGCACGCGCCCAGTACCGGCCTGCTATTGGCGCATGACGATCCGCCCGGAGAGGCGGTGCCGGCGCTGATCGCGGCGATGATGCGGGCCGGGCACTGGCTGCCAGTTATCGCCATTGGCAATGCTCCGGAAACCTGGGCGGTGGTGCGCACGATCAAGGCGGGGGCGCTGGATTACCTGGCGATTCCCAACCAGATCGGTCCGCTCAACGAGGCGATCAGCCGCGCCGCGCACGAAGCCGAATCGCACCGCGTACAACGCGCCCGCGCCGCGGAGGCACGCCAGCGCATCGCCCGCCTCTCGCTGCGCGAACGCGAGGTGCTCGATCGCCTGGCCGAAGGCTGCAGCAACAAGGCCATCGCGCGTGACCTGGATATCAGCCCGCGCACCGTGGAAATCCATCGCATGAAGATGATGGGCAAACTCGGCGCCCGCCACGCCGCCGAAGCCGTCCGCCTGCGGATCGAGGCGACCGGCTTGGGCGACGCCGCCTGACACCGCCGTAGACACACGACATCGGCCATGAGGGGGGCTGCAGGAAGGCGGGCAACGTGATCTCCCGCCTTTCTGGATTCTGGCAGGCCCACCAAGATCCTCCCTCACACCGTGGGGGAGGTGGCAGCCCGCAGGGCTGTCGGAGGTGGCATGTTAGCCCGAACCCGCCACGAAAATGCCGGGCCGGGCACTGCGACGTCACGCGCCGCCAGGCAATGAACTGAATACAATAAAAGCTTTGTCGCGCAGAGGCGCAGAGGCGCGGAGAAGCTAGAATCTCTGCGCCTCTGCGCCTCTGCGCGAAATCAGTCATTTTGTGAATTGGCTGCACACGCGTTTTACTGCGTGATTCTAGGAGGTTCAGCAAATGAAAGGGGAAGTATATGTCAGCGCCACACAAAAATGGAACGTTTACAGAGTTTGCTTTGCAGTATCGCTGGAAGAGTTGGATCGCGTAGATCGGCAAGCTCTGGCACATATTGGCCTAACCCGTCTTATTCATCA
>NZ_LJHO01000008.1:0-137527 GCF_001295765.1 Novosphingobium sp. AAP1 | reverse complement strand
AACACCCCCTCACCCAACCCTCTCCCCACTGGGGAGAGGGCTTTATTTTGGGATCAGGCGAGGCGCCCGAACGCGCCACGGCCGGCATAGCGCGCGGCCTGGCCCAGCTCTTCCTCGATACGGATCAGCTGGTTGTACTTGGCAAGCCGGTCGGAACGGGCGAGCGAGCCGGTCTTGATCTGGCCGCAGTTGGTGGCCACTGCCAAGTCGGCAATGGTTGCGTCTTCGGTTTCGCCCGAACGGTGGCTCATCACCGCGGTATAGCCTGCGCGCTGCGCGATGCTGACGGCTTCGAGCGTTTCGGTGAGCGTGCCGATCTGGTTGACCTTGACCAGCAACGAGTTGGCCAGCCCCTTGCCAATGCCCATTTCCAGGCGCTTGGGGTTGGTCACGAACAGGTCGTCGCCGACCAGCTGCACGCGCTTGCCAATCTTGCTGGTGAGCGCGGCCCAACCTTCGAAATCGTCTTCGGCCATGCCGTCTTCGATCGAGAGGATGGGATAGGCATCGCACAGCGCGGCCAGGTAATCGGCCATGGCATCGGGGCTGAGCGAGAGGCCTTCGCCGCTGATTTCATACTTGCCGTTGCGGAAGAATTCGGTGCTGGCGCAGTCCAGCGCCAGGACCATGTCTTCGCCCGGCTTGAACCCGGCCTTTTCAATCGAGGCCATCACGAAATCGAGCGCATCGCGCGTGCTGGCAAGGTTGGGGGCAAAGCCGCCTTCGTCGCCCACGGCGGTGGCCAGGCCCTTGTCCTTGAGGCCCTTCTTGAGGGTGTGGAACACTTCCGCGCCCCAACGCACGGCTTCGGCCAGGGTGGGCGCGCCCACCGGCATGATCATGAATTCCTGGAAATCGATCGGGTTGTCGGCATGTTCGCCGCCGTTGATGATGTTCATCATCGGCACCGGCAGCACATGCGAGGACACGCCGCCAACATAGGAATAGAGCGGCAGGCCACGCGCATCGGCAGCGGCCTTGGCCACGGCGAGCGAGGTGCCGAGAATGGCGTTGGCGCCGATACGGCCCTTGTTCTCGGTGCCGTCCAGTTCGATCATCGCCATGTCGATGTCGCGCTGGTCTTCGGCGTCGAGGCCGAGCAGGACTTCGCTGATCTCGTCGTTGACGGCGTCGACCGCCTTGGTCACGCCCTTGCCCAGATAGCGGCTCTTGTCGCCATCACGCAGTTCGACTGCTTCGTGCGCGCCAGTCGAGGCGCCTGACGGCACGGCGGCACGGCCGAACGAGCCATCGTCAAGGAGAACGTCGACTTCGACGGTGGGATTGCCCCGGCTGTCGAGAATTTCGCGGGCGTGAATATCGATGATCGCGGTCATGATCGGCTTCCCTTGGCTTTCGGTGGCCGGCCCCCAGTGGGCCTGCTTCCAGCAGCGAACGACGGTGTAACTATCCAGGGCAAGTTTCTCTGGACTTCACCGGCCTGCCGGGCTCCTATCGGGTGGAACCTTGGCAAGCAAGCGGCGTTGGCTTGCAAGATGGCGTAGAGCGGCAAATAATGCCGCAGTGCAACACCTGAACGCCGCCCGATCCATGGCCCATGCAGGGCATACGATTGTGGCATACGAATTTGTCGAAAGAGAAAGGGATTCTCATGGCCGACACCGCACCTGAAACCAACGAAACCGAAGCTGCCATCAAGGATGCCGGCGCCGATCTGGTGGATGCCGGCACCAAGGCGGCCGATGCCGTCGACGTGAAGGCGCACGACCTGGCCGCCACGGCACGCGATCTGGCCGAAAAGGCCAAGACCCGCTTTGCCCAGGCCGTGGACGAAGCACGCAGCAGCGCCGAAACGCTCAAGGCCGAGGCAATGGAAAAGAGCCAGGTCTACAAGGACAAGGCCAGCGACACCGCCGCGCAGTGGTCTGACGAGGCCAAGGCCCTGGCCGCGCAGGCCAAGGACAAGGGCGCCGATCTGGCGCACGATGGCAAGGCCAAGGCCAGCGAAGCGCTTGCAGCCGTGGGCAAGGCCATTGCCGGTTCGGCCGAGGCGATCGATGAAAAGCTTGGCGTCAAGTATGGCGACTATGCCCGCACCGCTGGCAAGAGCGTGGAAGACACCGCCGACAAGCTCGCATCCAAGGACTTTGCCGAACTGGGTGAAGACGTGAAGACCTTCGTGCGCAAGAGCCCGGCCACCGCGCTTGGCATCGCGGCCGTGACCGGCTTCGTGCTGGCGCGCCTGTTCCGCGGTGGCGACAGCACGGATGCCTGACAGCAGCGAGGCCACGCCGCTGGCCGCGCGACTCGAAGCGCTGTTCCGCCAGGGTGAAGCCGTTCTCGGCGCCGAGATGGCCTATCAGAAGGCGCGCGTTGGCTTTGGCTGGAGCCGGGGCAAACGCGTGGCCGTCTATCTGCTCCTGGCTGGCGCGTTCGGCGGCTTGACCCTGGTGGCGCTGGTGGTGGGCCTTCTCATTGCGCTGGCGCCACTGTTGACGGCCTGGGGGGCGCTGGCCGTGGTCGGCCTGGGCCTCATGCTGCTCAGCGGCCTGTGCTTCCGCGCCGCCGTGCGCGCGTTTCGCGATGCGCGCGATACGGTGCTGGGTAAGCCCACCCGGGCAGAAGCGGCAGTGGTTGCTGCCGTAGAGCAGGAGAACGCCATGCAGGAAACAGCGGCATGAGCGCCGAGGAAACCCTGCTGGCCGCCGCCCAGGCGCGCGCGCAGGCCTGGCAAGACATGCGATCGGAACTTGTCGGTCTCAAGGATGACTTGGCCGCGCGCCCCCTGGGGCAGCGACTGCGTGATCGCCTGATCGACGAAATGGTGGAAGCCATCGATGGCGCCGGCACGGTGATCAAGGACACTGCACCGGCGCTGATCATTACCCTGGTGGTGCTCGCAGGCTGGACCTTGCGCGAGCCGCTGACGGCCCTTGGCCAATGGCTGTGGGACAAGCGGCCGAGCGGATGGTTCGGCAAGCGCGAAAATCGCAAGTGGGGGCGCAAAACTGGAGGATTATGGTGAGCGACGACACGAAGCAGACGCCCGAACTGCCCCCGGTAGTGCCGGCACAGGACGACGATAGCAACCAGGCGAGCGATCGCGTGTCCCAGGCCCGCGCCAAAGCTGCGGAAGTGGGCAGCACCGTACGCCAGGTGGTGGAGCAGCATCCGCTGGCGGCACTGGCCGGCGGCATCGCGCTAGGCTTGGTGGTGGGCAAGTTGGCCACCCGCAGCCGCAAGCCGACTGCCGCCTCAACCTTTGCCAGCCTGGCCGAACCGGCCGAGCAGGTCGCTGCCGGGCTCAGCAAGAAAGCCAGCACGCTGGCGACGCTGGCGGCAGAGATCGCCCTTGCCTATGCTGCCAAGGCGGCCGATGCCGGCCGCGAAGGCGTGCACAAGCTGGAAGACATCGGCAGCGAGGCCAGCGGCAAGCTGGCCGAGGGTGCCGGCGAAGCACGCAAGAAGGCGACCGATCTGGCCGAAGTGGCTGCCAACGCCGCACGCGAGGCGGCCGACGTGGCGCTGGCGAAGGCCAGCGAACTGGCCGCCCGCCTCAAGCGCTGAGCACGCCCACCCTGCCCTCAGCGCCGTTTTGCGCAAATGCCCGTGCGCAGGTTGCAAATGTGCAGCCGCGCACGGGTCTTGCGCAAAGCCGCACAGTTTGCCATCGGCTTTTGGCATCCTCCCAGGGAAGGGCCACAATGCAGAAACTCCATCTCGTGATGGGCGGCCGGGTGAAAGACCCGCAGACGCTCGATTTCGTCGATCTCAAAGCCATCGATCTCGTCGGTGTCTATGCCGATTACGCCGCGGCCGAAGAAGCCTGGCGTTCGGCAGCGCAGCGCACCGTTGACGATGCCGAAATGCGCTATGTGGTGGTCCACCTCCACAAGCTGCTCGATCCGGCGCAAAGCGACGCCTGATCGCAGCGACATCGCGCTAATGCAAAAAGCCCGGCAAGACAGCAGTTTCCGGGGCTTTTTGATGGCTTTGCGCAGGATCGGTTCAGATGAACTCGATCTTCTGCACCAGGTAGAACTTGTCGCCCGAGGGAACCGTGACTTCGATTTCCTCGTCCACCTTGCGACCGATCAGCGCGCGGCCGAGCGGCGAATTGTAGCTGATGCGGCCACGCTTCGCGTCGGCCTCGGCCTGGCCCACGATCTGGTAGCGCACCGGCTTTTCATCATCATCGAGCAGCGTCACCGTGGCGCCAAACACGATGCGGTCACCCGACAGGGTGGTGGGATCGATGATGTGCGCGCGGCTGATCTTGTCTTCCAGATCGGCGATCGTCGCTTCAACCTGCCCCTGGCGTTCCTTGGCGGCATGGTATTCGGCATTTTCGGAAAGATCGCCGTGGGCGCGTGCTTCCTCGATGGCGTCTACGATCCGGGGACGCTCCTCGCGCAGCAGCTTGAGCTCGGCAGTCAGCTTTTCATAGCCTTCCTGGAGCATCGGCAGCTTTTCAACACTGGCCATCCGTAATCCTTCTCTTTCAATTCCCTGGCCCAATGGGTTCGAGGGAAAACCGTTCCCCCGCCGGGCTGGAAACCAGCCTGGCCACGTTCAGCCGCGATGGGCAACGCTGTGGGAGGGGAACCCTTGGACGATCAACGATAATAGTCTTGCAGCGACTTCACTTCAAGTTCGGCACTGCGCAAAGCCTCGATCGCCTCTGCCGCAGCCACCGATGCGGTGGCTGTGGTGAAGTAGGGAACCCTGCCATTGAGCGCCGACGCACGGATCGAAGCGGAGTCCTTGTGGCTTTGCCAGCCTTCGGTCGTGTTGAAAATAAGGGCAATCTCGCCATCGATGATGCGATCGACGATGTGCGGGCGGCCTTCGGCCACCTTGTTGACCTGTTCCACGTTCACGCCGTTGTCAGCCAGGTAGCGGGCAGTGCCGCCAGTGGCGACAATCTTGAAGCCCATCGCCGCCAGCTTGCGCACGCCCGGCAGAACCACCGGCTTGTCGGTATCCTTGACCGAGACGAACAGCGTGCCGCCCTGCGGCAGGCGGGTGCTGGCGCCCAGCTGCGCCTTGGCGAAAGCCATGCCGAAATTTTCGTCGATACCCATGACTTCGCCGGTCGACTTCATTTCCGGCGAGAGCACCGGATCGACGCCGGGGAAGCGCGCAAACGGGAACACCGCTTCCTTCACCGCCATGTAATCGATGTCGCGGCGGATTTCGGGCAGATCGGCCAGGCGTTCGCCGGCCATCACGCGGGCGGCATACTTGGCAATGGGCTGGCCCACGGCCTTGGCCACGAACGGCACGGTGCGGCTGGCGCGCGGGTTCACTTCGATCAGGTAAACATCGCCATCCTTGACCGCGAACTGGATGTTCATCAGGCCCCGCACTTGCAGCGCCTGGGCCAGCAGAACCGCCTGCCGCTCCATTTCGGCAACGATTTCGGCCGGCAGGTTATAGGGCGGCAGGGTGCAGGCGCTGTCACCCGAATGGATGCCGGCTTCCTCGATGTGCTGCAGCACACCAGCCACGCGCACGGTTTCGCCATCGGCCAGCGCATCGACATCGCATTCGATCGCATCGCGCAGGTACTGGTCGATCAGGACCGGGCTATCGCCGGAAACCTGCACCGCCGTGGCGATGTAGTCTTCCAGCTGGGCCTGGCTGTCGACGATTTCCATGGCGCGGCCACCCAGCACGTAGCTGGGGCGGATCAGCACGGGATAGCCGATGCGGCTGGCCACGGCGATGGCTTCGTCGCGGCTGCGGGCGATGCCATTCGCCGGCTGCTTGAGGCCCAGCTGCTCGACCAGCGCGGCAAAGCGCTCGCGGTCTTCAGCCAGGTCGATCGCATCGGGCGAGGTGCCCAGGATCGGGATGCCGGCGTCTTCCAGCGCCTGCGCCAGCTTGAGCGGGGTCTGCCCGCCGAACTGCACGATCACGCCGACCAGTTCCCCGGTGGAGCGCTCGACATCAAGGATTTCCAGCACGTCTTCCGCCGTCAGCGGCTCGAAATAGAGGCGGTCCGAGGTGTCATAGTCGGTGGAAACGGTTTCCGGGTTGCAGTTGACCATGATGGTCTCGAACCCGGCGTCTTCCAGCGCGAAGCAGGCGTGGCAGCAACAATAGTCGAACTCGATGCCCTGGCCGATACGGTTCGGCCCGCCACCCAGGATCACGATCTTGCGGCGATCGCTGGGCATGGCTTCGTTTTCGGGCTCGCCAAACAGGCCACCTTCATAGGTGGAATACATATAGGGCGTGACCGCTTCGAATTCGGCGGCGCAGCTATCGATGCGCTTGAACACCGGGCGCACGCCCAGCTTGTGGCGCAGCTTGCGCACTTCGGCCTCGCTGGTGGCACCAGCCATAGCCGAGACCACATCGTGGACCAGGCCCGAGCGGGCGTGGTTAGGGCTGCCGACCAGGCCCGCCGACCGCACCGCCAGCTTGGCCAGGCGCTTGTCGGAAAAGCCCATGCCCTTCAACCGGCGCATGCCTTCGGCCGTCACCGGCAGGCCGTGCTGGATCACCGCCTCTTCCTCGGCGATGATTTCGGCGATGTGGCGCAGGAACCAGGGTTCGTACTTGGTCACGGCGTGGACGTCTTCGACGCTGAAGCCTTCGCGGAAGGCCTGGCCGACCACGAGCAGGCGCTCGGGCGTGGCGCGGCTGAGCGCGGCGTTGATCTCGTCGCGCGTCGCGCCTTCCAGCGCGTCATAGCGGTTGAAGCCGTCGAGGCCGGTTTCCAGCCCGCGCAGGGCCTTCTGCAGCGATTCCTTGAGATTGCGGCCGATCGCCATGACTTCGCCGACCGACTTCATCGCCGTCGACAGCAGCGGTTCGGAACCCTTGAACTTTTCAAAGGCAAAGCGCGGGATCTTGGTGACGACATAGTCGATCGTCGGTTCAAAGCTCGCCGGCGTGGCGCCGGTGATGTCATTGGTGATCTCGTCGAGGGTATAGCCTACCGCCAGCTTGGCCGCGACCTTGGCGATCGGGAAGCCGGTGGCCTTCGACGCCAGCGCCGAGGAGCGCGAGACGCGCGGGTTCATCTCGATCACGATCAGGCGCCCATCCTTGGGGTTGACCGCGAACTGCACGTTGGAACCGCCGGTTTCCACGCCGATCTCGCGAAGCACCGCGATCGATGCATTGCGCATGATCTGGTATTCCTTGTCGGTCAGCGTCAGCGCCGGGGCCACGGTGATGGAGTCGCCGGTGTGCACGCCCATCGGATCGACGTTTTCGATCGAGCAGATGATGATGCAATTGTCGTTCCGGTCACGGACGACTTCCATCTCGTATTCCTTCCAGCCGAGGAGCGATTCCTCGATCAGGACTTCGGTGGTGGGCGATGCTTCCAGGCCACCGCGGACGATCTTGATGAACTCGTCCTTGTTGTAGGCAATGCCGCCGCCGGTGCCACCCAGGGTAAAGCTGGGGCGGATGATCGAAGGCAGGCCAGTGGTTTCCAGCACGGCGAGTGCTTCTTCCACGGTGTGGGCCACGCCCGACCGGGCCGATTCCAGCCCAATCTTGTCCATCGCGTCGCGGAACTTCTGGCGGTCTTCGGCCTTGTCGATCGCCTCGGCGTTGGCGCCGATCATCGTCACGCCATACTTTTCCAGCGTGCCGTCATTGGCCAGGGCCAGCGCCGTGTTGAGCGCGGTCTGCCCGCCCATCGTCGGCAGCACGGCATCGGGCCGTTCCTTGGCGATGATCTTGGCCACCACTTCGGGCGTGATCGGCTCCACATAGGTGGCGTCGGCCATTTCCGGGTCGGTCATGATCGTGGCCGGGTTGGAATTGACCAGGATGATGCGATAGCCCTCTTCCTTGAGCGCCTTGACCGCCTGCGTGCCCGAATAGTCGAACTCGCAAGCCTGGCCGATGATGATCGGCCCGGCGCCGATGATCAGGATCGAGGAGATGTCAGTGCGCTTGGGCATGGGTGGGCCTTTGTCTTTGTTCTGGCGTCAGCCGTGCCGGGCACGGCGAATGGGTTCGGAAACGATGGCTGGGCGATTAGCCCAGCATGCTCACGAACTTTTCAAACAGATAGAAGCTGTCCTGTGGGCCGGGTGAGGCTTCGGGGTGGTATTGCACGCCGAACGCCTTCTTGCCGGTGATCGCGATCCCGCAGTTGGAACCATCGAACAGCGAGACGTGGGTTTCGATCACGTTGGCAGGCAGCGAACCCGGCGCATTGTCCACGGCAAAGCCGTGGTTCATCGAGGTGATTTCCACCACGCCGTCTTCGTTGCGCTTGACCGGATGATTGGCGCCGCGATGGCCCTGGTTCATCTTGGTGGTCTTGGCGCCGGCCGCCAGGCCGAGCATCTGGTGCCCGAGGCAAATGCCGAAGATCGGCACGTCGGCCGCGAGCAGTTGCTGGATCACCGGCACGGCATAGGCGCCGGTCGCGGCCGGGTCACCCGGGCCATTGGACAGGAACACGCCGGCCGGCTTGAGCGCCATGATCTCGTCAAACCCGGTCTGCGCCGGCACCACGGTCACGTCTGCCCCGGCCTTGACCAGGTTGCGGAAGATATTGTCCTTGGCGCCGAAATCCATGGCGACGACGTGCGGGCGGCCCGTGCCTTCAGGGCGGGTATAGCCCTGCCCCAGGTGCCAGACCGAACCCTGCCATTCTTCGCGGGCCTCGCGGCTGACCACGCGGGCGAGGTCAAGGCCTTCCAGCCCCTGCCAGGCGCGCGCCTTTTCCAGCAGGGCTTCCAGGTCGAACTGGCCTTCCGGGTTGTGCGCGATCACCGCGTTGGGCGCACCCGACAAACGGATGCGGCGGGTCAGCGCGCGGGTATCGATGCCGGCCAGGCCAATGCGGCCCTGGCGCTCCATCCACTGCTGGAACGTGCCCTGGGCGCGGAAGTTGGCCGGCGCGGTCACGTCTTCACGCACCACGCAGCCGACCGCGCCAGGCACGCCATGGCTTTCCATGTCTTCGGCATTGGTGCCGACATTGCCGATGTGCGGGAACGTGAACGTGACGATCTGCGATGCATAGCTCGGATCGGTCATCACTTCCTGGTAGCCGGTCATCGCGGTGTTGAAGCACACCTCGCCGACGGCTTCACCCACGGCGCCAAAGCCTCGGCCCCAGGCGACCGAACCGTCGGCAAGGACGAGAACACCCGTCGATCCTTCTGGTTGGGACGCAAGCGAAAGGGCGGGGTCGGCCATTATGGGGGCGCTCCGTTGGCAGGGGTTCTGGCGATGTTGCTAAGGCCCGGCCGCTACGCTCCTATGGCCGCAGCGTCAACCTAGCGGTTCAAGAAAGTTTGTCCTAGGAGGAATCCTTTGCGCCGCCCTGCGCGGCCCGAACACCCACAGGAAAAACACGACATGATCCGCGACACGATCAAGGCCGCGCAAGTGGCTGCCATGAAAGCCGGAGACAAGGGACGCCTTGCCGCCGTCCGCCTGATCCTGGCCAAGCTCAAGGACAAGGACATCGAACTGCGCACCGCAAAGACGGTGCCGGACGACGATGCCGTGGTGATCGACGTGCTGCAAAAGATGGTCAAGCAGCGCCGCGAATCGATCACCCTGTTCGAGCAGGGCGGCCGCCAGGAACTGGCCGACGTGGAAAAGGCCGAACTGGTCGTGATCGAGGAATTCCTGCCCGCGCAGCTTTCCGAAGACGACGTGAAGGCGGCGATCGAAGGCATCAAGGCCGAACTTGGCGCCACCGGCATGAAGGACATGGGCCGCGTGGTGGCCGAACTGAAAGCGCGCCACGGCACGCAGATCGATATGAGCAAGGCCAGCGGGCTGGTGAAGGCGGCGCTTTCGTAAGCAACATGCCCTCCCCTAACCCGTCCCGCAGGCGGGAGGGGGATTTTGGCGTCAGGCCTCCGCCTCCCGCTGTAGGAACTTCTTTTAACTCCCCTCCCGCTTGCGGGAGGGGCTGGGGGAGGGCATGTTCCCCCGATGGACCAAGCTTGGCAGCGCGCGAACGACAAGGGCGACCAGCGCCCTACCGCCCGCGCCCGCCAGTTGCGCAACAATGCCACCGAACCGGAACGCCACCTGTGGCAGGCCTTGCGCAGCCGCCAAGTGCTGGGCGTGCGGTTCAATCGGCAATTCCCCATCGGGCCGTACATATGCGATTTCGTGTCGCGGGAATATCGGCTGGTCATCGAAATCGACGGCGCCACGCATGCGGCGGCGCAGGCCTATGATGCCCGGCGAACAGCGTTTCTGGAAAGCCAGGGTTTCTCCGTCGTCCGCTTCTGGAACGGCGACGTGATGAACAACCGTGATGGGATTATCTTAGAATTGATCCGTGCTTTAAAGGAATTGGGAGCGAAGGGTGAGCTTTGACGCAACACGCCCTCCCCCAGCCCCTCCCGCAAGCGGGAGGGGAGTTTGAGCCTGACCCCGCAATGGCTGGATGAACTGCGCAATCGCGTCTCGCTTTCGGGCGTGATCGGGCGGTCGATCCGCGTGCAGAAGGCCGGGCGCGAGTTCAAGGCGTGCTGCCCGTTCCACAACGAGAAGACGCCCAGCTTCACGATCAACGACGAAAAGGGCTTCTACCATTGCTTTGGCTGCGGCGCGCATGGCGATGTCATCCGCTGGATGACCGATCACCAGGGCCTGCCGTTCATCGAGGCGGTCAAGGAACTGGCGGCGCAGGCCGGCATGGACATGCCCGAGATGGACCGCCAGGCCGCCCAGCGCGCGCAGGCGGCCAAGTCGCTGCATGATGTGATGCAGGCCGCGCAGGACTTTTTCGTGGCCAGCCTGAAAGCGCCAGAGGCCGAGCGGGCGCGGGCCTACCTCGCCTCGCGCGGGTTTCCCGAGCGCATCGCGCGTGAATTCGGCTTTGGCTATGCCCCTGACAGCCGCACTGCGCTCAAAGAGGCGCTGGGCCAGTTTCCCGAAAGCATGCTGATCGAGGCCGGCTTGCAGATCGTGGTGGAAGGCAAGACGCCCTATGATCGCTTTCGCGGGCGGCTGATGCTGCCGATCGCCGACCAGCGTGGACGGATCATCGCTTTTGGCGGACGCATCCTCGCGGCCGAAAAGACCGACGCCCCCAAGTACCTCAATTCGCCCGATACGCCATTGTTTGACAAGGGCCGCACGCTCTACAACCTGCACCGCGCCGCACCGGCCGCGCGATCGTCGGCCCGGATCGTGGTGGTCGAGGGCTATATGGACGTGGTCGCCCTGGCCGCCGCCGGCATTGCCGAGGCGGTGGCCCCGCTGGGCACGGCGCTGACCGAGCACCAGATCGAACGGCTGTGGCGCGTGACCGAATGCCCGACGCTGTGTTTCGATGGCGATGCCGCCGGGCAGCGCGCGGCGATGAAGGCCGTGACGCGCGCCCTGCCCCTGCTGCGCCCTGGGCACAGCCTGCGCATCGTCACCCTGCCCGATGGCATGGACCCCGATGACGTGGTCAAGAAACGCGGCCGCGAGGCGATGCTCGATCTGCTCGGCACCGCGCGCAGCCTGGTCGATGTGCTGTGGGAAGGCGAGCGTGATGCCTCGCCGCTGGCCACGCCGGAGGACAAGGCCGGACTCAAGGCGCGCCTGCTGGCCCATTGCGACACGATCGCCCACCCCGATATCAAGACGCTCTATCGCCGCGAACTGCTCGATCGCTTTGGCGAACTGGCCTTTGCCCGGCGCGAACGTCCCGCGTTCACCCCGCGTCAGGGCGGCACGTTCCAGCCGCGCCAGGGCCGCGGCCCTTGGAAGCCGGCGCCGCCCCCCCTGCCCGCTGCCACAGCCAGCCGCCTCTCCGCCAAGGTCGGTTCGGGCGACGCGCTGCTGGCGGCGGTTCTGGCCGGGCTGGTGGTGCATCCCGCCGCGCTGGCCCGCCATGGCGAGGCGCTGGCGCGCATCCACCCTGCGCAGGCCGGCATGGCCGCGCTGCTCGATGCGCTGCTGGCCTTTGCCGAATCGGGCGCCCCGCTTGAAAGCACGGCCTTGCGCCCCATATTGCTGGAGCGGCAGCTAGAGGTGCCGTCGGCAGACGATTACGATGGCCTGCGATTCGGCTTCCTTTCGGAAACGAGCGCCACCGCGCTCGACGAACTGGCCGAAGCGATCGAGCTGATCGTCGATCTTCCGGCGGTCGAATCGGCGCTGGCGCGAGCGACAGAGCGCCTGGAAAATGACTTTTCCGAGGATAGCTTTGCCGAACAACAACGATTGCTGCAACGAAGGCTGGCTTTGCTGGCCAGGTTGGGGCAAATGGGTCGCACTCGTGCATCGTTATAATAGGAACATATGGATCGCCCGAGACCGGATGCGATCCTGGCCTGGGCACCGATGGGGCCCAATGCGGCACGACGTCAAAGGGTGGTATCGGGGTTAATGGCTTCCAACGACAAGACCGATAGCGGCGATGCACCGCTGATCGACCTTAACGAGGCTTCGATCAAGAAGCTGATCGCGCGCGCCAAGCGTCGCGGCGTCATCACGTATGACGAGCTGAACGAAGCTTTGCCGCAAGACCAGATGTCCTCCGAGCAGATCGAGGACATCATGGCCGCGATCTCGGAAATGGGCGTCAACATCGTCGAGAGCGACGAGGACGCGGTCGATCCCGAAGAGCGTGAGGCTGAGGAAGCCGAAGACAACGACACCGGGATGGACGACCGCCCGGTAGTTGAAAAGCGCAAGGAAACCATCGAACGCACCGACGATCCGGTGCGCATGTACCTGCGCGAAATGGGCGCGGTGGAACTGCTCAGCCGCGAGGGCGAAATCGCCATCGCCAAGCGCATCGAAGCCGGCCGCGACACCATGATCATGGGCCTGTGCGAAAGCCCGATTACCTTCCACGCCATCATTCAGTGGTCCGAAGCGCTCAACGCGGGCGAAATGCAGCTGCGCGAGATCCTCGATCTCGATGCCATGCTGTCGAAGGAACCGCAGCCCGAGAACCTGTCGGAAGACGGCGAAGAAGCCGACGGCGAAATCAGCGAAGCCACCGCTGGCCCTTCCTTCAAGGAAGAGGAAGACGTCGAGGAAGAGGAAACCGAGGACGAGGACGACGAGCTGCGCGAGCGCCGCGCCCGTCCGGCGGAAGAGGAAGAGGAAGACAACACCCTTTCCCTCGCCCAGATGGAAGCCACGCTCAAGCCTGCCGCGCTGGAGCGTTTTGCCGAAATCACCAGCCTGTTCCGCGCCTTTGAAAAGCTCCAGGGCGAGCGTCTCGACGCGCTGGGCCTGGGCCTGCCGTTCTCGGCCGCCAAGGAAACCGAATATCACAAGCTGCGCGAGGAACTGACCGCGCAGGTGGAAAGCGTGCAGTTCCACGCTTCCAAGATCGAATACCTGGTCGACAACCTCTATGCGTTCAACCGCCGGCTGACCACGCTGGGCGGGCAGATGCTGCGCTTGGCCGAGCGCCACAAGGTGAGCCGCAAGGACTTCCTCGACCACTACGTCGGGCGCGAGTTGGACGAAGGCTGGTTGCAGTCGCTCGCCACGCGCGACAAGAAGTGGGCGGCCTTTGCCGCCACAGAAGCGGGCGCGGTCGAACGCATCCGCGCCGAAGTGGCCGACATTGCCTCGGCCACGGGCATGCAGCTGGCTGAATTCCGCCGCATCGTGAACATGGTCCAGAAGGGTGAGCGCGAGGCGCGCATCGCCAAGAAGGAAATGGTCGAGGCGAACCTGCGCCTGGTGATCTCGATCGCCAAGAAGTACACCAACCGCGGCCTGCAGTTCCTGGACCTCATCCAGGAAGGCAACATCGGCCTGATGAAGGCGGTGGACAAGTTCGAGTACCGCCGCGGCTACAAGTTCAGCACCTATGCCACGTGGTGGATCCGCCAGGCGATCACCCGCTCGATCGCCGATCAGGCGCGCACCATCCGCATTCCGGTGCACATGATCGAGACGATCAACAAGCTGGTGCGCACCAGCCGCCAGTTCCTGCACGAGCAGGGCCGCGAGCCCACGCCCGAGGAAATGGCCGAGCGTCTGTCGATGCCGCTCGAAAAGGTGCGCAAGGTGATGAAGATCGCCAAGGAGCCGATCAGCCTCGAAACGCCGATCGGCGACGAGGAAGATTCGCACCTGGGCGATTTCATCGAGGACAAGAACGCGATCATCCCGGTGGATGCGGCCATCCAGGCCAATCTCAAGGAAACCGTCACCCGCGTTCTGGCCAGCCTGACCCCGCGCGAGGAACGCGTGCTGCGCATGCGGTTCGGCATCGGCATGAACACCGATCACACGCTGGAAGAAGTTGGCCAGCAGTTCTCGGTGACACGCGAACGCATTCGTCAGATCGAAGCCAAGGCGCTGCGCAAGCTCAAGCACCCGAGCCGCAGCCGCAAGATGCGCTCGTTCCTCGATCAGTAAGCCCTGCGGCACTGCCGCAAGCGCTCTACGCCAAGAGAGGCGCCCGGCTCCGGCCCGGCGCCTCTTTTCGTATGCCGGGTATGTGTTGCAATGCGGCATCAGTATCAACTGAAACCGACACACCCTTGCATTAGTCTGACACAGGCTTGACACAAAACGCTAATAGCCCGGCCGGATCACACAACAGCGGCAAAGACCGCGTCCTTTCCGTCAGGGGAAATTCCATGCGTACCACCCGTTTCGCTTCCGCCATGCTGGCGGGGGCCGCCTTTGCGGCCATCGCACCTGCCGCCTTTGCCCAGGATGCCGCACCCGCTGCGCCGGCCGCCGCCGCTGCTGACGATGCCGGCAATGCCATCGTCGTGACGGCAGAGCGCCGCCAGGAAAACATCATGTCGGTGCCGGTGTCGGTGGCCGTGATGAAGCCCGAACTGCTGCACAACCTGCAGGCCGCCGGCGCTGACACGCTGCTCTCGCTTGCCGGCCGCGTGCCCAGCCTCAACGTCGAATCGACCACGGGCCGCATCTTCCCGCGCTTCTACATCCGCGGCCTTGGCAACATCGACTTCTACCTCGGCGCTTCGCAGCCGGTGTCGGTGATCCAGGACGACGTGGTGATGGAGCACGTGGTGCTCAAGTCCAACCCGGCGTTCGATATCGCCCAGGTGGAAGTGCTGCGCGGCCCGCAGGGTTCGCTGTTCGGCCGCAACACCACGGCCGGTATCGTCAAGTTCGACACCGCCCAGCCCACCGCAACCTGGGCCGGCCAGGCCAGCGCCAGCTGGGGCAGCCGCAACAGCGTGAACATCGACGCTGGCGTCGGTGGTCCGCTGACTTCTGACGGCCGCGTCAGCTTCCGCCTGTCGGGCCTGTACCAGCACCGCGACAACTGGATCAACAACACCTACACCGGCGTCAGCGACGACGGCACCAAGCCCGGTAACAACGTCATGGGCGGATTCAACGAGCGCGACGTACGCCTGCAGCTGCTCGCCCAGCCGACCGAAACCCTGTCGCTGCGCCTGTCGGGCCACTATCGCGATTACGACGGCAGCGCCTCGATCTTCTACCGCGGTTCGATCCAGAAGGGCACGCACACAGTGCCGCAGAATCTGGACCTGACCAACGTGGCCTATGACGAAGGCGGCAACAACCCGCAGGCCTACAAGACCAAGGGCGTCTCGCTCAAGGCCGTGCAGGACATCGGCAGCATGACGCTGACCTCGATCACGGCCTATGAAGCCTCGCACGGTTCGAGCCGGGGTGACACCGACGGTGGCGCGGCCGCCAACTTCGGCGGCGCCGGCTTTGGCGAATCGCGCGGCGTGTTGCGCAGCCTCAACCAGTGGAGCCAGGAAGTGCGCCTGGCGAGCCCGGACGCGGCCCGCTTCAAGTGGCAGCTGGGCGGCATCTACTTCGACTCGCGCGATTACACCGAGTTCGACCAGCGGGGCTACTTCCTCAACGCTGGCGCACCGGGTGCCAACCCCAACAACTGGGTGCTGCTGCACAACGTCAACACCAGCTGGGCGGTGTTTGGCCAGGCCAGCTATGACCTGACCGAAAAGCTGCGCTTTACTGCCGGCGCGCGCCTGTCAAACGACACCAAGACCACCACCCTGCTCAAGACGGCGGACACCGCCGCTGGCGTGGTGACCTTCCCGGCCACGGCCGCGCGCAACGTGCGCCTGTCGGACACGCAGCCGAGCTTTGACGCCAGCCTGCTCTATCGCGCCAATTCCGACCTGTCGTTCTTTGCCCGCGTGGCGCGCGGCTTCCGTGGCCCGACCATCCAGGGGCGCTCGGCCGTGTTCAATTCGCCGTTCACCACGGCCAATTCGGAAAAGAACACCTCGTGGGAAGCCGGCATCAAGAGCGCCTGGCTGGATAACGCGCTGACGTTCAACCTCACCGGGTTCTACTACACCGTCACCGACATCCAGTTGAACGGCAACGACAGCAATGGCAGCGGCGTGCTGTTCAATGCCGACAAGGCCGTGGGCTATGGCGCCGAAGCGGAAGTGGGCCTGCGTCCGTCGAAGAACCTGCGCTTCGACATTGGCGTGAGCGTGCTGCACACCGAGGTCAAGGATCCCAACGTGTTTGCCCAGGCCGGTTCGGCTGGTGGCGTCCTGTCGGAAACCGTGCTCAACCCGGTCAACAAGGTCGGCGCGAACTACTTTGCGCAGATCAACGGCAATTCGCTGCCCAATGCGCCGCGCTTCAACCTCAACCTGTCGGGCCGGTACGACCTGCCGCTGAATGACGACTTCAAGGCGTTCGTCGGCGCAGACTTCAACCTGCAGGGCTATACCATGTACGTGCCCTACAAGACGGTGGAATACACCTCTGACGGCAACTACGAGCTGGGCGCCAAGGCCGGCTTCGCGTTTGGTCGCTACGAGTTGGCGGTGTTCGCCCGCAACCTGACGAACAAGCGCAACCTGGTCGGCGTGATCGACACCTCCAACTATCGCGCCGGGATCTACAACGATCCGCGCACGATCGGTGTCTCGTTCAGCGGTTCGTTCCGCTGATCGCATCGCACAGCATGACAATCGGGACGGGGTGGCAGCGATGCCGCCCCGTTTCGTGTTATGGCAGCCCGAATAAATCCTTTTGACACTGGGCTTTCCGCCCTTGACCGGCCCGCAACAAGGCGCAACGAACAGAACCGCGACACCGGCTTTCGCCCGGCTTGTCCTCCGGGAGTTTCCGCCAATGTTGCCTGCCCGCCAAACCGTTGCCCTTGCCGCCCTGGCCCTCGCCCCACTGGCCAGCGCCGTGGCCCTGCCCGCTGCCGCGCAGGCGCAGACGGCACCGCCCCCGGCGGCACGCCCGCTCGATCCTGCCGATCTGCAAGTGGCCAGCCAGATCATCGCGGTTATCCTGCCGCCCGAACAGCGGGTGGCAATTGTCGAGCGCGTCACCAAGACGATGATGGGCGCCATGCAGGGCAACATGGCCGGCATCATGGGCGTGGACGATCCCGGCTTGCAGCAGATCTTCGCGCGCATGTTCGAAACGATGCCCGCGGCGATGCGCCCAGCGATGGAGCGCCGCATGCCCGAACTCGTCGATGCCATGACCCGCGCCTATGTCCGCCATTTCTCGCACGAAGACCTTCGCGCCATTCTGGCTTTCGCCCAGACGCCGGCAGGTAGTCACTATCTCTCGCGCTCGGCCGACCTGATGCAGGACCCTGACGTGGTTACCGTGATGACCGCGATGAACCGCGACGGCATGGAAGTGGGCATGGGCATGGCCAAGAATCTCAAGGCAGAGCTGACCACCTACCTGACCCAGCACCCAGAGGTCGCCAAGAAGATCGCCGCTGCCCACGCCGGGCAATGAGAGGCGACGGGTGGGCTGCCGCGCCGGGCTGCCCACCCATCTGGGCAAAGGGTGCATCATAAGGCCAATTAATCTGGCATAGCGCGCGCAATGGGTTTAGGGGGACGCCAGAACCCCCACCATAGGCAACCGGAACCGCTATAACCCATGCGCATTGCCATTGCTTCCGATCACGCCGCGCTGGCGCTCAAGGCCGATCTTGTCCAGTGGCTGGGCGAGCTGGGCCACGATGTGGCCGACCTTGGCCCCTATAACGGCGACAGCGTCGACTATCCCGATTACGGGTACAAGCTGGCCAGCGCCATGGCCGCCGGCGAAGCCGAACGCGGCATCGCGCTGTGTGGCTCGGGCATCGGTATTTCCATTGCCGTCAACCGCAACCCGGCCGTGCGCTGCGCCCTGGTGGGTGAGCCGTTTTCGGCCAAGCTTTCGCGTGAGCACAACGATGCCAACGTGCTGGCCATGGGCGCCCGGCTGACCGGGCTCGACATGGCCAAGGCCTGCGTCGAGGCGTTCCTCGCCACGCCCTTTGCCGGCGACCGCCACGTGCGCCGCGTTACCAAGCTTTCCAATCCAGCCCTCTGATCCAGGAGCCACACCCGATGTCCACCGCTGCCACCGCATCGCCGGAAGTCCGCACGGCAGGCTTCTTCACCGAGCATCTCGCCTCGGCCGACCCCGAAATCTTCGCCGCCATCCAGGGTGAGCTCAAGCGTCAGCAGACCAAGATCGAGCTGATCGCCTCGGAAAACATCACCAGCCTGGCCGTGCTCGAAGCAACTGGCTCGGTGCTCACCAACAAGTATGCCGAAGGCTATCCGGGCAAGCGCTATTATGGCGGCTGCGAATACGCCGACGTGGTGGAAAACCTGGCGATCGAACGCGCCAAGCAGCTGTTCGGCTGCAATTTCGCCAATGTGCAGCCCAATTCGGGCAGCCAGATGAACCAGGCCGTGTTCCTGGCGCTGCTGCAGCCGGGCGACAGCTTCATGGGCCTCGATCTCAACTCGGGCGGCCACCTCACCCACGGTTCGCCGGTCAACATGAGCGGCAAGTGGTTCCACCCCATTCCCTATGGCGTGCGCGCCGACGATCACCAGATCGACATGGACGAAGTGGCCCGCCTCGCGCGCGAGCACAAGCCCAAGCTGATCATCGCGGGCGGCACCGCCTATTCGCGCACCTGGGACTGGCAGGCGTTCCGCGCCATCGCCGATGAAGTGGGCGCGTGGCTGCTGGTCGATATGTCGCACATCTCGGGCCTGGTTGCCGGCGGGGCGCACCCCTCGCCGATCCCGCATGCCCATGTCGTGACCACCACCACGCACAAGAGCCTGCGCGGCCCGCGTTCGGGCGTGATCCTGACGAACGACGAGGCGCTGGCCAAGAAGTTCAACACCGCCGTGTTCCCCGGCCTGCAGGGTGGCCCGCTGGTCCACGTGATCGCGGCCAAGGCCGTGGCCTTTGCCGATGCGCTGCGCCCCGAATTCAAGGCCTATGCCCACCAGGTCGTGGCCAATGCCAAGGCCCTGGCGGAAAGCCTCAAGGATGCTGGGCTCGGCATCGTTTCGGGCGGCACCGACAACCACCTCATGCTGGTGGACCTGTCGGCCAAGGACGTGACCGGCAAGGCCGCTGAAAAGGGCCTCGATCGCGCCTGGCTCACCTGCAACAAGAACGGCGTGCCGTTCGACAAGCGCTCGCCCTTCGTCACCTCGGGCATCCGCCTGGGCACGCCGGCTGGCACTACCCGCGGCTTCCGCGAGGCAGAGTTCCGCCAGATCGGCCAGCTGATCGCCCAGGTGGTCGACGGCATGGCCCGCAATGGCGAAGAAGGCGACGGCCAGGTGGAACAGCGCGTGCGCGACGCCGTGGCGGACCTCTGCGCGCAGTTCCCCATCTACCCGGAGCTTTGAGCGTTTGCGTTGCCCGTTCTGCGCCCATGACAACAGCCAGGTGAAGGACAGCCGGCCGACCGAGGACAACACCTCGATCCGCCGGCGGCGCCAATGCGAAAGCTGCGGCGCCCGCTTCACCACGTTCGAACGCGTGCAACTGCGCGAGGTTCTGGTGGTGAAGAACAAGGGCGATGGCAGCGAGCCGCGCCGCGAACCGTTTGACCGCACCAAGATCGAACAGTCCGTCGCGCTCGCCTGCCGCAAGCGCCCGGTCACGCAGGAACGCCTGGATCAGCTGGTTACCGGCATCCAGCGCCAGATCGAAACCATGGGCGATGGCGAGGTCGCCTCCAAGGTGATCGGCGAGATGGTCATGGATGCGCTGCGCCAGCTCGACAGCGTAGCCTACATCCGCTTTGCCAGCGTCTATCGCGATTTTTCCGAAGCCCGTGATTTCGAGGAATTTGCCTCTTCCATCCAGGAAGTGGCCAAGTAAGCCATGCCTGCACAGCCCGTTATCGTTCTCGTGCGCCCGCAATTGGGCGAAAACATCGGCAAGGCCGCGCGCGCTATGCTCAATTTCGGCCTGGCCGAAATGCGCCTGGTATCGCCGCGTGATGGCTGGCCCAATCCGGCCGCCGGCCCGGCCGCCTCTGGCGCCGACGTGGTGCTGGAAAAGGCCCAGGTCTATGAAACCCTGGCCGATGCCGTGGCCGATTGCGCCCATGTCTATGCCACCACCGTGCGCAAGCGCGGGGTGACCAAGCCGGTGGTGACGCCCGAGGAAGCGGCCCGCGCGATCGTGGTCGAAGAAGGCCGCAGCGCGCTGGTGTTCGGGCCAGAGCGTTCGGGCCTGGAAACCGATGACGTGGCCCTGGCGCGCACCATCCTGACCGTGCCGATCAATCCCGAATTCGGCTCGCTCAACCTGGCCCAGGCAGTGATCCTGTGCGCCTATGAATGGTCCAAGCACCAGAACGCCACCGGCGCCCTGGTGCAGCCCACGGTCGAAGACATGCTGCCCCCTGCCCCGCAGGAAGAGTTTGAAGGCATGTTTTCCCAGCTGTGCGGCCTGTTGGAACCGCGCGGCTATTTCATGCCCGAAGACCGCGCGGCGGCCACGCGCCGCACGCTGCGCACCATGCTGACCAAGCCGGGCTGGAATCATCTCGAAATCCGCACGCTGCGCGGGGTGTTGTCTGCCATGCGCCGCGCGCCAGGCAGCAAGCCCGGCACCGAGCCTCGCGGGGAATAAGCTTTTCCCTTGACTCTGCGGGCGTGTCCTGTTCTAGGCGCGCCTTCGCAATTGGCCCCACACGTCCGGTGAAGTGGTGGCCGCATCCCGACAATTGGCGGGATGGTGCGGTTCCGGGCATCAGCCGGGAGGGCATCGGCCTTCCCCAGACCAAACGCTAGTTGAAAGGAACGAACGCGTGTCGAAGCGCCATTCGTCCAAGTACAAGATTGACCGTCGCCTTGGTGAAAACCTGTGGGGCCGCCCCAAGAGCTCGGTGAACCGCCGCTCGTATGGCCCGGGCCAGCACGGCCAGCGCCGCAAGAGCAAGGTTTCCGACTTCGGCATCCAGCTGCGCGCCAAGCAGAAGCTCAAGGGCTACTACGGCGACGTGACCGAAAAGCAGTTCAAGCGCACCTATCAGGAAGCGTCGAACATGAAGGGCGATACCGGTCAGAACCTGATCGGCCTGCTCGAACAGCGCCTCGACATGGTCGTGTACCGCGCCAAGTTCGCGCCGACCATCTTTGCGGCTCGCCAGATCGTTTCGCACGGCCACATCCGCGTCAACGGCGTGAAGTGCAACATCGCCAGCCGCCGCGTGCGCCCCGGCGACGTGCTCACCCTGGGCACCAAGGCCAAGGAAATGGCCCTGATCGCCGAAGCGCAGGCTCTGCCGGAACGCGAAGTGCCTGACTACGTCGCCCAGGAAGGCGCCGACAAGGTCACCTTCGTGCGCGTGCCGACGCTCGACGAAGTGCCCTATCCGGTGAAGATGGAACCGAACCTGGTCGTCGAATTCTATTCGCGCTGATCGGTCGGTCCTCACGGACGAGACAAACGGAAAAGGCGGGGCTTTCACCCCGCCTTTTTTGTTGCCCGCCAAACGCGGCCAAACCGTATGCCCGATGCGCAGGTGCGCACCGGGCAGAACACCGCGCGATCAGGCCTTCTTTTCGAAAGCCA
This sequence comes from Novosphingobium sp. AAP1, assembly GCF_001295765.1. Lineage (NCBI taxonomy): Bacteria > Pseudomonadati > Pseudomonadota > Alphaproteobacteria > Sphingomonadales > Sphingomonadaceae > Novosphingobium > Novosphingobium sp. AAP1. Next base: position 115,780 of record NZ_LJHO01000008.1, on the reverse strand, counting down.
CGGTGATCTTGAGGCGCACTTCGTCGCTGACGAAGGGCACATACTTGCTCACGCCGAAATCCGAACGCTTGAGCGTGCCGGTGGCGCCAAAGCCCACGGTGAAGGCCTTGCTCATCGGGTTGGAGCCAGCGCCGCCAAACGTGGCATCGAGCGTGACGGGCTTGGTCACGCCGTGCATCGTCAGGTCACCCTCGATCCGCGCGGTGCGATCGCCGGTGGGAACCACCTTGTGCGAGACGAAGCGGATGGTGGGATACTTGGCAGCGTCGAACCAGTCGGCGCTCTTGAGTTCACCATCGAGCGTGGCGTTGGTGGTGGAGATCGCCGAAACCGGCAGCGCCACGTCCAGCGTGGTGGCACCCAGGTTGGCCGGGTTGAGCGTCATCGTGCCGGTGGCGCCGGGGATCACGCCGAAAAAGTCGTTGAAGCCAAAGTGGCTGACGGTGAATTCGGCGAGGGTGTGGTGGGTTTCCACCTGATAGGTGCCAGCCGGCACGGCCGAAGGCGCGGCAGTGGCCTGCGCGGCGACCAGCGCCGGCGCGGCCAGGGCAGGAACGGCAAGAGCCAGGGCCAGAGCAGCGAAAGTCTTGGTACGTGTCATGACAGGGATCGTCCTTGTTGCAATGATCAGCGGTGAAATGATCGGGCGCAAGATGGCGTTTCCACCATCAGATGATAATACGCCAAGCATGAGATTATCCTTTTACCCAGGGTGCGAAATCAGTGGCTGACCGCTTGACCGGAATCGAGGTGTTCGTCGAAGCGATGCGGCTGGGCGGCCTCTCTGCGGCCGCCCGCGCCCTGCACATGTCGCCGGCGATGGCGGCCAAGCACCTTTCCGCGCTGGAGGCGCGGCTGGGCACCACGCTGGTCCACCGTACCACGCGGCGCCTGTCGCTGACAGAGGCGGGCGCGGCTTACCTCGACAAGGCGGAACGCGTGCTGGCCGACTTGCGCGAGGCCGAAGCAGAGGCTGCCGCGCAAAGCGTGGCGATCGAAGGGCTGCTGCGGGTGAGCGCCCCGATGTCGTTCGGCGTGCTGCACATCGCGCCCTTGGTCGCCGCGTTCAACCAGCGCTATCCCGGCATTACCGTGGAACTGGGGATGAGCGATCGCCAGGTCGATCTGGTGGAAGAACGCTGGGACATGGCCATCCGCATCGGCCGCCTGGTCGGCAGCAGCCTGGTGGCGCGCAAACTGGCCGACATGCATCTGGTGGTCTGCGCCTCCCCTGCCTACCTTGCCCGGCGTGGCACCCCCAGCCAGGTCAGCGATCTGGTGCAGCATGATTGCCTGGGCTTTACCCTCACGCGGTTTGGCCAGCACGTCTGGCGCTTTGGCCTGGATGGCACGATCCACCAGCCGGTGCGCGGCACCTTGCAGGCTGACAATGGCGACGTGCTGGTGGAAGCGGCGGCAGCGGGCCTTGGCCTGGTCTATGGTCCACGCTTCATCGCCGCGCGCGCCCTGCGCGAAGGGCGCCTGGTAGAGGTGGTGCTGGACCAGCCGCTGGCGGGGCTCGGCGCCGTCCATGCGATCACCCATCCCTCGCGCCGGCCAGCCGCCAAGACCCGCGCCTGGATCGAATTCCTGGCGGCGACGGTGCCCGCGATGGCCGCCGAATGGTAGACATAATAAAGCAATATTTTCAGCCGTTTCCCGCAACAAACGGATCGTCGCAAATTGCGCACGAACGCAGCAGAAAATGGGAACAGCATCGCGCCGCCAGCATTATCGCAGCATGCTGATGTATCGCTTCGTCACGCCGCACCGTTGCGGCAAATGGTATCCTGATCTGGAAACAGCCAAGGCCCAGGCCAGCGCCATCGGCGCCGGCTTTCTCGACACCCGGACCGGCGAATTCGCGCAATATCCCGGCACCCGGCTTGAAACCGAGGTGGTGATGACGCCGCAGCCGCAGATCGCGGCCTGAGGGTCTGACGGATCACTCCCGGTTGAAATAGTCCCGGCGGAAATCGGCGGCGAACGCGGTAAAGCGATCTTCCGCGATGGCCGCCCGCATGCCGGCCATCAGCTGCTGGTAGAACGATAGGTTGTGCTCGGTCAGCAGCATGGCGCCCAGCATCTCTCCAGCCTTGTGCAGGTGATGCAGATAGGCGCGGCTGTACTTGGCGCAGACCGGGCAGGTGCAGCGCGGGTCAAGCGGGCCGGTGTCCTCTGCATGGCGGGCATTGCGCATGTTGATCGGGCCGTTCCAGGTAAAGCCCTGCCCGTTGCGGCCCGATCGCGTGGGCAGCACGCAATCGAACATATCCACCCCGCGCTCCACCGCGCCGACCAGGTCATCGGGCTTGCCCACGCCCATCAGGTAGCGCGGGCGATCGGCCGGCAATTGCGACGGCGCAAAATCGAGCGTGGCGAACATCGCCTCCTGCCCCTCGCCCACCGCCAGGCCGCCGATGGCATAACCGTCAAAGCCGATGTCGCGCAGCGCATCGGCGCTTGCCTGGCGCAGCCCTTCGTCCAAGGCCCCCTGCTGGATGCCAAACAGCGCCGAACGTGCGGCATGCTCTTCCCCGCTGTCGAAACCGGCGCGGCTGCGGCGGGCCCAGCGCATCGACATTTCCATCGAGCGGGCGATCACGTCGCGCGGCTGATCGGCACGCGGGCATTCGTCGAATGCCATCACGATGTCGGAGCCCAGCAGGCGCTGGATTTCCATCGAGCGTTCGGGCGAGAGCATGTGGCGCGAACCGTCGAGGTGGCTGGCGAACGTGACGCCTTCCTCGGTGATCTTGCGCAAGTCTGACAGGCTCATCACCTGATAGCCGCCGCTGTCGGTCAGGATCGGGCGATCCCAGCCCATGAACGCGTGGAGGCCACCCAAGCGCGCCATGCGCTCGGCACCGGGGCGCAGCATCAGGTGATAGGTATTGCCCAGGATGATGTCGGCACCGGTGCGGCGTACGTCTTCCACCTTCATTGCCTTGACCGTGGCCGCCGTGCCCACCGGCATGAACGCCGGCGTGCGGATCTCGCCCCGCTTCATCTGGATGGTGCCGGTGCGGGCCTTGCCGCTGGTGGCGTGGATCTGGAACGAAAAGCGGGTCATCGGGGGCGGGCAATCATCCGGGGCAAAAGAACAGTTGCGGCCCTTAGGCGCAAACGCCAAGGCGTGCAAATGTCGCTGTTTCACCTTGCTCTTGCCGCTGCCCAGACGCCCGCGTTCACGCCGGCGCCGTGGATGTATCCGGTACTGACCGCGATTGCCGTGATCACCGGCCTGGTCGATGCCATTGCCGGTGGCGGCGGGCTGATCATGATGCCTGCGCTGATCACGGTGGGCCTGCCCCCGCACCTGACGCTGGGCACCAACAAGATCCAGTCGATGTGCGGCACCACGATGGCGACCTGGCGCTATCACCGCGCCGGGCTGTTCACCCTGGCCGGCAATGGCGTGCTGGTGGCCGTCACGTTTGCCGGCGCGCTGATCGGCGCACTGGTGATCCAGCATTTCAAGCCACAGGTGCTCTCGCTGATCGTGCCGGTGCTGCTGATCGGGGTGGCGCTTTACACCGTGCTTTCCCCGCGCATGGACGATTGCGACCGCCACGATCGCCTTGGCGCGCGCAAGTTCCTGCCGGTTGCGGGGGGCGTGGGCTTCTACGACGGGTTCTTTGGCCCCGGCGCCGGGCAATTCTACACCACCACCCTGGTGGCCCTGCGCGGCATGGGGCTGACCCGCGCCACCGGACTGACCAAGCTGCTCAACGTGACCAGCAACCTGGCCAGCGTGATCGTCTTTGCCCTGGGCGGCCATGTGCTGTGGCTGCTGGGCCTGTGCATGGGCGCCGGGGCGATGACCGGTGCCATCATCGGCAGCCACTTTGCCACCCGCTTTGGCGCCCGGCTGATCCGCCCGTTGCTGATCGTGGTCAGCCTGGCCCTGACCGGGCGGCTGGTGTGGCAGTGGTTTGCCGGCTGATTACGGCACCAACAGTGAACTGTCGCCGTAGCTGTAAAAGCGATAGCCGGTGGCGATGGCATGGGCATAGGCCGCCTGCATCGTGTCCAGTCCCATCAGCGCCGAAACCAGCATGAACAGCGTGGACTTGGGCAGGTGGAAATTGGTCATCAGCCCGTCGATCGCCTTGAAGCGATAGCCGGGGGTGATGAAGATCGCGGTGTCCCCTTCGAACGGGTGGATCGTGCGCGCCTCATCCGCCGCGCTTTCCAGCAGGCGGAGCGAGGTGGTGCCCACCGCGATGATGCGCCCACCGGCCGCGCGTGCGGCGTTGAGCCGGGCCGCGGTTTCGGGCTCGATCCGGCCCCATTCGGCATGCATCTGGTGATCGGCGGTGTCATCGGCCTTGACCGGGAGGAACGTGCCCGCCCCCACATGCAGCGTGAGCGTTTCATGAGCGATGCCGGCGTCGGCCAACCCCGCCATCAGCTCTGGCGTGAAATGCAGCGCGGCGGTGGGCGCGGCAACGGCCCCGTCCTTTTGCGCGAACATCGTCTGGTAATCCTGGCGATCCTGGGCGTCAGTCTCGCGCTTGCCAGCGATATAGGGCGGCAGCGGCATGCGGCCGGCCCGTTCCAGCAGCACTTCCACCGCCTCATCCCCAGGAAAGAACAGCGTCCAGCTGCCATCGGCGTGGCGCGCCTCGGCCGTGGCGGAAACGCCGGCGCCGAAATCGATCACGTCATCGGCGCGCAGCCGCTTGCCGTTGCGGATGAAGGCTTGCCAGCGGCGCAGGTCGAGCCGCTTGTGCAGCGTGGCGCCCACGCGCGCCTCGCCGCGCCGGCCTTCGAGCTGGGCCGGGATGACGCGGGTATCGTTGAACACCAGCACATCGCCGCGGCGCAGCAGGCTGGGCAGATCGCGCACCACATGGTCGCTCAGCGGCTGCCCGCCGGCCACATGCAGCAGCTTGGCCGCATCACGCGGGCGAGCCGGGCGCAGGGCGATATTTTCGGGCGGCAGTTCGAAATCGAAAAGGTCAACACGCATGAGGCTGCGCGCTAGCGACAGCAAGGGCGCAGGGCAAGGGTTTGGCGCGTGCCATTTGGGCTTCGGCGCTTGAAGCGGCCAAGGGGCTTCGACAGGCTCAGCCCGAACGGCGTATTGGGAACAGATATCCGCATCCGTTCGGCCTGAGCCTGTCGAAGGCCCCTTGCCCCAAGATCAGTTGGTGCGCGACTTGCTCAGCATGTCGGGCGTGATCGCGCCGGTCGGCACCGGCGCCGGCAGTGCGGGGCGCGGCTTGTTGTCAGCCAGGATCGAGGCCTGGAGGATCTTGGTCGGGTTGCTGGGCGGCTCGCCCCGCACGATCGTGTCCACCGCATCCATCCCGCTGATCACGCGGCCAAAGTTGGTGTACTTGTGATCGAGCGCAAAGCGCGGATAGAACACGATGAAGAACTGGCTGTTGGCCGAATTGGGCTCGTTGGTGCGGGCCATCGACACGGTGCCGCGCATGTGCGGGGCATCGTTGAATTCGGCCTGAAGGTCGGGCAGCTTCGATCCGCCTTGGCCGGTGCCGGTGGGATCGCCGGTCTGCGCCATGAACCCGTCGATCACGCGGTGGAAGATGATGCCGTTGTAGAACCCTTCGCGCGTCAGCGTCTTGATGCGCTCCACATGGTGGGGCGCCCATTGCGGCATCAGGCGGATCAGCACGCGCCCGCCGTTCGACAGGTCGAGCACCAGCACGTTTTCAGGATCGTGGGCCGGATCGGTATCGACGGCATAGGTAATTTCGTGCTGCGGCACGACCTTGTCGATCTTGAACGGCTGCGCCGGGGCCTTTTCCCCACGGCTTTGCGCCATGGCCGGGCCGGACACGACCGCCGAGGCTGCCAGGGCAGCGCAGATCAGGGCCTTGGAAAACGAACGGGCGATCATCAAGCCTGCCACCTTGTTGGAATATGTGAAACGCCGATTAGGCCCGGCGCGCTGACACTGCAATGAACGATTCGGCAATAAACACGCGATCGGCGCGGCGGCATGGCGCGCTCAGTAATCCCCCAGGCGGCCGATGCTGTTGACGCGGGCCACCACATCGTCGCGCACGGTGGGGGTAACGAAGCCGGAAATGTCGCCGCCGAACAGCGCGATTTCCTTGACCAGCTTGGACGCAATCGGCTGCAGGCTGACATCGGCCATCAGAAAGACCGTCTCGATCCGGTCGTTGAGCTGCTGGTTCATCCCGGCCATCTGGTATTCGTATTCGAAATCAGCCACGGCGCGCAGGCCGCGCACGATCACGCTGGCGCCCTGCGCTTCGGCAAACTTCATCAGCAGGGCGTTGAAACCCACCACGCTGACATTGTCGATGCCCTGCTCGTCCAGTTCGCGGCGCACCATGTCCATCCGCTCTTCGGGTGTGAACATCGGGTTCTTGGATGGATTGGTGGTCACGCCCACGATCAGCTGGTCCACCAGCTTGGCGCCGCGGCGGATAATATCGAGATGGCCCAGCGTGATCGGATCAAACGTGCCGGGATAGATGCCAACGCGCTGCGCCATCAGTGATTCCTTTCCACGATGAAGCGCGCGAGTTCGCGCAGCAGGTCTGCCTCGCTGCCATGGCTGCCCAGGTGGGCGATTGCCTGGTCGACCAGGATGCGCGCCTGCTCGCGCGCGCGCTCGACACCGAGCAGCGAGACGAAGGTTTCCTTGCCGGCCACGGCATCCTTGCGCAGCGCCTTGCCGGCGGCGGCCTCGTCACCCTCGGCGTCGAGCAGATCGTCGGCGATCTGGAAAGCCAGGCCGATATCGCGGGCATAGCCGCGCAGGTGGGTGCGGCCTTCGGGCGGCAGCCGCCCCAGGATCGCGCCCATTTCCACCGCAGCGGCCAGAAGCGCGCCGGTCTTGAGCTGTTGCAGGCGGGTCACGGTGGGCAGATCGAACGTGGCGGTTTCGGCCACGATATCCATCATCTGCCCGCCGGCCATGCCATTGGTCCCGCTGTTCACGGCCAGGGTGCGGATCAGTTCGACGCGCACGAACGGGTCGCCGCTCATCGCCGGATCAGACAGGATCTCAAACGCGAAATCGTGCAGCGCATCGCCTGCCAGCACGGCCGTGCCATCGTCGAACGCCTTGTGCACCGTGGGTTTGCCATGGCGCAGATCATCGTTGTCCATGCACGGCAGGTCATCGTGGATCAGCGAATAGACGTGGATCGCCTCCAGCGCGGTCCCTGCCCGCACCGCCACCTGGCGATCGACGCCATACATCGCGGCCGTGGCCGTCACCAGCAGTGGGCGCAGCCGCTTGCCGCCACCGATGGTGGCATAGCGCATCGCTTGCACCAGCCGATCGCGCGGATCACCCGGCAGGGGCAGCAGCGCATCGAAGCTGGCGTCGATATCGGCCTGGATCGCGGCCAGTGCCGGCTTGAGCAGGCCAGGGCTGCCCGTGGGCGCGGTCATCGCGATCAGGCCCCGTCGAACGGCCGGGTTGCTGCCGGCCGCCCTTCGCGATCGGCCACGACCGCCTCGATTCGCGCCTGCGCGGCATCGAGCCGGGCCTGGCAATGCGTGCGCAGGGCCTCGCCCCGGGCATAGAGGTCGATCGATTCGTCGAGCGGAGCCTCGCCACTTTCCAGGCGGCGGACCACCACTTCAAGTTCCTTCAGCGCATCCTCGAAGCTGAGCGCGGCGATATCGGGTGTGCTAGCCATCGCGGCAAGCAATGGCCGCGCCGGCCGGGCCGGTCAAGCGGGGAACGCGTGGCTGTCACCGGCCTTTTGGGGTGTTCTTCCCCTAGCGCAAACGCGCGCACGCGGCTAAGGGCGCTTCCCATGTCCCAGATCACCGCTGAAATCGTCGCCGCTCACGGCCTGTCGGAAGAAGAATACGCCCGCGTGCTCGGCGCGCTGGGGCGCGAGCCCAACCTGGTCGAGCTGGGTATCTTCTCGGTCATGTGGTCAGAGCATTGCTCGTACAAGTCGAGCCGCATCCACTTGAAGAAGCTGCCGACCACAGCGCCGTGGGTGATCTGCGGCCCCGGCGAGAACGCCGGCGTGATCGACATCGGCGATGGCCAGGCCGCCATCTTCAAGATGGAAAGCCACAACCACCCCAGCTACATCGAACCCTATCAGGGCGCGGCCACCGGCGTTGGCGGCATCCTGCGCGACGTGTTCACCATGGGCGCGCGCCCGGTGGCCAACATGAACGCGCTGCGTTTCGGCCGGCCCGATCACCCCAAGATGAAGCACCTAGTCCAGGGCGTGGTGGCGGGCATCGGCGGCTATGGCAACTGCGTGGGCGTGCCCACGGTTGGCGGCGAAACCAATTTCCATAAGGCCTATGACGGCAACATCCTGGTCAACGCGATGACCGTGGGCGTGGCCGATACCGACAAGATCTTCTATTCGGCAGCCACGGGCCTGGGCAATCCGATCGTCTATGTCGGTTCGAAAACCGGGCGCGACGGCATCCACGGCGCCACCATGGCCAGCGCCGATTTCGACGAGAAGAGCGATGAAAAGCGCCCGACCGTGCAGGTGGGCGATCCCTTCACCGAAAAGCTGCTGATCGAAGCCTGCCTCGAACTCATGGCCACCGACGCCATCGTCGCCATCCAGGACATGGGCGCGGCCGGCCTCACCTCCTCGTCGGTGGAAATGGCCAGCAAGGGCGGCGCGGGCATCCGCCTCAACATGAACATGGTGCCTTGCCGCGAAGAGGGCATGACGCCCTATGAAATGATGCTGTCGGAAAGCCAGGAGCGCATGCTCATGGTGCTGAAGCCCGGCAAGGAGCCGATGGCCGAGGCGATCTTCCGCAAGTGGGAGCTGGACTTTGCCGTGATCGGCGAAGTGACCGACACCGGCCACATGGTGCTGGAATGGAACGGCGAAGTCGTGTGCGACATTCCGCTCGATCCGCTGGCCGACGACGCGCCGCTCTACGATCGCCCGCACGTGCCCACGCCCAAGCCGGCCGCGATCGAAGCCCTGCCCGAAAGCGCTGATATCGGCGCCGACCTGGTCACACTGATCGGCAGCCCCGACCTTGCCAACCGCCGCTGGATTTTCGAGCAATACGACAGCCAGGTCGGCGCCGATACGCTGCAGAAGAGCGGTGGCGATGCCGCCGTGGTGCGCGTGCACGGCACCGACAAGGCGCTGGCGATCAGCACCGACTGCACCCCGCGCTATTGCTTTGCCGATCCCTATGAAGGCGGCAAGCAGGCCGTGGCCGAGACGTTCCGCAACATCTGCGCGGTTGGCGCCACGCCGCTCGCCATCACCAACTGCCTCAACTTTGCCAACCCGCAGCGCCCGGAAATCATGGGCCAGATCGTGGGCTGCCTGGAAGGCATGGGCGATGCGTGCCGCGCGCTCGATTACCCGATCGTCTCGGGCAACGTTTCGCTCTACAACGAATCCAAGGCGACCGGCGGCGGCTCGGCCATCCTGCCCACGCCGGCCATCGGCGGCGTTGGCCTGATGCTCGATCACACGCGCATGGCCACGGTTGCCTTCAAGGCCGCCGGTGAAACCGTGTGGCTGCTCGGGCCCGAAGGCACCCACCTGGGCCAGTCGCTCTACCTGCGCGAAATCCTCGGCCGCGAAGAAGGCCAGGCTCCCGCGGTCGACCTCGCGCTGGAACGCCGCAACGGCGAACTGGTGCGCGAATGGATTGCCGACGGCAAGGTTACGGCAGTGCACGACGTGGCCGATGGCGGCCTGCTCGTGGCGCTGACCGAAATGGCGCTGGCCGGCAATATCGGCGTGACGCTTGATGCGCCGCTCACCACCGCGCAGGCCTTTGGCGAAGACCAGTCGCGCTATGTCGTCACCACGCCGGCTGGCGTGGTGCTTGACGGCGCCACCAAGCTTGGCACCACCGGCGGCCAGGCCGTGGCCGGCGTGCCGCTTGCCGCCTTGCGCGAAGCGAACGAAGCCTTCTTCCGCGACTGGATGGAAGGCTAAGCCGCACCTCCACCACCCGCTGCGCGGGCGGTCCCCATCCCCGTTGCTGTGCGACAGGGAGGACCAGATCCTCCCCCACACCGTGGGGGAGGTGGCAGCCCGCAGGGCTGTCGGAGGGGGCATGTTGGCTTAACATCCCCTCTCCAACCTCTCCCGCCTGCGGGAGGGGCGTTTAGCCGTTTAACGCGCGTGCTTGAGCAGGTCGCGCGGATCGATGCCTTCGGCCTGCCACACGGCATGGGCCTGCTCATAAACCACGCCGGGCACGATCCCCAGGCGTCGCCGCGCTTCTTCCAGCGACAGCGGCAAGAGCGCGACGATCGATTGCTCCATCAGGCGCGGACAGGATTTGCCCCGCCGCCATGCCTCGCGCACCGCGCCCAGCACCGGCGCCCGGCTGTTGAGGCGCAGCTTCATCTGCAGCGCCGCCATCCAGGCGATGAACAGGTGCCCGGGCGCCGGTTGCTGCGGAAAGGTGAAGGCCAGCACGCACGCCTCGCCCAAGGCATCGCGGCCATAGCCGGTCAGCACATGCAGCAGATCGTGCACATCGCGCAGGCGGTTCATGTACCACTGGAAGCGGTCGTTATAACGCGGGCGATCAGCCAGGAAGCGCTCGGCTTCTTCCACCAGCCCTTGCGCGGTCAGGCCCTCGGCCTCCATGAAATCGCAATAGGCCTGGGCCAGCGAGCCAGCCGGCATCCGCCGCAGCGCCGCGTGATCGTCGAGCACCGCCGGCAGCCACGGCTCGGCCAGCGCCAGCGCATGGCCTTTCCGCGTGGCGAGAAACGCAGAGCCTGCCCTGCCCCCGCCACGCCAGGGCAAGGCGGCAAAGATGCCGAACACCTCTGCCGTGTTTTCGGTATTGTGCATCAGTCGGCGGAAATGGCGATAGGCAACCAGCGGGCGCAGGCGCGGCTTTTCCCGCGCCGGGTCAAACAGCGGCAGCGCCGCAAAGTCCCCCGCCCGTTGCTCCATCAGTCGATCACCCAATCCTCGCGCGCGATGCCAAACAGCTGCAGGATCGATGTCAGGTCACCCCGGTCGATCCAGCCATCTGCGGCCTGCCGCGCCTTGGGCTTGGCATAATAGGCAATGCCGTGGGTGGCGGCCGCGATCATCGGAATATCGTTAGCGCCATCGCCGGTTGCAAGGCTGGCAGTCGCCGGGCCGAGCCGGTCCATCTCCTCGAGCAGCACGGTCTTCTTCACCCCGCTATCGACGATCCCGCCAACCAGCGCGCCGGTAAGGCGCCCGTCGGCGATCTCCAGGCGGTTGCCTACTACGCGGTCAAAGCCGAGTTGCGCTGCCACCGGATCGGCAAACGAATGGAAGCCGCCAGTGACCAGTACGGTGTGGCAGCCGCGCGATTTGAGCGTGGAAACAAGCGTGCGTGCACCGGGCATCGGGCGGATGCGTTCGTCGAGGCACTGCGTGATGGCGGTTTCCGGCAAGTCCTTGAGCAGTCCGACACGCTCGCGCAGGGCGGATTCGAAATCCAGTTCGCCCTGCATGGCGCGTTCGGTGATGGCGGCGATGCGCTCTTTCAAGCCCGCGAAATCGGCGAGTTCATCGATGCATTCGGCACTGATCATGGTCGAATCCATGTCGGACACGAACAGGCGCGGCGTTTCGATCACGCGATCCGACAGCAGGAAATCGCTGGCCGGAAAGCAGGTGTCGAGAATGCCGCGCACCGCGGCGGCATCGCCCGTCGCCACTTCGATTTCCAGGACCGATTCGCAGAAATCGAGCATGCCGGCGCCGGCCACTTCGCCGCCTGCGGCCGTGATCTGCTCCACCGCCCGTGCAAGATTGTCACCAAGCGTCGTCGGGTCTGCTATCAGACGGGCAATGAGCACTGAAACTTCCCTTTCCTGTTCCGGCCAGGACAATCACGCCACCGACAACCGGCCTCGGCTCGCGCTCATTGCAGGGCCAACCGCCAGCGGCAAGAGCGATCTTGCCGTGCGGCTGGCCCTGGCCGAGCAGGCCGCTGGCCGCGCCGCCGTGGTGATCAATGCCGATAGCGCACAGGTCTACGCCGATCTCGCCATCCTCAGCGCCCGCCCTTCACCAGCGGAAATGCAGGGCGTGCCGCACCGCCTGTTCGGCGCGTGGGACGGCGCCCAAGCCTGTTCCGCCGCCGATTGGGCGCAAGCCGCCACGGCAGAAATCGCAGCCGCGCATGCTGCCGGCGCGCTGCCGATCCTAGTGGGCGGCACCGGCCTCTATATCCGCACGCTGCTTGATGGGATTGCCCCTATTCCCGCCATTGATCCCGCCATCCGAGCGGCGGTTCGCGCCCTGCCGGTGAGTGAAGCCTATGCCGCTCTTTCCCGCGAAGATCCGCCGCGCGCCGCGGCGCTCAATCCTGGCGACAGCATCCGCGTGGCGCGCGCGCTGGAAGTGGTGCGCTCCACCGGCCAGCCGCTGGCCTACTGGCAGGCCCGGCGCGAGGGTGGCATTGCCGACAGCGTGGCGCTGCGCCCGCTGGTGCTGCTGCCCGATCGCGCGTGGCTCTATGCCCGCTGCGACCAACGCTTTGCCGCCATGTGGGAACAGGGCGCCCAGGCCGAAGTTGCCGCGCTGCTGGCGCGCCAGCTCGATCCCGATCTGCCGGTGATGCGCGCCATCGGCGTGCCCGAGATCGCGGCCTACCTGCGCGGTGAAATCAGCGCCGAATCCGCCATTGCTGCGGGCAGCCAGGCCACGCGGCGCTATGCCAAGCGGCAGTTCACCTGGGCCAAGCACCAGTTTCCCGGCGATTGGCCACGCGACACGCACGAAAATTGCCTTGACAGAACCCGGATAGCATCTTTATTTCAAAACTAGCGGGTTGACACGAATGTTTGTGTCAATTACCAAGCCGTCAATTGCTTGGCTCTTGCCAAGTGCCCGAGTAGGGAGAGACGGCCCGGCGCAGGCAACTGCAGCCGGGCCGCAATTTTTTAGGATTATGGGCCGTTCGCGCGGCCCGGCAAGCAAGGGAACAAGGTCGTGAAAAGCGAGCGCAGCGGCGCTGAAATCCTGGTCGAAAGCCTGGTCGCCAAGGGCGTCGAATTTGTGTTCGGCTATCCCGGCGGCGCGGTACTTCCGATCTATGATGCGCTGTTCGGCGATGAACGCATCCGCCACATCCTCGTCCGTCACGAAGCCGGCGCGGCCCACGCCGCCGAAGGCTATGCCCGCGCCACGGGCAAGCCCGGTGTCGTGCTGGTCACCTCGGGCCCTGGCGCGACCAATGCCGTCACCGGCATTGCCGACGCGTTTCTCGATTCGATCCCGATGGTCGTCATCACCGGCCAGGTGCCCACGGCGCTGATCGGGTCCGACGCGTTCCAGGAAGCCGATACCGTCGGCATCACGCGCCACTGCACCAAGCACAACTACCTGGTCAAAGACCCGGCCGAGTTGGCGACGATCATCGACGAGGCGTTTCGCATCGCCACCGAAGGCCGCCCCGGCCCGGTCGTGGTCGACATTCCCAAGGACGTGCAGATCGCGTCCACGCGCTGGACCGGCCAGGCGACGCAGATGCGCAATCGCTATGCCCCGCAGGTGGAAGCGCCCAGCGACGCGATTGCGCAGGCCGTGGCCATGCTCGCGACGGCCAAGGCGCCAGTGTTCTATACCGGCGGCGGGGTGATCAACTCCGGCCCGGAAGCCGCACGCCTGCTGCAGGAACTCCAGGCGCTCACCGGCGCGCCGGTGACCTCCACGCTGATGGGCCTTGGCGCGTTCCCGGCTGCGCACAAGGATTGGCTGGGCATGCTGGGCATGCACGGCACCTATGAAGCGAACATGGCGATGAACCGCGCCGATCTGGTCGTGTGCATCGGCGCGCGCTTCGATGATCGCGTCACCGGCCGGCTCGACGCATTTTCGCCCGATAGCCGCAAGATCCACATCGATATCGATCGTGCCTCCATCAACAAGACCGTGCGCGTCGATCTGCCGCTGGTGGGCGATTGCGGCCGCGTGCTGCACCAGATCATCACCGGCTGGCTCGATGCCGGGCACCAGGCGCAGGATCTGACCGAATGGCATGCGCGCATCAACGGCTGGCGCGCGCGCAACAGCCTGGCCTATCCCAAGCGTACCAATGGCGAGATCATGCCCCAGCTGGCGATCGAGCGGCTCTATGAACTGACCAAGGACCGCGAGCCGATCATCAGCACCGAAGTGGGCCAGCATCAGATGTGGGCGGCGCAGCACTTCCACTTCGATCGGCCCAACAAGTGGTTGACCTCGGGTGGCCTGGGCACGATGGGCTATGGCCTGCCGGCGGCGATCGGCGCGCAGGTGGGCTGCCCCGATGCGCTGGTGATCGATATTGCCGGCGATGCCTCCATCCAGATGAATATCCAGGAGTTGGGCACTGCCACGCAGTTCCGCCTGCCGGTCAAGGTCTTCATCCTCAACAACGAATGGATGGGGATGGTCCGCCAGTGGCAGGAATTGACATATGAAAGCCGCTATTCCAGCTCCTATTCCGATGCCCTTCCCGATTTCGTGAAGCTGGCAGAGGCCTATGGCTGGAAGGGCATCCAGATCGACACGCTCGATCAGCTGGACGACGGCATCCGCGCGATGATCGATCATCCCGGCCCGGTGATTGTCGATTGCCGCGTCACCAAGGAAGCCAACTGCTTCCCGATGATCCCCTCGGGCGCAGCGCATACCGACATGATCCTCTACGGCGACGAAGTGGCCGGCACGATGGATGATGAAGCCAAGGCCCTGGTTTGAAGCCCGATTTGAAGATTGATCCGATGATGAAAATCAAAGCAGAGGCGCAGGAGCGCCACGTCCTGACCATCACGGTCGACAACGAGGCGGGCATCCTGGCCAAGATCGCCGGGCTGTTCACTGCGCGCGGCTACAATATCGACAGCCTGACGGTGGCCGACATCACCGACGAGCACGATGTCAGCCGCATCACGATCGTGACGCACGGCCCGCCAGCGGTGATCGACCAGATCCATGCCCAGCTCGAACGCCTGGTGCCGGTGCACAAGGTGACCGACCTGACGGAGGTTGGCCCCTATGTCGCGCGCGAACTGGCGCTGATCAAGGTGGCCGGCAAGGGCGAAAACCGCGTGGAGGCCCTGCGCCTTGCCGAGGTGTTTCGCGCCAACGTGGTCGACACCACCACCTCCAGCTTCATTTTCGAACTGACCGGCGCGCCCGACAAGATCGATACCTTCGTCAGCCTGATGAAGGAACTGGGCCTTGTCGAAGTGGGCCGCACCGGCATCGTCGGCATGATCCGCGGCGCCGAGGCCGCCTGACCCTTTTTCCATCGCTGTTTGCACAAACCCTGCGTCCACCACTGCGCTAATTCGGCCTGAGGGATGCCCGTTGCGGCAGGACGACCAACCAAGGACGAGTACCATGAAGGTTTACTACGACGCCGATTGCGATCTCAATCTGATCACCGGCAAGAAGATCGCCATCCTGGGCTATGGCAGCCAGGGCCATGCCCACGCGCAGAACCTGCGCGATTCGGGCATCAAGGAAGTGGCCATTGCCCTGCGTCCCGGTTCGGCCAGCGCCGCCAAGGCCGAAGCCGCCGGCTTCAAGGTTCTGCCCAACGCCGAAGCCGCCGCCTGGGCCGACATCCTGATGATCCTGGCGCCCGACGAGCACCAGGCTGCCATCTATGCCGACGACATCCACGCCAACCTGCGCCCCGGCGCGGCGCTGGCCTTTGCCCATGGCCTCAACGTGCACTTCGGCCTGATCGAACCACGCGCCGACGTGGACGTGATCATGGTTGCGCCCAAGGGCCCGGGCCACACCGTGCGCGGTGAATACGTCAAGGGCGGCGGCGTGCCGTGCCTGGTGGCCATCCACCAGAACGCCACCGGCAATGCCCACGACATCGCCCTGGCCTATGCCTCGGGCGTGGGCGGTGGCCGTTCGGGCATCATCGAAACCAACTTCAAGGAAGAGTGCGAAACCGACCTCTTCGGCGAACAGGCCGTGCTGTGCGGCGGCGTGACCCACCTGATCCAGGCCGGTTTCGAAACGCTGGTCGAAGCCGGCTATGCCCCGGAAATGGCCTATTTCGAATGCCTCCACGAAACCAAGCTGATCGTCGACCTGCTCTATGAAGGCGGCATCGCCAACATGCGCTACTCGATCTCGAACACCGCCGAATATGGTGACATCGTCACCGGTCCGCGCATCATCACCGCCGAAACCAAGGCGGAAATGAAGCGCGTTCTGGCCGACATCCAGTCGGGCCGTTTCGTCAAGAACTTCGTGCTCGACAACCGCGCTGGCCAGCCCGAACTCAAGGCTGCGCGCAAGGCCGCTGCCGCGCACCCGATCGAAAAGACCGGCGCCCAGCTGCGCGCGATGATGCCCTGGATCGGCGCCAACAAGCTGGTCGACCAGTCCAAGAACTGATCGCGCAAAGACCTGCGCCACCGCGCCTTGCCCTGGCAAGTGCGGTGGCCTGGCCTTCCGGCAAAGGGGCCGGCCCGTTCGGCGGGCTGGCCCTTTTTCGTGCGCCCCCTCGCTCTACCGAGCGGTCCACCGGCTCGACGAACTGCATGGCAAAATCGTAAAAATGCATTCATAGCCATTTTGGACCTATTGGTTCACCCATCGCTTTCCAGTCCTGCCCACCACCAGAAACTGATCGAGTCGCCGATGCCTTCGCTGCCCCATCTTGCCTCGGCCTGTGCCGCGCTATGCCTGCTCGGGGCGTGCCAGGCCCCGGTGCCAAAGCCCACGCCGACGCCCGATGGCGCCGGAGTGCCGGTGGCGCCTCCCGCCACTACAGGCCCAGTGGCAGATGCCTCCGACAGCAGCGATGCAGCGGTCGATCCCGATACCCTGCCCGCGATCAATTGCGGCGAAGGCCGCATGGCCAAGCTGATGAACATGCCGGAATCCGAAGAAGCCCATGCCGCCGTGATTGCGGCCGTGGGCCATCGCCACATCCGCTGGGTCCATCCCGGCGATGCCGTGACGATGGATTACCAGCCCGGCCGGCTCAACGTCATCGTCGACGAACACGGCCAGATCGCCGCCACCCGCTGCGGCTGATCGCCCGCCCCTGCAACAGGGACCATAGCCGCTTTGCTCGCTTGCCACTCGCCCATGCGTTTGGCACCTTTCCCTCTGGGCGACGGCGTGCCTGGCTGCGCAACGGCCGCGCCCAAGGGAGACATCACATGATCACCGTTCGTACCGCGTTCACGCTGGCCGCCCCACTGGCCCTGGCCCTGGCCGCCACGCCGATGATTGCCCAGGCCCCTGCCGTTCCCGGCCAGCCGGACAAGGCCCGCGTCACGGCCGGCAACTATGCCGCCGATCCCAATCATTCGCTCGTGGCCTGGAGTGTCAACCACCTCGGCTTCAACGATTATTTCGGGCTGTTTGGTGATGTTTCGGCCAAGCTCACGCTCGATCCAGCCAATCTTTCCGCTGCCAAGGTGACCGCGACTATCCCCGTCAGCAAGGTGCTCACCGCCAATGCCGGTCTCAACGCGCACCTGCTGCGCCCCGGCACCGAGGGCAAGAAGCCCGATTTCTTTGGCCCCAATCCGGCCGATGCCACCTTCACATCCACCAGTGTGACACCTGGCGCCGATGGCACCAGCGCCACCATCGCAGGCAATCTCACGCTCAATGGCGTGACCAAGCCGGTTTCCATCGCCGCCAGGTTCATCGGCGCCGGCAAAGGCTGGGGCAAGGAAACAGTCGGTTTTGAAGGGACCACCACGCTCAAGCGTTCAGACTTTGGCGTGAATGGCGCGCTGCCGCTGGTGTCTGACGAGGTAAAACTCAACATCACCATCGCGTTCGAAAAGACCGCCTGACCTCTGCCTGACTGACCAGCAACCCCGCAACGGCATGCCGCTGCGGGGTTTGTTGCGCCCGGCATTTGATCTGGACAAAGCTGGCGCAAGGCACCATAGGCATGGCCGATGATCGCCGCGCTGAACCTTACCCTGCGACTTACACGCCCTTGGGCGTGAGCTGACGCGTCGGTTTTGCGGCGCACACGGCGCCCAAGGGTCATCCCCTCGCACCAGACGCATCATTTTCATTTTAAGGTTCAGCCATCATGGCCATGCTGAAGAATCCCGGCATCAAGTATCGTCCGTTTCCGCAGGTGGATCTGCCCGATCGCCAGTGGCCCTCGCGCACCATCACCAAGGCCCCGCGCTGGCTCTCGACCGACATGCGCGATGGCAACCAGTCGCTGATCGATCCGATGGACGCCGACAAGAAGGCGCGCTTCTTCGATCTGCTGTGCAAGGTTGGCCTGAAAGAAATCGAAGTCGGCTTCCCCAGCGCGGGTGCCACCGAATATGATTTCATCCGCGCCCTGGTGGACGAAGGCCGTATCCCCGAAGACGTCGTCGTGCAGGTGCTGACGCAATCGCGCGAAGACCTGATCAAGACCTCGTTCGAAAGCCTGGCCGGCGCCAAGCAGGCCATCGTCCACGTCTACAACGCGGTATCGCCGCTGTGGCGCACGGTGGTGTTCGGCATGGAACAGAGCGAAATCAAGGAAATCGCCCGCCGTGGGGCGACGTTCCTGCGTGACCAGGCGGCCCGCTTCCCGCAGACCGACTGGCGTTTCGAATATAGCCCGGAAACCTTCTCCACCGCCGAACTCGATTTCAGCATCGCCTGCTGTGAAGCGGTGATGGACGTGCTGCAGCCCACGGTGGAAAAGCCCATCATCCTCAACCTGCCGGCCACGGTGGAAGCCTCCACTGCCAATATCTATGCCGACCAGATCGAGTATTTCTGCCGCAACCTGCCCGGCCGCGATCGCGCCGTGATCAGCCTGCACACCCACAACGACCGTGGCACTGGCGTGGCCGCGGCGGAACTGGGCCTGATGGCCGGGGCCGATCGCGTCGAAGGCTGCCTGTTCGGCAATGGTGAGCGCACCGGCAACTGCTGCCTGGTCACCGTGGGCCTCAACCTCTACACGCAAGGGGTAGACCCGGAACTGGACTTCTCGAACATCGATGAAGTGATCCAGACCGTGGAATACTGCAACCAGCTGCCCGTGCATCCGCGCCACCCCTATGGCGGCGAACTGGTCTTCACCGCGTTTTCCGGCAGCCACCAGGACGCCATCAAGAAGGGCTTCGCCGCGCAGGAAAAGCGCAACGACGAACTCTGGGCCGTCCCCTATCTGCCGATAGATCCGGCCGATCTGGGGCGCAGCTACGAAGCGGTGATCCGCGTCAATTCGCAAAGCGGCAAGGGCGGTTTTGCCTGGGTGCTGGAACAGGACCAGGGCCTCAAGCTGCCCAAGAAGATGCAGGCGCACTTCTCGCGCCACGTGCAGGAACTGGCCGACGAACTGGGCCGCGAACTGCAGGCCGGCGATATCTGGGGCGTGTTCCGCAAGGTCTATCGCCTCGATGCACCGCAGCATTTCCAGCTGGTCGATTATGATGAGCAGCGCGGCACCGACGGCACCCGCGTGTTTGCCGGCAAGATCGAGATCGATGGCCAGGTGCAGTCGGTCAGCGGGCGCGGCAATGGCCTGATCTCGTCGGTCGTTGCCACCCTGGCCGAAGGGTTCGGCGTTCGCCTGGAAGTGCGCGACTATTCCGAACATGCCATGGGCAGCGGCACCAACGCGCGCGCTGCCGCCTATGTTGAATGCGTATTGGCCGATGGCCGCGTGGTATGGGGCGTGGGTATCGACGAAGACGTTGCCACTGCCAGCGTGCGCGCTATCCTTTCGGCAGCCAACGCCGGCCGCTGATCGCCGCCACCATCACACGCATCATGCAAGGGCCCTGGAGCATCCGCTCCGGGGCCTTTTTGCGTTCAGGCCTCGGTATCGGCCCACAGCATGTCGGCCATGGCATCGAGATGGCTGAAATCCACCGCCGGATCGCGGCGGTTGAGCGGCATCCCGCCCCAGCGCCGTGGATCGAGCAGGCGGCGGCGCAGGGCACGCTGCAACAGGTCGAGCCGCATCAGCGCTTCGCGATCGGCGGCCATGTCGTTGGCGCCGCGCCGCCGCTGCCAGCCGGCCTCGATCTGGCCGATCCGTTCCAGCACCAGTTGGTTGTATTGCCGATGCGGGCCGCGATGCAGCGGCATCAGCACGCGTTGCGCGGCCGCCTCGGTTGCCGGCAGCAGCAGACCATTGCGGCGGAAATCGTGAAAGCCCACCTCGGCTTCGCCCAATCGGCCCAGCATGACATTCAAACCGGCGCGCGTCAGAACCTGGCAGGGCAGGATATGGTGCCGCTGCATATGCGCCTGATATCCCGGAGAGCCGACGACGTTGACGCAATGAAACGGAATCGCCCGGCGCGCGGCGAACCGCCATTTGCGAGACGAATCAGGAACACGTTTCGTTAGGCCCATCGTGCCGAAATGATACAGTCTTCCCCTGGTTCTAACCAGAGCGTGCCGGCGCCGGGCAGCTCAACCGCCTGCGCCTGCGCAATGTGGCCATGGGCGATCAACCAGTCTGTCAGGCGCACGGCGGCGCGCGCATGCTGTTCTCCCGGCCGCTCGCCCCCGGTGTGCAAAGCAAACTCCTGCCCGATGAAAAAGGTCAGGCCGATGCTGGTCACGCGATCATCTCCGCGCTTCAGGCCGGCCAGGGCCATGGCCGGAAACGGCCCGCCATTCAGCCACGGGCGCACGGCGTCGACGAACCAGCGCGGCGAAACAAGGTTGCCAGCCGGCAACCAGCCGATCGCCGCCAAGCCCGGCAAAGTCGCCAGCACCAGCAACAGGCTGGCCGCCACCTGCACCACCGGCAAGAGGCTTTCCGCCCCGGCCAAGTGCGGCCCCGGCGCCAGCAGCAGCGCTTCATAGGTGCTCGGGTCAAAATCCGCAGGCAGGCCCACACGCAGGTTCGCAAGCGCTGTTGCCGTCCCCTCTTTTGGCGCCAAACCAGTCAGGTCGAACGTCAAACCATCGCGCAGCAGTTCCACCCAACGCGCTGCACCGCCCGGGCGATGGCTCACGGCAAAGGCGTGCTCGGCCTGGGCCAACCCGGCCAGGGCATCGGCATCAGGGCGCGTGCCGGGGGCGAACAACAGCGTCGCCACGGCGCGCCCCCCCGCACTTTCCTGACCATCAGCCACCGCTTACGCTCCTGTCGTTGGACAAACCCTTGCGCCGCAATCCATTGCGGCGATCTACAGGGCCTGCACCCGATACCGTCGAAATTTCGTCAACACCCCGGCGCGACATGCTCAAAAAGCGCCCATTTCCAAACCCGACGCTAGCAACTGCCCCAGTTCGCGACATTTTTGCAATGCAGTATGCGGCAGGGCCTTGGGCGCCAAGATCGAATCGGGCCGATCCGCACCCGTTAGAATGATGCAGGGCGGCGCAACGCGGCGCAAACGCCATCCGGTCACGATCCGGTCGATCTGCGCCTGCGCTCCCTGCCCCGCCGTTCCTGCTGCGATGGCCGTGGCATAGGCCCGCCCCGCGATCTGCTCCAGCAGGGGGTAATAGCAGCGGTCGAAGAACGCCTTCATCTCGCCGCTCATGCTGCCAAGGTTTTCCGGGCAGACGAACAGGAAACCTTGCGCTGCAATGCATTGCGCGGGGTTAATCTGCTCGGCCGGCAACAGCTGCGCCGGCGCGCCGGCCTGTGCTGCGCCTTGCGCAGCGGCCTGTGCCATGGCCTGTGCCGCGCCGGTGCGGCTGTGCCAGATGATTGCCAGCATGCCCCCTGTCCTTTTCACCACCGCCGCCCCCGCAGCGTTTGTCATCCCCGGCACAAGCGCCGATCCATTGGTGTCAAATCGGACATGAACGCAGCTTTGCCAAATCGGTTTCCTGGCGATGTATCTGCCCGTGCGGTTTGCCCATGGGGCGGCAATCGGCTACCGCGCAACAATGATCCCGGTCACTGCGATTACCCATTCCCTTTCCGGCCTCGCCTGGCGTTGGCGTGGCGGCAACATGGACCTTTCCGGCCGTTTCGGCCGCGCCGGCGGTGGCGATGATGGCCTCAGCAATGATCTGGTGGATCAGTTGCTGCTCTCGCGTGGGGTGCCGCACGATGATCTTGAGCGGCACCGCCGCCCCACCTTGCGTGATTTCCTGCCCGATCCCGCCATTTTCCGCGACATGGAGGTGGCCGCACGCCGCCTTGCCGAAGGCGTGGTGCGCGGCGAGCGCATCACCGTCTATGGCGATTACGACGTGGATGGCGCCACCAGCGCCGCACTGCTGCTGCGCCTGCTGCGCGCACTCGGCGTGGAAGGCCAAGCCTATATTCCCGATCGCCTGCTCGAAGGCTATGGCCCCTCGGGCGAGGCGCTGGTCCGGCTTGGCCGCGAAGGCAGCCAGTTGATCGTCACCGTCGATTGCGGCGCCATGGCGCACGATGCGCTGGGCCAGGCCGCGGCCGCAGGAATCGACGTGATCGTGGTGGATCACCACAAGTGCGCGCCTGATCTTCCCCCTGCCGTGGCCCTGGTCAACCCCAATCGCCTGGACGAGGATGACGAGGCCGCCGCGCATGGTCATCTTGCCGCCGTGGGCGTGGCCTTCCTGCTTGCCGTGGCGACAGTGCGGGTGTTGCGCGCGCGGGGATGGTTCGAAAGCCGCCCGGCGCCCGATCTCATGGGCCTGCTCGATCTGGTTGCGCTGGGCACCGTGGCCGATGTGGCGCAGCTCAAGGGCCTTAACCGCGCGCTGGTGGCGCAGGGGCTGAAAGTCATGGCCAAGCGCGCCAATATCGGCCTTTCCGCGCTGATCGATGCCAGCCGCATCACCCGTGCGCCAACTGCCAGCGACATGGGCTTTGCCCTGGGGCCACGCATCAATGCCGCTGGGCGCATCGGCGATTCCTCGCTCGGCGTGCGGCTGCTGACGACGCAAGACCCTGACGAGGCCAAGGACATCGCCACGCGCCTCTCGGCCCTCAATGACGAGCGCCGCGCGATCGAACAGGCCGTGCAGGAAGCCGCCGAAGCGCAAGTGGAAGCACAGCACAATCGCGCCGTAGTGGTAGTGTCCGGCCTGGGCTGGCATCCCGGCGTGATCGGCATCGTTGCCGGCCGCATCAAGGAAAAGACCGGCAAGCCCACGCTGGTCATCGCGCTCGACGATGGCGAACAGGCCGAAGTTGATGGCGCTGGCATGGGCAAGGGTTCGGGCCGCTCCATCCCCGGTGTCGATCTGGGCGCAGCGATCATTGCCGCGCGCGAGGCCGGGCTGCTGGTCAAGGGCGGCGGCCATGCCATGGCCTGTGGCCTGACCATCGCGCCCGATCGGGTCGATCCCCTGGCGCAATGGCTGGACGAACGCCTCGGCCGCGACGTGGCCAATGCCCGCGCCGCGCAAAGCCTGGCGCTGGACTTGTCGCTCAGCCCTGGCGGTCTGACCCCCAGCCTGGTCGAAACGCTGGAAGGCGCTGGCCCCTATGGCGTGGGCTGGCCCGGCCCGCGCGTGGCAGTGGGCCCGGTGCGGCTGGTCAAGTGCGATATCGTCGGCAACGATCACGTGCGGGCGATCGTGGCCGGGGCCGATGGCCGATCGTTCAAGGCAATGGCCTTTCGCGCAGCACAAACCGATCTGGGCCAGGCCCTGCTGCACGGCTGCAAGGGCCGCCAGCTATGGCTGGCCGGACGCGCCCGGCTCGACGACTGGGGCA
The DNA here is from genome assembly GCF_001295765.1 of Novosphingobium sp. AAP1. Lineage (NCBI taxonomy): Bacteria > Pseudomonadati > Pseudomonadota > Alphaproteobacteria > Sphingomonadales > Sphingomonadaceae > Novosphingobium > Novosphingobium sp. AAP1. The sequence goes on along the minus strand of NZ_LJHO01000008.1, from coordinate 92,233 downwards.
GCCGCCCCGCCGCCGAATTGCATATCGAAGATGCCGCGTTTGCCGATTGAATTTTTTGGGTCTGATTTTTTTGGATCGGCGGGTTGACGCACCGGCCCCAGCCTAATAGAGGCGCGGACCTGCCCAGCGGCGCAAGCCCGGAGGCCCCTTCGTCTAGCGGTCAGGACGCGGCCCTTTCACGGCTGAAACACGGGTTCGATTCCCGTAGGGGTCACCATCATTGCACGCTGCCGGACGGCCCCTTCGTCTAGCGGTTAGGACGCGGCCCTTTCACGGCTGAAACACGGGTTCGATTCCCGTAGGGGTCACCATCTGCATCTTGCCTCAAGGTGCGGATTGCCGGCATGCCATGCAATGCGCCATGTTTCGCCGGCAATCATGCCTTCGCATGCAAGGCCCCTTCGTCTAGCGGTTAGGACGCGGCCCTTTCACGGCTGAAACACGGGTTCGATTCCCGTAGGGGTCACCATTCCGGCGCAATTGGCGCGGAACCACACCACATCGTCGGCACGCCGCATACCCATCGCATTATGCTGGGCTGTGCGCGCCCGCAATCACGCCCTCAATGCAGTTGCGAGGATTGTATCGTGGCGGGAATGCCGGCGATCCCCTCCATCGGGCGCGGGCCAGCCAGTTCCTTGCGCATCAGATCCAGCACCATAGAAAGGTGCGCGGCCGCCAGCGAGGCGCCCTGGTGATCGAGCACCGCCAGCGAGCCTTCCAGCTTGCCGATCAGGTCGGCCAGAACGGCCTTGTCGGCGCCGTTGCGATCCGAGGATTTCACGCAATCGTCCTCCCACTTCTTGGCGCCGATCAGGCCGCGCGTGCGCACGCCCCACACCTCGACAGGCCTTAGAGCCGGCCTTGCAAGCCGCCAGCGCAACCCGGCGCCCCGTTGCCCGCCATGGCGGCGGACGATGAAGGGGAATGTTCGACCTTGGTCTCATCTACGCGCCGCCACGCCTGCCCGCCACGGCTTTCCCCGCAGCTTTGGCGGTATCGCGCGCAACTAAGTCGTGTACCAGAATGGCCGCTTTTCAGATCATCTTCAGGGAAAAGCAGCATGTTAGATGGCTAATGAATAGCAGGCACGCGCGCCAACTGTCACCACTCCCGCCGAAACGGAAGCAAAAGCGCGCGTGTCCAGCGCCGCCGCCGCGTCCCTCAGCCAAGCCTGTGGACAGCCTTGGCGGCAAGTGTGACAGGCCGGCAGCGGGCTTGCCGCGCCCCCCTGCCCTCGCCTAACAGGTGCGCTATCTGCGTTTCCTGGCGAAAGTGACATCCCCCGATGAAAGGTCTGGCCCTGCCCTGGACAAGCGTGGGCATTGCCCTGGTCGCCGCTGCGGCCATGCCGTTTGCCGGCTCCAGCCTGTGGCTTGCCTTTGCCGTCCTGGTGGTGTGGCTGGCCTCACTGTGGCTCGCCAGCCCCGAGCCGGAGATCGTCCAGGTCCGGCCCGAGGAAGGCAGCGTCTCGCGCCAGGCCATGGTCGCCCTGGTGGAGCCGTTCAGCGTGCCGGTGCTGATGCTCGATCGCCAGCGCATCGCCTCGGCCAATGCCGCCGCGCGTGAGGCGCTGGGCCCGCATATCGTCGGGCAGGACGCGCGCGTGGCGCTGCGCCATCCCGAGGCGATCACCCTGCTCGACAAGCCGGAGGGAACCGCGCTGGTTCGCGGCCTTACCGGCGCACGCAGCATCTGGCAGGTCAGCCGGGTGGCGATCGACGACCGCTTTTCGCTGATCGAGTTGGTCAACCGCACGGCCGAGGCCGATATCAGCCGCGCCCACACCGATTTCGTCGCCAACGCCAGCCACGAGTTGCGCACCCCGCTGGCCTCGATCATCGGCTATGTCGAAACCCTGGCCGATCCCGATGCCCGGATCGATCCGGCCACCTCGGCCAAGTTCCACGCCACCGTGCTGCGCGAAGCCAAGCGCCTGCAGACGCTGGTGGAAGACCTCATGTCGCTTTCGCGCATCGAGGCGGAAAAGCACGAATTCCCGCGCGAACGCATCGATCTGGGGCAGATGGCCCAAACCATCGCCAGCGAAGTGGGCTTCACCGTGGGTGACGAACGCATCCTGCCCGAAACCGAGACCGGCGTGGTCTGTGGCGATCGCCAGCAGCTTGACCAGTTGATCCGCAACCTGATCGACAATGCGCTCAAATATGGCGATGCGCAGGCCCCGGTGGCGGTGCGGGTCCACCGCGACGGCAGCGACGTGGTGCTGGAAGTGGCCGACCAGGGCGAAGGCATCCACCCCGATCACCTGCCCTATCTGACCCGGCGGTTCTACCGGTCCGATCCGGGCCGCAGCCGCGCGGCGGGCGGCACCGGCCTGGGCCTGGCGATCGTCAAGCATATCGTCGAGCGCCATCGCGGCAAGCTCGACATTGCCAGCACATTGGGCGAAGGATCGACCGTGACCGTGCGCCTGCCCCTGGCCGCGCCTGAGGCTGCGCCAACCGCTGCCTAGCCAGACTGGCTTGCCGGGCTGAACGGGCGTTTTTCAACGACACCATGGTTTTGTCACAAATGCCGCAGCTTTTGTCATAAAGCTGTCACACCCTGGTCGCATTGGCCGCTCATCCACCGGGACACTTCCTGGCCACGGGGAATGGAAGGTATTGCCATGGTCACGCTTCGCACACTTGCTCTGTCCACTGCCGCTTTGGGTTCGCTCGCTCTCGCCGGCTGCGGCGGCGCCGATTCCGGCAGCCGCGACCAGGTGCGCGCCGTCGGCTCGTCCACCGTCTATCCCTTTGCCAAGGCCGTCGCCGAGCAGCTCGCCAAGAGCGATCCCTCGATCAAGTCGCCGATCATCGAATCGACCGGCACGGGCGCCGGCATGAAGCTGTTCTGCGCCGGTGTCGGCCCGCAGCACCCCGATATCGCCGATGCCTCGCGCCGCATGAAGAAGTCGGAATTCGACGAATGCGTCGCCAATGGCGTGAAGGACATCACCGAAATCCAGGTTGGCCTGGATGGCGTGGCCTTTGCCGAAGCCAAGGGCGGCGCCAATCTCGCGCTGACCCCGGAAGACATCTACAAGGCGCTCGCCAAGAACCCCTATGGCAAGCCCAACACCGCCAAGACCTGGGCCGACGTGAACCCGGCGCTGCCGGCCGATCCGATCCTGGTCTATGGCCCGCCGTCCACCTCGGGCACGCGTGACGCGCTCAAGGAACTGATCCTGGCCAAGGGCTGCGACGCCAATCCCGAGATGAAGGCGCTCAAGGACAGCGACAAGAAGAAGCATGACGACGTCTGCACCCAGGTGCGCGAAGACGGCGTCTATGTCGATGCCGGCGAGAACGACAACCTGATCGTGCAGAAGATCGAGGCCAATCCCAAGGCCATCGGCATCTTCGGCTTCTCCTATGTCGAATCCAACGCCGATCGCATCAAGGGCCTGACCATGAGCGGCATCACGCCGACCTATGAGACCATTTCCAACTTCAGCTATCCCGGCGCCCGCCCGCTCTACATCTATGTGAAGAAGGCCCACCTCAAGGCGATTCCGGGTCTGCAGGCCTATGTCACGCAATGGTCAAAGCTGTGGGGCAAGGATGGCACGCTCGCCAAGCTCGGCATGGTGGTTGCGCCCGATGCCGTCCTGGCCGAAAGCGCCAAGGCCGTGACCACGATGCCGTCGCTCGACGGTTCGCAGCTCAAGTAAGAAAGGACGGGAAAGCCCAGTCATGTCGCCAGCCATTCTTCTCCTGCTCGCCTTCGGGCTGGGCCTTGTCGGCTGGCTGGCGGCCCGCTCGCGCGCCTGGGCGTTTCGCGCCAAGACGCCGGATGCGCGCCTGCATTCGCTGCCCAGCTTCCATGCCTGGTACGTGGCGCTGTGGATCGCGGTGCCGGCGCTGGTCTTTGCCCTGGTGTGGAATGCGGTCAGCCCGGCGCTGATCACCGCGCATGTCCTGGCCGATCCGGCAGCAGCGGCCCTGCCCGGCTTTGGCTTTGAACGCGAAGCCATGCTGGCGCAGGCCCGCGCCGTGGCCGAAGGCAAAGCGTTTGGCGTGTTCATGCCCGAGGCCGAAGGGCTGATCGCGCCCTATCGCGTCGCGCTCGCCCGCTATGAATCGATCGGGCTGATCGTCACCATCCTGGTCGCGCTGGCTGGCGGGGCCTTTGCCTTCCTGCGCCTCAAGCCTGATTTCACCGCCCGCACGCGGGTGGAGCGGGCGGTCATGTCGCTGCTGCTGATCGCTTCGCTCGTCGCCATCCTCACCACGGCCGGCATCATCATCAGCCTGGTGTTCGAAACCGTGCGCTTTTTCGGCATGGTCTCGCCCATTGATTTCCTGTTCGGCACCCACTGGGCGCCCGATCCGATGAGCACCGGCGCGGTCGATGGCAAGCAGTTTGGCGCCATCCCGCTGTTCTGGGGCACGATCTATATCGGCGCGATCATTGCCATGCTGGTGGCCATCCCGCTTGGCCTGATGAGCGCGATCTACCTCACGCAATATGCCTCTTCCACCGTGCGCAAGGTGATCAAGCCGCTGCTCGAAATCCTCGCGGGTGTGCCGACGGTGGTCTACGGCTATTTCGCCGCCCTCACCGTGGCGCCGGCCGTGCGCGATTTTGCGCAAGGAATCGGCATTTCCAGCGCCTCGACCGAAAGCGCGGTGGCCGCAGGCCTGGTCATGGGGGTGATGATCATTCCCTTCGTCTCCTCGATGGCCGACGATTCCATCGCCGCGGTGCCCGATGCCCTGCGCGATGGCAGCCTGGCGATGGGCGCCACCCGCGCCGAAACCATCCGCAAGGTGCTGGTACCCGCCGCGCTGCCCGGCATCGTCGCCGGCATCATGCTGGCGGTCAGCCGCGCAATCGGCGAAACCATGATCGTGGTCATGGCGGCCGGCGCCTCGGCCAATCTCACTGCCAATCCGTTCCAGTCAATGACCACGGTGACGTTCCAGATCGTTGCCATGCTCACCGGCGAAGGCAGCTTCGATCACCCGGCCACCCTTTCGGCCTTTGCCCTGGGCATGGTGCTGTTCCTTGTCACCCTGGCGCTCAACTTCATCGCCCTGCGCGTGGTGAAGCGCTATCGCGAAGCCTATGAGTGAGCCGATCATGGACACGCTGACTTCCTCTTCTGCTGATACGCTGGCCGCCCAGCGCCGCGCCCGCATGGCCGCGCGCCTGGCGCGCCGCCACACCGGCGACCGGCTGTTCAAGCTGGCTGGCCTGGGTGCCGTGGCGTTTTCCGCGCTGGTCCTGGTGTTCCTGCTGGTGTCGATGGCATCGAGTGGCCTGGCTGGTTTCCAGCGCAGCGAACTGCGCTTTGACCTGCCCCTGCGCGGCCAGCTTTCGATCGATCGCGATCGCCTGGGCCAGCCCGATCCGGCCAGCGCGCTGGAACTGGCAGGCCTGCCGGCCATGGTCGATGCCGCCGCTGAAAAGGGCTTGGGCCAGGGCGGCGCGGCGCTGCTTGCCGATGGTGCCTGGCGCGATGTCGCCGCGCAGATTGCGGCCAAGCCGGCGCTGCTGGACGAGGCTAGCATGGCCGTCTCGCTGCCCGCCACCGACGAACTCGCCGCTGCCCAGCGTGGCGATGGCCCCGAGGCACTTCGCCCTGTCGCGCAGCGCCTGGTCCAGGATGGCAAGCTGGTGCGCGCATTCGACTGGGGCTTCCTTGCCCGTTCAGACGCTACCAGCCCGCAGTCCGTGGGCATCTGGGGCGCGCTCAAGGGTTCGATCATGACCATGCTGGTCACGATCGTGCTGGCTTTCCCGGTGGGCGTGCTCGCCGCGCTCTATCTGGAGGAATATGCCCCGCGCAACCGCTGGACTGACCTCATTGAAATCTCGATCAACAACCTGGCGGCCGTGCCCTCGATCATTTTCGGACTGCTGGGCCTCGCGGTATTCCTCGCGATCTTCCCGCACTATCGCTCGGCCCCGCTGATCGGCGGCATGACGCTGGCGCTGATGACCATGCCAGTGATCGTGATTTCCGGGCGCAATGCGATCAAGGCAGTCCCGCCCTCGATCCGCGATGCCGCGCTGGCCATGGGCGCCAGCCCGGTCCAGGTGGTGTTCCACCACGTGCTGCCGCTGGCGCTGCCCGGCATCCTCACCGGCACAATCATCGGCATGGCCCGCGCGCTGGGTGAAACCGCGCCGCTGCTGATGATCGGCATGCGCGCCTTCGTTGCCTCGCCACCGGGCGATCTCACCTCGCCGGCCACGGTGCTGCCGGTGCAGATCTTCCTGTGGTCCGACGAAATCGACCGTGGCTTCATCGAGCGCACCAGCGCCGCGATCGTCGTCCTGCTGGTCTTCCTTCTGCTCATGAACGGTCTTGCCATCTACTTGCGCAACCGCTTCGAGAAACGGTGGTAACATGAACGCCCCCCTTCCCCTGAACGACGCCCCTGCCGAAGCCGCGGCGCAGATCTCTACCTTGCCCGACGATGGCCCGGCCAAGATCAGCGCGCGCAACGTGTCGGTGTTCTATGGCGCCAAGCGCGCGATCGACGATGTCTCGATCGACGTGCCCAACGACTATGTCACCGCGTTCATCGGCCCCTCGGGTTGTGGCAAGTCCACGTTCCTGCGTTCGTTGAACCGCATGAACGACACGATCGCCAACGCGCGGGTCGAAGGCGAAATCCTGATCGATGGGCAGGATATCTACCGCTCCGGCATGGACGTGGTGCAGCTGCGCGCGCGCGTTGGCATGGTCTTTCAAAAGCCCAACCCGTTTCCCAAGTCGATCTATGAAAACATCGCCTATGGCCCGCGCATCCACGGGCTGACGACCAGCAAGAGCGAGTTGGACGGCATCGTCGAAACCTCGCTCCAGCGCGCCGGCCTGTGGGACGAAGTCAAGGATCGGCTCACCGACAGCGGCACCGCGCTTTCGGGCGGCCAGCAACAGCGCCTGTGCATCGCCCGCGCCATTGCCGTCGATCCCGAAGTGATCCTGATGGACGAGCCGTGCTCCGCGCTCGATCCCATTGCCACCGCGCGGATCGAGGAACTGATCGACGAATTGCGTGGCCGCTATGCCATCGTGATCGTCACCCACTCCATGCAACAGGCCGCCCGCGTCTCGCAGCGCACCGCGTTCTTCCATATGGGCAAGATCGTGGAATATGGCACGACCTCGGACATCTTCACCAATCCACGGGAAGAGCGCACCAAGGACTATATCACCGGGCGTTACGGGTAAGGATACGAGACGTGGCTGAACATACCGTCAAGGCATTCGACGAAGACATCACCCGCCTGCGCGGCCTGGTGGCGGAAATGGGCGGCCTGGCCGAACTTTCCATTACCGAGGCGATGGACGCCCTGGTCGGCGGCAACGAGGAACTGGCAACCAGCGTGATCGCGCGCGACAAGCGCATCGACCAGCTGGAGGGCGAGGTTGATCGCCTCGCCATCCGCGTGCTCGCCCTGCGCGCACCGATGGCCGACGACCTGCGCGAAGTGATCGCCGCGCTCAAGATCGCCGGCGTGATCGAGCGGATTGGCGACTATGCCAAGAACATCGCCAAGCGCGTGGGCCATATCGAGGGGCGCAAGCGCTTCGAACCGCTGACCCTGCTGCCGATCATGAACGAGCTGGCCAGCGACATGGTGCACGACGTGCTCACCGCCTATGCCGCGCGCGATGCCGTGGCCGCCGCCGAAATCGTGCGCCGCGATGCCAAGGTCGATGCGATCTACGACAGCGTGTTCCGCAATTTCGTGTCGTACATGGTGGAAAACCCCGCCACGATCAGCAGCGTCGCCCAGCTCATGTTCGTCGCCCGCAATATCGAGCGGATCGGCGACCAGGCCACCAATATTGCCGAAATCGTCCACTATGCCGCCACGGGCACCTATCTGCCCGAACGGGAAGACGTCATTCCGCCAGCGTGATCGCGGCGGCCGCATTATTCCCGCGCCATTCGTCATGGCCACGTAACAATTGTCGTGCTTTCGCAAGGTTACGGTCAAGGTTCATCCCGGAGGTAATGCGTGTCTGCTCCCAAGCTGCTTCTCGTCGAAGACGATACCGCGCTGGCCGAACTCGTCGAATATCGCTTCCGCGGCGAAGGCTATGACGTGCGCAGCACCGACGATGGCGATGAAGCCCTGCTTCTGGCCGCCGAAGACACGCCCGATCTCGTGCTGCTCGATTGGATGATCGGTGGCACCAGCGGGATCGAGGTGTGCCGCCGCCTGCGCCGCAACAAGGCCACGGCCCATGTGCCGATCATCATGCTCACCGCCCGCAGCGATGAGGATGATCGCGTGCGCGGCCTGGAAACCGGCGCAGACGACTATGTCACCAAGCCGTTCTCGCCACGCGAACTCATCGCCCGCGTCGGCGCCGTGCTGCGCCGCGTGCGCCCGGCGCTGGCCGGCGAAACCATTACCGTTGGCGACATGAGCCTCGATCCCACCGCGCACCGCGTCACCCGGCGCGGCCAGACGATCAAGATCGGCCCCACCGAGTTCCGCCTGCTCAAGCATTTCATGGAACATCCCGGCCGCGTGTTTTCGCGCGGGCAGCTGCTCGATGCGGTGTGGGGCAGCGGCAGCGACATCGAACTGCGCACGGTTGACGTGCATATCCGCCGCCTGCGCCAGGCGATCGCCCTGCCCGGCGCGGCCGACCCGGTGCGCACCGTACGCTCCGCCGGCTACGCCCTGGAAGGCGTGTAACCATCCAAATCCTCCCCCACACCGTGGGGGAGGTGTCAAGCCCGCAGGGCTGACGGAGGGGGCATGTAAACGCCATCACGCCAAAGCCGGCACCTGATGCGCCAGGAATTGCAGGCAGCGGCGCAGGCGCGGTGTCTGTCCCTGGCGCGGCTCGAACAGCGCCACCACCGGCAGCGCCGGCAGTTCCAGATCGGGCAGCACCGCCTCCAACGCGCCGCTCTCCAGGTCTTCGGCCACTTCCCACAGCGAATGCAGCGCCACGCCGGCGCCATCAAGGGCCCAGGCCCGCGCCACGTCGGCATCGTTGGTGGCCAGGCCCGCCGGCAGCGCCAGCCCCTCGGGCAGGCCCTCGCGCAGCACGGCGCCGGCTTCGTCCAGCACGACCACGTGCTCGTGCCGGGCAAGATCATCCACCGCTTGCGGGCGCCCGCGCCGCTCAAGATAGGATGGCGCGGCACACAGCACGCGCGGGTTGCTGCCCAAACGGCGGCAGATCAGCGACGAAAGCGGCGGCGCGGCAAAACTGATCACCAGATCGTGCCCGCTCTCCACCGGATTGGCGAGCGCGGGCACGCTGTCGAGATGCACCGTCACATCGGCATGGGCGCGGGCAAAGCGCTGCAACAACTCGCCCAGGCGGCGGCGGCCAAAGGCCAGGGTCGTTGCCACTTTCAGCGTGCCCGCCGGGCCAAAGGCGCGCGTGCGAATCACGGTTTCGGCCCGTTCCATGTCGGCCAGGGCCTGCCCGGCCTGGCGATAGAAGATTTCGCCTTCCTCGGTCAGCGAAAGGTGGCGGCTGTTGCGCCGGACCAGCGCCACGCCCAGGCGCGCCTCCAATTGGGCCAGGCGGCGGCTGACCACCGGCAGCGACAGGCCCAGGCGCACGGCGGCCTGCGACAAGCTGCCCGCCTCCGCCACGCGGACGAATGAAACCAGTTCGGAATATCGATCTGCCATTAACCGAGGATAAGATGCCGGTGTTGCGCCGCAATATCCTCAAGGTTGCAGAACTGTTTGAAATCGTTGCCCACTGCCGGATTTACGACGTAATGCCCTGTTCCATCTGATGTTTTCATAATCTGCAAGCCACGGTTGCCGGGCCTGGGCATTCCCATTCCCCTGGCGCGTCGCAAAATGAAAGGGCGATGGCGTGCCACGGTGGTACCGCCGATGAGACACGGGAACCTGTCGATGGCCTTTGCATTCCCCTTTCGCGACGCCGCACCTACCGCCGCGCATCGCGCCGAACAGCCCCTGCGCTGGAACGATATCGAAGCGCTGCCGGTACACTGCGCCGTGCTGGCCATGGCCGTCTTGGCCTGGCTGGCGATCAACGAAGAAGGGCAGACACTGCAACTGGCGCTCGCCAAGGTGATCGGTATTATCGGCTGCATCGCGCTGCGCCGGGCATGGCTGGGCATGGATCGCCCCGATGACCCGGCGCCGCGCCCCTGATCAAAGGTTCAACCAGGCATGATCGTTGGCAAGACCCCGCGTATCCGCATGACGTTCGTGGCGGCGTGGAACACGCTGCTCGCCCTGTTCGTGTGGGATGTGGCGGTAACCGTTTTCTATTACTTCACGCCATTCCCCGCCCCGGCGCTGCCCTTGACGATCTTCGGCACCGGGCTGGCACTGCTGCTGGGGTTTCGCGTCAATTCGGCATACGCCCGCTGGTGGGAAGGCCGCATCGTGTGGGGCGCGATGACCAACGCATCGCGCAGCCTGGCGCGCGCGGTGGGCGCCGCCCTGCCCGATCACGCGGCCGGCCAGGCCATGCGGCATGACGTGGTGCGCCGCCACATCGCCTATGTCCACGTGCTGCGCCACCAGTTGCGCGGGCAAGACCCGGCCGAAAGCGCCCATCGCGTGCTGGGAGAGGCGGAGATTCCCGAGCTGGCGCGGCGCAACCCGGCCAATGGCCTGCTCGAAGGCAACGGCATGCGCCTGGCCTCCGCGCTGCGTCACGGCTGGATCGATACCGTGCAATTGAGCCGGATCGAGGCGATCATGGTAGATATCAGCAACGCCCAAGGCGCCATGGAGCGGCTGCGCAACACCCCGCTGCCCGCGCAGTACCGCAGCTTTCCGACGTTCTTCACGCGCCTGTTCTGCGTGCTGCTGCCAATTGGCCTCGTCGAAACGCTGGGGCCGGCCACACCGCTGGGCTCGGCGCTGGCGGGCTTCATGTTCCTGGCCGCGCTGCAGATCGGCGATGATCTGGTCAATCCGTTTGCCAACACGATCCACGACGCACCGCTGACCGCGATGTGCGCCACGATCGAATCCGATTGCAATGAAAGCCTGGGCCTGTCGCCCGTGCCAGTGGTTCAGCCCGAAGGCGGCATCCTCTGGTAAATCAGAGCCCGATCAGCGGCGAGATATCGAGGTCAGATGCCGTGACCCAGCCTTCGCGGAAGTTGGCATAGAGCACGGCAAAGACCACCGCCGATACTAGCGTTGCGCGCAAGGCCACCATGCCGGGCCGGAAATTGATCGGCGCGCTGGTGGCGTGGCCCACGGTGGGCCGCACCCCGGCATCATGCGGGGTGCGCAGGCCAAAGGGCAGCACGGCAAAGGCCGCCAGCACCCAGATCAGGGCATAGACCGCCAGCATCGAGCCAAAACGCATCGTTCTCTCCCTCTTACGCCGTGCGGCTGCTGCCGGCTTAACGCTCGCGCAGCAGCACCTGCACCACCGGCTTCTTGCCCGACCAGCGCTGCGCCGTGCGTCTTACCGCAAGCCGCACGCATTCGGCAACGGCCACCCGGTCGCGCTTGCGGTCGCCCTTGAGGGCTTTCAGCGCCTTGGACACGTCCTCGCGCGCCTCTTCCAGGAACGGCTCCATGTCCTCTTCCAGGGGCACGCCAATGCAGCCGATGTCCACGCCAGAGGCCTGCTTGCCTTCGGCGGTGACCGCCAGGGCCACGCTGACCAGGCCATTGTTGCCCAGCTTGCGCCGCGCGGCCATCGCCTCGCCATCGGCCGGGGCGATGATATCGCCATCCAGCACCAGGCGGCCATTGCGCTCCGTGCTCAGCTTGACCGGCCCATTGGGGGCCAGGCGCACCAGATCGCCGTTCTTCTGCAGGATGGTCTTGGGAATGCCCTCGGCCTTGCCCAGCGCGGCCTGCTCGGCCATGTGGCGGATTTCGCCATGCACCGGCACCAGGATCTTGGGGCGCAGCCAATCATACAGCGCCACCAGTTCCGGCCGACCAGGGTGACCCGAAACGTGGATCATCGATTGCTTGTCGGTGATCAGGCGCACGCCCTTTTCCACCAGCGCGTTCTGCACGCGGCCGATGGCCAGTTCGTTGCCGGGAATCTGGCGGCTGGAAAACACCACTGCATCGCCCGCTTCCAGCGAGATCGGATGCTGGCCGCCAGCGATACGGGCCAGCGCGGCGCGCGCCTCACCCTGTCCGCCAGTGGCCAGGATCAGCACTTCACCGCGCGGCAGGTCCATCGCCGCGTCCATGCTGATAGGATCGGGAAAATCAAGCAGATAGCCCGATGCCTGCGACACCTTGATGATGCGATCGAGCGAGCGCCCGGCCACACACAGCTGCCGCCCGGTGGCCTCGGCCACTTCGGCCAGGGTCTGCAAGCGCGCCACGTTGGAGGCAAAGGTCGTCACCACCACGCGCCGGCCTTTAAGCTCGGCAATGGTTTCCAAGAGCCCGGCCCGCACCGCGCCTTCCGAACCGGAAGGCTTGGGATTGAACACATTGGTGGAATCGCACACCAGCGCCAGCACGCCTTCGTCACCGATGGCAGTCAGCTCTTCCTCGGTGGCGGGCGTGCCCACGCGCGGCTCGTCGTCAAGCTTCCAGTCGCCGGTGTGGAACACGCGGCCATAGGGCGTGTCGATCACCAGGGCATTGCCCTCGGCGATCGAGTGCGCCAGCGGCACATAGCGGATGTCGAACGCGCCGAGCGAGAGGCTGCCCTCGTTCTGGATCACGTTCAGTTCGACACTGTTCTCGATGCCGGCTTCCACCAGCTTTTCATTCACCAGGCGCGCGGTAAACGGCGTGGCATAAAGCGGCACGCCCAGTTCCTGCGCGAAATAGGGCACGGCACCGATATGATCTTCGTGCGCGTGGGTCAGAACGATGCCGAGCAGGTCCTTCTTCCGCGCTTCGATGAATTCCAGATCGGCAAAGACGAGTTCGACGCCGGGATACCAGGGATCGGCAAAGGTCATGCCCAGGTCGACCATCAACCACTTGCCGTCACACCCATAGAGGTTGACGTTCATCCCGATCTCGCCCGAACCACCAAGGGCGAGAAACAGCAATTCCTTTCCGGGCTTCACTCTTGTGTCCTGTTCTGGGCGGCCGCGATGGCGCGCTCTGCAAGCAAGGCCATGCCGTCCAACGTCAGGTCGGGGTCGACATGGTCAAAAATCCGCGTGTGGCGGTCAAACAATACGGCCAGCCCGCCCGTGGCAATCACCTTGGCCGGTTGGCCGATTTCGGCGCGCATCCGGGCGATCAGGCCTTCCATCATGGCAACATAGCCCCAGAACACGCCGATGTGCATCTGGTCTTCGGTGTTGCGCCCTATCACGCTTTCGCCCTGGCGCGGCACGGAAATGGCGATGCGCGGCAATTTCGCCGCCGCACTCACCAGCGCGTCGAGCGAGAGGTTGATCCCCGGCGCAATGATCCCGCCCTTGTAGGTGCCTTGTGGGTCTACCCAGTCGAACGTCGTCGCAGTGCCGAAATCGATGATGATCAGGTGCTGCCCGGGATGGGCGGCATGGCCGGCAATCACGTTCAGCGCGCGGTCCGCGCCGAGCGAGCGCGGCTCGTCCACATCGGCGACAAAGCCCCATTCGGCCAGGCCCTGCCCCGCCACCAGCGCTTCCAGGCCGAAATACTTGTCAGCCAGAACCTGCAGGTTGTGCAGTGCGCGCGGCACTACCGTGGAAATCACGATCTGGCGCACGGCATCGCGGGCAAAGCCCTGGATCTGCATCAGTTGCAGCAGCCACACGGCGTATTCGTCGGCCGTGCGGCGCGGATCGGTGGCCACGCGCCAGCGCGCGCGGATCGTGCGATCCTCGAACAGGGCAAACACCACGTTGGTATTGCCGACATCAACCGCCAGCAGCATTACGCATCTCCTTGGGCCGCTGGTGGCGTGGGACCACCCACCAGATCGACATCGCCGGCATGAATCGCAAGGGTGCGGCCATCGGCCAGGCGCAACTGGGCCACGCCATCGGCATCGATGCCGGCAAAGGCACCCATGATCATGCTATGGTCGCGATCGTTGACGGAAACCAGCGTGCCACGCGGCACCGCCCGCTCTTCCCAGGCGCTGCGCAAGATAGGCCATTGCCCGGCATGCCAGGCGCCAAGCCGCGCGGCCCAGGCGCTTGCCAGGGCCGCGGCAAAGGCATCACGCGCAATAGCGTGGCCCAATGCCGCAAGGGAAACGGTCTGCCGCCCCGGCACATCGGGCGCGGCGGCGAGGTTCACGCCGATGCCGACCACCACGGTCTGGCCCACCCGTTCCAGCAGGATACCCGCCAGCTTGGCCTGGCCCACCAGCAGATCGTTGGGCCATTTCAGGTACAGTCCGGGTAGCCCCGGCGCCATGCTGGAAACGGCATCCCACAGCGCCAGGCCGGCAACCAGCGCCAATGTCTGCGGCGCGGTTTCATGGGACGCCAGTTGCACGGCGGTAGAGCCCATGAAGTTGCCAAAGCCATCGCTCCACACCCGGCCCGATCGGCCGCGCCCGGCGCTCTGCCGATCGGCGATCAGCCAGTGCCCCTCCAAAAGGCAATGCCCCCCACCAGCGCGCGCCACAAGGGCCGCGTTGGTGGAGGGGATTTCTTTTACGTATTCGAGCAAGAGCGGCTCAGGCCACGTGGAACAGCGCGGCTGCCGCATTGCCGGCAAGCACGTGCAGCCAGTTGGTCAGCAGGTAGCCCAGCGGCGAGATGAACAGCGTGGCCACCACCAGCAACACGGTATGGGCCAGTTCGCTCTTGCCCGTCACCTTGTCGGTCGCCTCGTCAAAGTAGAGCACCTTGACGACCTTGAGGTAGTAGAACGCGCCGATCACCGAGGCAGCGATACCAATCGCGGCCAGCGCCAGCAGGTTGGCCTGAACGGCCGCCTGGAACACCACGAACTTGCCCCAGAAACCGAACAGCGGCGGAATGCCCGCCAGGCTGAACATGACTGCAGCCAGCGCTGCGGCCAGGCCCGGGCGCGTCTTGGACAGGCCGGCCATGTCGGAAATCGCTTCCACCGGCTCGCCATCGGCATCCTTGAGCATCAGCACGGCGACAAAGCCCGCCACCGACATCGCCACGTAGATCGCCAGGTAAACCAGCATCGCGGCCGCGCCCGGCTGGTTGGCACAGGCCAAGCCGATCAGCATGAAGCCCACGTTGTTGATCGACGAATAGGCCATCAGGCGCTTGATGTTGTTTTGCCCGATCGCGCCCAGCGCACCGATCACGATCGACAGCAGCGCGGCAAAGATCACGATCTGCTGCCAGGCGTGGACCTGGGTGCCGAATGCTTCGAGGCTGACACGCATAAGCAGCGTGAGCGCAGCGACCTTGGGCGCCGTGGCAAAGAAAGTCGTCACCGGGGTCGGCGCGCCTTCATAGACGTCGGGCGTCCACATGTGGAACGGCGCGGCGCTGATCTTGAACGCCAGGCCCGCCAGCACGAACACCACGCCAAAAGTGGCGCCGGTGGACAGGCCATGGCTGAGCGCCAGGCGAATGCCTTCAAAGCTGGTCGTGCCGGTGAACCCATAGGTCAGGCTGACGCCATAAAGCAGTATGCCCGAGGCGAGCGAGCCCAGCACGAAGTACTTAAGGCCCGATTCCGCCGAGCGTTCGTCGCTGCGCAGCATCGAGGCCAGCACATACGAGGCCAAGCTGTTGAGTTCGAGACCGATATACAGCGCGAGAAGATCACCGGCCGAAACCATGATCCCCATGCCGAGCGCGGCAAACAGCACCAGCAACGGAAATTCCGCACGCATGCCGCGCACGCGTTCGAAAAACGCAGGCGCCACGATCAGCGTCACGCCGGCACCTGCGTAGATCAGCAGCTTGGCAAAGGCGGCAAAGGCATCGGCATGATACTGGCCAGCAAAGGCCGTCACCGCCGGGCCCATCGCCGATCCGCACAGCGCGGGTGCGGCGATCAGGGCGCAAACGGTCAGGACCGCAACCGACAGGATCGAGATCAGGCGCGAAGCCTTGTCGCCGGCCCAGGCCGCCACCAGCAGCAGGATCAGGCCGGAAATGCTGAGCACTTCCTCGGCCAGGGTGATCTGGAGAGAGCGAAGCAGTTCCATCAGTGCGCCTCCCCGTGCGCGGCTTCTTCATGGGTAGCGGCACCAACCGGCTGGGCCACCCCGAGTTTCAGTTGCGCGTCGCCCTTGGGCTTGGCCGGGGCCACGCGCGCTTCAAGCGCGGCGATATCCTTGCGCATCGGCGCCAGGAAGCTTTCCGGATAGACGCCCATCCACAGCACCACGGCGGCCAGCGGCACCATCATTGCCCACTCGCGCTTGTCGAGATCGAGCATTGCGGCAGCGTCGGCGTTCTTCTGGTCGCCAAAGATCACGCGGCGATAGAGGTAGAGCATATAGGCCGCACCCAGGATGATCCCGGTGGTGCACACCAGCGCCACCCAGCTGCTTTCGGCATAGACGCCCATCAGCGAGAGGAATTCACCCACGAACCCGCTGGTGCCCGGCAGGCCGATCGAGGCCATGGTGAACAGCAGCATGAACAGCGCGTAGTACGGCATGTTGATGGCAAGACCGCCATAGCGCGTGATTTCACGGGTGTGCAGGCGATCATAGATCACGCCCACGCCCAGGAACAGCGCGCCGGCCACCAGGCCGTGGCTGAGCATGATCAGCATCGAGCCTTCGAGACCCTGCGTGTTGAACGCGAAGAGACCGATGGTCACGATCGCCATGTGCGCGACCGAGGAATAGGCGATCAGCTTCTTGATGTCCTGCTGGACCAGCGCGATCAGCGAGGTGATCACCACGGCCGCCATCGACAGGCCCCACACCAGCGGCGCGAACTGCGCCGAGGCTTCGGGGAACATCGGCAGCGAGAAGCGGATGAAGCCGTAGCCACCCATCTTGAGCAACACGCCCGCCAGGATCACCGAGCCGGCGGTGGGTGCCTGCACGTGCGCGTCGGGCAGCCAGGTGTGCACCGGCCACATCGGCATCTTCACCGCAAAGCTGGCAAAGAACGCAAGCCACAGCCAAGTCTGCGCATGGACCGGGAAGTTGTAGGCCATCAGCGTCGGGATGTCGCTGGTGCCCGCCACGTTGACCATCCAGAACATCGCGATCAGCATCAGCACCGAGCCGAGCAGCGTGTAGAGGAAGAACTTGTAGCTGGCGTAGATGCGATCCGCCCCGCCCCAGATGCCGATGATCAGATACATCGGGATCAGGCCGGCTTCGAACATGATGTAGAACAGGAACAGATCCTGCGCGGTGAAGACGCCGATCATCAGCGTCTCCATCAGCAGGAACGCCGCGTAGTATTCACCGGCGCGCTTCTCGATCGAGTTCCAGCTGGCGCCGATGCAGATCGGCATGAGGAACACGGTCAGTGCGATCAGCAGCAGGGCGATGCCATCGATGCCCAGCTTCCATTCAAAGCCGGAGAAGAGCGCGGCCCGCTCCTGGAACTGCCACTGTGCGCCGCCCACATCGAAGTGCATCCACAGGACAACACCCAGGACGAAATCGATGAGCGTGGCGATCAGCGCGATCAGGCGGGCCTGCTCGCGGTTGGCCTTGAGGACCAGGCCGGTGCCGACGAGCGGCACCAGCAGCATGAGCGAAAGGATCGGAAAGCCGGTCATTGTGCGATCACCCAGCTGATCGCGCCGACGAGACCGACGAGCATGACCAGCGCATAGCTGTAGAGATATCCGGACTGGAGCTTGACCGCCCCGCGGCTGCCCTGCGCCACCAGCCAGGCGGCGCCGTTCGGGCCAAAGCGATCGATGATCCCGATATCACCCACCTTCCAGAACACGCGGCCGAGCCACAGCGCGGGACGCACGAAGATGAAGTGATAGAGTTCGTCGAAGTACCACTTGTTGAGCAGGAAGCGGTAGAGGAAGCCGAACTGGTTCACGAAAGCCGCCGGGAACGCCGGGTTCACGACATAGGCATAAGTCGCGATCAGGAACCCGGTGACCATCACCGCGAACGGCGACCACTTCACCCAGGTCGGCACCTGGTGCGCGGCGTGGATCAGATGCTCGCTGTAAACCAGCGCGCCCTTCCAGAACTCACCCGTCCCTTCGCTGATGAACGCGTGTGCGAACACCCAACCTGCGAAGATGGCGCCGAGCGACAGCACGACCAGCGGCACCAGCATGACCAGCGGGCTTTCGTGCGGGTGATAGCCCGCCGTGCCGTCGCTGTGTTCGTCATGGTGATGATGATCGTGGCCATGCGCGTGGGCGTGATCATGCCCATGATCGCCGTGGCCATGCGCATCGTGCACGGCATGCTGGATATGCTCCGACTGTTCCCAGCGCGGCTTGCCGAAGAAGGTCAGATAGACCAGGCGCCACGAATAGAAGCTGGTGAGCAGCGCGGCGAACACGCCCATGAAGAAGGCAAAGTGCCCGAGTTCGGTGCCCTTGGCCCAAGCGGCCTCGATGATCGCATCCTTCGAGAAGAAACCGGCGAAACCGATCTCGAATGCACCCACCCCGGTAATGGCCAGCGTGCCGGCCATCATGGCGAAGAAGGTCAGCGGGATCTTCTTCCGCAGGCCACCGTAATAGCGCATGTCCTGTTCGTGGTGCATGGCATGGATCACCGAGCCGGCACCCAGGAACAGCAGCGCCTTGAAGAAGGCGTGCGTGAACAGGTGGAACATCGCCGCGCCATAGGCGCCAACGCCGGCGGCAAAGAACATGTAGCCGAGCTGCGAGCAGGTCGAATAGGCGATCACGCGCTTGATGTCGGTCTGCGTCGTGCCGATCGTGGCGGCAAAGAAGCAGGTCATCGCGCCGATGAAGGTGACGAAGCTGGTCGCCGTCGGGCTCAGTTCGAACAGCGGCGACAGGCGGCAAACCATGAACACGCCGGCGGTCACCATGGTGGCCGCGTGGATCAGCGCCGACACCGGGGTCGGGCCTTCCATGGCGTCAGGCAACCAGGTGTGCAGGCCGAGCTGCGCCGACTTGCCCATCGCGCCGATGAACAGCAGGATGCAGATCACCGTGGCGGTATCGAGGCGATAGCCCAGGAAACCGATGGTCGAGCCCGAAAGGACGGCTGGCGCATCGTGCAGGATCTGTGGGATCGACACGGTGTGGAACACCAGGAACGTCGCAAAGATGCCCATCATGAAGCCAAGGTCGCCCACGCGGTTGACCACGAAGGCCTTCATCGCGGCGGCATTGGCGCTGGGCTTGCGGAACCAGAAGCCGATCAGGAGGTACGAGGCCAGGCCCACGCCTTCCCAGCCGAAGAACATCTGCACCAGGTTGTCGGCCGTCACCAGCATCAACATGGCAAAGGTGAACAGCGACAGATAGGCGAAGAAGCGCGGCTGATCGGGTTCCTCGCTCATGTACCCCCAGGAATAGAGGTGCACGAGGAACGAGACGGTGGTGATCACCACCAGCATGATCGCGGTGAGCGTATCGACGCGCAGCGCCCAGAGGAAATCGAGATCGCCCGACTTCACCCAGTGCAGCACCGGCGTAACGCTCGCTTCGGCATGGCCGCCCAGGAACGAGAGGAAGATCGGCCACGACAGCGCGCAGGAAAAGAACAGCGCGCCGGTGGTGATCACCTTCGACGGGATCAGGCCCAGTTTCTTGTTGCCAAGGCCGGCAACGATCGCTGCCAGAAGCGGCAGGAAGACGATGACGTTGATGGACGACATGGGTTCAGCCCTTCATCCGGTTGACGTCGTCGACGGCAATCGTGCCGCGGCCACGGAAGTAGATGACAAGAATGGCAAGACCGATCGCCGCTTCGCCCGCTGCCACCGTGAGCACGAACATCGCGAAGATCTGGCCGACCAGATCATGCAGGAAGACGCTGAAAGCGACCAGGTTGAGGTTCACCGACAGCAGGATCAGCTCGATCGACATCAGCAGAATGATGACGTTCTTGCGGTTGAGGAAAATCCCCAGCACGCCGAGCACGAACAGGATCGCGCTGACGAAGACATAATGTTCGATGCCGATCATCAGAGCGTTACCCCCTTCCCGACTTCCGGCTGAAGATTGATGGTCGCCTCTTCCGGACGGCGCGAGATCTGGCTGCTCGGCTTCTGGCCGCGCACATCGCCACGCTGGCGATGGGTCAGCACGATGGCGCCGATCATGGCCACCAGCAGGATGATGCCAGCGGTTTCGAACAGGAAGAGATAGCGCGAATAGAGCAGCGCCCCGATGGCCGCCGTGTTGGACAGCCCCGCCACAGGCGCAGTCGCCGCATCAGGCGTACCCAGCACCAGGCCACCGGCCTTGTAGGCGCCCACGCCCATGACCAGTTCGGCCAGGAACACGAAAGCCAGGGCAAAGCCCAGCGGGAAGTTCTTGATGAAGCCGGCCCGCAGCTGCGCGAAGTCGATGTCGAGCATCATGACGACGAACAGGAACAGCACCGCGACCGCGCCGACATAGACGATCACCAGCAGCATCGCGATAAACTCGGCGCCGATCAGGATCATGAGGCCAGCAGCGTTGAAGAACGCCAGGATCAGCCAGAGCACCGAGTGCACCGGATTGCGGGCGAGAATGGTCACCGCGCCCGAAAAGATCGTAAGCGTGGCAAAGAGATAAAAGGCAATTGCCTGGATCATGACGCGCGCCCCTTACCGGTACGGTGCATCGGCTTCAAGGTTCGCGGCAATCGCCCGCTCCCACTTGTCCCCGTTCGCCAGAAGCTTGGCCTTGTCGTAGAGCAGTTCTTCGCGCGTTTCGGTCGCGTATTCGAAGTTGGGCCCCTCGACGATGGCATCGACCGGGCATGCTTCCTGGCAAAAGCCGCAGAAGATGCACTTGGTCATGTCGATATCATATCGCGTGGTGCGGCGGCTGCCGTCCTCGCGCGGTTGCGCCTCGATCGTGATCGCCTGCGCCGGGCACACCGCTTCGCACAGCTTGCACGCGATGCAGCGTTCCTCGCCGTTGGGATAACGGCGCAGGGCGTGTTCACCACGGAAGCGCGGCGAGATCGGGTTCTTCTCGAACGGGTAGTTCACGGTCGCCTTGGGCCTGAAGAAATACTTCAGGGTCAGCCAGTGCGCTTTCACGAACTCCCAGAGGGTGAAGCTCTTGACGAGCTGTCCGACAGTCATGCGAAGTGTCCGGTAGCCATGAGGTAGCCGCTGACGAGGAACACGAACAGCAGCGAGACGGGCAGGAAGATCTTCCAGCCAAGGCGCATCAGTTGGTCATAACGGTAACGGGGCACCGTCGCCTTGACCCAGCTGAAGACGAAGAAGCCGAAAGCGATCTTGAGGATCAGCCAGATCCAACCAGGGATCAGGTAGAGGACCGCCAGTTCCACCGGCGGCAGGTAACCGCCCCAGAACAGCGTGGCGTTGAGCGCGCACATCAACAGCACGTTGCCGTATTCACCCAGCCAGAACAGGGCGAAGGCCATCGACGAATATTCGGTCTGATAGCCGGCGACGAGTTCGCTTTCCGCTTCGGTCAGGTCGAACGGCGCGCGCTGGGTTTCGGCCATGCTGGAGATGAGGAACATCACCCACATCGGGAACAGCAGCGGACTGCACCAGAAACCGTTGATGAAGCCAAAGCCGAAGCCGTGCTGCGCCTTGACGATATCGTTGAGATTGAACGAGTTGGCCCACAGCACCACGCAGACCAGGATGAAGCCGATCGAGACTTCATAGCTGATCATCTGGGCCGATGCGCGCATCGCCGAGAAGAACGGGTACTTCGAGTTGGATGACCAGCCCGCGATGACGATGCCGTAAACCCCGAGCGACGAGATCGCGAGGATATAAAGCAGGCCGACGTTGATGTTGGCCAGGATCGCGCCCGAGTTGAACGGGATCACCGCCCAGGCCAAAAGCGCCACGGTAAAGGTGATGATCGGCGCGATCAGGAACAGGCCCTTGTTCGCCGCCGAAGGAATGATGGTTTCCTGCAGGAACACCTTCAGGCCGTCGGCAAACGACTGAAGAATCCCGAACGGGCCAACCACGTTGGGGCCACGGCGCAGCGCCATCGATGCCCAGACCTTGCGGTCGACATAGATGACCATGGCCACCGCCAGCATCACCGGCAGCGCGATCAGCAGGATTCCGCAGATCGTGGAAATGGTCCAGGCCGCCGCGAAGGGCAGGCCAAGGCCTTGAAAGAACGCAGTCATTCCGCGGCCTCCGCCTGAAGTTCACCGTGGAGCAGTTCGCTCGAGCAGCGCTGCAGCGTGGGGCTGGCGCGGCCGATGGCGTTGGTCAGATAGGGATCGGCGATCGGATAGGCGATCGTCCCGGTGCAATCCGCGCTGGCCGGAGCCGTGGGAAGCGCGCCGTAATCGGCCAGACCTTCGACGCCCAGTGCCGGCACCGCCGCGATCATCGCCGCGCGCAGCTGTTCAAAGCTGTCGAACCCGACATTGACGCCAAAGGCATCGGCCAGCGCGCGCAGGATCGTCCAATCTTCGCGCGCTTCGCCCGGGGCGAACACGGCGCGTTCGGCAAACTGCACGCGGCCTTCGGTGTTGACGTAAGTGCCGTCCTTTTCGCTGAACGCAGCGGCAGGCAGGATCACGTCGGCGGCATGGGCCGCCTTGTCGCCGTGATGGCCGATGTGGACGATCATGCTGTCGGCAAACTTGGTCCAGTCAACCTCGTCCGCGCCCAGCGAGATGACCATCTTGGGCTTGGCCGCCACGAGATCAGCCAGGCCGCCCGGCTGGGCATAACCCAGCATCAGGCCGCCCATGCGCGCTGCCGCCATGTGCAGCACGTTGAAGCCGTTCCAGCCATCGCGCACCAGGTTGAAGCGCTCGGCAAAACCCAGGCCCGCTTCCAGCGCGCCCTTGGCGAGGCCAGCACCGCCGATGATAATCGCCGGCTTGGCCGCTGCGCCAAACGCGTCGGCCACTTCGGCCGGCAGGTTGGCCAGCGTGGCGGCATCGACGCCCAGGAACGTGGCGGGGAACGTGGTGTCCCACACCGGGCCGATCACGAAGACCTTGGCGCCGCGCTTGGCGGCCTTGCGCAGGCGTGCATTTAGCAGCGGGGCTTCGGAACGGATCTGGCTGCCCACGATCAGGATCGCGTCGGCGTCCTCGATACCCGCGAGGGTGGAGTTGAACGCCACCGCAGCCAGGCTCGACGTGGTGTAAGCCATGCCGGTCTGCCGCCCTTCGAGCAGCGAGGAACCGAGCGCGCCAGCCAGCGCCTTGGCGGCGAACATCGTTTCGCAATCGACCAGGTCACCGGCAACCACCGCAACCGACGGGCCGGGGTTGATCGAGGCAACCGCGGCAAAGGCTTCGGCCCAGGTTGCGGCAACCAGCTTGCCATCACGGCGCAGCCACGGACGATCCAGGCGGCGGCGGGTCAGGCCGTCGACCATGAAGCGCCCACGATCGGCCAGCCATTCCTCGTTCACGTCATCGTTGACGCGCGGCAGGATGCGCAGCACTTCGCGGCCACGGCTGTCGAGGCGGATGTTGGCGCCGATCGCGTCAGACACGTCGATCGACAGCGTCTTCTTCAACTCCCACGGGCGCGCTTCGAACGCATAGGGCTTGCTGGTCAGCGCGCCGACCGGGCACAGGTCGATCACGTTGGCCGAAAGCTCGTGCTTGGCGGCCTTTTCCAGATAGGTGCTGATCTGCATGGTTTCGCCGCGATAGAGCGCGCCGATTTCGTCCACGCCGGCGATCTCTTCCGAGAACCGCACGCAGCGGGTGCAGTGGATGCAGCGCGTCATCGTCGTCTTGATGAGCGGGCCCATGTACTTCTCGGTCACGGCACGCTTGTGCTCGTGATAGCGTGAGCCGCCACGGCCATAGGCCACCGACTGGTCCTGCAGGTCGCATTCGCCGCCCTGGTCGCAGATCGGGCAGTCGAGCGGGTGGTTGATGAGGAGGAACTCCATCACCCCTTCCCGCGCCTTCTTGACCATTTCGCTGTCGGTGCGGATTTCCTGGCCTTCGCTGGCCGGAAGCGCGCACGAAGCCTGCGGCTTGGGCGGCCCTGGCTTCACTTCGACCAGGCACATGCGGCAGTTGCCGGCAATGCTCAGCCGCTCGTGATAGCAGAAGCGGGGGATTTCCTTGCCGGCGAGTTCGCAGGCCTGGAGCACGGTGGCCCCGGCCGGAACTTCGAGTTCGACGCCGTCTACTTTGACCTTGGGCATTATTCTGCTGCCTCCCGAACGTCGGCGCGCGCGGCGATGCGACGTTCGATTTCGGGGCGGAAGTGGCGGATCAGGCCCTGGATCGGCCAGGCGGCCGCGTCACCCAGGGCGCAGATGGTGTGGCCTTCGACCTGCTTGGTCACGTTGAAGAGCATGTCGATCTCTTCCACGTCGGCATCGCCAGTGCGCAGGCGCTCCATCACGCGCCACATCCAGCCGGTGCCTTCGCGGCAGGGCGTGCACTGGCCGCAGCTTTCGTGCTTGTAGAAGTACGAAAGGCGGCTGATCGCGCGGACGATGTCGGTGGACTTGTCCATGACGATGATCGCCGCGGTGCCCAGGCCCGAACCCAGCGCGCGCAGGCCGTCAAAGTCCATCGGCGCGTCCATGATCTCGGCCGCCGGAACCAGCGGCACCGACGAACCACCCGGGATCACGGCCAGGAGGTTGTCCCAACCGCCGCGAATGCCGCCGCAATGCTTCTCGATCAGCTCGCGGAACGGGATCGACATCTCTTCCTCGACCACGCAGGGCTTGTCGACGTGCCCGCTGATCTGGAACAGCTTGGTGCCCTTGTTGTTCTCACGGCCAAAGCTGGAGAACCAGCCCGCGCCACGGCGCAGGATGGTGGGGGCAACCGCGATCGATTCCACGTTGTTCACCGTGGTCGGGCAGCCATAGAGCCCGGCGCCGGCCGGGAACGGCGGCTTGAGACGGGGCTGGCCCTTCTTGCCTTCGAGCGATTCGATCATCGCGGTTTCTTCGCCGCAGATGTAGGCGCCCGCGCCGCGGTGGACGAAGACGTCAAAGTCATAGCCCGAACCGGCGGCGTTCTTGCCGAGCAGACCCGCGTCGTAGGCTTCAGCCACGGCGGCAAACAGCGTTTCGGCCTCGCGAATATATTCACCGCGAATGTAGATATAGGCTGCGCGCGCACCCATGGCGAAACCGGCGACCAGCGCGCCTTCGATCAGCTTGTGCGGATCGTGGCGGATGATCTCGCGGTCCTTGCACGAACCCGGTTCGGATTCGTCGGCGTTGATCACCAGGAAGCTGGGACGGCCATCCTTGGATTCCTTGGGCATGAACGACCACTTCATGCCGGTGGGGAAGCCCGCACCGCCACGGCCGCGCAGGCCGGAGTCCTTCATTTCCTGGATGATCGCGTCACGGCCGCGCGCGATCAGATCCTTGGTGTTGTCCCAATCGCCGCGCGCCTGGGCGGCAGCCAGGTTCCACGGCTGATAGCCGTAGAGATTGGTGAAAATGCGATCCTTGTCGGCAAGGGCCATGGCTTACCACTCCCCTCGATAATCGTGGTTTTCGGAAACCATCGCCGTCAGCGAGGTCGGCCCACCCACCGGTTCCACGGTGTGGCGGCCCGGCTCCTGCGTGCCGGTCTTGGGCTGGCGCCCGGCAGCGAGTTCGTCGAGGATATGCTCGATCCGCTCGGCCGTCAGGTCTTCATAGTTGTCGTCGTTGATCTGCACCATCGGCGCCGACGAGCAGTTGCCCATGCATTCCACTTCGGTCAGCGTGAACAGACCATCGGCAGTGGTGTGGCCCTTCTTCATGCCCTTGGCCTTGCAGGCCGCCAGGATGTCGTCAGACCCGCGCAGCATGCACGGCGTGGTGCCGCAGACCTGCACGTGGAACCGGCCAATCGGCGCGATGTTGTACATCGTGTAGAAGGTGGCCACTTCGAGCACGCGGATGATCGGCATGTCGAGCTGCGCGGCGACGTATTCCATCACCGGCAGCGGCAGCCAGCCCTGCGTGTTCTCTTCGGCACCAACCTGGCGCTGGGCCAGGTCGAGCAGCGGCATCACCGCGGAGCGCTGGCGCCCGGCGGGATAGCGCGCGATGATTTCCTTGGCCTTGGTCGCGTTCTCGGGCGTCCAGGCAAAGCTGCCCCAGCGCGCACGCAGCGCGGGGCTATCGGGTTCGGGATGACGATCAGCCATTAGCGAATGAACTCCACGCGTGCGCACTTGCCATCGACGAAGCTGTAGACGGCAATCACGTCAAACGGCTCGGCAGCGGCAGAGCGCCAGACGCGCTCGTGAAACACCACATAATTGCCCAGCTCGTTCGCCCCGATCACCTCGGCGCGGTTTTCCGGAAACTCGGCAAACATCTTCTTGAGGCCCTCGCGGGTGCCTTCCTTGCCGTCGCGCACCACGGCGCCGCGATAGCCAGCCTCGCAGGCATCGTCGGTCATGTAGCTGACGTAGGTGTCGGCATCCTGGGCGTTGTAGGCCGCGATCATGGCCGTGGCGATCTGGGTCAAACCAGCCATGTCAAAGCCCCCTGCGCCGGCGGGCGCGGTTGAACCACAGCCCCTGGCCAAAATGGAACAGCTCGAACCCGCCCACGGCGCTCGCCAGCATGGCCAGGCTTTCCGGCGCCTTGCCGGTCACGCCCAGGGCAATGAACCAGGCCACGGCCAGGACCAGCCCGGTCAGGCAGGCGAGGATCGAAACCTGATCGATCTGCGCGCGGCTCACCGGTCGCACTCCCCGAACACCACGTCGATCGCGCCCAGGATGGCGGTCGCG
Organism: Novosphingobium sp. AAP1; assembly: GCF_001295765.1. Classification (NCBI taxonomy): domain Bacteria; kingdom Pseudomonadati; phylum Pseudomonadota; class Alphaproteobacteria; order Sphingomonadales; family Sphingomonadaceae; genus Novosphingobium; species Novosphingobium sp. AAP1. The sequence goes on along the minus strand of NZ_LJHO01000008.1, from coordinate 65,588 downwards.
TCGGGCAGCATGTGGCCCTTGGACATGAAGTCCATCGCCTGGAGATGCGAGAACGCGGTCGGGCGGATCTTGCAGCGATAGGGCTTGTTGGTGCCGTCAGAGACCAGGTACACGCCGAATTCGCCCTTGGGGCTTTCGGTGGCGACATAGACTTCGCCAGCCGGCACGTGGAACCCTTCGGTGTAGAGCTTGAAGTGATGGATCAGGCTTTCCATCGAGCTCTTCATCTCGGCGCGCTTGGGCGGCATCACCTTGCGGTCGTCGCTGTGCACCGGGCCTTCGGGCATCTGCGCCAGGCACTGCTTCATGATCCGGGCCGACTGGCGCACTTCTTCCACGCGCACCATCATGCGGTCATAGCAATCGCCCCGCGTGCCCACCGGAATATCGAATTCCATGCGGTCATAGACGTCATAGGGCTGCGCCTTGCGGATATCCCAGGGGATGCCCGAACCGCGGATCATCGGGCCGGAAAAGCCCCAGCGCACCGCATCGTCCTTGCTCACCACGGCGATATCGACGTTGCGCTGCTTGAAGATGCGGTTGTCGACCACCAGGCTCATCGCGTCGTCGAACAGCTGCGGCAGGCGCGTGTCGAGCCAGTCGGCCATGTCGGTCAACAGCTTGAGTGGCACGTCCTGGTGCACGCCGCCGGGGCGGAACCAGGCCGAGTGCATGCGCGCGCCCGACGCGCGTTCGAAGAACGTGAGGCAGTCCTCGCGGATTTCGAACAGCCACAGGTTCGGCGTCATCGCCCCCACGTCCATCACGTGCGAACCGATGTTGAGCATGTGGTTGCAGATGCGGGTCAGCTCGGCAAACAGCACGCGCAGATACTGCGCGCGCAGCGGCACGGCGATGTTGAGCAGCTTTTCCACCGCGAGCACGTAGGAGTGCTCCATCGCCAGCGGCGAGCAGTAGTCCAGGCGGTCGAAATAGGGCAGCGCCTGGAGATAGGTCTTGTGCTCGATCAGCTTTTCGGTGCCGCGATGCAGCAGGCCAACGTGCGGATCGATCCGCTCGATGATTTCGCCGTCCAGCTCCATCACCATGCGCAGCACACCGTGCGCGGCCGGGTGCTGCGGGCCGAAGTTGATCGTGTAGTTGGTGATGACCTCGTCACCCGTGGTGGGCGACTGTTCGAGCGAGAAGCTCATGCCTTGTCTCCCGAGGGCTTGGTCGCTTCCTTGTTGGCTGCCGCGCCAGCACCGGTATGCGCCGGCGTCGGCGTGTCCTTGGGCGTGGCCACCGGTGCAGGCGCGGCCGCTTGCGCTGCCTTCTCGTCACCGGGCAGCACGTACTCGGCGCCTTCCCACGGGCTCATGAAGTCGAACTGGCGCAGGTCCTGAGCCAGGCGCACGGGCTCATAGACCACGCGCTGGTCTTCCTCGGAATAGCGCAGCTCGACATAGCCGGTCAGCGGGAAGTCCTTGCGGAACGGGTGCCCCTGGAAGCCATAGTCGGTGAGGATGCGGCGCAGATCGGGGTTGCCCGCGAACAGCACGCCATACATGTCATAGACTTCGCGCTCCAGCCAGCCAGCCACCGGCCACAGCGTGGTGGCGGTGGGAACCGGGGTGGACTCGTCGGTCCGCACCTTCACGATCAGGCGATGGTTGCGGGTCAGCGAGAGCAGGCAGTAAACCACCTCGAAACGGTCAAGCCGCTGCGGATAGTCCGCCCCGGCAATTTCCATCAGCTGCTGGTATTCGTGCTCGTCACGCAGGGTGCGCAGCACGTCCTGGATGCGCTCGCGCACGACCAGCAGGACGATTTCGCCGTGCTCTTCCTTCGCCTCGATCACCAGGTCGCCCAGCGCGGTGGCCAGCGTGTCCTTCACCCCGTCGAAGGGGGCATAGCGCGGTGCGGAATGCAGAATGGCCATATGCCCTACCCTCTCAACGCTCAAGCGTGCCGATGCGGCGGATCTTCCGCTGCAACTGCATCACGCCATAGAGCAGCGCCTCGGCAGTCGGCGGGCAACCCGGCACATAGATATCCACCGGCACGATGCGGTCACAGCCGCGCACCACCGAATAGCTGTAGTGGTAATAGCCACCGCCATTGGCGCACGAGCCCATCGAGATGACGTACTTGGGGTCCGACATCTGGTCGTAGACCTTGCGCAGCGCCGGGGCCATCTTGTTGCACAGCGTGCCGGCCACGATCATCACGTCGGACTGGCGCGGCGAAGCGCGAGGGGCGACGCCGAAGCGTTCCATGTCATAGCGCGGCATGTTGACGTGGATCATTTCCACCGCGCAGCATGCCAGGCCAAAGGTCATCCACCAGAGCGAGCCGGTGCGCGCCCACTGGAACAGTTCCTCGGTCGAGGTGACGAGAAAGCCCTTGTCCGAAACCTCGGCGTTGATGCTTTCGAAAAAGGCCTGGTCGGGCGCGACGATCGGCGAGCCAGCGACCGGCGAAACAGCGGGGGTAGTAGCCATGTCGTTCATTCCCAATCCAGTGCGCCCTTCTTCCAGGCATAGATGAAGCCCAGCACCAGTTCAGCCAGAAAGACCATCATGGTCGCCCAGCCGGCCCAACCGGTCTGCTTGAGGCTCACCGCCCAGGGAAACAGGAACGCTGCTTCCAGGTCGAAGATAATGAACAGGATCGCCACGAGATAGAACCGCACGTCGAACTGGCTGCGCGGGTCTTCAAAGGCGGGGAACCCGCACTCATATTCGGCCAGCTTGTCTGCCGTGGGATTGTGGGTGCCCGTCAGACGGGCTGCCCCCATCGGCAAAAACACGAAGGCCGTGGAAAGCGCGAGCGCGATCCCGAGGAAAATCAGGATCGGCAGATATTGGATGAGGTCGACCAAGGGGCTGACTCGCGATGGAATGCACTTGGCACGGGGCACTAGTCCTGCCTTGGCCCATGCGCAAGTGGGGTGCAGCGCAATAAAGGGGGTTGACCCCACCCATTTGGGCAAGATCGTGACAATACCGAGGCACGACCCCCCGGATTTCGCCCAAAAGCCCGGCAAACCAGCCACCTCTTGCCGCATCGCGAGATGTCAGTTGCAGGAATTGCGCACACGATTGCATGGCGCACAAGGCGCCCCGCGCATCCTCACCTCAGGTCGAGCACGAAAACAGGCCAGGCCGCGGCCGCCAGGAACGTACCGAGCGGCAATCTGGTGGCCGCATCGATGCGGCCTCCTCGCCAGGCCATCAGGCCCGCCACGGCCAGGCCGAGCAGCGCCGCGCCAAGCAGGACATGCACCGCGCCCACCGGCCCCACCCATAACCCGATCGCGCCGAGCAGCAGCGGATCACCTCCGCCCAGCCCTTCGCGCCCGCGCGCCCGGCGATAGCCCCACGCAACCAGCGCCAAGAGGCCATAGGCCAGGCCGCCGCCAGCGAGGGCAAATGGCAAACAGTTGTCCGCCACGGCTACCGCCAATCCGCTCAACGCCAGCGCAGCGTTGAGGCGCCACGGCAACCACAGGCAGCGCGCATCGAGCAGCCCCAGCAGCAGGAGTTGCCAGCCCAGCACCATGGCCGGCAAGGCGAGGCCAATCGGTGCCCACCATGCCAATGCGCCGATCGCGGCGCCCAGCACCTCTGCCACCAGTTGCCCCCGCCCGATCGGCGCGGCGCAGGATTGACAGCGCCCGCGCAGGGCCAGCCATGAAACGATCGGCACCAGGTGCCACGGGCGCAGGCGCTGGCGGCAGCTATCGCAGGCCGAAGGCGCGCGGATGATGCCGCGCCCGGCCGGCAGGCGCACCGCCACGGTGCCCAGGAATGATCCGATGATTGCCCCCAAAATGGCGTCGATTGTCACCAAGAGCCAGGCCGGCATGCCCGCCACGACCGTAAACATCGGCATCTGCGCCGAAAACCCCACGTTACGTCCCCCACCCGCCCCATGCCCGGCGGCACGAGCCCCACCCCAGGGTGTCTGCCGAATTGCTGCAATGCGTCATGAAACGGCAATGCAGGGCCGCCTTCAATTGCAATCGCCACGCCCGGTCTCTACATCGGCGCTGGCAACGACAAGACGCTGCCACCCGCCCGCAGCCGGGGCGGCAGTTTAGCACAGGAAGGACCTGTTACCATGGCCCAGTTCTCCGCCGCCGATCCGATCGTCATCCTCAGCTATGCGCGCACGCCGATGGGCGCCATGCAGGGTGCACTGGCAGACGTTGCCGCAACCGATCTCGGCGCCACCGCGGTCAAGGCCGCCGTCGCGCGCGCCGGCGTGGACGGCGCCGACGTGGAGCGGGTCTACATGGGCTGCGTGCTGCCCGCCGGCCTGGGCCAGGCACCTGCCCGCCAGGCCGCGATCAAGGCCGGCCTGCCCAAGTCGGCCCAGGCCACCACGGTCAACAAGGTCTGCGGCTCCGGCATGCAGACGGTGATCATGGCCGCCGAGGCCCTGGCCGCCGGCAGCATCGACCTGGCCATTGCCGGTGGCATGGAATCGATGACCAACGCCCCCTACCTGCTCAAGAAGCACCGTTCGGGCGCGCGCATCGGCCATGATACGGCCTATGACCACATGTTCCTCGATGGCCTGGAAGACGCCTATGACGCCGGCCGCGCCATGGGCACGTTCGCCCAGGATACTGCCAACGACTATGGCCTGACCCGCGAAAACCAGGACGAATACACCATCGAATCGCTGCGCCGCGCCAAGGCCGCGATCGCCGATGGCGCCTTTGTCGAGGAAATCGCCCCCGTCACGGTCAAGACCCGCGCTGGCGAAGTGACGGTCGATACCGACGAGGCACCGAGCAAGGCCCGTCCCGACAAGATTCCCTCGCTCAAGCCCGCCTTTGCCAAGGATGGCACGATCACCGCCGCTACCTCCTCGTCGATCTCCGATGGCGCAGCAGCCCTTGCGCTTACCCGCCAGAGCGTGGCCGATGCCAAGGGCCTCAAGCCCGTGGCGCGCATCGTCGCCCTGGCCGCCCATGCCCAGGAACCCAAGGACTTCACCATCGCCCCGGTCGGCGCGATCAAGAAGGTGCTCGACAAGGCCGGCTGGAGCATTGACGACGTCGAACTGTTCGAAGTGAACGAAGCCTTTGCCTGCGTGGCGATGTTCGCGATGCATGACCTTGGCATCAGCCACGACAAGGTCAACGTCCATGGCGGCGCCACCGCCCTGGGCCATCCGATCGGCGCCTCGGGCGCACGCATCGTCACTACCCTGCTTGCCGCGCTCAAGCGCCACGGCAAGACCAAGGGCGTGGCCAGCTTGTGCATCGGTGGCGGCGAAGCCACCGCCCTCGCCGTCGAACTGGTCTAAAACCGAATGAAGTCTTCCGCCCCCTCCTCTTCAGAGGAGGGGGTTGGGGGTGGTGGAAACCTCAGCAAACGCTGGGGAAACCACCCAATCAAGGCGTCCCCGCGCCCCACAGCGCATCCTGCGCCACAAAGCCCCGGCGCCCGCCGACATCCACCGGGCACCAGCCATCGCGGCAATCGCCCAGCGCGGCCTGCACGCCCGGCGCCGCGCGCCACAGCACGGGGCCACTGCCATCCTTGTTGGCCCGGATCGGGGTAATCGCGCCCTTGACCAGCGCTGCGCGGTTGCGGCTGAGAAACTGCGCCAGCACCCAGCCGCGCGCGCCATCGGGATCTTCGATCAGGCGCCAGCCACCCATCACCCGCAAGACCTTTACCGGCAAGCCACGGCGCACATAGACCCAATTGATGCGGTATTCGCGCCCAGGCCCCACGCGCATGTTGGTCTGGTCCTTGGATAGCGACGCCCAATAGGGGCTGTTGCCATCATCGGCGGCGTGCAGGTGCGCCGGCCGTCCGGCCAGGCCCACCGCACCGGCAACCAGTGCCAGCGCCGCGGCCGAACGGATGATAAAGCGAAACTGGATCACGGTAAGACTTCTCCTGCCGCCCCCGCCCGGACGTGCAATCTCTGGTGCGATACAGCATTGGCCGGCAAGGGCAACAGCCTGCATGGCTGCGGCCGGCGATCACCCCGCCTGGCCCAGCCCGAATGTCGCGGCAAATTCCGGTCCCGATCGGATATCGCCCTTGGTCCTGCTTGACCACCACCACCCCATGCGCATAGCCATAGTGGGGATGAGCCAGCACGCCCGCCCGCAAGACTTGCGCCTCACGCGCCGTATCGATGGCAAGCCCCGCGTCGTCGTGACCCGTCGCCTGTTGCCCGAAACGCAGCGGCGCATGGCCGAATTGTTCGACGTCACGCTCAATGCCGATGATCGCCCCATGTCGCGCCAGGCCTTGCGCGATGCCGTGGCGCAGGCGCATGTCCTGGTGCCTACGGTCACCGATGCGATCGATGCCGATCTGATCGCGGCGGCTGGCCCTGGCCTTGGCCTGATCGCCAATTTCGGCGCAGGCATCGAACATATCGATCTCGCCTCCGCGCGTGCGCGCAAGATCATCGTCACCAACACGCCCGGCGTCTTCACCGACGATACCGCCGACATGACCATGGCACTGATCATTTCGGTGCCGCGCCGGCTGGCCGATGGCGAGCGCGTGATCCGCGAACAGACCTGGGAAGGCTGGTCGCCGTCCAGCCTGCTGGGCCACCGGCTGGGCGGCAAGATGCTGGGCATCATCGGCATGGGGCGAATCGGCCAGGCCGTGGCCCTGCGCGCCCGCGCCTTTGGCATGGCGGTCGTCTATCACAACCGCCACCGCCTGCCCCCGGCGGCAGAGGCAGCGCTGGGCGCGCGCTACGAAGCTGATCTCGACACGCTGGTGCGCACCGCCGACATTCTGTCGCTGCATTGCCCGCACACGAGCGAAACCCACCATCTGATCAATGCGCGGCGCATCGCGATGATGAAGCGGCACGCCTATGTGGTGAACACCGCGCGCGGCGAACTGATCGAGGAAGCCGCGTTGATCGCCGCGCTGGAAGCCGGGGCGATCGGCGGCGCCGGGCTCGATGTTTTCGCGCACGAACCCCAGGTCGATCCGCGCCTGCGCCAGTTGCCCAACGTGGTCCTGCTGCCGCACATGGGCAGCGCCACGTTCGAAGGGCGGCTCGCCTCGGGCGACAAGGTCATCGCCAATATCCGCTTTTGGGCCGATGGCCATCGCCCGCCCGACCAGGTGATCGAGGGCTGGGCCTAGCGGCGCTTGGTCACCGCGCCGCTAACCATTTCGGATTTGTCAAAGACTTGGGCCTAAGGTGCCGCGCCATGAACGATTCGTTGCGACATCACGGGGCCCGCGCCCTGGCCGCGCTGGCCCTGCTACTGGTTCCAACCCTTGCCTATGCCCAGGACGCCGGGCTCGACCCCGCCGATAGCGGCGATACCGCATGGCTTCTCGCCGCCACGCTGCTCGGGCTGCTGCTGGTGCTGCCGGGCATTGGCCTGTTCTATGCCGGGCGGGTGCGGACGCAGAGTATGCTCTCGGTCATGACGCAGACCGTGGCGGTCACCGCGCTGGTTTCCCTGTTGTGGATCGTGGTGGGTTATACCCTGGCGTTCGGCACGGTCAGCAATGGCTGGCTCGGCAGCGGCAGTGCCTGGATGCTGATCGATCTGGGTAACGTGCGCACCGATACCCTGGTGCCCGAAAGCGCCTATGCCCTGTTCGAGATGGTCTTTGCCCTTGCCGCGCCGGCGCTGATGATCGGCGCATGGGTGGATCGCGCCCGCTTTGGCTGGGTGCTGGGCTTTTGCGCGCTGTGGAGCCTGATGGTCTATGCACCGATCGCGCACTGGATCTGGGGCGGCGGCTGGCTCGCCACGCGGCTTGGCACGGTGGACTATGCCGGCGGGTTGGTGGTCCACACCAGCGCGGGGGTTTCCGCGCTGATCGTGGCGCTGCTGATGGGCCGGCGCGAACGCTTTGCCCAGGCCGCTGCGCGCAACGGTGGCCTGACGCTGCTGACCCTGGTTGGCGGCGCGATGGTCTGGACCGGCAGCCTGGCGCTGGCCGGTGGCAGCGCTCTGGCCGCTGGTGATGACGCTGCCATGGCGCTGATCAACACCCACGTGGCCATCGCCACGGCGGCGCTGGCATGGCTGCTGCTCGATCGCTTGGGCGGCACCCGCCCCGGCCCCACCGGGCTGGCACGCGGCGCGTTGGCCGGTTTGGCCCTGATCGCCCCGGTTTCTGCCTATACCAGCCCCGGCATGGCCGTGGTGCTGGGCCTCGTCGCCGCACTCGTCGCCAAAGGCACCGCACGCCTGGTTCAGGTCCGCTTGCAGGTCGACGATTCGCTGGGTGTCTTTGCCGGCCAGGGCATGACCGGCATTGCCGGCACGATGCTCACCGCGCTGGTTCTCCACCCCGCGCTCGGCGGCACCGGCTATGGCCCCGGCATGACCCTGGCGCACCAGGTGGTGGGCCAGGCCGTGGGCGTGGTGGCCGTGGCTGCGTGGAGCGCGATCGCCACCGCGATTGCCGCGCTGATGGTGTCGATGGCCCTGCCCATGCGCGTGACGCGGGACGAGGAAATGGCCGGCCTGGACGCGACCTGCCATGGCGAGGCCATGTTGCAGCAGGACTGAACAACCACGCGCAAGCCATTGCCCTCAAAATAAAAAAGCCCGGGGTGATCCCGGGCTTTTTCGTAATGGCTTGGCCTGATGGCGATCAGTCGCCGGTCAGGATGCGATCCACCAGCTGCTTCACCGTGGGGGTGAAGTTGTTGGAATAGAACGGGTCCTGCTTGAAGCGATAGGCAGCATGGCCGGCAAACATCAGGTTCTGGTCGATATCGCCACCGTGGGCGATGTCCTGCAGCGTCTTCTGGATGCAGAAGCTGCGCGGATCAGCGAGGCGCCCGGTGGTGTAATCGTCGTGGTCCTTCCACGACGAGAACCCGCAGTGCGACAGGCAGCCCATGCAATCGGCCTGGTCCTTGCGGATTTCGTCGCGTTCCTCGGGGTTGACGAAGATGACCGTGTCATCGGGCGTGCGCAGCGCGGTGGTGAAACCGGCGCCGAACCATTCGCGGGCACGCGCCAGGTCGGCCGGCGCCACCCAGAAGTTCTTGCCCTTGACGCCCACGTCGAGTTGCACCGTGTGCTCGCCCGCAGCCACCTTGGAATAGGGCACCTGGCGTTCGGAACGCGCTTCCAGCGAACGCAGGAACGGATTGCGCACCGCCGAGGAATAGAAACCGGTGGGCGAAAACTTGTGCAGCAGCACGTCGCCCGGCTCCAACGTGCGCAGATGGTCCTTCCACGCCTGGGGGATCGGGCTTTCTTCGGTCAGCAGCGGGCGCGTGCCGAACTGGAAAGCGATCGCGCCCAGCTCCGGGTTGTCGATCCAGTTGTTCCATTCGCGCAGGAACCACACGCCGCCGGCCATCACGATCGGCACGTCATCGCTCACGCCCTCGGCGCGCATCGTGTCGCGCAGCGCTTTGACGCGGGGATAGGGATCTTCGGGCTGGCGCGGGTTTTCCGCGTTCGACAGGCCGTTGTGCCCACCGGCCAGCCACGGGTCTTCATAGACCACCGCCGCCATCAGGTGCGCCACCTTGTGATAGGCGCGCTTCCACAGGGCGCGGAACGCGCGGCCCGAGGAAACGATCGGCAGATAGCTGACGTTGAAGCGCGCGGCGATTTCCGACAGCTTGTAGGGCATGCCCGCACCGCAGGTCACGCCCGAGACCAGGCCGCGGGTGCGTTCCAGCACGCCTTCGAGCACCTGTTGAGCGCCGCCCATTTCCCACAGCACGTTGATGTTGATCGCGCCCTTGCCGCTGGCGATGTCATAGGCGCGGCGCACCTGCTCCACCGCGCCATCGATGGCATAGCGGATCAGTTCTTCGTGCCGTTCCTTGCGCGTGAGGGCGTTGTAGATCTGCGGAATGATCTTGCCTTCGGCATCATAGCTGTCGGCATTGACCGCGCTGACCGTGCCGATTCCCCCGGCCGCAGCCCAGGCGCCGGAACTCATGTGATTGGTGGCAGCAACCCCCTTGCCGCCTTCCACCAGTGGCCAAACTTCACGGCCGCCATAGAGGATAGGCTTCAACCCCTTGAACGCAGACATATCATTCCTTCGACGCGCCCGTGCGCGTGGCGTTTTCCGGCTTGTAGCGCGGCACGGCCGATCGATCCCTTGCGATCGTCCGTGCGCGGCGCGCCTGGCCGGACATGAAAAACCCGAATGCGCTGGTTTACGGCGAAATGACGCCCAGCGAAAGTCCGGTCTCGTGCTTTTGCCTTTTTGGCGCGCTGAAATGACGCGCCCAACCGGCAAAAATCCTCTCCAAAGCGGCAGAAACGATCAATCGTCGTCGTCCACCGCCACCTTTTCACCGGTCACGCGCTGCGACAGCGCCGCCGCCATGAATGGATCGAGCGCACCGTCGAGCACGTCGGTCGGATTCGTGCTCACCACGCCCGTGCGCAGGTCCTTGACCTGCTGATAGGGCTGCAACACGTAGGAGCGGATCTGGTGACCCCAGCCGATTTCGGTCTTGGCGGCATATTCGCCCGAGGCGGCCGCTTCGCGCTTGGCCAGTTCGGCCTCGTAAATGCGCGCTTTCAGCATGTTCATCGCCGTGGCGCGGTTCTTGTGCTGACTGCGGTCGTTCTGGCTCGCCACGATGATCCCGGTGGGCACGTGGGTGATGCGCACCGCCGAGTCCGTCGTGTTGACGTGCTGCCCGCCCGCGCCCGAGGCACGGTAGGTGTCGATCTTGAGGTCGGACGGGTTGATCTCCACCTCGATGTTGTCATCGATTTCGGGATAGACCCAGACCGAGCTGAACGAGGTGTGGCGCCGCGCCGAGCTGTCATAGGGGCTGATGCGCACCAGGCGATGCACGCCGCTTTCGGTCTTGGCATAGCCATAGGCGTTCTCGCCCTTGATCAGCAGCGTGGCGCTCTTGATCCCGGCTGCTTCCCCGGCGTGGTAATCCACCAGGTCCACCTTGTAGCCATGGCGTTCGGCCCAGCGCGTGTACATACGCTGGAGCATTTCGGCCCAATCCTGGCTTTCCGTACCGCCGGCGCCGGCATGCACTTCGAGATAGGCGTTATTGGCATCGGCTTCCCCAGCCAGCAGCGCCTGGACCTTGTCGGCATCGGCGCGGTTGGCCAGCGCGGCCAATGTGGCGAGGCCTTCGGCGATCGTCTCGTCATCGCCTTCCACTTCACCAAGTTCGACGAACTCGATGGCGTCAGCCATTTCCTGGCCGATCTGGTTGACGGTGCCGATCGAGGCATCGAGCCGGCGACGCTCACGCATCACGGCTTCGGCCTTCTTCGGATCATCCCACAGCTTGGGATCCTCGACACGGGCGTTGAGTTCGTCGAGCCGGCGCACCGCGCGGTCCCAGTCGAGGAACTTGCGCACCAATGCGAGTGCGGCCTCGATGCGGTCGATATGAGCCTGCCCTTCGGCACGCATGACGGTCTTACTCCATACAAACGAACTGGCCGCTTAGCGAAGCCGGCTCGTTTGTAAAGGTGTGCGCTTGGGCCCCGCCGGGAAACGCCCGATTGCTGCGGGTGTTTTGCCGACGGGGCCCACGCGCAAATGCGATCAGCCGTGGCGCCGGTGCATCGCCTGCACGGCCGCCAGCGTCAGCCTGACATGGTCGCGATAGTCCATGTCGGAATGAACCAGCGTGATCCGGCCATCGGGCGCAATGACATAGCTGGTGCGCGTGGTCAGCCCGGTGGACTTGCCGCCTTGCTGCAGATCCACGTCATAGGCCCTGACCACGGCCGGGCTGGCGGCGGCAACGGCAAACTTGTCGCGGCATTCCTCGGTGGAAAAGCGAGTCAGCGTGGCAATGTCATCGTTCGACATGCCGATCACGGTGGCGCCGGCGCGGGCGAAATCGGCCGTGGCATCGGCAAAGGCGTGGGCTTCCATCGTGCAGCCCTGGGTAAAGGCCTTGGGATAGAAATAGAGCACCACCGGCCCGCGCTTGAGCGCCTTTTTCAGGTTGAAGCTGAACGGCTTGCCGCCCAGCGCACCCTGTGCCGAGAAATCGGGCGCGCGGGCGCCCTGCGGCAGCGCAGCGTGCGCGGCGGCCATGGGAGTGAGGGAAAGAGCGAAGGCCGCCAACGCGGCAAGGGGGGAGCGCGTGTTCATGGCTAGAAGGCTTAGCACAGCGCCGCGCCCCTCAATAGATGCCCCCTTGGTCCTCCACAAAGTTGCTGCCCGCCGGCCGGGCAGCCGGCGCGGCCTTGGCGCCGCGTGCCGAACGCGCCTTGCGCAGGGCATCGAGCACGGCTTCCTTGGCGGTGATTTCCGAGGGTTGGACCGTGCGCCGTGGCTCGGTATCGGGCTTGAATGCTTCCCAGATAATCGAGGCCTTGCGGTCATTGTCCTGCGGCGTGCCGCCGAACACGCGCTTGCCCGAAACGCGATCGATCTTGACCATGGAAACGCCGGCCGGCGCGGTAAACGGAATGTCGGCCCAGCGCGGCCGCGTGGCCAGCACGAACTGCTTGAAGATCGGCGCGGCGATTCGCCCGCCCTGGGCATAGCCGCCCAGGCTGCGCGGCTGGTCATAGCCCATGTAGACGCCGGCGATGATGTCGGGCGATCCGCCCACGAACCACACGTTGGTGGGGCCGCTCGTCGTGCCGGTCTTGCCGAACAGCGGCAGGCCCAGATCGTGCAGCGTTTCGGCCGTGCCGCGCACCACCACGCCTTCCAGCATGTGCACCACCTGATAGGCGGTGCGCGGATCGAGCACCTGCTTGCCTGCCGGACGCAGGCGCGGCATCGCCGTGCCATCCCAGCGCGGCATGTTGCAGCCGGTGCAGGCGCGGTTGTCGGCGCGCCAGATCACCTTGCCGTTGCGGTCCTGGACATAGTCGATCAGCGTCGCGTCGCGCTGGCGGCCATGGTTGGCCAGCGCGGCATAGGCATTGACCATGCGCGTCACCGTGGTGTCGCCAGCGCCAAGCGCCATCGACAGATAGGGCTGGTAATCGCCGATGCCGACGTTCTTGATCGTGCGCACCACCTTGTCCATGCCGGTGTCGTTGGCCACGCGCACGGTCATCAGGTTGCGCGATTGCTCCAGGCCCCAGCGCATCGTGTGGCTACCCGATCCGCCTTCGTTGCCAAAGTTGCGGAAGCACTTCTGGCCCAGCGCCGCGCCCTGATAGACGCAAAACGTGCCATCGACGACCATCGAGGCCGGCGTCATGCCGTTGTCGAGCGCCGTGGCATAGACGAACGGCTTGATCGTCGAGCCAGGCTGGCGCTGCGCCTGGGTGGCGCGGTTGAACGAACCGAGGCGCGCGTCGAACCCGCCCTGCATGGCGAGGATGCGGCTGCTCTGCGGGTCTTCCACCACCATGCCGCCCGAAACCTCGGGCACCACGCGCAGGCCCCAGGTGCCGTTGCCGGCCGGGGCCACGGTGATCACGTCACCCGCCTTCATGGCATCGGGCACGCCATAGAGCGTGCCGGTCTGCCCATCGGCAAAGCCGACCTGCCCGCTCAATCCGCGCCGCGAGATCAGCACCGCGACGCGCCAATCGAGATAGCGGATCGACAGGTTGCTGTTGATCAGCTGCGTCTGCCAGCTCCCTGAGTCGCTGTCGTCCATGTCGATATGCGCGATCGGCCCATGCCATGCCCGCCCGGCGGAATAGCGCAGCAGCCCGGCGCGCAGCGAATCCTGCGCTGCAGTCTGCAACTGCTGGTCGAGCGAAGTACGCACCCACAGGCCACCGGCATAGACGCTGTTGGGCCCGTCCTTGGCCTGCTCGCCAAACTGATCGATCAGCTGACGGCGCACTTCTTCCAGGAAATAGCCGGCATCGGCGGTGTAGTTTTCGGTCCGGCGCGGCACCAGGCCCAGCGGCTGTGCCTTGGCCTGCGCCACATCGGCGGCGCTGGCCCAGCCGTTCTTCTCCATCTGGTCCAGCACCCAATTGCGGCGGGCAATGGCCTTTTCGGCAAATTTGGCGCGGCTGTAGGTTTCCGGTGCCTTGGGCAGAATCGCCAGGAACGCGGCTTCGTGCAGTTGCAGGTCGCCCACGTCCTTGTCGAAATAGGCGCGCGCTGCCGCCTGCACGCCAAAGCTTTGGCGGCCCAGCGGGATTTCGTTGAGATAAAGCTCCAGAATCTGCTGCTTGGTCAACACGCTTTCGATGCGCCGCGCCAGGAGCATTTCCTTGAGCTTGCGCGTTACCGAATATTCGTTGCCGATCAGGATGTTCTTGGCCACCTGCTGGGTAATGGTGGAGCCGCCGCGCGCCCGGGCGCCCGTTCCCAGCTTGGTGGCATAGTCCACCACGGCACCAGCCAAGCCCGTCAGGTCGACACCACCGTGGCTCCAGAACGACTTGTCTTCGGCGGACAGGAACGCGTTGATCAGCTGCGGCGGAAAATCGACGAAGCGCAGTTGCACCCGCCGCTCGCGGGCATAGCTCGACACGATCTGCCCATCGGCACCGCGAACCATCGTCGGCAAGGGCGGCTGATAGGTCAGCAGGGTATCGGCCGAGGGCAGCGTGCGCTCCACCGTCACCCACAGCAAACCGCGCAGGATCAGCAGGATCAGTACCAGCCAGCCCACGCGCCGCAGCCACTTGGAGCGCTGCCACAGGCCCTTGATCCGGCCGGCCAGGCTGCCGCCCCGCCGAATGCGGAAGCGGCGGCCATCAGGCTCCCCCTCGGGTTCACGGTCAGGTTCGGGCGCATCGCCGCGCGCAATGATCGGGGGCAGGTCGTCGGCCATCGTGGCCGCGCTCTAGCACGGGGCTTTGACGGCGCACCAGTGCCTATCGCGCAAATGCGCCCTGGCGTTTCCGCGCTACGCCCCCAGCGGCCGGCTTTCCTGTTCCGCCAGAAAGATCGCGATGGCCCCGGCCACGGCCTTGGCAAAGCGATCGCGCCAGGCCTTGTCGGTCATCGCGGCGGCATCGGCCTGGTTGCTGATATAGCCGGCTTCCATCAGCGCAGAGGGCAGATCGAGCGACTTGAGCACCACGAACGCCGCCTCGCGCCGGGGGTCGACATGAAACCGGATCGCCCCCTGCCCTTCACGCAGGATCAGGTCAGCCAGATGGATGGACCGCGTGCGCATCTCGCGCCGCGACAGGTCTACCAGGATGGAATTGACCGCGCTGGAACGCCCCTGCAGCGCGACGCCGTTTACCATGTCGGCGCTGTTTTCCCGCCGCGCCAGGGCATCGGCCACCGCGTCAGACCCGCGATCGGACAGCGTATAGACGGTGGCGCCGCCGGCATCCGCACTGGGCGCGGAATCGGCGTGGATCGACAGGAACAGGTCGGCGTGCAGGCGCTGAGCAATGCCCGAGCGTTCTTCGAGCGCAAGAAAGCGATCGTCGCTGCGCGTCAGCGCCACGCGAACATGGCCCTGCGCAAGCAGCGCATCACGCAGCGCCAGCGCCAGGGCCAGGGTCAACTGCTTCTCGCGTAAGCTGCCCTCGCCGCTCGCGCCCGGATCATGCCCGCCGTGGCCGGCATCGATCACGACCAGCGGGCGGCTGGCATCGGCCGGCCCCAATACCGGCGGCAGATCGATCGGCCGCGTGCCATCGGGCAGCGCCACGTGCACGACATAGGCGGGATCGCGCCCGGCGCCGCCCGCGCCAATGCCCAGCATGACCCGCGCCCATACCGCCAGCACCAGCAGCGGCACCACGAACAGCGCGGCGATCACCAGGCGCTGCGGTATCAATTCGGGCGAAGGCTTTACCATGATTGCGCTGCCTATGCCGCGCTGCCGGGGCAGTGGTCCAGCGCAAAACCGCGCCGCCTCCCAATCGGCGCAAGCTTGGGCTCTTGGACAGGCCCTTGCCACCCCCGTGAAATGCCGGAGCGTTGCGGGACACGGTTTTAATTGCCGCTTTGCGATTGGGGTGCTAGCACCCATCACACGGAGCAGTTTGACTTGCTGCGTCCCTCGCCGCGTTGCCGCCGCGCCTTGATGAGCGCCCAGGCAGCAACGCCCACGGCCGATGCGCCAATGGCAGGGGGATGACGCAGTCGGGCTTGGTCCTGGCGGGCAGGAAGGGACAAGGCAGATACGCCACCCTCGCCCGCGCTTGAGGTTGATGCCGTGATGAAGAGCCGCGTACCGTTCCAGCCAAAGCGCCCCACCGGGGCCTTTGTGCTTTGGACGGATGCCGGCACGCACGAATACCCCGGCACTGCTGCAAACTCTCTTGCAAACCGGGGCGTCCATGCAGGGCAATCGTTGCACGCCTTCGCCACCGCAGACGCACACCAACCGCCGCCGGGCGGCGAGCATCGCAGGGCCTTGCCACATGGCAGCCTGCCCATGCTCCGATCCGGCAAACCCGCATTTGCAAAGCGCCACTGGCCCGGCCTCCTTCATCAAAAGGATCACGGCCGCACGCCAGGCCTTTGCCTCACCACAAGAAACCGCGCGAAATTCCCGGGCAATGTCCCGCGGCCGCGCGGCTGGAGACAACAGAATGACCCAGCGCATGCTGATCGATGCGCGCCACCAGGAAGAAACCCGGGTGGCTGTGCTCAAGGGCAATCGTATTGAAGAATTCGACTTTGAATCTGCTGATCACAAGCAGATCAAGGGCAATATCTACCTCGCCAAGGTTACCCGCGTAGAGCCTTCGCTCCAGGCGGCGTTCGTCGACTTTGGCGGTAACCGCCACGGCTTCCTGGCGTTCAGCGAAATCCACCCGGATTACTACCAGATCCCCAAGGAAGATCGCGAAGCGCTGCTGGCCGAAGAAGCCGCTCACGCCGAGGAAGAAGCCGCCCTGCGCGCCGCCGAAGATGGCGACGACGAGGATTATGAAGGCGGCGCCGACTACGAAGGCGGCTACGACGACGGCAACTTCGAAGACGGCCAGGGCGTTACCGAGGTCGATACCTCGGAAAAGGACCAGGTCGCCACGATCGAAGGCGGCGTAGTCGAAAACGGCTTTGACCATGAAGCCGAAGACGCCGCCGATGGCGAAGAATCGCACAGCGACAACGGCCGCCGCCAGCGCCGTCCGCGCCGCCAGGGCCGTGGCCAGAGCAAGGAAGCCGAAGAACTGCGCGCCAAGCGCATGGCCCTGCGCCGGCGATACAAGATCCAGGACGTGATCCAGCGCCGCCAGGTGCTGCTGGTCCAGGTCGTCAAGGAAGAACGCGGCAACAAGGGTGCAGCGCTCACCACCTATCTCAGCCTGGCGGGCCGCTATTGCGTGCTCATGCCCAATTCCAGCCACGGTGGCGGCATCAGCCGCAAGATCAGCTCGGCCTCTGACCGCAAGCGCCTGAAGCAGATCATCGCCGAAATGGAACTGCCCCGCTCGATGAGCTGCATCGTCCGCACCGCCGGCCTGCAGCGCACCAAGCCCGAGATCAAGCGCGATTTCGACTATCTCGCCCGCCTGTGGGACGAGATTCGCGAGCGCACCATGCACTCTTCGGCCCCGGCGCTGATCCATTCCGACAGCGACCTGATCAAGCGCGCCATCCGCGACATCTATAACCGCGATATCGAGGAAGTGGTTGTCGAAGGCGAAGCGGGCTACCGCGCCGCCAAGGACTTCATGAAGCTGCTGATGCCCAGCCACGCCAAGCGGGTGCGCCAGTATGCCGATCCGGTGCCGCTGTTCCAGCGCTATGGCGCCGAAGACCAGCTTTCGGCGATGTATGATCCCGTGGTTCAGCTGCGTTCGGGTGGCTACCTGGTGATCAACCCGACCGAGGCGCTCGTCTCGATCGACATCAACTCGGGCCGCTCCACCAAGGAACACGGCATCGAGCAGACCGCCGTTGCCACCAACCTGGAAGCCGCGCGCGAAATTGCCCGCCAGTTGCGCCTGCGCGACATGGCCGGCCTGGTCGTCATCGACTTCATCGACATGGAATACGGATCGAACGTCCGCAAGGTCGAGAAGGCGATGAAGGACGCCTTGAAGGACGACCGCGCGCGCATCCAGGTTGGCCGCATTTCCGGCTTCGGCCTGATGGAAATGAGCCGCCAGCGCCTGCGCACCGGCGTGCTCGAAGCCACCACCCGCGCCTGCCCGCACTGCGATGGTTCGGGCCTGGTGCGCACCGCCTCGTCCGCCGGCCTTTCCGCCCTGCGCATGATCGAGGATGAAGCCGCCAAGGGCAAGGGCAGCATCATCACGCTCTACGCCAGCCAGGAAGCGGCGATCTACGTGCTCAACACCAAGCGCACCGATCTTGCCGAGATCGAAATGCGCTATGGCGTGGCCGTGGAAGTGATCCCCGAGGGCGAGAACGAAGGCGCCAAGATGCGCGTTGCCTCGCGCGGGCCCAAGCCTGAATTCGTGCCGCGCTTCGAACCCATCGTCGAACCTGAAGAAGACGACGTGATCGAGGACACCTACGAGGACGAGGAAGACGTCGTCGAGGAACGCAGCGAGCGCGAGGAAAGCCGTGGCGAAGGCAGGGGCGAAGCCGACAGCAATGGCCGTCGCAAGCGCCGCAAGCGCCGTCGTGGCCGCAACCGCGATCGCCGTGACGAAACCTCGGGCGAAGCCGGTGACGAGCATGACACCGACGAAGCCGAAGGCAGCGATGCCGAAGACGCGGCCGACGATGTGGTGGAAGCCGCATCTGATGCTGGCGACGAGGACGGTGCCCCCGAAGGCCAGGCCGAAGCCGACGACGATCGTGGCCCGCGCAAGCGCCGCCGCCGCAGCCGTCGCCGTCGCGGTGGCCAGCGCGACGACGCAACCGACGCCCAGGGCGAAGACGGTGAGACCGCCGACGCCGAGCCGGTGATCGCTGACGCCCCCGCTGCCGAACCAGCCCCGGTGGCAGCCGCCGCTGCCGCTGAACCGGCGGTGGCAGCAGACGTCGAAGCGCCCGCCGAGGAAGCCCCGGCCAAGCCCAAGCGCGTCCGCAAGAAGAAGGTGGTAGAGGCTCCTGCCGAAGCCGCCGCCAAGCCGGCACCTGCCATCGAAGCGCCTGCTGCAGAGGCTCCGGCTGCCGAAGCGCCTGCCAAGCCCAAGCGCGTGCGCAAGAAGAAGGTCGCCGACGCTCCGGCCGAAGCGGCCGCCGAACCGGCCACCGCCGCGCAAGCGCCTGCTGCCGAGGCTCCGGCTACCGAAGCGCCTGCCAAGCCCAAGCGCGTGCGCAAGAAGAAGGTTGCTGAAGCACCCGCGGAAGCAAGCGTGGACGCTGCCCCCGAAGTGGCACCCGCTGCGGCTATGCCGGCAGATGCTGACGCGGCTGGCGAAAGCGATACCGGCGAACAGCCCGCAGCCGATGGCGAAGACGGCGCTTCGCCGCGCCGTGGCTGGTGGCAGCGCACCTTCGGCGCCTGATCGCCAGAGGCCCTTGCGGCTCTGAGAAAAGCCCGCCTCGGCAGTGCCGGGGCGGGCTTTTTCGTGGCCCGGCGACAAAGATCACCAAGTGCCTTGACCAAGAAGCACATCTGACAGATATTTCTGTCATGACAGAAATATCAAACGACTCGGATCGCCTTCCCCCTTCGGTGGAGCAGTTCGTGCTGCGCTGGGGCGACATGGGCACGCAATGGGGCGTCAACCGCTCCGTGGCGCAGATTCAGGCGCTGCTGTTTCTGTCGGAACGACCGCTGACGGCCGAAGACATCGCGGCAAAGCTCAACATGGCGCGCTCCAACGTGTCGAACAGCCTCAAGGAACTGCTCGCGTGGAAACTGATCCACCGGGTGCCGGTACTGGGCGATCGCCGCGATCATTACGAAGCCGAGGCCGATCTCTGGCAGATGGCCACCAAAGTGGCGCAGGGTCGCAAGGCGCGCGAGATTGATCCCATGGTCGCGGCAATCGGCGCGGCGATGCAGGATATCGATGACCCGCGCATCAGCGCCAAGGTGCGCCAGCGGCTGGTGGCGATGCACGATTTCGTCAACACGGTGGATGGCTGGTATCAGCAGATGCTCAACGTCCCACCTGCCCAGATCATGACGCTGATCCGCATGGGCGCCAAGGTTGTCAGCCTGCTGCGCTTTGTCAGCGGGCGCGGCGGCAGCAAAACCGACCAGACCTGACCCCGTCACCGCGCACAACGGCCACGGCGGCGGGGCCGTGGCTACCATCTTACCCATATACCGATTTCTTTCGTTTCAGAATTGCCTGAACATAGAAAAGGTCCCAGCCATGCCCGCCGAACCTCAAGACGATCGCGCCCCCGTCGCCCTGCTCAAGGGCCGGATCATCGCTGGCTTTTCCCTGGCGCTGGTCATCGCGCTGAGCGCCTACTTGCTGATGAGCGCCAGCCGGGCGGGCAATCAAGCCTTTGCCAGCCTGTGGTTTCTCGCCGTATTTCCGGCCTATCTCTGTGCGCTGATCTGCTATGTCGGCGATCCGGCCGGCACCCGCTCGAGGAATTTCTATGTATCGGTGCCACCGATCCTGGTGGGCTTGGTAATCTTTGGCTCGGCCGCGTTCCTGGGCGAAGGCATTATCTGCCTGGTAATGCTCTCACCGATCTGGCTGATCTTCGGGCTGATTGGCGCCTTCTCAGTGCGCAGGATGCGCCGTCGGCGTGACGATGCGGCGAGCTTCCACGCGTCCTTGCTATTCCTGCCGCTGCTGGCGGGCAGCGTTGAAAGCCAGATCCCCGTCCCGCACGATACAGTGACGCTGACCCGCTCGGTCATTGTTAACGCCAGCCCCGCCGAAATCTGGCCCTATGCCGTCAGCAACACCCACATCGGCAAAGACGAAGGCCGCTGGACCTTTTCGCAAAGCGTGCTCGGCCTGCCCCGTCCTCGCGCCACGGTGCTCGATCGCCCCGGCGTGGGTGGCGTGCGCACGGCCTATTGGAGCGAGGGCATCGATTTCCAGGAACGGGTGACCGCGTGGCAACCCGGCCACCGGCTGGCCTGGCGCTTTGCCTTCACCAACAGCTCGCTCCAGCACCACACCGACGAGCACATCGCGCCCGACGGCCCGTTCCTCAAGATCGACACTGGCGATTATCGCCTGACACCTCTGCCCGATGGGACGACACGGCTGACGCTGACCACCAACTACGTGGCGATGACCCACGTCAATCTCTACGCACGCTGGTGGGGCGAACTGCTGCTCGGCGATATCCAGGACAATGTCCTGGCCGTGGTCAAGCAGCGGGCCGAAGCCCGCCACAAGGCCGGATGATCGGAATTACGACGGGTTGTACTTGGCCAGCCACGCCCCGATCGCGTCAAGCATCGCCTTGCGATCATCAAGCCGGGTGAAATAGTGATCGGCCTTGGGCAGGCTTACATAGTCCACCGTCTTGCCCGCCGCGCGCATCCGGCCGGCCATGGCATCGGAATGGCTCACCGCCACGGTCACGTCCTTGCGCCCATGGATCAGCAGCAACGGCGCCTTGATCCGATCTACCGCATTGAGCGGAGAAACCGCCGCGAAATCAGGCGTCATCGCTTTCCAAGCGTCGGAATACTTGCCTTCCATGTAATAGTTGCCGAAGTCGTTCACCTCGCGGCGCAGGCTCGCGACGCCTGAGATCGAGACGCCGCAGCGATAGAGATCGGGGTCCTTGGCCAGGCCCCACATCGTGGCATAGCCGCCATAGGATGCCCCCACGATGCAGGCTCGCTTGGGATCGGCCATGCCCTCGGCCACTGCCCAGGCCAGGCCATCGGTAATATCATCCTGCATGGCCAGGCCCATCTGCCCTTCGCCCTTGTGCAGAAAATCGGCGCCATAGCCGGTGGAGCCACGGAAGTTGGGCTGGATCACCAGATAACCCCGGCTGGCGATATACTGCGCCAGATAGTCCCAACTTGCCACGTCCTGCGCCCAGGGGCCACCATGGGGCAGCATGACTACGGGCAAATTGTGTGCCTCGCGCCCCTTGGGCGTGGTCACCACTGCCTCGATGCTCAAGCCATCGCGCGCCTTGTAGTGCACGGTCTTTACCGGCGAAACCGGCACCTGCTTGAGCTTGTCGTTGAACACGGCGACGCGCTGCATCATCCCGCCATCGAGGCTGAAGTAATAGAGCGCGCCGGGGCTGTCGGGCCGGGCCAGAGTCAACAACATGGCGCGGCGATCCGCGCTCAGGCTGGAAATCTCCACGCTGACCTTCTGCGGCTCGACCGATTTGTCGAACGCGGCCTGAAGGTCGGCCATGTCCTTGTCCAGCCAGTGCACGCGATCGGGCATGTCAGAGGTCGTCACGCCCAGCACGGCAGAGCGGTCTTGCGACAGGAGCGTGCGCGCGATTTCGGTGCCGGCCGGCGCCTCGAACAGCACGCGCCCCGTCTGCTGGGTCAGCATGTTGATTTCATAGAGCCGGTCGCGTCCATCATCGCCGGTCAAAACGGCAATAGCGTTGTCCGTGCCGGGCACGAACAGGATCGGATCGAGCAGGGATTCGTGGGCCTTGCTGCTGGCGCGGTCGATCGTGCGCAACTGCTGGCTCGGGTCGGCACCGCGATAGTACAGCTGCGACATCCGGCCCGACTTGGTCACCGAAACCCCGCTACGCACCACACCGTTGCCATCAGCCTGCCAGCTCAGCACGCCGTCGCGAGAACTCTGCACCACATGCTCACGCCCGGTGGCTAGATTCACCCGGTGCACGGACGGAAAGAACCCTTCGTCCAGGTACATCGAATTCTGTGCGGACAGCAGGATTTCAGGCGTGCCGTCATGGGCAACCCAGATCACGTCGGCCACATTCTGGCCGGCGAGCGTCCACAACAGGCGCGTGATCTTGCCGGTCTTGCGTTCGATGGAGATCAGCCGGCTGACATAGGTGCGATCGCCGGAGTCCTGCATCGGCAGCAGCGCGCGCAGCTTCACCAGCAGATAGTCATCGCCGACCCACTGCACCCAATCGGCCTCGGTCTGATCGGGCACGGCCAGGTTCATGGGCTTTTCCTGGGGATCGAACAGGTTGCGGACGCCGATCACCTGGGTACCGCCCATGCCGAACTTGCCGGCGATCCGCCGCCCATCGGGCGAAAGCGCGCCATCGGCAAAGAACGGGATCTGGGCAAACGCGTCGGCATCCAGCACCGCGGCAGGCGCGCCCTTCTGTGCAGCAGCAGCAGAGGCTATAGCCGGCGCGGGCGGCGGCGCCGTTTGCGCCACGGCTGCCGACGCGATGATCGCGCCGGCTGCACATGCCAGTGTCAGCGCCGATCCAAATCGCCCAACGCCTGCCCCCAGCCGCTGCGCACCCGCCCATCCCCTGTTCTGCATCTTGCCCCCTTATCCGAATGTTTTCAGGGTTATGCCGATTGCATCGGTTAGTCCATCCTGCCGCATCGCAAATAATGCCAACACGGATGCGATTACTGCGTGCCACCATGCCTCGTGTCCGCACCCGCGTTTTCGGGCACGCAGACCATGGGGCAAGAGCGGCACTCTCCCCTTGCCCCATGCTGCGATTGCGCTAAGGACGACTCGTTCAAGCCGATCTGGCCTTGCCGGCCAGCGGCCCAGTGCAGCAGGACCCGGTTTTATGGCGACTTTCACGCTCCCCAAGAACTCCACGATCACCGGCAAGGCGCGCCATCACGCGGCCGCCACCAACGGCAAGATCAAGAAGTTCAAGGTCTATCGCTATGATCCCGACAGCGGCGAGAACCCGCGCTACGACACGTTCGAGATCGATCTCGAACAGTGCGGCCCGATGGTGCTCGACGCGCTGATCAAGATGAAGGGCGAGCAGGACCCGACGCTGACCTTCCGCCGTTCGTGCCGAGAAGGGATCTGCGGATCGTGCGCGATGAACATGAATGGCCGCAACGGCCTGGCCTGCACCACCGCGATCGAAGACCTCAAGGGTGAAATCCGCATCACCCCCCTGCCCCACATGCAGGTGATCAAGGACCTCGTCCCCGATTTCACGCACTTCTACGCGCAATATGCCTCGATCCGTCCCTGGCTGCAGACCGTGTCGCCCACGCCCTCGGGCAAGGAGCGCCTGCAGAGCCCGGAACAGCGCGAAAAGCTCGATGGCCTTTACGAATGCATCCTGTGCGCGTGCTGCTCCACGTCGTGCCCCAGCTATTGGTGGAACTCCGACAAGTTCCTCGGCCCGGCAATCCTGCTCCAGGCCTATCGCTGGCTGGCCGACAGCCGCGACGAAATGACCGGCGAGCGCCTCGACGAGCTGGAAGATCCCTTCCGCCTCTATCGTTGCCACACGATCATGAACTGCGCTAACGTGTGCCCTAAGGGCCTTTCGCCCGCACGCGCCATCGCCGAAATCAAGAAGATGCAGGCCGAGCGCGCGATCTGACGCGCCAGGTTTGGCCTTTTCCCTTCGCGTCATTCCCGAACGCCGGCCGGTTCCCCCGGCCGGCGTTTCGCTTTTCCCAAGGCCCGTCGCTTTATCATGACCCGCATTTCCCAGCGCTATGCCCAACTCGTCGCCTCGGGCGAATTGCGCCCCGATCCAGAGCAGGCCGCCGCTGCCAACCGCCTGGACCAGTTGCAGCAGGAATTGGAAAACCCGCCGCCAGCCCCCGGCCTGTTCGGCCGCCTGTTGCGTGGCAAGCAGGCGCCTGTGCCGCGCGGGCTTTACATGTGGGGTGGCGTCGGGCGCGGCAAATCGATGTTGATGGACCTGTTCCACGATAACCTGGCCGTCACCGCCAAGCGCCGCGCGCATTTCCACGCCTTCATGCTCGACGTGCACGCGCGGCTGCGCGAGGCGCGCAAGAGCGAAAGCGGCGATCCGATCGTGCCGGTGGCGGCCAGCATCGCGGCGGAATGCCACGTGCTGTGCTTTGACGAAATGGTGGTCAACAACAGCGCCGACGCCATGATCATGAGCCGGCTGTTCACCGCCCTGATCGTGGAACACGGGGTGGTCATCGTCACCACCAGCAACCGCGCTCCGTCAGAGCTGTACAAGAACGGGCTCAACCGCGAGCATTTCCTGCCGTTCATTGCGCTGGTGGAAGAGCGGCTCGACGTGCTCGCGCTCAATGGTCCGGTCGACTACCGCTTGCAGCGCCTGCAGGGCGTGGGCACCTGGCACGTGCCCAATGGCCCGGCGGCCACCGAAGCAGTGCGCGAGGCGTTCTTCCGCATGACCGACTTTGCCCCGGAAGACAGCGCCAACGTGCCCAGCGCCGATCTCGATCTGGGCGGCGGACGCACGCTGCATGTTCCCAAGAGCCTCAAGGGTGTGGGCGTGTTCAGCTTCAAGCGGCTGTGCGCGCAGCCACGCGGCGCGTCGGATTACCTGGCGATTGCCCATGCCTATCACACGGTAATCATCGTCGGCATCCCCCGCCTGGGGCCGGAACAGCGCAACGAGGCGGCGCGTTTCGTGACGCTGATCGACGCGCTGTACGAACACAAGGTCAAGCTGATCGCCACGGCCGATGCCGAGCCCATTAACCTTTACGAATCGGGCGATGGCCGGTTCGAATTCGATCGAACCATCAGTCGACTAATGGAAATGCAAAGCCAGGACTATCTGGCCCTTGGCCACGGCAACGAGTGAGCCTGACCGAAGACAAATTTATTTATTCCGAAAATACGAAAGCCCGCGATTATTCATCGCGGGCTTTTGCTTTTTGGTAGGAATTAACAGGCCAGGCCGGTCATCACTTAAGATTTCTCCGGATACCCAGCGTATTCCTATTTCGGCATTAGCCGAACAGCAGGCGAAGCAGCATGAAAACCTCCATCCACGGTTAGAGGCCTTTGAATATCACTAAGTTCCTTGGTTAACAAGAAGTAAACAATTGCAAATTCGGCGCAAACCGTTGCAGCCGTCCCGTTTCGGAACAGCCAAGCCCATAGATTTGCAGGGAATTGTGCTACCGGAGGCGCCCGCGCACCGATGAGCCAGCTAGGGCTTGCCCTTAAGCGCAGCGAGACAAGATTAACCAATGGGATAGGCGCGGATCGCGCGAAGAAGGCCGCTCGAGTCGGGAGTAGAACGAGGACACCTCGTGCGCCCAGGCAAGGGAGACGGAAACGCTGCCTTAGGTGGTTGGAAGGGTCAGACAGCCCTGCTGTGCCGCATCAGGCGCGCCTGGTAATCGCGGAACATCACGTCAAAAGGTTGCGGCTTGCTGAGGTAATAGCCTTGGGCATGATCGCAGCCGAGCGCCGCCAGCAGGTGGAAGGTCGCCTCGTCCTCGATGCCCTCGGCCACCACCGCTTGGCCCAGCGCATGGGCCAAGCCGATCGTGCTGGTGATGATCGCACGGTCACGGTCGCTGCTGAGCAGGCGCGAGACAAAGCGCCGGTCGATCTTGAGTTCGTCGCTGGGCAGATCGGCCAGATAGGCCAGGCTGGCTTCACCCGTGCCGAAATCGTCGATCGACAGGCGAAAACCCAGATCGCGCAAGCGCGACATGTTGCGCACCGCATCGCTCCGGTTGTTCATGCCTGATGTCTCGGTGATCTCGATCGTCAGCAAGCCAGGGTCGATGCCACGGCGCGTGACGATCTCACGGAAATTCTCGACCAGATCAGGCTTGTCCACCATCTGCCCGGACAGGTTGATGCTCATCTGAAAGCGTGAGCCCAGGGCATTGACGGCTTGCGCGGCAGTGATGGCCTCTTCCAGCACCCAATAGGTCAGCGCATCGATGCGCCCTGCCCGCTCGGCCTGGAGGATGAAGGCATCGGGCGCGATGTAGCCGCGCGTCGGGTGGTTCCAGCGGATCAGCGCCTCGGCGCCGGAAATGCGCCCGGTGCGATAATCCCACTGTGGCTGGAACGCCAACCAGATGTCGCCGTTGCGCAGCCCCTCGTCGATGCGCGCGTGCAACGACAGTTCCCAAGGCGCCTCGGCCAACCGATGCGCCTCGAACACCTCCACCGGGCGGCCATTGCTCAGCGCTTCGTTGGCACTGGCCAGCGCCGAATTGACGCGGGTCAGCGCGTCGAGCCCCTCGTTACGATCGAGACCGAAGTGGATATTGGTGTCGAAGGTATGTGTGCCAATCTGCAAAGGCGCGGAAAAAAGGGCACGCAGCCCTTCCAGGTGGCTCAATTGGACATCGAGCGGGCGTGCCTCTTCAGCCCAGGCAAAATGCCCGCCATCCCCGTGGAAAATCTGGCCTGCGCCAGATCCCACCGACAGTCGTCGGGCGATTTGATTGGCACATTCCCCATGCAGATCGCGGGGCAAAGTCGCGAGAATCTCTTCGTATCGCCCAACCACTGCCACGATCACATCACGTCCCACCTCGATCGGGTGGGACGACAGGGCAAGAAAGTTCGGCAATCCTGACGTGCTAGTCTGTTGAATGCGTCGGGTGCGCCGCTGCCACAGCCGGATCGCCCCGTAGATCGACATGAACGTCATGGCGACATCTGGATGGACTACCAAGCCGAGGAAGCGAACCGAGATCGGCAGGAACACCAGGATCATCGTCAGCGCGACATAGGCCATGTTCTTGGCTGCGCGGCGTTGCATGCGGTTGGTCAGCAGCACCGTGCCCACCGCCAGCAACAGCAGCGGCAGGAACGACAGATCAGCGTTGAGTGGGCGCTTCAGCCCTTCCGCGCCCGCGATGTCGAGCGAGACCGGCGGCTTGATGCCGTGCCCGAGGTACCGCATCGGGGCGATGCCATTGGACGCCGTGATAACCACGGTCCGCCCCGTCAGCAAACCGGGAGAATAGCCATTCTGGAGAAGCGTGCGCGCGCTAACCTGGGGGATCGTGGCGGGATCGACCGTGAAATCAGGATAGAAAGTGCCGGGCGGAACCGCCTTCAAACCCGCAAGCGCGACCGCGAACGCGGGATATGTCCGCTCTCCGATCGTCACCGAATAGGGTGCGGAGACGGCAGCGTGGATGAAGTTGTCGTTCCAAGAGGAAACATAGATGGGATGCTTGCCGGCAATCTCCCGGGCCGGAAAGGTAAAGGCGCTCTTGTCCTTGCGATTGGCTTCGCTCGCGCGCGCGACGAACGCGACGTCGGTGCCGTAGCTGTCGATGATGGCCTTGAGTTGCTTGTCCCCGCTGGCATCAAGCCCGTAGGGAATGCGCAAATCCACGAATACCTGCCGCGGCATCTGCCGCCGCACTCCCTCCAACACGCGCGCTTCGGTCGCCGTATCCAGTTCCGGCATGCCATCGACCGACACCACCACCACCGACGAGGGCGCCGGGCGCGTCACAAAGTGAAAAGCCGTATTCCAATAGACGTGGCGCGGAATGTCCGTGATGCTCAAAAGCGGCTGCCAAAGCGCCAGGCTCAGCAGCAGCGATATTCCGATCGGTGATCGTAGAAACTTTCGCATGGACCATCGGCGCAGTTGGATTACCCTACGGGGCTAGTCCGAAATGGTTTAGATCACCTTACCGTTTACCACCGATGGTAACAGGCGAGGCACCATGTGCCCGCCAAGGCTATGACGACAAAGCCGTATCCAGCCGAGCCAAACTGCGGTCGAGCATCAGCAATTGCCACAGGACGCGGCTGTTATCGGCCCTTCCGGCGATATGCGATTCGGCCAGCGTGGCGATGCGGGTGGCATCGAACCAGCCGGTGCGGGTGAGTGCGCCACCCGTGGCGATCGCGCGCGCTGCGCCCGCCAGCGGGCCACGCAGCCAGGCGGCGATCGGCGTGACGAAGCCCATCTTGGGCCGGAACAGCACATCATCGGGCAGATAGCGGCGCATCGTCTGCTTCATCAGCCATTTGCCGGTGGCGCCATGCACGCGCATCGCCTCGGGCAGGCCGGCGGCAAATTCGATCAGGCGGTGGTCGAGCAGCGGCTCGCGCGCCTCAAGGCTCACAGCCATGCTGGTGCGATCGACCTTGGTCAGGATATCGCCGGGCAACATGAACTTGAGATCGGCATATTGCGCGCGGTCGAGCCCGCTGCGCGCCGGCGCCTGGCGCATCAGGTCGATCAGCGGCGTCTCAGCCCGGTAATCGCCACGCAGCCGCAGGAACTCCGGGCTGAACAGCGCGGCGCGCGCCTCTGGCGCGGTCACCGCCAAGGCGCGGGCATAGCCGGTTTCGCCATCTTCGGCCAGGCTCTGGAACGTGGCCTTGGCGCGCAGCGGGCGCGGCGCCCAGTCGGCCTTGGGATAGAGACGGCCCAGCGCACCGAACACCGGGCGGCGCAGCCCCGCCGGCACCAGCGCGCGCGCCTGCTCTTCGCGGTGATGGAACACCTGGCGGCGATAACCGGCAAACGCCTCGTCCGCTCCATCGCCCGACAGCGCCACCGTAACATGCTGCCGCGCCAGCTCGCACACGCGGAACGTGGGCAGCGCCGATGCATCGGCAAAGGGTTCGTCGAACATCGCCACCAGGCGGTCGACCAGTTTGAAATCATCGGACGATACCGTGCGCGCATGGTGCTGCGTGGCAAAGCGCTGCGCCACAGCGCCGGCCCAGCTGGTTTCATCAAGCGCGGCCACGTCAAAACCGATCGCGCAGGTCTTGACCGGGTCGCGGCTGGCCTCGGCCATCAGCGCCACCACGGTGGAGCTGTCCACCCCGCCCGAAAGAAATGCGCCCAGCGGCACGTCGGCCGCCATGCGCGAGGTGACCGCCTTGCGCAGCCGGTGCAGCAGATGCGCTTCGAGGTCTTTCTGGCTGGCCTTGTCGCGCTCGGCAAACGAGACATCCCACCAGCGCACGCTGGGGGGCGGCGGTGCATCATGGCGCAGCAGGCGGTAATGCCCGGCCGGCAGCTTTTCCACCCCGGCCAGGATCGCGCGGCCATCGGGCACAAAGCCCCAGGCGAGGTAATCCTCCACCGCCAGTGGGTCGACCGTCCGCCGCAACATCGGATGGGCCAGCAACTGCTTGAGTTCCGATCCGAAGATCACGCTGCCATCGGCCAGCGTGGCCATGTGCAGCGGCTTTACCCCCAGCCGGTCCCGCGCCAGGAACAGCGTGCGGGCGCGTTGGTCATAAAGGGCAAAGGCAAACATGCCGTTGAACCGCGCCAGGCAATCGACGCCCCACTGCTGCCAGGCGGCGAGGATCACCTCGCTATCGCCGTCGGTGCGGAACCGCGCGCCCAGGGCCGCCAGTTCGCGGCGCAGTTCCTGGTAGTTGTAGATTTCGCCATTGAACACCAGCACGGCGGCGCCATCGGCGCTGGCCATGGGCTGGGGCGATCCGGCCAGGTCGATGATCGACAGGCGGCGGTGGCCCAGCCCCACGCCAGGCGCAGTCCACACGCCATGGCCATCGGGGCCGCGGTGCGCGATGACATCGCCCATGGCGCGCAGCCGTTCCGGATCGACCGGCTTCATCCCCTGGGTGTGAAAGATCCCCGCAATGCCGCACATGCCTTGAAAACCAGCCCCCTATTGCCCGCGCGAAACGGTATCGATCCAGCGGTCCAGCGGCCCGGTGGCCGCCACGAAAGCGGCCAGGGCCGGCGCGGCGGGCGCCCCGGCATTGTCTTCGCTCGACAGGATCAGCGTGGCCGTGGGCTGCGCGCGCAGCAAGAGTCGGTCAGCAATGTTCCACAGCTTGAGCGCCATGTTGCTGCTGCCCAGCCAGCCATCGGTACGGTACCAGGTAATCGCCAAGCGGTGCACCGGGCCAGGCGCCTGGATCATGTCACCCTTGCCACCGGCGATGCTTGGCGCCGGCTTTTCCCAGGCCCAGCCGCTACCCGGCGGCACGGCCCCTTCGCCAAAGCCGCCTGCCTCTCGCCCATCGCCCTGCGCGGCATAGAGCGCAAACGACACGTCCACCACATGGCCGGCATCGTCGGCATAGCGGCCCAGCAGGCGATGATCGGCCCCGCCATGGCGCGGCTGCCAGGGCCAGCCGCCCGGCGCTGCCACGCGGTGCCAGCCGGGAACGGCCGGCAGGTCGATACGGGCGGGCAGTGGCGCAGCCAGGCGCCCGGCCGCCGCGCCCCAGCCCACGAACGCCAGCGCCAGAGCGGCCAGCACACCCAGCGCGAGCCCCTGCCCCACGCGTGCCCCCGCTGCCCAGGCCAGGCGTCGATCCGCCAGGATCGCGGCTACCGACACCGGCGGATCATCCCGCGCCCGATCGAAAAACGGCCAGCCGGCCAGCATCGTCAGCGCCATGACCACGGCAAAGAACACCCAGCCGTAAAACACGTGATCGAAACCGGCGGCAAACTGGATACCGCGCCAGCCGGCAATCACGATAGTGCCCCAGGCGCGCACGCCGTTGGCCAGGATCGGCACGATCAGGGCCATGGCCATGAACGTTGCGCGGCGCGGCCAGCGGCGAAAGCACACCTGGCACACCAGCACGCCATAGGCGACCATGGCAATCAGGAACTTCACCCCCGAACAGGCCTCGGCCACCTTGAAATAGCCAGCCGGCGTGGTGATGAATACGCCATCGAGCGCGGCGGGAATGCCCACCAGATGCAGCAGCACCATGACAATGCGCGCCGTCACGATCTGCAGCAGCGGGATCAGTTCATCCCCGAATGGCACCAGGAACAGCATGTAGGCCAGCGGAAACAACAGCGCCGCGCCCAGGCGCGGCCCCATGATTGCCAGGAAGCTGGCCTGCAGCATCACCACGCAGGCGGTCTGCGTCACCAGCGAAAACCCGGCAAAATCGCCCAGCATCCACAGGAACGCCGCCCCGGCAAACAGCACCAATCCCGGCCACCAGCCCTGCGGCGCAATCTGGCGCAACGCGGGCCAGCGCATCGACACCAACCAGGCCAGGATCGCCGGCACCAGCAGGATGTGGTTATAGGTTGAACTGTCCCAC
Source organism: Novosphingobium sp. AAP1 (assembly GCF_001295765.1). NCBI lineage: Bacteria > Pseudomonadati > Pseudomonadota > Alphaproteobacteria > Sphingomonadales > Sphingomonadaceae > Novosphingobium > Novosphingobium sp. AAP1. Next base: position 34,033 of record NZ_LJHO01000008.1, on the reverse strand, counting down.
CACTGCCCCGCCATCGCCGCCCAATCGGCATGGAACAACCCGATCAGGCCCAGCCAGCACAAGCCCAGCATGACCCAGGGCACAACACCGGTGGCCGCCCCATCGCGCACAGCGAGCGAGGATACGTGATCCTCCCCACTCGTGGGGAGGTGGCGGGCCGCAGGCCCGACGGAGGGGTTTTCAAGCCGCACGGCGGCCAAACCGGCGATCAAGGCCAACCAGGCCAGGCAAAGGGGCCAGCATCCGCTCCCAACTGCACTGCCCGATCACAAAGGCACGCGCCGCGCGGCCCAGCGCATCGGCGCGGATGGTGTCGGTCAGCAGTCCCACGGCGCGTGCCGCCAGTTCTTCCGGGTCGGCCGGCGAAATCGCAAAGTCACGCCCATCCACTGCGGCAATGCCGGTGGCGGCCTGCGGGGTAAGCAGCACCGGCCGCGCCATGGCCATCGCCTCCAGCACCTTGTTCTGCACCCCGCGCGCCAGGCTCAGCGGCACCACGACCAGATCGGCCCCGGCCAGCCAGGGCCGCACATCGGGCACCGCGCCGGTTACCCGCGTGCCGTTCACGCCATCGAGCGCCAGCACGGGCGCGGTCGGCGCGCGGCCCACCACATTGAACTGCGCGCCGGGAAAGCGCCCCTTGATCAGCGGCATGACCTGCCGTGCAAAGGTGACCACCGCCTCAACGTTGGGCGGATAGTCCATCTGCCCGGTAAACACGATCTGCGGCCCGCCCATGACCAGTTCGGGCGCCATCGGAATACCCGCCGGATCGAACAGCGCGGTGTCGATGCCGTTGCCCAGCGCCCGCACATCGGGCACCGGCCCCCGGCTCAGGCGGCTGCGGAACAGATCGGCCTCGGCCTCGCTCACCAGCAGGCTGGTGGTGGCGCGCCGCGCAATCCGCGCCTCATAGCGGCGCAGCAACCACGCCTCGCGCAGATAGACCGGCGCGCCCAGCCCGGGGCGCCGGCCATATTGGCCGAACTTGGCCGAATCCACGTCGACAAAGTCCATGACCACCCGGCCCTGGAACGAGGCCGGCACGTATTGCGCCATCTGCCCGGAAAACACGAAAATCGTCGAGATCGGCCGGGTTGCCAGCACCTGCTTCACATAGCGGGCCAGGCGGGTGGACGCGAACGCCGCCAGGCTGATCGGCCGGCCGGAAAGCAGTGCCGAAAGCCCGGCACCGATCAGCGATCCGCGCCGCCGCACCAGGCAATGGCTTGCCGCCACGGCTGCCAGTTCCGCTTCGTGCGCCATGTCCTGGGCATTGTCGGCGAGGCACGCCACGTGCACCGGCGCCAGCGCGGCCAGGGCCTTGAGAATATGGTGCGAGCGGATCTTGTCGCCCCGGTCAGGCGGGAACGGGATGCGATGCGCAAGGAACAGGATTTCGCCCATGCCCGTCAGGCCAGCCCGCGCGCGATCAGCGGCCCGATCAGGTTGGCCACGGGCAGCGGCAGCTTCTGCCACAACCGGATCTTGGCCTGGTAGCGCGGGCTCAGCGGGTTGACGTCGCGCGGCGCCTGCCCATCGGCAGTCCACTGCGCATAGGACAGCGGCTGGGGCACGAAGCCCCAGTTGCGCTTGAAGTGATAGGCGCCCGAATCCACCTTGGACCGGCCGAAATCGAAGTGCGTCATGCCGCGCCGGCGCGCGTGGTTCATCAGCGCGTGATACATCACGTCGTTGGCGCGCAGGGCCCGCGCGGCAAACACCCCGCCGCCCCAATAGGGCATGACCGCGCCACGATGATAGAGGCTGAGCACACTCGCCACCGGCTGCCCGTCGTGCAGCACGGTGAGGATATCCGCATCATCCCCAAAGGCATCTAGCACGCTGGCAAACAGCCGGCGCGGAAACACCGGCGTGCCCAGGTTGCGCACCGATTGCGCATAGACGCGATAGTGCCAGGCGCGATCCTGCGCGCTGTTCCCGGTGCGAATTTCCAGCGGCTGGGCCAGGCCCTTGCGGAGTTCGGCGCGCTGCTTGCGCGGCACGGCCTGCAACTGCGCGGCATCGTCCGCCGCCAGCGGCATGACGAAGCCGGCGTGGCTGTCGTGCTTCACATGCCAATCCGGGCCTTGCGGCAATACCCCGCCGCGCAGCTCGATCGTCGGGCTGTTGAGCTGGCGCGCCAGATCCTGCGCCGCGCCGATCAGCGCGGGCGCGGCGACTTCATCACCCACCACCCCGCCGCCCACGGCAAAGCCGGTCGAGACCAGCGCCCGCCCAAACAGCCACGACGATACGGCATGCAGCGGCAGCGCCGCGACGATCACGCCGGCCTGCTCGGCCAGTAGCAGGCGGCTGGCATGGCCGCTGCCGCGCGCCACGCCATCAAGCCAGCGCGGGTCGTGGAAAACGGTCGCCTGGTCCTGCCCCGCCAGAAAGCGGACATAGGCGTCGAGGTCGGCCGCCTGCGCCTCGCGCACCTGCGGCGCGGCCAGGCGAAACGGCGCGTTCATGCCGCCGCCGCAGCGGGCAGCGCGGCGTCACGGCTGGCCACCCAGGCGGCTTCGGCCCGCGCCACCGCGTCCATCCGCCCCCAGGAAAAATCACGCAGCAGCCGCTCCAACTTGCCGGCCATGACCGAAAGGTTGGTGTAATGGCGAAAGCGCGAGCGCCAGGGTGCATCGGTGCGGCGCGGCTGATCGGGATCGATTTCCCAGGGATGGAAATAGAACGCCGCCGGGCGCCCCGCAGCATTGACCTGCCGGACTGCCCAGGATGACACGCCATAGGGCAGCAGGCGGAAAAAGCCGCCGCCGCCCGCCGCCATGCGCCGCCCGGCCACTTCGGCCGTCGTCACGGGAATTTCCAGCAGGGCACTGCCCGGCACTGGGCGGAAGGCAAAGCGCGGCGCCTCGCGCCAGCCATAGTGATCGTGAACGATCGGAGCCACGGACGAAGAATAGGCATAGCCGGCCTGCGCCAGCACTTCGTGCGCCCAGGGCGTGCGTGCATCGATCGAAAAGCTCGGTGCGCGATAGCCGGTCACGGCCTGCCCGCTCGCCTGTTCCAGCGCATCGCGGGCGCGCGCCAGATCGGCGGCAAACTGTGCCGCATCCATGGTAAACACGCGCTGGTGATCCCAGCCGTGGCTGGCCACCTCGTGCCCGGCATCGGCAATGGCGCGCACCAGCGCGGGATGGCGCTGCGCCACCCAGCCCAGCGTGAAGAACGTGCCCTTGGCGCCGGCAGCGGCAAACATCGCCAGAATGGCCTGGACGTTGCGCTCCACCCGCGAATCCAGCCCGTCCCAGGCGGCGCGGTCGATCACCTTTTCAAAGGCGCCAACTTGAAACCATTCCTCAACATCGACCGACAGGCCATTGATGACAGGCGCAGACATGGATGGGCTGCTTTCGTTCAGGCCGCGCGCTTGGGGCGGTCGGTCTCGAACCATTCGATCAGCATGGTCAGCACGTGGCGAATGGCCTGCTCCTGCTCGGCCAGGCGATGCTCCAGCACGCCGATGCGCGCGGCGGCATCGCTCAGCGCGGCTTCCAGCGCCTCGGTCCGCGCCGTGCCATCGGCCTGGGCCGCAGCGGCTTCGTCACCGTGAGCGGCGCGCATTTCGGCCACTTCGATCACCGCCTGCTGCAGTTCGGCGATCTGCTCGTCGCGGCTGGCCATGGCCGCCTCGATCGCGGCGAGATCGAAATCGTGGCGCGTGGTGCGGCTGCCGTCGCCCTCGGGCTTGGCCTGGCCCTGCCCTTCGCCGTGGAAGGTATCGGCCGTCAGCCCCAGTGCCTGCGACGATGCCGCCTCGGGCATGGCAGACGAAGCAGCGGCCGGGGCAGCGGCGGGCGCCGGCGCGCTTTCCACCGAAACGGCGCTGTCAGACGCCATGTCATCCAGCACGGCATGCAGCAGCCCGGCCTCGATCCGGCTGGCTTGCTCCAGCGCGCCGGCCAGCAAGACACGGCTCAGGATCTGGTTGACCCGGCGCGGCACGCCGCCGCTGGCGCGGGCAAGATCGGCAAAGAAGCGCGGCTCGAACGCCGGGTTGCCGTTCCATCCCGCGCGCACCAGGCGATGCTCGACATAGGGGCCGACTTCTTCGGGTTCCATCGGCGACAGATGGTGCGTGGCGATCACGCGCTGGCGCAACTGCTCCAGCCGGGGCGATTGCTGCAGCAGGGTGCGGAATTCGGGCTGACCCAGCAGCAGGATCTGCAACAGCGGATGCGCGCCCAACTGGAAGTTCGACAGCATGCGCAGCTCTTCCAGCGCTTCCACGCTCAGGTTCTGCGCCTCGTCCACCACCAGCAGGCAGCGCCGCCCGGCGCGGGCCTCGTCATGCAGGAACGCCTCGATCCGCGCGAGCGCGGCGGCCTTGTCATGGCCCGCCACATCCAGGCCAAACGCGCGTGCGGCCATGTGCACCAGTTCCTGGCCATCGAGCTTGCTGGTCACGATCTGCGCGGCCGTTAGCTGCGCGCGGTCGATGCTGGCCAGCAGGTGCGCCGCCAGCGTCGATTTGCCCGCGCCCACCTCGCCGGTGATGACGATGAAGCCCTCACCCTGCGCCAGGCCATAGCCCAGGTAGGACAGCGCCTTCTTGTGCGTGGCGCTTTCGAAATAGAAATCGGGATCGGGCGTCAGCTGGAACGGACGGGCCGAAAGGCGGTAAAAGTCATCGTACATCGGCGTTACGCCTCCAGAACCGTCAAAGCGTGTAGCGCAGGCCGATCAGGCCTGTCGCTTCCAATTGGTCCGCAGCCAGATCGCGGCTCACCCCGTCAAGCCCAACCGAAGCCGTTGCGGTGAGACGATCGGCCAGGCGGCGATAGTAAGATGCATAAATGCCATAGGAATTGGTCGTTCCCAACAGCGCGGTGCCACTATCGTACCAGGCATCGTAAACCGCCACGCTGAAGCTGGCATCGCGGCCCAACTGGCCCGAAACCCCGCCAGTCACGTACCAATTCTGGTCCACCGTGCCATTGGCTTGGGCCAGCACCGTGCCCGGCGCGGCAATGAAGCGGCGGCGGACATAGCCCGCCCCCACGCCCAGGCGCAGCCGGCCCATGGCAAAGCCATAGGTCGCGCTGACCCCGCGCTGGCGGAAGACCGAGGACGATACCGACGACAGCGCGCCGTTGACGCACGAACCGCCCGTCGCCCCGATGCCGCAGCCGGTCGCGCCGCCCGCAGCAAAATCGGTCGGCACCTGGCGCAGCGCGTTCGACAGGCTGGATCCGAAACCGGAAATGCCGTCGAACACCGAGATGTTGAGCGAGCTGCGCGTGTTCGGCGCATAGGAGAAGCTGCCGAAATAGGTCGTGCTGTCATAGCGCCGGCCGATGAAGGCAGAGAGCGACGTGCGCCGGCTGGGCCGCCACATCACGCCCACGTCCCAGGTCAGTCCGTCGCTGTCATAGGCGATGCGGCGCGGCTGGCTCTTGTCGGTGACATAGCGGCCGTCGCTGCCGATCACCGGGTTGCCATTGGCATTGCGCAGCGCATCGCGTGACGAAACGCGGATATGCTCCCAGCCCACGTCGCCCACCAGTTGTACCGTGCGGCTCACCGGCAAGGTTGCCTGCAAGCCGGCGCGCTTGTCGTCGATGCGCTGATCGAGGTTGGAGATATCCTCGCGGTCCCACCCGGCGCTGGCGACCAGGCCAACCGGCAGCACGGTGCCGGCCTTGGTCCCGGCCGAAACCTGCGCCGATTGCATCAGCGAATGGTTGAACAGGTCGATGCGCGGTTGCCCGGCGGCAGGCTGATAGGCGTTCTTCTGCGTCAGCTTGGTATAGCCGGCCAGGTAGTTGGCATTGATCGCCACGTCGCCGGCATGGGTCGTCAGGTTCGGTCCGGCATAGACCGAATAGACCTGGCTGATCGCATCGTTGACCGACAGCGGGTTGAGCGAGGCGGAGCCATTGGCCTCCACCCGCGTGCGCGCGGCGAGCGCGCCAGCGTCGATGCTCAGCGTGCGCAGGATCAACTGGTGCGAGACGCGCGCCAGGCCGGAAATCGTGTCGGAATCGCCAACCTGCCCCTTTTCGACAAAGCGACGTTCATAGCGCACCGAAATCTGGCCCTGCGTGCGTCGCCCGGCCAGCGTGGCATCCACCCCGGCGGCCAGCGCGGTATAGGTCACCACGTCGTTGCCCGGCGTGATCTGCGCCAGCAGGTTCTGCGTCACTTCCAGATAGGGACGGATCGTGGTGCGCACGCCCGAACCCACGCCGCGTGCGCTGCCGTGCCCATCGCTGCCGCCACCGGAAGGCGCAGCCGGGCGATCGTCGCTGCCGACCTGATAGGGCAGAACCTGTGCCTCGGCCGCCGTCGCGCCCGCCAGGCAGGGGCCAGCCAGCAGGCCGCCCAGGATAAGGGAACGCGCGCGTTTCATTCCTTGTATCCGTAATAGGTGCCAAACCGCCGCCCGGTGGGCGAAAACCGCGTGCCGTTGAGCAGAAGCTTGATGTCCGCGCAGCCCGACAGGATGCCGACGGCATCGCGCAGCGCGGCCTCGCCGGTCACGTCGGCGCGCACGACCATCACCGCCTGGCCCACGTGCATGGCCAGTTCCGATGCCGGCGAGGCTGCCAGCGCTGGCGGGCTATCGAAAATGACGATGCGATTGGGTGACTGCGCGGTCAGCCGGTCAAGGATCGCGCGGGTGCGGACCGAGGCCAGGTATTCCGTGTCAGAGCCGGTCTGGTTGCCCGCCGGCAGCACGGAAAGGCCGGGAATATCGGTGGGAATGATGCATTCCTCCACCATCACCTCCGGATCGGCCAGCGCATCCATCAGCCCCGGCCCGCCCGGCAGCCCCAGGGTGGACAGCACCGAAGGCTTGGCAAAGTCGGCATCGACCAGCAGCACTTCGTTGTCCTTCTCCGCCGCGATCGACAGCGCCAGGTTCACCGCGCAGAACGTCTTGCCCTCGCCCGGATGGGCGGAACACACCAGAATGCGCTCGCCATGGCGGGCAGTACGGCCGGCGCGCGAATCGGCGGCCTGCAACAGTAGCTGCCGCTTGACGATGCGGAACTCTTCCAACAGCGCGCTGACCTGGCCCTCCGGCTCGATCAGGCACTGCTCGCGCAGCAGGCGGCGATCGATCGGCTGCGGCGCCTTCTTGAAGCGCTGCCGCGAGGGAATGCCTTCGAGCGCCGGATTGGCAAAGGGCGCCGGCGTGCCGGCTTCGACCGGTGCAGCATCGCTGCTCGCGGGAACGAACACCTGCGCGCCCTCGGGTGCGAACGGGGCAGCGGGCGCTGGCTCGGCGGCTTCGGGCGCGGGCACTTCGGGCTGAACCGGCTCGGCCATCGGAGCGGCGGGCGCTGGCGGTGCAGCCACCGGAGCGGCAGGCGCCGGCGGCACCGGCGGCAGCACCGGCGCGCGCAAGTGCTGGCGGAAATCGAACGTCCCGGCCGCGCGCTCGATCAGCGAAGGACCGGCCTTGCGTGGCCCGCTTTCGGGCGGCCTATCTTCCGGCGGTTGGGGCGTGTTGCTCTGGTCCGTCATGTCCTGCACCCTCATGCCACCATCCGCCGCTTCATGAATTCCACGGCCAGCAGCACGAACAATACCAGCACCAGGCCAGCCGTGGCACCACCGAACAGTTTCAGCTGCTTCCACTGCCGCGCCCGCGCCGCAGCGGTCTGTGTCAGCGACACCGAGCCCAGCACGATCATACCCGTGGCCCGCTCCAGCTGGCCAGTGGTGGCATAGCTCGAACGCAGTTGCGCCATGGCAAACGCCGCGCCACAGCCCGCTGCCAGGCCGACGACCAGCACCAGCATCAGCAGCAGCGGCCGATCGGGCGCAGAAGGCCCGCGCGGCGTGCTGGGCGGATCGATCACATCGAACTTGACCGAGTTGTGCTCGCTTTCCACCTGTCCGCGCAGGCGCAGCTGCTCGCGATCGCGCAGCAGCTTGTCGTACTGGTCCTTGAGCACATCGTAATCGCGGTTGATCCGCGCCGCTTCGGCGGCAACCGCCGGCTCGCTGTATTGCTGGCCGGTAAGCTGGCCGATTTCCTGTTGCAACGAGGCCTTGCGCGATTGCAGCGACACCATGCTCGCCTCGCGATCAGCCTTGATCGACTGCAGCGAGGCATAGGCCGGGTTGGGCGTGCCGCCAATCTTGCCTTCGGCGGCGGCCTGCCGTTGCAGGCTGGCAATCTGCGCCTTGGCCGCCAGAACATCGGGATGGCTGTCAGTCAGCCCGCGCGCCTTCATCGAGGCCAGGTCGGCCAGCGCCTGGGCCAGAGCGCCATGGGCGCCGCCCTGAGCGCCGGGAATGGTGATCGTCGGCGCCGTGCCGGAAAGCTGGCCATTGATCGAGGCAAGCGCGCTTTGCGCTGCCAACAGATCGGATTCCACCCCGCGCAATTCGGTGCGCGCGCCTTCTAGCTTGGCCGTGACCGAGCCTGTGCCCGGCATCAGCGCGGCATTCTTGGCTTCGAACTCCTGGCGCTTCTGCTCGGCCGCTTCCAGGTCCTTCTGCCGATCGGCCAGTTGCTGATCCATGAAGGCCAGGCTGTCGGTCATCTCGCCGCGCCCGCCGGCCAGGTTTTCCTCGCGGAAGATGTCGATCATCTTCTGCACCACGTCCTGGGCGAGCTTGGCATTCTGCGCATCGGTATAGGAACCGCGGCCCGATGTGGCGCTGATCTCGAACAGGTTGTCCTGCTGGCTCACCACCTTGATCTGCGTGGCCAGCCCCGCCACGGCCGATTCCATCTGCTTGTCGTTGGTGACCTTGTCGCCCAAGCGGGTGGCGCGCACTACCTTTTCCAGGTTGACCGTGCTGGTCAGCGTCTGGCGCACCCGCTCGATATCCTGCTTGGCATTGCCGCCAATGCCGATCTGGTCGGACAGGACATCATCGATCTGGATGAAGATGCGCGCCTTGGATTCATAGGAATTGGGCACCATCGCCACGACCAGCCAGCCCAGCAGGCAGACCAGCCAGGCCACACCCAGCGCCAGCCAGCGGCGGTGCCAGATGCCATAAAGCGCGATGCGCACTTCATCGAGAATGTTGGTCATGCCGCGCCGCGCTCCCGCAGGTGCGGCGCCGGCCTGATGTGGTGCCCCCGCGCCATCGTCAGAACGTGCTTTCGGGGATGATGATCACGTCGCCGGGCATCAGCATGACATTGGCCTTGGTATCGCCCTTGCGCAACAGATCGCCGATGCGCACGGCATATTCGGTCTGCTTGCCGGTGGTCTTGTCAAACCGCACCAGCCGCGCGCGGTTGCCGGCGGCATATTCCGAAAGCCCGCCCACCGCGATCATCGCGTCGAGCAGCGTCATGTTGGCGCGATAGGGGATCGAGGCCGGCTTTTCGGTGGCGCCCACGATGCGCACCTGCTGGCTGAACGTGCCGGCAAACTTGTTGACGATCACCGAGACGATCGGTTCCTGAATATACTGCGACAGCTGCAGCTTGATGTCTTCGGCCAGCATCGAGGGCGTCTTGCCCACGGCGGGCATGTCGGTGATCAGCGGCGTGGTGATGCGCCCATCGGGCCGCACCTGCACCGAGGCGCCCAGTTCCGGGTTGCGCCACACGAAGATGGTCAATTCATCGAGCGGGCCGATCACGTATTCCTCGCCCGGACCTTCCTGCAGCGCCACGAACGCGGCAGGCGGCAATTGCGGGCCATGGGCACCACCGGCACAGCCGGTCAGCATCAGCGACAGGCACGCCGTTCCCAGGCCCAGGCGGGCAAGACGCCTGCGCGGGCCTGCGGGCCGTGCGGCGTTCAGGGCTGGGCCGGAATGGAACGGCATCGCAATCGATTCCTTTGTCTGGCTCTTGCGCCGGCCCACGTAGTGTCCCCTATCGGGACCATCGAGACCTGCGACCTTCATCATCGGCTATCGACAAAAAGGGTGAAGATACGGTTATCCTTGTTGCCAACGGGCTTTCCGGACAAGGCGCTTGGTCGCCCGGTCCCAATTCGGGACGGGTGCCCGGGCAAAGATTAACCCACCGTGTGTGCGGCGCTTTCCGCCAGGATTTCCGTCGCCGGACCATGCCCCAGGAACGCCGCGGGACTCGCCGTGGCGCCATAGGCACCGGCACAGAACACCGCCACCACATCGCCTTCGGCCGCCACCGGCAAGGCCGCACGGTCTGCCAGCCGATCGAGCGGGGTGCACAGGCACCCCACCACGCTGGCCACCTCATCGGCCGGGGCATCCATGCGTGTGGCCAGCGCCAGCGGATAGTTGCGCCGTACCACCGTGCCGAAATTGCCGCTGGCGGCCAGTTGGTGATGCAGCCCGCCATCGGTCACCAGGAACACCTCACCCCGGCTTTCCTTGCGTTCGATCACCCGCGCCAGATAGACGCCGGCCTCTCCCACCAGATAGCGGCCCAGTTCCACCGCCAGCCGTGTGTCGCGCAACTGCGTTGCGTGGCGCTCCAGTTCCTGCGCCAGCGCCGCGCCCACGGCGGGCAGATCGAGCGGCCGATCGCCGGGGAAATAGGGGATGCCAAAACCGCCGCCCAGATTGAGCGCCGGCAGCGGTACGCCCGCCTCTTGCGCCAGGCGCAGCGCCAGGTCGAGCGTCGCGGCCTGGGTGGCGATCACCGCCTCGGCATCAAGCGCCTGGCTGCCGGCAAAGATGTGAAAACCGCGCCAGTCTGCCCCGGCGGCCACGATGCGGCGGGCCAGCGGCGGCACCTTTTCCGCGTCCACGCCAAAGGGCCGCGCGCCGCCGCCCATCTTCATGCCCGAACCGCGCAGGTCGAAATCAGGATTGACGCGAATCGCCAGCCGGGGCCGCTGGTTAGCGGCAGCGCCGAGCGCCAGGGCGCGCTCCACCTCGCGCGCGGATTCGCAATGCAGCGTGACACCGGCCGCGATCGCGGCGGAAATCTCTGCATCGCGCTTGCCCGGCCCGGCAAACCCGGCGCGCGCCGGATCGATGCCCTGTGCGGCGAGCAGCGCCAGTTCCCCGGCAGAGGCGATGTCAAACCCGTCGACCAGGCCCGCCAGCAGCGCCAGCAGCGGGCCAAAGGGATTGGCCTTGACCGCATAGTGCAGCCGGACGGCCGGCGGCAGCGCCGCACGCAGTTCTGCCACGCGCGAGCGCACCACGGCGGCGTCATAGACGAACAACGGCGTGCCGTGCTCCTGCGCCCAGGCGCGCGCCGGGCGCCCGGCAATCATCAGGTCTGCCCCTTGGGCGGGAAAATGCGGGGGAATGGGGCCAAGCGGTTTCATCTGCCGGGGTCTTATGCCCTGCCAGTCAAGGCATGGTAAAGATCGGCGTAAAGCCCGGCGCGATCGTGCTTGCCATTGGCCGAAAGCGGCAGCGCCGCGCGCCAGTGCACCGCGCGCGGCAGCATGAAGGCCGGCACATCCTGGGCCATGGCGGCGCGCAGCGCGGCATCGTCTTCCCCCGCGCCAGGCACGGCACGGCAGACCAGATGAATCGCCTGACCCAGCGCCGCATCGGGCAGGCCCAGCGCCACCACTTCGGCCACAAGGCCAGTGGCAAGCGCGGCCTCCTCCACCTCTTGCGGGCTGACGCGGTGGCCCGAGGTCTTGATCATGGCGTCGCGCCGGCCCACGAAATGGAGCAGCCCCTGGGCATCGCGCCGCACCCTGTCGCCAGACCACACCGCGATGCCGCCCATCTGCGAAAACGACGGCGCCGGGCGAAAGCGTTCGGCCGTGCGCGCATCGTCCTGCCAATAGCCTTGCGCCACCAGCGGCCCGGCATGAACCAGTTCGCCCTCTTCCCCGTCGGCCGCCGCCGTGCCGGCATCGCTCACCACCATCACTTCGGCAAAAGGGATCGCCGTGCCGATCGCAGTGGGGTGCGCATTGATCAGCGCGGGGTCGAGATAGGTAGAGCGGAACGCCTCAGTCAGGCCGTACATCGCAAACAGGCGCGCGGCGGGAAACAGCGTGCGCAGGCGCCGCACCAGATCGGGGGTGAGCGCGCCGCCGCTGTTGGTCAGCCGGCGCAGGGTTTGCGCGGCGTGATCCGGCCAGGCGCATTCGATCAGTCGCAGCCACAGCGGCGGCACCCCGGCCAGCGTGGTGATGCCGTAGCGCGCCACCGCGCGCACCACGTCGCGCGGCATCAGGTAATCGAGCGGCACGGCGCAGGCCCCCGCCGCCCAGGCCGACAGCAACTGGTTCTGGCCGTAGTCGAACGCCAGCGGCAGCACCGCCAGCACGCGATCGTCGGCCGCAAGCCCCAGGTAATGCGCCACGCTGATCGCGCCGAGCCACAGGTTGGCCTGGCCGAGCATGACGCCCTTGGGCTTGCCGGTGGAACCGCTGGTATAAAGGATCGCCGCCAGGCTGTGCGGCAGCGCTGCCGAGGGTGGCATCGGTTGCTGGGCATCGAGCGCGGCAAGCACCGCCACTTCATCATGGGCGGTGGCGGCTGCGGCATCGCCAGGCAACAGGGTTTCCAGCCGACCAAGATTGCCCAGCAGCAGCGCCGCACCGCTGTCTGCCAGGATATGCGCGGCCTGCGCCCGGCGCAGCACCGGGTTGATCGGCACATGCACCAGCCCCGCGCGCACCGCCGCCAAGGGCATGATGCAGGCGATCAGCCCCTTGCCCAACCAGGTAGCCACCCGCGCCCCTGGCTCTGCCCCAGGCTGCGCCGCCAGCCAACTCGCCAATTGCCCTACACGCTGATTTAACCCCTCGTGGCTAAGCACCCCATCCTTGAGCACCAGCGCCGGCGCATCACGCTTGCCGCGCAGGGCAAGATGGTCCAGCGGGTTGACGGCAGGGTCGGGCAAAGGCGTCACGGCACTCCTGACGGAACAAGGAAAGGGAACCAGGCAAAGCGTGGCCTGCCGGGTCTATCATGCCGAACTTGCCCAAGTGCAAGACCATCCGCGCCTTGCCGCGCTGATGGCGCGCGGGGCTGCGGCCGGGCCGTTTGACCGGGCAGACTGGCTGGGGCTGATTGCCGCTCGGGCGCCGGGCCGTGCTTTCCTGGCCGTGGCGGAAGAGCCGGGCTCGACCGCCCACGCGGAAGGCGCGCTGCTTGCCCTGCCCCTGCTGGCAACGCCCCAGGGGCTTGCCGCCTGCACCAACTGGTACAGTTTCTGGGCGCGCCCGCTCACCACCGCGCCCGATCGCGCCGAAGTGCTGCTAGCCGCCATCGCGCGCGATCTGGCGCCCCATGGCGCGATCGATTTTGCCCCGCTGCCCGCGCCAGAGGCCGGCTGGATGGCGCGTGCATTCCGCGCCGCTGGCTGGATTGCCACGGTCGAACCCGCCCACATCAACCGGCACATGAGCGTGCAGGGACAGGATTTTGCCCAGTGGTGGTCTACTCGCCCCGGCGCCCTGCGCGCCACGGTGCGGCGCAAGGGCGCGCGCGGGGTGGTGGAGTGCCGCGTCGCCACCCGCTTCGATCCGGCCGACTGGGCCGCCTATGAGGCAGTCTATGCCGCCAGTTGGAAACCGGCAGAGGGCGATCCCGCGCTGCTGCGCGCCTTTGCCCAGGCCGAAAGCGCGGCTGGCGCGCTGCGGCTGGGCCTGGCGACGATCGACGGGGCACCGGTGGCCGCGCAATTGTGGAGCGTGGAGCACGGCACGGCCTTCATCCACAAGCTCGCCCACCGCGACGATGCGCGCGCCGCGTCGCCTGGAACGCTGCTGTCGGCCGCGCTGTTTGCCCACGTGATCGACCATGATCGCGTCGCGGCGATCGATTTCGGCACGGGCGATGATCCCTACAAGGCAGACTGGATGGACCACACGCGCACCCGCTGGCGCCTGCGCGCGCACCATCCTGCGGCCTGGCGCCACTGGCCGGCGCTGGCGCGCGGGCTGGGCCGCCGCCTGGCCGGGCGCACGCTGCTTGCCCCGCCGCCGGGCGATGGGTAAGGCGCCAGGCATGACCGACACGCTTCCCGCTTCGCTCGACGCCGATCTGCGCGCGCTTCTCGCCGATGTGCTGGGGCTGGCCCCGGCGCGGGTGGCCGCGTTCACGGCACAGACGCCGCTGTTCGGCGCGCTGCCCGAACTCGATTCGATGGCGGTGGCGGGCCTGTTCACTGCGCTCGAAGACAGCTTCGGCTTCATCCTGGAAGAGGATGAGATCGACGGCGATTTGCTCGAAACCTATGGCGCGCTGCTGGCCTTCGTCGCGCGCAAGCAGGGCCGTGGCTGAACCGCTCGGCCCGCTGCGCTGGCCCTGCCCCGGATCGGGGGAGGACGGCGAATGGGCCCTGGCCACCGATGGCGCTGCGCCATTGGCGCGGCTGCTGATCGTGTCGCCGCTGTTTGATGAAATGAACCGCACGCGGGCCATGCTCGCCACGTTGCTGCGTGATCTGGGCGCGGCGGGCGTGGCAGCGATGCTGCCCGATCTGCCCGGCTGCGGCGAAAGCGTGCAGGATTTTTCCGCGCAAAGCCTCAACGCCTGGCGCGCGGCCATGGCGGCGGCGGCGCGTCATTTTGACGCCAGCCATGTCCTGGCGCTGCGCGGCGGGGCACTGGTCGCGCCACCCACCCTGCCCGGCTGGGCGCTGGCGCCACTCGATGGCGATGCCGTGCTGCGCCCACTGCTGCGCGCCGCCATGCTCGCTGCGCGGGCACAGGGAGAGGACACCACCGCCACCACGCTGCTGGAAACCGGGCGGGCCACAGGCATCATGCTGGGCGGCTACCGCTGTGGCGCGGCGCTGATCGCCGGGCTTCACGGCGCGCGCAGCCAGGGCGAAGGGCATCAGGTGCTCGCGGTCGGCGATCTGGGCGTGACCGGTGCAGCGCCGTGGCTGCGCCAGGAACCGGCCCCGGCCCCCGCGCTCGCCGCCGCGCTGGCCGCGCGCATCGTGGCAGACCTGGCGACATGAACCGCAGCGTCATCCCCTTTTCCTGCCAAGGCGCACAGTTGCTGGGCACGCTCGACATGGGCCTGGCCAGCGGCGCCACTGGCCTGTTGCTGGTATCGGGTGGCAACGAGATTCGCAGCGGTGCTTGGGGCGGTCAGGCCTGGCTTGGCGCCGCACTGGCCCGCGAAGGGGTGCCGGTGTTCCGCTTCGACCGGCGCGGCGTAGGCGATAGCGAAGGCGAAAACCGGGGTTTTCGGGGCAGTGGACCCGATATTGCCGCGGCCTTGGCCGCATTCCGCGCCGCCGCGCCGCACGTTAAGCGGATAGTGGCGATGGGCAATTGCGATGCCGCCAGCGCGCTGATGCTCCATGCCGCCGCGTTGCCCGGCCTCGACGGGCTGATCCTGGCCAATCCCTGGACGGTGGAGGGAGAAAATGAAACGGCGCCGGTCCATTCCGCCGCTGCGCTGCGCCGCCACTATCTGCGCCGCCTGGCCGATCCGCGCCAATGGGCACGCCTGCTGGCCGGCAAGGTGGCGCTGGGCAAGCTGGCGGGCGGGCTGCGCACCGCTGCCGCGCCCCAGGCGGCTTCAGCGCTGGCAGAAGAAATGCGCACCGCGCTGGCCAGCTATCGCGGCCAGGTCACCATCCTGCTGGCGCAAGGTGATCGCACCGCGCAGCTGTTTGCCAGCCATTGGGGCGCCGATCCGCGCGTGATCGGCCACCCCGGTGCCAGCCATTCCTTTGCCGATGCGCCGGAATGGCTGTTGCACCAGGTACTTGCCGCGCTAGGCGATTAGGCCTGGGTCAGTTGCCCGGTGGCAAAGTCCAGCTCTGCCACAAAGCGTTCGGCATCAAGCGCGGCCATGCAGCCGGTGCCCGCCGCCGTCACGGCTTGGCGGTAGGTGTGGTCCATCACGTCACCACAGGCGAACACGCCGGGGATGGCGGTCTTGGGCGTACCGGGTTCAACCACGATATAGCCGCTTTCATCGAGCGCGAGCTTGCCGGCAAACAGGCTGGTGGCGGGCGCATGGCCAATGGCGACAAACGCGCCGTCGGTTTCCACGCGGCTGCCTTCGCCGGTCACCGTATCGACCAGTTCCACCGCCTTGAGGCCGCCAGCCATGGGATCGCCGGCAAACGCGGCCACGGCCTTGTTCCACAAGACGCTGATCTTGGGGTGGGCATGCAGGCGCTGCTGCAGGATGCGTTCGGCGCGCAGGCTGTCGCGACGGTGGATCAGCGTGACATGCTCGGCATGGTTGGTGAGGTAGAGTGCTTCTTCCACGGCAGTGTTACCGCCACCGATCACCACCACCTTCTTGCCGCGATAGAAGAACCCGTCGCAGGTGGCGCAGGCCGAAACACCCTTGCCCGACAGCAGCTGTTCGCCCGGTACGCCCAGCCACTTGGCCTGGGCACCGGTGGCGATCACCAGGGTATCGGCTTCATAGATATCGCCGCTGTCGCCCACGGCGCGGAACGGAGGGCCGGCCAGATCGATATCGGTGATGGTGTCCCACATCATCCGCGTGCCGACATGCTGCGCCTGCGCTTCCATTTCCTGCATCAGCCAGGGGCCCTGGATCACGTCGCGGAAGCCGGGATAGTTTTCGACATCGGTGGTGATGGTCAGCTGCCCGCCGGGCTGCAGCCCCTGCACCACGATCGGCTCCATCCCGGCGCGCGCGCCATAGATGGCCGCCGTCAGGCCTGCCGGGCCGGAACCGATGATAAGCATGCGGGTCTTGTGCGTCGTCGCCATGGAAACTCCTTCCGATGGCGCGCGAGATAGGGGCTGGTCGGGAAAAACACCAGCCCAAGCAAAACTTGCCTGCGGTTAAACTAGGGCGCGGATACGCCTAGGCTCAGGCACCCTGGCGCAGCGTCACGCCTTCCAAGGCGCGGCTGACGACAACCGCCGCCGGGGTGGGCTTGGGCACCAGCACGCCGCCCAGCTTGCGCACGGCTTCATCCATGCGATCAAGATCGCCGGTGTGCAAGACATAGGGCACGCCACGTTCCGCCAGCGCCTTGGCCACCGGGGCGCAGGTCTGGCCATGGGCGAGCGAGACATCGAGAATGGCCGCCACGATGTGCTCGCTCTCGGCAATTGCCAGCGCTTCGGCCAGTTCAAGCGCGGTCAGCGGAACGCAACCTGCATCCTCCACCGCAAATTCCAGATCGAGCAGAATGAGGGGCTCGTCGTCGAGCACCAGCACGCGACAACCATCATTCGGGCAACACGACTGGCCCATCAGACTGCGTCCTCGCGCAGGGGAACGCGCAGCCTTGCCCTCAATCCATCGGGATGCCAGTCACGCATGATGTTGCCCCTTGCCATGTGCAGCATGCGGTCGACGATCCCCATGGTGGGCGCCTCCGCGTTGTTTTCGGGCGGGTTTACCGCCGGCCCGCCCTGTTCGATCCAGTCGATCACGATCGTGGGTGCCTCGCTGGAACCGTTCTTCTGCCAGGCGACCGTAACCTCGCCACCATCGCTGCTGAGCGCGCCATGCTTGGCCGCGTTCACCGCCAGTTCGTGAAGCGACAGTCCCAGCACGGAAACCGCGGAGAAATCGCTGCGCAACCCGTTGCCCTTGAAATGAATGCGCTTACCATCCGGGTCATAAGGCGACAGCACGGACCGGATCGCCTGGCCGACTTCGATCGACCCGCTCGATGCCTCGTCCAGCGTGGTTTCATAGGCGCGGCCCAAGGCCTGGATGCGATCGTTGATCTCGCGCGCTTCAACCTCGATACCGCGGCTGCGCCCGGTAAAGTTGACGATGCCGCCTATCACGGCGAACATGTTCTTCATGCGGTGCGAGAGTTCACGCGCCAGTTCGCGGGCATGGCGTTCATCGGCGCGGGCGGCGCGTACGTCGGACACGTCCCACTGGCTGCCGAAATAATAGATCAGGCGCCCTTGCGCGTCATAGATCGGGCCCAGGTGGAGCGCGTTCCAGAACGCCGAACCGTCCTTGCGATAATTGAGCAGTTCCACCACCACCACGTCTTCGTTGTCGACTGCCTGACGAATACGGGCAACAGCGCTGCGATCGGTTCCCGGCCCCTGCAGGAAGCGGCAGTTGCGACCAATGATCTCATGTTCTTCATAGCCCGTCAGCCAGCGGAACGCGCGGTTGACGAAGACGATCGGGGCGTCGGGCGTATGCGGATCGCACAGACAGACGGCCATGCGGGTCTGGGCCATGGCCTGCTCGAACAGCACGCCAGAGGCACCGATAAAAGCATCGTCAGGATGGTTGGCAAGGAACCGTTCGGCGCTGTCGTCATAGGCGCCACCGGCCTGGCTTGCACGTTGCGGGCCAGCAGACTGCCCAGCGCCGCCGGCATCGTAAAACGCCCTGTCGTCGCCGCTCGCGGCTTCACCCGCCTTCGTGGCCTCGTCCGGGCGCTCCGGCGCCTGATCTGCCCTGTCACTCGACAAACGTTTGTTCCTGATGTTCTCTCGACCCATGGCAGAATGCCACTTAATGGCGGCAAAATGCGCCAGGGCCGGGAGCGGTTCCCCGCGATAGCGAAAATTTTGCGCTACACCTGCAAACCGGCAAAACCCTGCGACAGATAGCGCAGCGCGCACCCGGCGAGCAGGGCGGTGCCCGTCGGCAGGGCCGCTTCATCCACCACCATGCGGGTGGAATGGATGCCGCAGGCATGGCGCCAGTCCGCCCCCTCGTGTGCCACGCCCAGGAAGAACATGGCGCCGGGCACCTGTTCGAGCACATAGGAAAAGTCTTCGGCGGCCATGATGGCCTGGTCCAGCCGCACAAAGGCCTCGGGCCCGGCCAGATCGCGGGCCACCGCTTCGCCCAAAGCCACTGCGCGGGCATCGCACATCGTCACGGGAAAGCCTTCGTGCAGCGTCACCTGCGCGGTCAGGCCGTGGGCGGCGGCGACATGGGTGGCGCAGGTTTCCAGCGCCTCACGCAGACGCGTGCGGTTGCCGGGCGACAGCGTGCGCAAGGTGCCGATCATGCGCGCGCGATCGGCGATCACGTTGTGCGCGCTGCCCGCCTCGATCCGCGCCACCGTGGCCACCACCGGATCGGCCACCGAGAACCGCCGCGTGACCATCGCCTGGATCGCGCTCACGATCTCGCACGCCACCGGCACGGGATCGAGCGCATCGTGCGGCATCGAGGCATGACCGCCGCGCCCCTCCACCACGATCTCGAACTGGTCGGCCGAGGCCATCAGCGCGCCGCCCCGTCCCGCCACCAGGCCATGCCGGCTGTTGGGCATGATGTGCAGCGCAAACGCGGCATCAGGCAGCGGATCGCCCAGCAGCCCGTCGTCGATCATGAAGCGGGCGCCGTGGTGCCCCTCTTCACCGGGCTGAAACATGAAGCGCACGTCGCCCGCCAGACTGTCGGCCCGAGCCGCCAGCAGTTCCACGGCACCGGCGAGCATGGCCACGTGCGTATCGTGCCCGCAGGCATGCATGGCGCCGGGAATGGTAGAGGCAAATTCCAGCCCGGTTTCCTCATGCATCGGCAGGGCATCGGTATCGCCACGCAACAGCACGCAGGGCCGATCCGCGCCAGCCGGCACGGCCCCGCCACGCAAGGTGGCAACCAGTCCCGTCGTCGATGGTCCCTGCGCCCATTCCAGGGGCAGATGCGCCAGGGCGGCGCGGATCTTGTCACGCGTGGCTGGGTTGTGCAGGCCCAGTTCCGGTTCGGCATGGATTGCGCGGCGCAAGGACACGATCTTGGGCGCGAGCGCCTGTGCCGCTGCGCGCACATCGCCGATCCCGCTGTTGCCTTCTGCCATCCCATGCTCTCCATGCCACTTGCGCGCCGCGCGGTGATGCACTGCGGCCATCGCCCACGCCTCATGCCCTTTAGGACGGGCTGGACAGCCGTGTCGAGCCGGCGGTTGCGCTGGGCTGCGCCATCGGGCATGGCTAGAAGGAATGACGTCTGCGCCGCGCCCCCCGCTGTGGTCCATCCGCGGCCTGCAATCCTGCAGCCCCCCCATCCGCTATACCGTGGGCGTGCTTCTGTTCGTGCTCGCGCTGTCGCTGCGCTGGGTGGCCGATGATCTGTTTCCGCCCGGCTTTCCCTTCCTGACGTTCTTTCCTGCGGTCATCATCGCCACGTTCATTGCCGGGCGCGGGCCTGGCATCGTCTGCGCCATATTGAGTGGCCTTGCGGCGTGGTACTTTTTCGTGCCGCCCGAATTCAGCTTTGCCATCAACACCCAGGTTGCCACCGCCATGCTGTTCTACACCGGCGTGGTGGCGGTAGACATCGTACTGATCGATGGCCTCACCCGCCGCCAGCGGCAGCTGGAGGAAAGCGAGGCACGCCTGGCCGAGATGGCGGCAAACCAGGCCTTGCTGTTCAAGGAATTGCAGCACCGCGTCGCCAATAACCTGGCCTCTGTCGCCTCGATGCTGCGGCTGCAGCGACGCCAGATCGAACGCAACCCAGCACTCGCCCTGCCGCTGATCGATCGCGCGGACCAGCGCATCGAGATGATGGGCCGGGTGCATCGCCAGCTCTATGATCCGGCCGCGCAGACCAAGCCGATCAGCGAAATCCTGGCCTCAGCCGTGAACCTGGCGCGCGAAATGGCTGATGCCGATGCGGTGGACGTGGACGTGGTGGCCGAGGATGTGCGGCTGGAGGTAGGCCGCCTGCTGCCTTTGGTGCTGCTGCTGACCGAACTGCTCGCCAACAGCTTCAAGCATGCCTTTGCGCCTGGCCAGCCCGGGCGCATCGACGTGCGGCTGGAACGGGTCGATGATGCCCGGCTGTGCCTGACCGTGGCAGACAATGGCCGCGGCATGCCAGCCGCCGATCCGGCCGATCACATCCCGGGCGGCGTGCGCACCCGGCGCGGACTGGGCACGGCGATCATTGCCGGGCTGGTGGCGCAGCTGGGCGGCCGCCACCGCGTGCGCAGCGGCACCGACGGAGCAGCCAATCCCGGCGTAACCACCGTGGTGCTGTTCCCCGAAACGCTTGGCCGCCAGGGCTGACCAGGCAGGCTGATCACCGCCCTGGCGGGCCAGCGCGCGCCGCTTAACGCGCGGCGATCGGCCCCGGCTCGTTGGCGACGATCGCCAGCGTGCTTTGCCAGGCGGCCACGTTCTGCGCCAACATGGCCGGATCGATCTTGTCCAGCGTATCATCGGGCGTGTGGTGCAGATCGAAATAGTGGGTGCCGTCCTGGTTCAGGTCCACCACCGGCAGCTTTTGCGCGGCAATGATCGCGCCCACATCTTCGCCGCCATTGGCCGTGCCATCGCCCGGCACCACGCCCAGCGGATTGAGCGCGGCCAGCAGGCGCGCCTTCACCGCATCGGCTGACGGCGCGAAATTGGTGATCACCCGCCATACCCGGTCTGCGCCGAAATCGCTTTCCATCGCCAAGGCATGCGGCTCCTTGCCATGCTTTTGCGCATAGGCTTCGCCGCCAAAGCCTCCCACTTCCTCGCTTCCGGCAAACAGCACGCGGATCGTGCGCAGAGGCTTGCCGCCATCGGGCCCGCTGGTCTGCGCGCCCAGCGCCGCGCCAGCCACGATGGCGCAGCCGGCGCCATCGTCGATCGCCCCGGTGCCCAGATCCCAGCTATCGAGGTGGCACGCCACCAGCACCGGCGGCAGCGACGGATCGCGACCGGGCAATTCGCCCACCACGTTGCCCGAAGGCGCATTGTCGATGATCTGGCCGGTCAGCGTCAGGTGCAGCTTGAGCGGCTGGCCGGTGGCGGCCAGCCGCGCAATCTGATCGGCATCGGGATTGGATACTGCGCCGGCGGGAATGGGCTTCACGCCATTGGCCCAGCTGATCACCCCGGTGTGCGGGTTGCGGTGCTTGTCGGTGCCGACAGAGCGGATCACCACCGCCAGCGCGCCCTTGGCCACGGCCACGCCCGGCCCCTGGCGCCGCACGTTGCCATAGGGGCCATAGCCGCTGCCATCCTGGGTTGGCGCCATG
Organism: Novosphingobium sp. AAP1; assembly: GCF_001295765.1. Lineage (NCBI taxonomy): Bacteria > Pseudomonadati > Pseudomonadota > Alphaproteobacteria > Sphingomonadales > Sphingomonadaceae > Novosphingobium > Novosphingobium sp. AAP1. The sequence goes on along the minus strand of NZ_LJHO01000008.1, from coordinate 12,249 downwards.
GCATGGTCGATAAAGGCGATCTTGCCCGCCAGCGAACCATCGGGCGCCGCTTCCAGCGCGGCGAGCGAGGGGAAATAGACCAGCGGCGCGGTGATGCCCGCCTCGGGCGTGGCGCCGGAATAGCCCAGCGCGGTGATCGCCAGCGGCTGCGCGGCAAAGCCGACGAGTTCGGCCTTGTCGATCCCGCGGCGATAGGCGCGCATGGTGAACGGCTCGATTGCCACGTTCTGGAAGCCCAGCTGCTTGAGGCGGGCGGCGGCCCACTCGCGGGCGCGGGCCTCGGCCGGGCTGCCAGCGGGACGCGGGCCGACCTGCGTGGTCAGGTCGCGCACCAGATCCCAGGCCACATCGGGTGCAGGCGCCGCGGCGTGGGCCAGGGTGGGCACCATGGCGGGCGCAAGCGAGAGAACGGCGGCGGCGGCAGAAAGGCGGGCGGTCAACGAGCGCATCGGCAAATCCCGGAAGGAGTTGGGGGTGCGCCACATTTGCGCGCCCCCCTGGGAAGTCAACCGCCAGCCTGTTCAAAACATGCGATTCACGCCCCCGCCAGTGCCTGTTCCAGATCGGCCAGGATATCGTCGATGTGCTCGATGCCGATCGACAGGCGCACATAACCGGGGCTGACCCCGGCAGCGGCCTGCTCTTCGGCAGAAAGCTGGGAATGGGTGGTAGACGCCGGATGGATCGCCAGGCTGCGCGCATCGCCAATATTGGCAACGTGGTAGAACAGCTTGAGTGCATCGATGAACGCCCGCCCGGCATCGGCACCACCGGCCAGTTCGAAGCCGACCAGCCCCCCTGCCCCGTGCGGCAGATATTTCGCGGCCAGGTCTGCCGCGCGGCCCTGGGCCAGCGAGGGATGGATCACGCGCGTGACCTTGGCATGGCCGGAAAGCCATTGCGCCACCGCCGCCGCGTTCTGGCTGTGCCGCTCGATCCGCAGCGGCAGCGTTTCGATCCCCTGGATCAGCTGGAACGCGTTGAACGGCGACAGCGCCGCGCCCATGTCGCGCAGCAGGATCACGCGGGCGCGGATGGCATAGGCGATCGGCCCCAGCGGCTTGATATCGCGCGCCCACACCGCGCCGTGATAGCTGGGATCGGGCAGGTTGAAGAGCGGCTGGCGTTCGGGAAATTCGTCCCACGCGAAGTTGCCGCCATCCACGATCAGGCCGCCGATCGAGGTGCCATGCCCGCCCAGGTACTTGGTCGAGGAATAGACCACCACCGCCGCGCCATGGTCGAACGGGCGGATCAGCAGCGGGGCGGCAGTATTGTCGACGATCAGCGGCACGCCCAGCTTGCGCCCGATTGCCGCCACTTCGGCAATCGGAAAGGCCACCAGCTTGGGATTGGGCAGGCTTTCGGCGTAATAGGCGCGGGTACGGTCGTCGGTCGCGCGGGCAAACCCTTCCGGATCGGCCGGATCGACAAAGCGCACCTCGATGCCCAGATCCTTGAGCGTGTTGGCAAACAGGTTCCAGGTGCCGCCATAGAGATCGGTGGAACTGACGATATTGTCACCCGCCCGCGCCAGGTTGAGCACGGCATAGGTCGAGGCCGCCTGGCCCGATGCCACGGCCACCGCAGCGGCCCCGCCCTCCAGCGCCGCCACCCGCTGTTCCAGCACGTCGGTCGTCGGATTGCCCAGCCGCGTATAGATTGGCCCGAGTTCCTTGAGGGCAAAGCGGTTGGCGGCCTGCTCGGTACTGTCGAACTGATACGACGTGGTCTGGTAGATTGGCACGGCCACCGCGCCGGTGGCCGGATCGGCGCGCCAGCCGGCATGCAGGGCCAGGGTTTCGGGACGGGGCGTGCGGGTTTCTGGCGTTGTGTCGCTCATGGCATCCTCTGGTCGCTGGGCATTCGCCCTGTTTGTCTACTTATTCAATTGACATAATCAAGCCCGGAATTGCGCATGGCATCCTGTGGCCGATACTGCGTGGCAATGCGCAGGCGCGGGGACAAGCGCGATCAACCATGGCCTGGTTACACCACCATCCACACGGCTCAACGCGCGCGACCCCCGGGGATGGGGTTTTGAACTGGGGGTTTTCAGGCCATGACGGACCAGACACCGATTTCCGCCACCGATCGCAAGCGCGCGCAGGAAAACGCGACCGTGCAGCGCAACGACGCGATCGAACGCGCGCTGCTGCTGTGCGAGTTCACCGGCGACGGCGTGATCATCGGCGCCAACGAAAACTTTGCCCATCTGCTGGGCGAGCCGGCCGAAGACCTTGTCGGGCGGCGCTATCACAATCTTTGCCACGAGGGTTTGCAGGACCCCAGCACGGAGCCGGCCTTCTGGCAGCGCCTGGCCGATGGCCAGGGCCAGGTTGCCGCGCTGCGCCTGGCGGTGCAGGATCGCCCGCCGGTGTGGGTGCGCCTGGCGTTCACGCGTCTCGATACCGCCGAAGGGCTGCCCACGCGCATCCTGGCCGTGGGCATCGACATCAGCCGCGATGGCTTGGCGCGGTTCAACGCGCAGGCCAAGCTCGGCGCACTCGATCACGCCGTGGCCCTGGTGGAATTCACCATGGATGGCGAAGTGGTGGCCGCCAACGAAAACTATCTCAAGCTGACCGGCTATACCCTGGCCGAGGTGATGGGCCAGTCGCACACGCTGTTCTGCGACAAGGACACGGCCGCATCGGATGCCTATCGCGAGTTGTGGGCCGCCCTGCGCCGCGACCAGGTGTGCCATGGCGCCTACAAGCGCGTGGGCAAGAACGAGACGGATATCTGGGTGCGCGCCTCCTACACCCCGATCCGCGGTGCCGATGGCAAGCTGGAGCGGGTGCTCAAGATAGCCTATGATATCACCGCCGAGCGCCTGTCCACTGCCGAATACGAAGCCAAGCTGGAAGCGATCGACCGCGCCATGGCCGTGGTGGAATTCGATCTGGATGGCAACGTGGTGAGCGCCAACGACAATTTCCTGTCGGTTATGGGCTATTCCCCGCGCGAGATCCTGGGCCAGCATCACGCGATGTTCTGCCTGCCCGAGTTTGTCCGCACCCGCGAATATGCCGATTTCTGGATTGCGCTCAACCAGGGGCAGTTCCAGTCGGGCCGGTTTCACCGCGTGGGCAAGCACAACCGCGACGTCTGGATCCAGGCGACATACAATCCCGTGCTCGATTTGCGCGGCAAGCCGCGCCGCATCGTCAAATACGCTACGGACGTAACCGAGCAGGTGCGCCTGGAGCAGAAGATCGCCGCGCGATCGCAGGAAACCGCCGGCGTGGCCGATCGCCTGGGCCGCACCATCGAGGAAATCAACCGCAGCACCGAAACCGCCAACAAGCTGGCCAATCTGACCGAGACGAAGGCCGATGAAGGCGGCGTGGCGCTCAAGTCTGCGCTCGAATCGATCGAACTGATCCAGAAATCGGCCACCGGGATTGCCGAGATCGTGCGCGTCATTTCCGAGATCGCCGGGCAGACCAACCTGCTCGCGTTCAATGCCGAGATCGAGGCAGCGCGCGCCGGCGAGCATGGCATCGGCTTTTCCGTGGTGGCGGGCGAGGTGCGCAAGCTGGCAGAACGCAGCAGCACCGCTGCGCGCGATATCAGCCGGCTGATCGAGGAAAGCCTGGTGCGCATCGGCATGGGCACCGAGCGCGCCCAGGCTGCACAAAGCGCGTTCAGTGCGATCGCCGCCAGCGTGGGTGACACCAGTTCTGCGATCGAAGTGATCACCCGCTCTGCCCTGGCCCAGGACGAGGTGGCGCGCCACATCGTCACCCTGATCCAGGAACTGGCCGCCGCCGCCCATGACCCCGCCTGAACCGGCCGGGCCAGCCGCAACCTCGCGCCTCTATGGCCTGTTGCAGGTAGCCGGCATCACGCTGGCGATGGCGACGGCAGCGATCCGCGAGGTGGTGCCCCGGCCGGCGCAGCTCTTGCCCTTTCCGATCACCCGGCCCGATCTGGCCGGGGCCATCGCGGTGCGTGGGGCGATCATCCCCGTCATCGACATGGGGCTGATGCTGGGCCTGGCCCCGGCATGCGTGCACGATGGCATCGTCGCGATCGTGCGGCACCAAGGCGGCGTTACCGGCCTTCTGCTCGATTGCATCGAAGGCATTGCCCGCCTGCCCGAAAGCGCGCTGGGCGCCCTGCACTATCCTGACGACGCGCCGCTCCACCGTCTTGCCGCCGCTGGCTTCCTGCACGGCGACACGCGCGGGGTCGTGCTCGATACCGCGCAACTTGCCGCCATGCCGGGCCTGCCCCTGGTGCCCGACAGCCTTGCCGGGCAGCGCCACGAACACCGCCTGGGCCATGGCGCGGGTGACAAGGTCACCTGCCTGGTGTTCCGCGCCGGTGGGCAGCGCCTGGCGCTCGATGCCCACGCCATCGTCGCCACGCTGCCCGAATCTGCCCTCGCTCCGCCACCGGTGAGCAACGCGCTGTGGATGGGGTCGCTGGCGTGGAACGGCGTGGCTGTGCCGGCGGTCGACACCCTGCGCCTGGCCGGCATGGGCAGCCTCGGCCGCACGCCGGGGCGCAGCGCCGCCGTGGTCATCCACGTCGGCCCGGCAGATAGCGCAGCCGGCACCCGCGCCCGGGCCGCGCTGCTGATCGACGGGGTGGACGATATCCGCCAATTGCCGCGCCATGCCGGCGCCGCGCTGGGTGCGATCGGCATTGCCGGCACTGGCGCGGCCCATGCCCTGGTCGACCTGGGCGGCCAGCCGGTGCTGCACCTGTCCGCGACGGCGATTACCGGCGATCCGCGCCTGGCAGAAGTGGCGGCCATGCAGGTGCCGGTCGCGCCCGAGGATACCGATGGGCACCAGCGCCTGCGCGGATTGCCCGCTGCCACCGGCGCCACCAGCACGGCCAATGCCTGGCTCACCTTTCGCCTGGGCGAGGCGCGCTATGCCCTGCCGCTGGGCGCAGTGGAAGCGGTGCTGCCGGGCGAACAGCCGCTCTTGCCGCTGGCTGGGCAATTTCCATTATCGGCCGTGTTCCTGCATCGCGACCGGCCAACACCCGTGCTCGATCTCGCCGCGCGCCTTGGCTGCTCGCGCACCGCAGCCGTGGACGAGGCGATCATGGTGGTGGTCGGCATGGCCGGCCAGCGCCGGGCCTTTCTGGTCGATATGCTGTGCTCGGTCGAGCGCGTGCCGCTTCAGGCGCTGCGCACGCAGGCCACCTCGCGGCAGTTGCCTGCAGCGACGATCCGCTGCCGCGCCAACGAGACCTGGGAAGTGCTCGACGCGGCAGCACTGGGCCTGGCTGGTGAGGCAACCCCGCCTGCGGATATCGCCTGCCTCACCGCCTAACCAGCCTGGCGCCGGGCATCCCCAAGTGCTTGCCCAACTTGGGCGCGCCCTGTAGAGCGCGGGACAATTTCGCACGTTTTGCCAAACGTTCTGTCTCGCGCAAGGACCCTCAGATGGCCGCCCAATACGCCTACGTCATGAAGAACATGACGAAAACCTTCCCCGGCGCGCAAAAGCCGGTGCTCAACAACATCAACCTGCAGTTCTACCAGGGCTCCAAGATCGGCATCGTCGGCCCCAACGGCGCCGGCAAGTCCACGCTGATGAAGATCATGGGCGGCATCGACAAAGACTTCACGGGCGAAGCATGGCCGGGTGAGCACATCACCGTGGGCTACCTGCCGCAGGAGCCGCAGCTCGATCCCACCAAGACCGTGCTGGAAAACGTCAAGGAAGGCGCGCGCGAAGTGGCCGACCTGGTCGATCGCTTCAACGAGATTTCCAACATCATGGCCGATCCGCCAGAAGACGTCGATTTCGACGCGCTGATGGACGAAATGGGCGACCTGCAGGGCAAGATCGACGCGGTCGATGGCTGGACGCTCGACAACCAGCTCGAAATCGCGATGGAAGCGCTGCGCTGCCCGCCGGGCGACTGGTCGGTGGAAAGCCTCTCGGGCGGTGAAAAGCGCCGCATCGCGCTGACTCGCCTGCTGATCCAAAAGCCGTCGATCCTGCTGCTCGACGAACCGACCAACCACCTCGACGCTGAAAGCGTCGAATGGCTGGAAAACCATCTCAAGGAATATGCCGGCGCGGTGCTGATGATCACCCACGACCGCTACTTCCTGGACAACGTGGTCGGCTGGATCCTCGAACTCGACCGGGGCAAGTACTTCCCCTACGAAGGCAATTACTCGACCTACCTGGAAAAGAAGGCCAAGCGCCTGGAGCAGGAAGACCGCGAGGCGACCGGCCGCCAGAAGGCGATCAACGACGAACTCGAATGGATCCGCGCCGGCACCAAGGGCCGCCAGACCAAGTCGAAGTCGCGTATCAAGAAGTTCGAGGAACTGGTCGCCAGCCAGGAAAACCGCTCGCCCGGCAAGGCCCAGATCGTCATCCAGGTGCCCGAGCGCCTGGGCGGCAAGGTGATCGAGGCCAAGAACATTTCCAAGGCCTATGGCGACAAGCTGTTGTTCGAAAACCTCTCGTTCATGCTGCCGCCCGGCGGCATCGTGGGGGTGATCGGGCCGAACGGCGCGGGTAAGTCGACCCTGTTCAAGCTGATCACCGGCCAGGAAACCCCCGACACCGGTGAGATCGACATCGGCTCGACCGTGCGCCTGGGCTATGTCGACCAGAGCCGCGATCACCTCGATCCCAAGAAGAACGTCTGGGAAGAAATCTCCGACGGGCTCGACTACATGAAGGTCAACGGGTTCGACACCTCGACCCGCGCCTATGTCGGCGCGTTCAACTTCAAGGGCCAGGACCAGCAGAAGAACGTCGGCAAGCTCTCGGGCGGTGAACGCAACCGCGTGCACATGGCCAAGATGCTCAAGCAGGGCGGCAACGTGCTGCTGCTCGACGAACCGACCAACGACCTCGACGTGGAAACGCTCGCGGCGCTGGAAGAAGCCATCGAAAACTTCGCCGGCTGCGCCGTGGTCATCAGCCACGACCGCTTCTTCCTCGATCGCCTGGCCACCCACATCCTGGCGTTCGAAGGCAACAGCCACGTCGAATGGTTCGAAGGCAACTTTGCCATGTACGAAGAAGACAAGCGCCGCCGCCTGGGTGATGCGGCCGATCGCCCGACGCGCCTGGCGTACAAGAAGCTCACGCGCTGATCAGGCTGCGTTAGGTTTCGCACCACCCCCCGCCCCCCTCCTCTGAAGAGGAGGGGGTTTGGGGGTGGTGGAAGCCAAGAGCGACGCACGTCAGGGCGCCACCCAGTTCCCCACCCAGCCCTGCGCCCCGCGCACGAAGCGCGCGCGCACGCCGCCATGGGCATCAAGCCTGAGCCAGTCGAGCGTCTCGGGCTTTACCAGCAGCACCGCAAAGGCATCGCGGCCAGCCTCGGTTTCCTCAAGGGTTGGGCGGCGGCCCAGCAGATCGGCAGGCAGCGCGCTGCCTGCCTCTGCCAGCGGTGCGCCCGGGCCATGCGTGGCCAGATAGCATCGGCGGCTGAACACCGCCGCAGCATCCCAGGCGGCATCGGCCAAGGCGCCGTGCTGCTCGATCCGTGCCGACCCGGCCAGGCGCAACTGCACGCGCGCCGCCGGATCATAGGCCAGCACGCTGGCACGGCCGTATCGGGCGATCGTCGCCACCTTGGGGCTGCGTGCATCGGTGTGAAAGCGCAGTGCGTTCAGGCCCGGCGCCGCCGCGCGCAACACCATGATCCGCATCTCGCCATCGGGCGTGCCCACCACCGGGCTGTGCATCGCTGCATGGCGATCGGCGACGGCAGCGTCCAGCCGTGCCTGGGCATCGGCAATAATATCTTCCAGCCTATTCATGGCGATAGTGTGGTCGTTGCGCTGCGTCTTTGCAAAGATGGCCGATAGGGCTGGCCGATTGCCTAAGTAGCAAGATGAACGGCGGGCTATCCATCCGGTTCAGCGATGCGACAGCGGCAATGCTCTATCACTATTGGCAAGTGATGGGAAACCAATGCCATCGCGCGACATTTCCTGAAAACACGTTCGAAAGGGAGACGGCCATGGCCGCCAGTAGAAAATGGACAACGAAGATCGGCGCGGCGCTGGCCGTTGCCTCGCTGGCAGCCGCCGTTCCCGTTACGGCCTTTGCCGACGACCACGATCATCGCGGTGGTGAAAACCGCGGCGGCTTCCCCGGCGGTGGCCAGCCGCGTGGCGGTGGTTTCCCCGGTGGCGGACAGCCCCGCGGTGGCGGCTTCCCGGGTGGCGGGCAACCGCGCCCGATGCCGCAAATGCAGCAGCAGGCGCCCCAGCCCATGCCGCAGCAAGGCCCGCGCGGCCCGCAGGGCGGCTTTGGTGGCGGTTTCCAGGGCCAGCCCGGTGGCTGGCGCGGCGGACATGCCGTGCCGCAACCCGGTCAACCGCCGCAGCCAGGCTGGCAGGGCAACGCCCCTGGCGGGGATCGTGGCCCCGGCCGTCCCGGTTGGAACAATGACGGTGGCCAGGGCCGCCCGGGTTGGAACAACAACGGCGGACAGGGTCGCCCCGGCTGGAACAACAACGGTGGCCAAGGCCGTCCAGGTTGGAACAACGATGGCGGACCGGGTCGTCCCGGCTGGAACAACAACGGTGGCCCCGGCCGCCCTGGTTGGAATAACGATCGTGGTCCCGGCCGTCCCGGCTGGAACAACAACGGCAACTATGGCCGTCCCGGTTGGGACAACGATCGCGGCCCCGGCCGTCCTGGTTGGGGTGACAACCGTGGCCCCTGGCGCAACGATTGGCGGCAGGATCGCCGCTATGACTGGCAGGGCTGGCGCAGTGACCATCGCGATCTGTTCCGCGGGCCGCGCTACTTCGCGCCGATGCCCAACTATCGCTACAGCCGCCTGAACATCGGCATCTATCTGGGCGCACCATTTTTTGCCCAGCAATACTGGATCGCTGATCCGTGGGCCTATCGCTTGCCGGCCGCCTATCCGCCTTATCGCTGGGTGCGCTATTACGACGATGTCGTGCTGATCGACACCTACACCGGACAGGTGGTGGACGTGATCTACGACTTCTTCTGGTAAGAACGATGACACGGGAGGGCCGGCCTTGCGCCGGCCTTCTTGTATGCGATGAACATCTGCGCGGCGCGGAACGCCCCGTTTAGATCGTGCCGATCGCCCCCAGAATGTTGCGCATCATCGCCAGCCCATCGTCGGTCAGGCGCACATAGCGCCGGCGCAGATCGCCCGTGTCGGCCTGGCGGTAGAGCAGCCCTTCGCGTTCGAGCCGCGCGATCCAGCGCAGAATCGTGGTGGAAGGCACGCCGGCTTCCAGGCACACGCTCGACACCTGCAATTCGGTGCCGCGCTTGTGGGCGATATAGAGATCCAGCAGGATGTCCCACGCCGGTTCGCCAAACAGGCCCTTCACCGGTGTCACCCCGTCGCGACGCCGGCGCAATGCATACAAGGCCTTGGCAATGCGGAAGGATTCCGCTTCGGCATCGACTAGGGCATCCAACGGAACGCGACCTCCCACAACTGGAGCAGTTTTGCTGCCTAAGGGAACTGCAGGCGCGAATGGCTTGGTCGTCACAGTGGTTCCCGTTACTTTCGCGAGGCCTTCGATCGGACACAATGCCCAAACCGCTGGACAGCTTCAGGTTAACCGCACCTTGCAATAGCCCCATATCGACAATATTTCGCGAGAATTATCAACGATTTCGGTCCACATCGGACCAAAACCTACCAGAATTTACATTTGCGCCCGCTTTCCCAAGGGTTCCCGCCGAGCCCGCTTGCAGCCGGCGACACGTTCTTGCATGACGTCCCTATCATGGTTTTGTTCCGTTCCGAGCCCCATCCCGACAGTGCCGATCTCAAGCGCATCGGTAACCAGGTGCGCACGCGCCTCGATGCCGATCCGGCCGCCTATCGCATCCCGGTTGAGGATTTCGAGATCTATGCCGTGGGCGAATTCTTCACCCGGCCCGAGTGCGAGCGGCTGATCGGCGTGGTCGATGCCGTGGCCCGCCCATCAGACACCTACAGCACCGATGGCGGCCGCACGAGCTATAGCGGCGATGTCAATCCCCATGATCCGTTCATCCGCATGCTGCAGCGGCGGATCGACGACCTGATGGGGCTGGACCCTGCCTTTGGCGAAACCATCCAGGGCCAGCGCTATCAACCCGGCCAGGAATTCAAGGCGCATTTCGATCATTTCCGCCCGTCAGACCCGATGTGGGCCGAAGAAATGCGCAACGGCGGCCAGCGCAGCTGGACGGCTATGGCCTATCTCAACACCGTGGAAGAAGGCGGCTCGACCGACTTTCCCAAGGTCAACCTGTCGGTTCCGCCCCAGCCCGGCGCGCTGCTGATCTGGAACAACATGAACCGTGACGGGCGGCCCAATCCCAAGAGCATGCATGCCGGGCGGCCGGTGATCCGCGGCGTCAAATACGTGCTAACCAAGTGGTATCGGTCCCGCCCGTGGAATTGAGGCCTGGCACCAGGCTGGTGCGCGCCTTCCTCCTTTCCCTGCTGGCGGCATCGGCCCTGGCCACCCACCCGGCCGGGGCGCAGGCCCTGCCCGCCACCGCCACAACAACCACACCCGAGCAACGCCAGCGGAGCGATGCGGCACTGGCCGTGTTCCTGGCGCAGGATGACGCCGCCCGCCGCGCGCTCGATCCGCTCGACACCCTGGAACGGGGCGAGCCACTGACGGCCGAGCAGTTCCGCCTGATCTTCGATCCGGCGCTGACCACGATGCAGCGCGCGCGCAATGCCGCCGCGCGCGATGCCCTGGCGCGGATCAACCCCGACACGCTCGATCCGGCGCAGCGCATTTCGGCCAAGGCCTATGCCGCCGTGCTCGATGACGAGCAGGCCATGCTCAGCCCCCCGGTAGCCGACATGCTGGCGATGATGCCGCTCAATCCTGTCGGCGGATTGCAGGTGGAATATCCCGGCCTCGCCTCAGCCGGCGGGCCGATGGAGCTTGCTACCGGCGCAGACCATGCCGCCAACCTGGCGCGCGATCGTGCCTTGCCGGCGGTGTTCGATGCGGCCATCGCCCGCTATCGCGAAGGGCTGGCGCGCGGCGTGACCAGCCCGCGCCCGGTGGTGGAAACCCTGATCGGGCAGATCGACGCGCTGCTGGCACGCCCGCCCGAGCATTCCCTGTTCATGACCCCGGCGCAGCAGGCACAAGGCCTGAACGGCAAGTCTGCCATGGTTGCGCGCCGCCGCCTGCTGGCCGAATATCGCGCCGCCACGATCGAGGCGGTCTATCCCGCCTATCGCACTCTGCGCGCGTTCCTTGCCAACGAATATCTGCCCGCCACGCGCGACAGCGTCGGCCTCGATGCCCTGCCCGGCGGCGCTGCGCTCTATCGCGCGCTGTTGCACCACCACACCACGCTCGATCTCGATCCCGCGCAGGTCCACACCCTGGGCCTCGCCGAAGTGGCGCGCATCCAGGCCGAGATGGACGTGGTCAAGACCCAGCTTGGCTTTACCGGCTCGCTCCATGCGTTCTTCGACGAAATCCGCGTCGATCCGCGCTATCACCCGCGCAAGACCGAGGATCTGGCCGCCGGCTATCGCCGCGTGGCCCAGGTCGTGGCAGCGCAGGCACCGCGCTTCTTCATCACCATGCCGCGCACGCCGCTGCTGATCATGCCACATCCGGCCTATCGCGCACGGTTCGAAGCTGGCGGCAGCTATAGCCCCGGCACCGCCGATGCCAGCCGGCCGGGCGTGTTCTATTTCAATACCTTCGATCTCAAGAGCCGGTTCCTGACCGGGATCGCCACGCTCTATCTGCACGAAGGCGCGCCGGGCCACCATTTCCAGATCAGCCTGGCCCAGGAAAACCCGCGCCTCCCCGATTTCCAGCGCTATGGCGGCAACACCGCCTATGTCGAAGGCTGGGCGCTCTATGCCGAAACCCTGGGTTATGCGATGGGGCTGTACGATGATCCCATGCAGCACTGGGGCACGCTGGATGACGAGATGCTGCGCGCCATGCGGCTGGTCGTCGACACCGGGCTGCACAGCCAGGGCTGGAGCCGCGCCCAGGCGCTGGACTACATGCTCGCCAATTCCGGGATGGGCCGCAGCGATGCGCAGGCCGAAGTCGATCGCTATATCGCCGATCCCGGCCAGGCCGTGGCCTACAAGATCGGCGCCCTGACCATCCAGCGCCTGCGCGGCGAAGCCGAACGCCGCCTCGGCCCACGCTTCGACTTGCGCGCCTTCCATGCGCAAGTGCTGGGCAGCGGCGCGCTGCCGCTGCCGGTGCTGGAAGACAAGATCCACGATTGGATCGAGGAACAGGCGGCGCGG
>NZ_LJHO01000007.1:0-189810 GCF_001295765.1 Novosphingobium sp. AAP1 | reverse complement strand
TGGAGGCGCCGCCTGTTCGGGGGGATTGGCGCGGGCGAACTGCACGCCGCTCGCCGTCAAGCGATAGGCATGCCGCGGCGGCCGTCCGCCTTCCGTCGGCGGCTGCCATTCCGCTTCGAGATAGCCTTGCGCTTCCAGACGGATCAGCAACGGATAGAGCGTGCCAGATTTCACACCGGCGAGCCGAACCAATTCATAGCCGTGCGACCATTGGCCACCGGCATCGAGGAGAACGGCAAGGACCGTCCGAGCATGGGAGGAGAGAGTCCGCGAACGAGGCATACGTGTTAAATCTACCTAGATAGATTTAACGTCAAGCCTGATTTTGATCGATTCTCGAACTACCGAGTACCGTGCAGCAACCTTAGGCTGCCGCGTTCTGCTAAAGCGCGACCGTTCCCATTTTTCCATCCTTTCCCGAACACTCACGAGTGGCAGATCGCGGCGGAACCCTCGATTTGGGGAAACCGTTGCTGATGGCGATGTTGTGCCAGGGCCGGGGATTCGAGTGTCGCCCGACCGCAGTGAACGACCGGCAGCTTCTGACGCTCCGGTTCTGGTTGCCAAACGTCTGGTATGAGGGCGATTGGAGAAAATACGCTTGCCTGTCACCTTTCATAATCTGGCAGAAGATTGTCCCGCAGATTGAGCAGATCTCGATATCGCCGACGAAATTCCGCTTCTTCATCGCCTCTCAGTGGATTCCTATCAATCGAGTAGGTCGTCCCCCTGATCACATCGAGTATCCGGATTTCACCTGCGGGTACATGAGGCAGTGCTTCAATGAGTAGCCAAAGACCCAGCCTGGCGGCAGCATCCGACATTGCTGGGTTTGGTGCAAAGTATGGGTAAACGGCATGTTCCTCGCCGCGCCCATCCCTGACAACAAGAACATTATCTACCTTTACCACAGCGTCGAGGCCGGGGAATGAAAACTGAGCTTTCAATTGCCGCCCGGCTTCGAAAGGCTCATTGGTCCAGCGTCGGCGTTCATTCCACCAGAGAAGAAATCCATCCCTCAGTTGGGGATACAGGTTTTTTCTACCTTCGTTTGCCCTGATCCGTGATTCGGTCAGATCACTGAGATCTGCTTGACCGAATACATGCCTTTTTGCATCCGCCCAGAATGGACCATAAAAGTCACCGCCAGAACCTTCATGCCCGGCCTCTCTGCTGATATCCTCGCGGATATCCTTCCGAACTTCCGACTGCCTTCCTGCGGGAGGCAAAAAGAGAATTTTTAGTAATTTGCGCAAATGGATCCGTTCTATTGCCACACGCACCTCCACTGGAACACCATGCGAACACGCTTGCAGTTCGAATGGTGTTCTGCAAGCCCACACAGGGCGCTTGAAGACCCGATCTGTGAATAATGGGGGACTACTCACCCCGGATCTGAAACGACGCTTCTCATCGCAGCGGCACGCTTGAGAATTTGCCCTGAACTGACGGCAAGTTTGGGCGTCATTTAGCATCCCAAAGCACCATGTATGAGGACGATTTCAGTTCCGAGTTTTACCTGCGATCGGATCGGCGCTTATTGCGTTGAGCAAGGTTCCTGCAGAGGCTCTTCCCCCACTTAAGATACCACTTGCAACGATCGCGATCGCCAAAACCGTGGCCAAGAAGGCGATCAGTGCGTGGCCTGCCTTACCACCAAGTATGAAAAGCTCGACAATTCGAACGACTGCAGACCAAAGGTTCAAGGTTCTTCTCCTGACGAAAATTGAAATTCGCCAAGAGCACAGGCCCTGCTGCCCTGCGGGTGTATCACGGTCCTTCGCACGTCCCAAGCTTGCGGAGGCATTTTGCTTGAGATAAAATCCAAGCACTTGTCGTCGACATGCATTCAAGCAAAGTTGCTCACCAATGCGATTCACCAATCCCCCTTTCCGAAGCGAAGAAGAGGCGAGTCAATTCCTCGACCGAATGCGCTGGCGAGATGAGGTGACATGCCCGAGGTGCGGGAATGCTGACCGGGGTTTCTATGACATGGCACAGGCGAGAGGTGTTGCCAGCCAAAAAAGCCCTAAAGGTAAAATCAGGTTTGGCCTCAGAAAATGCAAAATTTGCAGGCTGGAATTCCGATGTACCTACGGTACGCCTTTCCACGGAATGAAGGTTCCACTGGACGTGCTCCTTGCTGCGATTGTGCGTCTAAATAACCCGTACACGATTTGGTCGGTCACCGATCTCAGCAGAGAGCTGGGGGTTAACCGCGATACCGTTACGCGGTTGGTCGGCGCAGTACGCGCAAATTCAAATCTGAAACGTCGGCGAGGAATAGATCATCGGGAGTTGACCCTCGAGGTCACATGAACCTGCGACCGGTTCTAACGGACCATTCATCGCCCGGGAATGTCCACTCTTTAGGCGATTTTCACTCTGCATCCGCGCACGCAGGTTAAACTATACGATCATGAGATCGTCGGCCCGCTCCGTCCGCGCCCGACTGACCAGTTGATACCGTCGCCACGGATCAATCCGGAGACCGATTTGCCGACCTGCTTCTCCAGAACCGGACGCCAGGGCACGAGCGTGAAATCCCGCGACCGTTCGATCAGCGCATAACGCCCGCTGACGAGATCGATGGATCGGCGATAGATGCCCTCGACGCGGCCGCCGTCTGCGGTTTCCCGGAACGGCATCTTGAGATTTTCGGAAAGCTGCTCTGCGACCCGAAGCAGTTCGCGCCGTTGGAGCGCCGCGATCATGCCAGACGCAAACGTCATGTCGCTACCTCTCTCCTCGGCAAATCCCTGCGCCACCAGCCACTGCCGGCGGCGCGCCTGGGCATCACGCAGGTCGTGGCCGAACCCTGCATCGCGGACCGGCTCGGGCGCGCCCGCGACCAGTTCCCGGTCGATCCAGGTCGCGGCGTCGGCATCGACCAGCCGTTCGATCGGCTGCGCCGACAGCATGGTGATCGCAACAGGACGGTCGCGTAAGCGCGCTGCCTCATAGACGGCGACGCGCTCGAGATGATCGGGTGCAATGATCCACCGTCCCGATGGCTCACGCTCGACGATGCCACCCGTGCGTCGCATGGCTTCAAGCCGCCGAACATGCGTCTCGGCGAAGGCTTCGGTTGCAGTCGGATCGTGGCGCAGATGGGCGTCGACATCGTAACGCTCGCCATTCGCGGCAGCGACCCGGGCAACGGTGCGATCGACGTCCCGCACCGTCGGTCTGATGGGTTCGATCCGCACGATCGCACCTTGCGGCAAGCGCATGTCGGTTTCGGCGCCACGGCCGATGGCTACGTAATGGCTCCGCCCATCCACACCGTCGACGATCAGATAGTGCCGATCGGCATGTTCGTCGGCGAGGCCGCGCGCCAGCACGCGGCCGACCAGCGGGCGTGCATCTGGCGCGGCAGGGTCATAAATCGCTTGTTCGACCGGTGCCTGGGCAACTGCGGCGCGGCTAAATTCGCGCTGCATGGTGCGGATGATGTCGCCGCGTTCGCCCAGGCGGCGAAGCGTGTTTGCAAGGTCAGGCGCGAGCCGGAACCGACCGGCACCGAGCGGCTCGGCCAAGCCCAGGCGCGACAGCTTCGCCAGCCTGCCAGCGCGCAGTGTCTGGGCGAACCCATCGCGAGCATGGCTTGTGACCACTCGCTCGGCGTCTGCACCCTTGATCAGCGCACGGTCGATCGAGGTCAGCCGTTCCTGCTCGATTTCGGCGTGCAACGACTGCTGGATTTCGCGGGCTGTGCGTGGGCCCAGATCGAGGTCGACCAGTTCGGTGGCGCGCTCGCGAATGCCGGTCGTCATATAGTCACGGGCGATAATCAGATCGGCGCCGCACTCGTCCTGACCGCGCACCACGATATGGCTGTGTGGATGGCCGGTGTTGAAGTGGTCGACAGCGACCCAATCAAGCTTGGTGCCTAGGTCCTCCTCCATCCGTGCCATCAGCCGCCGGGTGAGGGGCTTGAGGTCGTCATATTGGTCGCCGTCTTCCGGTGACACGATGAAGCGGAATTGATGGCGATCGCCGGCCCCGCGCTCGCCGAACGCCTTTCCGTCGACGGCATCGGCGTCGCGGCCATAGAGCACGCCGCGTTCTCCCTCACGCGTGGTGCCGTCGCGCTGGAGATAGCGCAGATGCGCGGCGGCGGCCGACGCGCCTTTGCCGGCGAGCTTGACCACGCTTGCCTTGACGATGACGCGACGACGGTTCGCGGCGGTATGGCCACCACGGCTTGAGAGGAGCCGCCCAACACCCGCGCCGCGACCGGTCCGGCTGCCGGTGAAGCTGCCCCTGGCAGGCCTGCTCCCGACCACGCCACCGCGCGCGAGATTGGCGGCGGCAATCACGCGGCCGAGATAACGCCGGGGGCGCTTGATGCCCTGGCTACGCTGGTGCCCGAGGTGTGGCTCGAAGGTGTCGTCGGCGGCCATCTTCCTGCTTCCAATAGAGTTGGGGAGGCGAGCATGGCCCGCGCCGGAACAGATGAAAATCGGTGCCGCTGAACGTGGCGCAATTCCGCCGATTTCGCGGGCGATGGCACCGACATATCAGGAGCAGTGCCATCAAATCGTCCAAATAACGATGTGCAGGCAAAGGCTTATGCAAACGCAGTGCCATAGCTTTATCTTGCCTTACGCCGCCCTCCTGTCCTTACCGCTGCCGTTCCCTTCTTTCCGCCATCCTGCTGTCCTCCTATGCCGCCCGCGACGAGGCAAAAAAGAAGCCGGGACGCCGATGCCTGTCCGGCACCCGCGTCCCGGCGTTGCGATGTCGCGATCAATGCGTGACCGCGAATGCTGTTCGCGCCTGGCGTTCGCTTCCAAAGTCGCGTCGCCCCAGCAAGCCGTGCGGGTTTCCGTCGCCATCGACGATGCTCACCGCGACGAACCAGCGGCCATCCAGCCGGCCCATGATCGCCACCCGATCAAGCTCAACATCCTCCCCGTCCTGCGCACGATATGCCCCGAGCCAGCGCTCCCACGCCCTCGCGTCCCACAGGAAATCGCTCTCTTCCGCTTCCAGAAACCGGGCGGCCAAAGCTTCGCCCGCACCCCGCCCGAATTCGATTTCGAGCCCCGCCATGAGCGTCGCCACGACGCGGTCCGATGCGGCACTTATGGTCTGAAACATGGTCATGATCCTCTCCTTCGCTTGACGCCCTCCTCATCGAGGACAGACCTCGCGCGACGGGTGGCGGAGTGGCTGTCAGGGCCGCTGGAGGCACAGCCGGAAGCGCCGCGAAGCGGCGGAGGAGCCGATTTTGTTGCGCCCAAACAAACAGACTCGGCTGCGCAGCAGCCTTCAACATCGCGGCAAAATTGGAGGGGCTGCCGGCCTTGAACAGGCGCTTCGCCGCCCGTCATACTGGGCCATGCTCGAGACGAGCCCCTCCCACCTTTGCCCGGCGCACGGACCTCGCCGCCCATGCGCTGCGACGCTGCCATCCATGCTCGCTCAGTCGGGGGCGCGAATCACGAACAGCGGATCTGGTGACGCCTCTGGCCGGCGCGGTGATGGCACGTTTCCGGATTTCGCGACGGTGCTGAGCACTACGAACAGCGGCGGCAACGAACGGCGCGGTGTCGATGGAGTCGTCGGCATTTCCTGAGGCGCCGTTCCCGTCAGCGTGGTGAGATAGGCGTTCGTCTCGCCCGGCAGCGGGCGCCCGGTGGCGAGGTAGGCGGCGTAGCGGCTGGGACCGGCATTGTAGGCACCAAACAGGCCCGGATAGCCGAACCGGTCATACATCGCGCGCAGATAGGCCGTACCGGCAAGGATATTGTCGCGCGGATCATGGGGATTGTCACCCAGACCGTATGTCGCCCGCATTGCCGCCCAGGTCGCCGGCATCAATTGCATCAGCCCCATTGCGCCCGCTGGGCTGGTAATCGGCCGCCCGTGCAACCTCGTCATTCCGCCGCTTTCGGCGCGGATCACCCGCGCGATCCAGGCCTCGGGCACGCCGAACCGTGCCGAGGCTTCGGCGATCTCGGGGTGCCAGCGGGCGACCGGATCGCTTGCCGGAGAATTGGCACCGGCGGGCGTGGCGGCGAGCAGCGCGAAGCCCAGCGCGAGCCTCGTCAGCGCAGCCATAGCGGTGTCGCCTTGCCGACGATTTCGCGCGCCGCTGTCGGCCCGAAATAGCGCCCGTCGAACGAGTCCGGTGTCTCAGTCATGAGCAGAAAGACCATGCCCGGGGCCAGCCGGATGCAGCCCTGCCAGGCAGGCAATGGACGGCCCGCTGCATCGACGATGCGGCGCAGGGCAGCCGGTCTGCCATTCACGGTCACGCTGCGATCGACGGCGCAGACGGTGTCGCCGGCGGCCGCCACGACACGCTTCACCAGTGGCACGTTGGCTGGCAGATAGTGGCGATGGGCGGCGAGTTGCCGGGCGGTTGCCGGCGGCCAGGCGATCACCATGTCGCCGCGTCCCGGCGCAGTGCCGGGCGAGACAGCATAGAGGCCGATCGGGGCGCTGGCGCTGGCGTTCCATACCAGTCGCGGCAGTGGTTGCCGGGCAATCGTAGCCCCCAGGCCTGCGATCCCGAACCCCAGGAGCGCTGCGCGGCGCAGCCGCATGCGGCGGACACGGGCGATGCGCTGGCGTTCTGCCCGTTGGTGCTTTTCCCAGGCAAACAGCGGCAGCGGGCGGGTTTTGGGAGGGGCCTCAACCATGGTTGCCTCCGCGTGCGCGGGCTGCCGACCAGGCTTCGATGTCGTCGATATGATAGCGCCAGGTGCGGCCATGCAGGCGGCATTTCGGACCCGTTCCCGTCTGGCGGAGGCGCTTGAGCGTCGAATAGGCGAGGCCGAGATGAAAGGCCGCCTGTTTGGCGGTGAGAAAGGGGCAAGTCTCGCGTGCGGCCTGCGCGCGTGCCCCGATATCTTTCGCGGTGTCATCCATGATTATGGTCCATCTACGCCGACGCTTGGTGCGCCAGCTGATGAGCGCGGAATGGATCGATCCGGTCGTCTTCGGCAGGGTCGCAATAGGGCCCATGCAATTGCGACCCTCCTTCGTTTTGGTCGCCGACGCTGCCCCAGACCCTTGTGGTGCGCGGAGCACCGGGGTCAATCGGTCGGGCTTTTGGGCCCGATTTTGCAGGAAGCGGGGTGGGCTGAACCGGGATGTACGGGCTCTCGTCCGTGCGAGGAAACGCGGACGGTGCGGGCGCTCCCGCCTGCAGAGGCTCCCCGCGCGCTATGCAAACCCGGCGCATCGCGTGAGGCCCCGCGCCCGGTTCGGGCGCGGGGCGGTCCGCTCAGTCGGCAGGATTCCAGATGATCGCGAAGGCGTCCTCGTCATCCTGCCCGGCGGCGCGGCCGAGATTGGCGTAGAGTCGGCGCGGACCGAATTCGGGGGCGGCGAGCGACAGCGACACATAGTCGCGGCCGGACATCTCGCCGCGCCGGATCCATCCGGCCCCGACCTCGACACCGGCCGCCGAGACGCGGTAGTCGGGCTGGGTATCGCCGGACTTGCGGACGTTGGGAACGATCTCGATGTCGGTGCGGATCGAGAGGGTGCGGAGTTGGCCCTTGAAGCCGTTTCCGTCGCGGGTGACATGGCCGATGGCTGGCATTGTTCGTCTCCTTGATACGTCGCCCCGAACCGTTTCCGGGCGATGGGCGGACCCAAGGGACGGTCACAGCGGGCCGGCGAACCGCAGGCCGAAGCGGCAGCGGAGGACCGGAGCCAGAGGCTTATTTGCGAGCGCAAGCGACCGCGAGGAGCCTGCACCCACACCACGCGGCGTACCGCGTGGGGTGGGCGCGGGCGGGGAAATAAGCCGTCGGGCGATGGTTTCGACCGGACCGCGGCCGTCCCAGGTCATGCGCCCGAGGAGCCGGGAACGGTTGGAGGCGACATTGGAAGGAACAGCATCCGCCACCTGTCATGGCTGGCCGGCAAGGGAGAGGCAGAGGGGGGCGATCAATCCCCACATCGCGCCGATCGGGCATTCGGTCCCGTGCCCACCAAGGAAACGATGCTCGCTGGTCCGCTTCTTTCGGTGGTCTACGAGAGCGCCGCCACCATGGAAACCGCGTCTGGCGAGGCGGCGAAGGGCTATCGGACGAACAGCCGCCGATCGAGACAATGCAGGTCGTTCTCGTCGAAATATTTGGTCGCCCAGCTGTCGTTTGTGCCGAGGAACCAGCCCGCTTCGCGCGCGGCATCCGACTTGACGGCGGGCGGGGATGCCAGCGGCACGACCTTGTCGCGGCCCTTGATTTCGGCAGCCTGGGTCGCCGTGCTGTCGAGAAAATTAAAGTGATCGACCAGCGCGATCGCTTCGATCGCGAAGCAGGTGGCGACATCTTCATCCCGGATCGTGAGGAGATTGTCGCCATTCTGCTGTTCGCCGAGCAGCGCGAGGTTCGATGATCCACAGAACACCATGGGATCATCGCCATTGAAGCCGCACACCACGAATTTGTGGTGGACCTGATGGCCCAAGCTGATGTTGGGCACCTGGCTGAAGGGGGGCGGCAGCCGCGTCTTCCGGGGCTTGCCGGTGACGAGGACCCCGCCGGGCTTGCCGACCGGATAGAGCGCGATACCGGCGGGATTGTCGGAAATGCCGTAGCTGAAGACCGTGCCGCTGTCGTGCAGCGCGCCGAGCGCGGTGTAGACGGGATTGTCGGCGGCACCCTGCAATTCCATCACCGCGAACAACACGCTGCCGAGGTTGTCGGCAACATTTGCTTCGGCCTGCGCGCGCGTGACAATCGCCATGAGGCCCGCGCGCGCATCGGCTTCGTTGTGCGGGGAAAAGGCGATGCTTGTCGCCGGGACGGTGGCGCTGGCAAAGCCATGGTGTTGGGTCGCAAGCGGGGAAGGGCGGAATGGACCGGCGGCCACGTCCTGGTCCCAGACGGTCTGGAAAAGATCGGCATAGAGTGCTGCCACGGCGCCATCTTCATAGACCAGGACATGGTTTGAATTGACGTAGATCCCGGTTACCGAGAGGTTGGTCGAACCGGTCAGTGCCTGGATCGGCTGCCCATGGCGATAGACAACCATGATCTTGTCGTGGGCATAGCGATCGAAACGGCCGCGCTTGATGCGTCCGGCGCCCGCCGCTGCGGCGAAGAGCTCGGCAAAGCGGTCCTCAGGCGGGCGCTTGGTGCCGTGGTGAAGACCGGCATTGTCGAGGATGATGCGGGCGCGCGTACCGATGGACAGAAGCAGCCTGACAATGTCCGGCTCGCTCAGATCGTAGGCGAACAGATCGAGCGTCAGGCTCGGGTCGGCATCAACCGTGCGCAATATGTCGAAAATGCGGTCGCGGGCGGTGAACCCCGACCATTCGTATTCCTGCGCGAAGGTGAAGCTTTGTCCTTGCGCATTGGTGCCGGCGATGGCCGACGTGTCGAACTGCAGCGGTGCCCGGTACGGCTTGAACTTGGCGTCCAGGCCGAAATGCCCGACGAAGGCCTGGCTCTGGGTGAATCCGCGCGTGAAGCCGAGCTTGAGCGCACCCTTGACGAACGGGCCGACCGGGATCGAGACATCGACCGAAAGGGCCGGGTCGAGGGGGAGCAGGTGGCCCTGCGTGTCGAAATAGCGCGGCGTAACGGTGTAGACGTAGGTGCCCAGCGTGGGCGTGAGGCCCTGGTGTTCGAGGCCTGGCACATGGACCCAACGGAACTTGTGCAGCGGCGCGTTGATCGTGGAGCGGGCCGGCTCGGACGGGTCCTGTGCATGATCGCTCGGGGTCCGGAATTGCAGCCGATTCCACAGGAAATAGGTTGGTTTGCCCGCCGGCGTCACGGCAATGGTGAAACCCGCAAGGTGCGTGCGGGCCGCAGTCGTGGTCAGGTCGAAAGCAAGCAATGTCTTGGCGTCGCCGCGATAAGCCACGACGGTCATGGCCCCTTTGGAATTGCGAACCTTTGCCATGCTTCCCCTCCATGACGCCGAACGATGCACGAAATGGGTCCCGCGCCAGACACGAGCGCGAAACGTTTCCAGTCTATAGCGCTACTTGATTACACCAGTATGGCCCTTTGATCTTGCGGAAATGAGAGCTGGGACGCGAAGTACTGTTGATCGCGTGTCCTCATCGCTCTCGACCTGCTAGCAGCGACACAACCGGTGGGGCACGTGAACTAACCCAGGACGCAATAAACACCGCGCGCCCGAGCCCGACAGGGCGAGGGCGCGCGGCCGAAATTTTCAAAGGTTGCAAGGATGCGGGCGGCGGTGCTTTGCGCGCCGCCGCCCGCGACGGATCAGGCGGCCAGCCTGTCTGACTTCTCCGTGTCGCCGAGGTCCGGTGCTGCCTTCACGGCGCCCGGCGCGCTTGGATCGGGATCGTCATCGCCCGGCTTTTGCCCCTCGATCTCGCGCGCGCCCTTCGCCTTGGCAAGGATGGAGACGGTGCGGACGCTGCCGCGCGCAGTATAAGCGGCGGGCGGAAACGCCATCCAGCGTGGCACCCAGTTCTCGTGCTGCGCGCGGCCATTGGTGCCGTCGAGATGATCGCGCACGATGCGTTTCAGGGTCTTGGTCTTCTCACCGGCATTGGCACTGGCGACGGTCTCGCCCGCGACTTCGGCGACGATGCGCGTCAGCACCTCGCGGTCGCGGATCAACTCGAAAAAGGCGTCGTCAGACTGCCAGTAGCGGGCCATATCGACGCCGATCTCGCTGCCCACCACCTCGACGGCGGCGCTGCCGGCGGCCAGGGTTTCGCCCATGACCACGGCGATCACGTCCATGACGACCATGTCGGGAAGCTCGAGCAGGCGCCGGAACACGCCGACCACACCATGGTCATCGCCGTTTCCGCCCGTCACGGTGGGCTCCTCGGGCGAGAAGCCGAGAAGCGCCAGGACCGCGCGGCGATGCTCGTCGAAATCCGCCTCGGCGCGGCAATTCTCGACACTCTCGCGCACCGCATCATGGCTTGAGCGTTGTGGTTCGGGCTTGACCGACCAGAGAGGCGAGCCGGTAATGGCATGGGCGATCATCAGCCGCAGCGCGATCCTGGTGTGGGCGAGCATCGCCGCGCGGACAGCGGCGTGGCGGTGCAGATCGATATAGGTCTGCATCGTCGATGTCACTTCGGGCCGTGTGGACTTCTGCCCAGTCCCGACACCATGGTCCGCCCCTCCGCTCTGGCGAGACGCGCGGCCTCCTTGCGGCTTATATAGCCCTCGTGAACAATCACCTCGCCGGTGGCGCGCACGTCGAGATAGACGCGCCCGCCCTTGCGCTTGCCCGCCTTCTCATATTCCCATGCCGTGAAATGGTCGGACGGCGGCACGATGATTGCGTCTGCCCAGCCCTGCTCGATGTAGGCGGCGCGCCTGGTCTCGATGGCGGCATTCTGCAGGGTCCAGAAGGCATCGGCATCGGCCACATAACGGTCATCGCCGAACAGGTCGGCGATAGTCGCAAGCCCGCTCGCCGCGATGTCGAACAGCGCGTGACGGGCGGGGATCGACTGACCGCCGAAGAGCCATGCCTTCAACTGATGGCCGGTCGGGACGTAGCTGTCGGGATCGGCGGCGAGGGCCAGCCAGGCTTTTTGCTGGCTCTTCGACGCCATGGTCAGGTGGCGCACGGTGGCCGCGTCGATCTCTTTCCGGCGATACAGGTCGCGGATGGCCGGGAGCAGGTTGCCGAGCGCGAGCACGCGGCAAACGGCAAGGTCGGGCAGGCCGAATGTGGCGGCGATGTCCTCCAGCCTGCGGCCTTCCTTGACCAGCCGGGTGAAAGTTTCCCACTGCGTCACCTCGTCGGGGTCGAGCCGCGCCAGATTTTCGATCAGCGAGGCTTCGACGGCGGCGGCATCGTCGCCCGCGTCGAGGATTGCGCAAGGCAGGAGCGCCATGTCGGTATCGGCTTCGGCAGCGCCGTCCCTGGCTGCGTGGCGTTCCTCGGCGACGATCTTGGCGGCGTGGAAGCGGCGGCTTCCGGCAATGATTTCATAGCCCCTGTCGGCATCATTAGGACAGGGTTTCGGGCGGACGATGACCGGCTGGATGATACCACGGCTGCGCACGGTCGGCAGGATATCGGAGACATCGGGCGCCTTCCGGCCATAACGCATGTTGGCCTTGCTTACGACCAGCTTGTCGAGCGGGATGAATTCGAGTTTCATGTCAGTTCTCCTTGTGAGGGCCGGTCCGTCGCTCTTTCCGGGTGGGCGGACCGGCTTTTCGAAAAGCGGCGTTACGCGCCGCGCGTCATCCGCCGTTTCACTCGTCGGGATCGGTCGGAAGCTCGGGAACCGGCGCGGATTCGATGCGCCAGATGATCGATTGGGCCGCTTGGATCGAACCGACGCGGCGCGCGGTGTCGGCCCAGACCGACAGGCCGGTGCTGGTCGCAAAGCCGGTGTCGCGTTCGATGGTGAGGCCAAACGGCAAATGCAGCCGCGCGATCTCGCCCAGCGAGAAATAGCTGAGTTCGGGGCACCCGAATCCCAGGTCGGCAAGGCCGAACAGCGTATCGCCATCGTCCAGCAATTCGGTCGCCAGCCAAGTCGCCGCGCCGAGGGGTGAGAACAATTTAACGACCGGAGCAGGGTCATGAACGTGCTCGTCGGAACGGTCGGCGTTCATCCGCAGTGCCGCGCGAAGTTCGGGGGTGAGCAGGATCATGCTGCAGCCCTCCGTTCGCCAAGGTCATCACGGGACGTCTGGCCTTGGACAGCCTCGGCCTGAACCGCCTCGACTTGCGCGGCGGCGTGTTTTGCCAGCAGCCAGTCGGCGGCCTTGCTGGCCGCGCTGGCGGCGCGGAAGATGGCGCGATTGTCCTCGCGCAGCACGTCCAGCCAGCTTGCCAGGTAGTCGGCATGGCGCACGGTCGGAACGATACCGAGCGCGGCGCAGAGGAAAGCCGATCCCATTTCCGCAACCATTTCCTCGCGGGCATAGTCTTTGCTGCCGAAGCCGGAAGTAAGATTGCGCGCGAGCCGGGAGGCGTGGCCTGTCGCGTGGGTCAGTTCGTGCAAGCAGGTCCGGTAATAATTGATCTGCTCGAAGAAGGCCGGTTGCGGCGGCACCTGCACATAGTCGTGCGCCGGGGCATAGAAGGCGCGGTTGCCACCGATGCGGAAATCGATCCCGGACGCGGCGATGACCTGTTCGGCGACCGGCACAATCTCGCGTGCGGGCAAGGGCGCTGGTTCGGGGGATAGCCCCGCGCGCAGCCCTTCGCACTGCGCGACGTTGAACACGGTGAAGCGCTTAAGAAAGGGGATGGCGCGGGCCTCGCCGCCTTCATCGCGGGCGCGGGCCTTTTCGGTTTCGGGGGTGAAGCGGTCGGCATAGACGACGGTGGTGCCGCGCTCGCCCTTGCGGACGCAGCCGCCCGCTTCCAGCGCCTGTTTGAAGGTCAGCCAGCCCTGCGAAGGATAGCCATGCTCGATGACCGCGCCCCACAGGATCAGGACATTGACGCCCGAATAGCGCCGCGCGGTGAGCGCATTGCGGGGCAGGCCGGGACCGATCGCGCTGCCGCCCGCATCGGGCTGGCCCCAAGGCTGAACCCATGGGAAGCGACCCGCCTCGAGCTCGGCGATGATCCGTGCGGTCATTTCGTCATAGAGGTTCGCTCGAGACGCTTCGGCGCTTTTGTCCGCTTGGGATTTCCGGCCCTTGCCGCACACCCGCTGGCCAGTGGAATCACGCATTGTTCACCTCCTCAAGCCAGCCCAAAAACCACCATGGCTTCCCCGAAAAGCGGGGGTGGGCGGCAAGATGCGACCGGAAAGGCCCGCTGCGAGCGGCGCTGGCACCCAAGCCGGGGACCCATCGCGTCAGCGATGGGGTGGTGCAGGGCCGGAACGATAGTGGAGGAGCCGGTCCCGAGCGTAGGTGAGGGCCGGCTTGCCGGCGACGCGGGCGGGCCTAGCAGGGAGCGCCGCCCACCCGCGCTTGACCGGGAGAGGCCACCAACAGCGCCGCCGCGCACATGCGCGGCGACCCCGTCAAGGACGGGCACGGCCCGTCCGCCCGCGCCAGCCGATCGTCGCTGACAGGACGAGATTCGGTGAGGGTTGGGCTCGGTGGCAAAGTCGACAGTCAGTCTTTGCCGTCGCCGAGCCATAGAGCGTGGTCGCGCCGTCAGGGCCGGGGCGCCAAGGATCAGACTGGATCGCTGCGGGAGTGTTCACCATGAACCTGGGGCTTGGACGGCAATCGCGCTTGCCGTCGGATGAGGTCACGATATCCGCCCCACGCCAAGGCCTTTGCTTCGCGCGCCAGCCGCCGGATTCGCGACCGCAGTGAGTCGGATCGGTCGTTCCAGTCCTCGGCGATACGCGCCTCGCCGAACAGCACGGCGCCGATCTCGCGTTGGGTTGCGCCGGCGGCGAGCCCGTCATGGGTGCGGAGCAACTGGATACCGCGTTCGATCCAGGGATCGGGCGGATACAGCGAGTGCGCAAAGCGGTGATGGCGCTGGAAATGAAGGAGGCGGCGCAGCGGCAGGAGGCCGATCTCGGCGTTGCCAAGCCCGTGTAGTCGGTAGTGCAGATGGACCAGTGTCTCGCCGGCTAGTCGGCCCTGCGCCAAATCGAGGCGGATATGGTGGCGACCGTCCGAGAGAACGGCATGGTCACATCCTCTCGTATCAGTGACGACGGTCAGCCAGGGGGCGACTCGTTCCAGATCAAGGCCATCGGGATCGGCGCGATCGGTCGGGATCGCCGCAACGCACAGTGTTGTGGGATCGAGATCGGCATGCCAGATGATCCGCGCCTCGGGTGCTGACCGGGCCGGATCTTCAGCGAAAGTGCAGCCCCCACGCGCGCGGGTCCGCAATGCCGCGGGTAGCGCTGCTCGCCCGGGTGTGCCAGGCGATGTAATCAGGATCGCGACGCAGCCACTCCCACATCAGGCCAGCGCGATCGATACCGCGCAGCCGCGCATAAGCGGCGCTCTCGCGCCACGCCCGCAGCAGCGTCATGGGCTGAAACCCACGAAATGTGCGGCGACTTGCATGGTGCGCAGCCCAAGGGCGCTTCTAGGCAATTTCAGGAGATGATATGACGCTCCCATGACAGGACTCGCCCGGCGACGGATTGAGGCCCCGCCGCCTGGGCCGCAGGATGAGGGAAGGGCGATCGCCGGGCTCCGGGCAGCACGAGACACCGCCGACGGTCGCAACAAGGCCAGATGCCTTATTCGGGCATGGCGATACAGCTTGCGCGTATCGTCGAGACGGTCGGCAGTGCCGAGGACCTGACGGTCACTATGGCCGCCATCAGCGTGGAACTGGGCTTCCAGTATTTCGCGCTCAGCCATCATGTCGATGTAGCCATGGCCGGTGATGCGGCGATCCGATTGCATAATTATCCGCAGCGCTGGGCGGACTATTATGACGAGAACGCCCTTGGTGTGAGTGACCCGGTGCACCGCGCCAGCCATGTCACCAGCATCGGCTTTCCCTGGTCGCGGATGGCGGCGATGATCCCGCTGACACCAGGAGATCATCATATTCTTGCGCTCGGGCGCGCACATGGTGTCGGCGACGGTTTCACAGTCCCTGCCCATGTTCCAGGCGAGGCGTGTGGTTCGTGTTCGTTTGCCTGCGAGGTAGGGCGACCGCTGCCGCAGGTCATGCTGCCGCTCGCACAACTCGCAGGCAATTTTGCGTTCGAAGCCGCGCGCCGGCTCTGGTCGGGACGGGGTGGGCATCTGCCCTATCCAGGACCGGCGCTGACGGACCGCCAGCGCGATTGCATCCTCTGGGTGGCGCGCGGCAAGAGCGACTGGGAAATCAGCCGCATCCTCGGAATCAGTGAAGAGACGGTGGCCCGGCATATCAAGCAGGCCTGTGCGCGCTATGGCGTGAACAAGCGGACATTGCTGGTGATCCGGGCGCTGTTCGACGGAACCCTGACTTTCCTGGATATTTTCCGCCGCCGCTATGCCCCTTTTCGGGAATAGCGCAATGATCGACATCTCACCGACCCTGGGCCGAACACCGCCTAGGGAGTCCGACGATGCCGCATGTCCTGCCATTGCCATCATTACCAGCAGCGGGGCCGCTGTCGGCACCGGACGCCGCGTTGCGTGCGATGTTCGCCGCGCGCAAATCGGTCTTTGTCGACTTGCTCAAATGGGATGTCCCGGTCCTGGCCGGACGCTATGAAATCGACCAGTTCGACGATCCCAACGCCAGGTATCTGATCCTGGCGGAAGCCGATGGCGGGCATCTTGGTTCGGCGAGGCTGCTGCCAACTGTGCATCCCCATATTCTCGACAGCTTGTATCCGCATCTTTGTGAGGATGGGCCGCCACGCGCGACTGACATCCTGGAAATCACCCGCTTCTGCCTCGACCGCCGGCTGCAGGCAGCCGAGCGTCGCGCGGTGCGCGATACCCTCGTCGCCCGGCTCGTCGACTATGCGTTGGATCACGGCATCTCGGCTTACAGCGCGATTGCCGAGATGGGCTGGTTCCATCAGATTCTGACCTTCGGCTGGCATTGCCGCCCACTCGGACTGCCCCAGCGCATCGGCAGCAGCGTGCTGGTGGCGCTGCGCATCGACATCACTGCGGACACGCCCGGCCTGCTCGCGGCGGCCGGCATCCAGCGCCAGGGCTCTACCCGGGGCAGGCATTGGATCGTGGCGTGATGCCAAGGAGAACGATGGTGATCGACAGACACGAGCCTTCCGGCGAGATCGCCCGACATCTACGCGACCTCCTGGAACAGGGTTGGTGCATCGTTCCCAATGCGATACCTGTCGCCGAGATTCATGCGCTCGACGCCGAGCTGGCGGCTGATTTCGCCGCCACGCCGTTTGGTGAAGGGGGCTTTTATGGCACAACCACCAAGCGCTTCGGCCGCCTGCTCACGCGCGCAACCGGCGCAGCTGCCCTGGTCCAGCATCGGCTTGTTCTGGGCATTGTCAAAGCTGTGCTGGCGCGGTGGTGCGAGTGCATTCAGCTCAACACGACGCAGGCGATCGCGATTCATCCCGGCGCACCCGCTCAGGTTCCGCATCGTGACCAGGATATGTGGCGTGGCCCGGTCGGGGAGATCGAATATCTCGTCAACGTAATGTGGCCGCTCACGGACTTCACTGCGGCCAATGGCGCTACGCGCATCTGGCCACGCAGCCATGGCGCAAACGCCTTGACCGAGCCGGTCGGCGCTCCCATTGCCGCGGAAATGTCGCCAGGCTCGGCATTGCTCTTTCTCGGCTCTACCCTGCATGGCGCCGGCGCAAACCGAACGCGGGACGTGCGACGCGGCCTTGTCGTCGGCTACGCGTTGGGCTGGCTCAAGCCCTATGAGAACCAATGGCTGGCCTATCCGCCAGACATTGCCCGTCACTTCGCGCCCGATCTGGCGGCACTGGTTGGCTATCGCCAACATCGGCCCAACCTGGGCAATTTCGAGGGCCAATGCCCCTCTGTGCTGCTCGACGGGCGCGCGAAGCATCCTCTTGGCGCGATCGACGCACTGCGACCCGACCAGCAGGTATTGGTCGAAACGTATGTGCAGCAACAGCGAGCAGCGGGATGAATGCCGGGATTACTGCCGAGCGAGTCTATCAGGCTTTGCGCGCGCGGATCATGAGCCGCGATTTTCGGCCAGGTGACCGGCTCGATCCGGCGGTCCTGGCTGCGCCAATGGCGGCGAGCGTGACGCCGGTGCGGGATGCGCTCCATCGGCTGACTGGTGAGGGCTTGGTGGAGACTCGCTTGGCTGGTGGGTTCCATCTTCCGTCGCTCGATGAACCCGGGCTCGAGGATCTCTACGATTGGTCGAACGACCTTTTGCTGCTTGCGATCGGTGCCTGGCCATCGGTGGCGTCGTCGGTGGTTGGCGATCTGCCGGACGGTGCTACTCTTCCCGGTCGGGTTGCGGCGCTGTTTCTGGCTGTGGCGCGTCGCTCCACCAATCGCGAGCACGCGCTCGCGATGGACCGGCTCAATGCCAGGCTGCATGCCGTCCGGACCGTTGAATGCCATGTGATCGCCGGGACGAATGCCGAGTTGGCCGCACTGTCAGCAGCTGTCAGTGCGGCCGAGCGCGGTAATCTGAAAGTCCTGTGCCGTCGCTATCACCGCCGCCGCCGCCGTGCCGCCGCCGATATCGTGCGGGCGGTCTACCGGGCGGAGTGATGCCTGCTGGCGCGCATTGCCGAAAACAAAGTCGATATAGAATCCGTATAAAGTTCGGATAGCCGACTGCCCTCCATAGTCTGCCTGGGCTGCATCTCGCAGCAAGACGAAGGAGAGCATCATGGAACGTGAAGACGAAGTGATCGACCTCGGCACCGCAACCATCGAAACCAAGGGCGGCGCCGGCCTGGTGATCGATTCCAAGAACAGCCAGCAGCTTTTCGGCATTGCCGAAGACTGATGGTTTCGGCGCGCGGTCATACGAGATCGCGCGCCGATCCAGGGTTTCGACCATCATGGGCTTCGCACTTCGCCAAGGCATCTCCTTCTGCCGTGTCGGCGACCGGATCATTTTCCTGGATATCCTTGCGGATCGCTACTTCTGTCTGGCACCCGGCGCCGAGCGCCACTTTAGCGCCTGGGTGGAAGGCGGAGACCCGGCACCGCAGGACGCGCAACTGCAGGGTCTGTTGGCGCATGGCCTGCTCACTCCTTCGACCAGTTCGCAAGCGCCGACCGCGTGCGGCGCTATCCGGATACCCCAGACAAGTATTCTCGATCTGGGTCTTGCTGCTCCCGGGGGCGCTGCAACGATTAGAGCCTTGTATGGCCTGACCTATGTGCGCCTGCGTTTGAAAACCACGGGTCTGGGGCGAACACTGGCCTGGTTGTCCCGCCGCAAGGCAGGTCTGCCGACATCTTCGATGCCGTCCGATGCCCACGTCGCGCAGATCATGGCCGGTTTCATTGGGGCTTCCCGTTTCGCGACCCAGCTCGACAACTGCCTGGCGCATTCACTGGCGGTGGCGTCGACCATGATCGCAAAAGGCCTGCAGCCCGATATCGTGCTGGGTGTGCAACTCGGGCCCTTTTCCGCGCATTGCTGGGTCCAGCATGACGATCGCTTGGTCAACGACCGCTTCGACATGGTGCGGACATTCACGCCGATTCTCATACTATGAAACGCCGCCGCTTTCTTGCCTTGATCGCGACCCAAGGTCAGCCGCTCCTGCCGCGCTGGATCGATAGGGGGCACGAGGCTGCCGCCGCGCTCACGCCGCAGGTCGATGGCGAACGCTTCAAGCTGTGGAGCGACCACCCGCATGTGCTGGTTCATGCCGGCGGCCATGTGGTGATCGGTGAACTGTTCGACCGCCATGGCACGCAACCGGCAAGCATGCTCGATGAGGCAGTATGGACAGCCATCGTCCGGTCGTGCGGGGCAGTGCTGATCGAGCGTAACTGGGGCAGTTACGTCGCCTTCACTACTGGTGACGAGGCCGTTGCAATCGTGCGGTCGCCGCTGGGCGATCTCGGTTGCTATCATGCTCAGGTCGGAGACACGCTCGTCGTCGCGTCCGATCTGGCCCTACTCGCAGCGCTGGGTTGCCGCTTTCCCGTCGATCCCGGCGCGCTTGCACGTCATATCGCCTACCCCGAATGGCGGCGCAGTGAGACCTGCCTGAATGGCCTGCGGGAACTGCGTGGCGGCGATCGCCTGCTCGTCACGGCGGATGGGGTGAAGTGCGCGACACTGTGGTCGCCGTGGCACTTTGTTGATCGAGACCAGGTGATCGATGATGCCACGTTGGCAGCGGGAACGCTGCGCGACGCGGTGCAGCGGGCCGTGCGCGCTCGTGTTGTCGGCCATGACCGGGTCGTGCTGCTGCTGTCTGGTGGACTTGATTCAGCCATAGTGGCGACCAGCCTGAGGGCCGGCAACGCCCATGTCGTCGGGCTCAACCTCGTGGGCGACGATGCGGCGAGCGACGAGCGGCGCTACGCCGAAATGGTCGCTGAATCGGCTGGCATGGAGCTACTGGCAGGCACGTTCGATCTCGAGCGCATCGATGTGCGTCGCTCCGGCGCCGCCCACATGCCCTATCCCGTGCATCGCTGCTTCACCCAGGCGCAGGATGCGGTCGCGGCCGACGCCGCCGCCCGCTGCGGCGCTGATGCTCTCATCGATGGCGGGGGCGGCGACAATGTTTTCTTTGCCTCGCGGACGATCGCGATCCTGGCGGACTGCCTTGCCACGAGTGGTCCGGACAGCCGATTCTGGCACGCTGCACGAGCGCTTGGGGACTTGGGGCAGACTGGGACATGGCAGCTGGCTTGGCGCGCGGCCTATCGCGCCTGGATGCGTTCATCCGCACCACGTCAGCAGCCGGCCACTATGTTCCTCTCGCTGAAAGCCAAAGCGATCATCGACCCGGCCGATGTGCACCCTTGGCTGCTGCCGCCGCCCGGTGTCCTGCCAGGGAGGGCGAGCCATGTTGCCTTGCTGGTCCCGGCACAGAACCTGGTGGAGGCGATCAACGCACAGGCCCCGCAGCGGGCCATCTCGCCGCTGGTCTCGCAGCCTGTGGTCGAGGCTTGTCTGCGCATTCCGAGCTGGCACTGGCTTGCCTCCGGCCAGGACAGGGCGATCGCACGCCGCGCTTTCGCGCCCGATCTGCCCGAGGCCATCGTCTCGCGTCGTTCGAAAGGTACGCCGACCGGCTTTGTCGCGACAATCTTCGACCGCCAGCGACAGACCATCCGCGACATGCTGC
Source organism: Novosphingobium sp. AAP1 (assembly GCF_001295765.1). NCBI lineage: Bacteria > Pseudomonadati > Pseudomonadota > Alphaproteobacteria > Sphingomonadales > Sphingomonadaceae > Novosphingobium > Novosphingobium sp. AAP1. Next base: position 169,178 of record NZ_LJHO01000007.1, on the reverse strand, counting down.
TGGGCGGCCGCCTCGCCGATTTCGGCCTTCTCGACACAGAAGCGCTTGCCAAGGTGCTCGCGTTGCCCGGCCCGGTTCGCGATCTGCACTTCGTGCGCGTCATGGAATTGCTCGACGCCGAAGCATGGGCGCGCGCGCAGGACTAGCGAATCGGCTCCGGCGCAGGCGATGGCAGCGATCCCGTGCGCATCGCCTGCCAGCGGCGATATTGCGCGCTTTTGGCAGGATCGGGATTTTCCTGGTTCTGCAACCAGAAGGCGAACCAGTCGAGGTTCCGCTCGTAGACGGCGCGGCGGTGAATCGGCTGCCATTTCACGTGATACTCGTCGGGATAGACGTACATTTCGACAGGCTTGTTCTGCTCGTGCAGTGCGGCGAAGGCTTCGAGCGCCAGACGGAACTCGTCGTCGGCGAGTTGCATGAGCAGGGGCGTGTCGATCCGTTTTGCATTGCGCGCCAGCGACATGGCGCGCCAGAAGTCCGGGTTGTCGTCGGTCGCAGGCGGGTAGCCCATTCCGCGCAACCATTCCGCCCAGGCGATCCCACCATGGGTTGCGGTCGTATTGGGTTCGATGCAGCAGGTGCTCAGGGCCGCTGCGGCAAAGGCTTTGGAGTTGATCAAGGCGAACTCCACGGTCGAAGCACCATCGCTCAGGCCGGTGATGCCGACGCGCGCGGGATCGATGTCGCCTTGCTGCACAGCCATTGTGACGCCGGTCAGCACCGACGAGAGCAGGCTGCGCCGTTCGGCCCAGTCCTTCTGATTGGCGGCGTTGATCTCGTACCAGGTCTTAAGCTGCGGGAAGGCGGCCGCAAAGAAATTGGGCCGCTCGGTGCTGAGCACGGCAATCCCGCGCTGGGCGAGCAGGAAGATCGGATAGTCGTTTCCGGTGCCACCCCGCAGAAACCCGTCGCTGTGGTATTGCACCACGACCATCGGCAGTTTCTTGCCTGCCTTGTGTCCGGCGGGCAGGACCAGATCACCCCATGCCTCGAGGCCCAGATCGTTGCGCCATTTGAGACGGGTCACGGAGCCCAGGCGGATTGCGGCGAATTCGGGATTGGGATCGAACATCGTGCGCATCCGGCCGTTTGCGGTGTCGATCGCGACGACCTTGCGCGGCGTCGTGCTGTCCTCGTGGGTACAGATCAGTTCGGCTCCAGCGATGACGCAGCCGTGAAGGACCGCCGTGGTGCGCAGCACGGTTTCGGTGCGGTCACTCTCTGGCTGCCAGCGATAGAGTGCCATGGTTTCCTTGGCCCATCCCTCGCGACGCAGTATCAGCACCGATGCACCGTGCCACCACAGCGCGACAATCCCGCCGGCACAGGCCTCGGCGCCGCAACGGCGAATGCTGCCTCGATGCGCGACGACAAGCTGGGCCGGGGTTAGCGGCGACGTGCTGGAACGTTCGAGAAAGGCCCTGCGACCGTCATCACCGACGGCTTGCGGATCGACCGGCATGTCAGGCGGCGCAGCCCGCTCTACGGCCGATCGTTCTGCAGCGTCGGTCGGCATGACCACGCGCGATTGCATATCGACAGCTTGGGTGTCCAGCTCCGGAGTGGCCGCGACCAGTGGTCGCGCGGAAATCTCCGGCGAAACGCGGCGGTCGTAGAGCCAGCCCGATTGGCCCTCACGATCGAGCGCAGCCTGCACGGCCGCCGCGTCCTTGCGCGTGCCGTAAAGCAGGCGGCGTCCGTCCGGACTCCACGCCACAGCTTCGACATCGACGGCCGATTGCGTGACCGTGTGCGCGCCGCTGCCGTCGGCTTGGGCCACCCACGCCTGGGTTACGCCCTTGTCGCGCCGGAGGTAGGCGATTGCGCTTCCATCGGGTGACCAGATTGGAACGATTGTGCGTGCAGCGCCGCTCGGAACATAGAAGCCGCGCAGTTCGTCCATGATCGTGATGAGCTCGCCGCCGCGATCAAGGACGCGGGGCGGGCCAGACCCTGACCGCCGGCTTACGACCAGTGCACGGCAATAGCTGTTCGTCCCAAGGTCGGCGCGGTTGACGATATAGGCGACGCTTTCTCCATCGGGCGAAACGGCGAAAGGACTTGGTCCATTGAAAACCGCTGAATCGGGATCGCCGATCTCGCGGAGCTGGATGAGGTCTTCTGCCGTGAGATTGCGACGCGACGAGAGCGGGGCGCGTTGGGCGGGCAGCACGTCTTCGCAGTTGGCCCATGCTGCGCCGGGAAGCAGCAGGCAAACCACAACGCCGAGATGGGCCCGACGGGTCGGGCTCACCATTGCTTGGTGATCCCGAAAGCGATCATCCGGCCGACCGGCGAATAATTCGTCGAATCGTAAGGCGTGTCATACGGAAGCGATGTCGCGATCGGATCCGGCTTGGCGTTGAACAAGTTCTGGACCCAGAGCGTGAACGCGAGACCGCCGAGCGGTGCGTCGGCATCGATCCGGTAGCGCGCAGTGAGGTCGAGCGTGGTCATCGCGCCGATTTGCACGGCGGGCGTCGACCGCGTGTCGCGGACACTGCCGGTGTAATTGGCATTGGCTGCCAGCGTCAGGTTTCCGCCGGTCCAGGCGGCGGCGGCCTGTCCGCGCCAGTGCGGCGGATTGAAGATGGTGCCAGCCAGGTCATAGGTCGGTTGATCCACGCTGAGTTGCTGGTCGCTTTCAAGATAGGCAAAGTCGAACGAGAGGTGCAGTTTCTGGTCCGATGCCAGCGCTGTATCGTAGCTCGCCAGCACATCGACGCCACGCGCCCGCTGGCGCCCGGCATTGAGATTGGCATTGTCGACAATGGCCACCACATTCGCCGGATCGTAAGCGACGCCGGTCGCATTGAGGAACGTGCTAGCGCCCGCGATCGTGGCCGCTTGCGCCGCCGCGCTTGGACTCAAGGCGATCTGATTCTGGTAGATGGGATTGCTCAATGCCTGGGCCAGCAGGGTGATCGGAGTCACGATCCGATCGCGATAGCGCACGTTGAAATAGCTGATTTCGAGGCTGGCCCCCGACAGCGCGCGTGGATGCAGGGCAAGCGTGGCGGACCAGGTTGTCGCCTTTTCCGGCTTGAGGTCGGGATTGCCGCCAAGAATGAGGATTGCCCCGGCGGTGGCCGATGCTCCGCTCGCGCCCAATGCTGCAGGTGGCAGCAGGTATACCGAGCGGGGCTGGTACTGCTGATAGAGCGTCGGTGCCCGGAACGATTTGCCCCAGCTGCCTTTCAGGCTGATGTCGGGGGTCACCGCCCATGACAGGCCAAGCTTGGGCGTGGCGACCTGACCGATGCCGGGATAGCGCTCATAGCGCAGGGCGGCGCTGGCATCGAGCATGTTGACCAGGGGCAGATTCTGGCCAGGGCCGATCAGGGGCAGGCTCAATTCGCCGAAAGCGAACATATTGTCGCGCGTTGCGCTGGTGTTCGCCGCGAACCCGGCCCCGCCATACCGGATGAAACCGACACCGCGATAGCCACCACCAATGGCGATCTTGGCTATGCCGCCGGGCAGCCTGAACAGATCGCCATTGGCATTGACTTCGATCGACTTGGCGGTGTTCCGATAGAAGCTTGGACCGGAATCGCTGCAGACGGACAAGGCGCATTCGACTTGATGAAAGTCGACCCGTTCTTTTCCGTAGGTTCCACCGAGCGCGATCTGCCAGCCGTGCGCAAGGTTGAGCGTTAGCGTGGGAGCAATGCCCAAAGACTTGTCGACTGATGAGAAGGTGGCCTTGCCCTGGTCAAGATCGCCGCCGGCCACTGTCGGGAAAGTAAGGTCGCTCCATCGGACATTGTAGAGCCCATCGACCGAGAAGGTCAGGCCGCCGCCCATGTCCTGGTGACCGCTGGCTACAACGCTGTGATGGCGCAGTGCCGGAAACAGGTCGAGGCCGGGAGAGCGCGTGGCCGCATAGGACCGCTGGCTCGCGCGGATTGCAGTGTTGCTGCCATATTCATAGGCCGCAAATAGCCCGCCCGAGGCCCATTGGCGTCCCGCCAAAGCGCCATATTGTTGCTGGAAGTCGCCGCCGTCCGTGGTTCCGGCGAGACGGGCGCTGGTTTCCAGGCCGTCGTAGTCGCGACGCAAGATAACGTTGGCGACACCGGCGACCGCGTCGGAGCCATAGATTGCCGAAGCGCCATCCGGCACGACTTCGATGCGGTCGACTGCGGCAACTGGAATGCCCGAAACGTCAATACTCTGCCGGACCGCCGTGTAGGCAAGGCGGCGGCCGTTGAGCAGCGTCAATGTCGCGTCGCTGCCCAACCCGCGTAGATTGATCGCCGATCCGCCCCCTATGTCGACGCCACTGGCTTCCGGCACGTTCATGCCGATGCCCGGGTTCTGCCCGCCGCCAAAATTCTGCGGGATGCGACGGACGACATCGCCCAAGTCAGCCTGACCCGAATTGCGGATATCGTCCTGCCCGATCCGCACGACCGGGGACGCGATTGCGGCACCGCGCAGCCGGCTGCCTGTGACGACGATGTCCTGCGGCTCGCCTGGCGAGCTGGCAGCGCCGCTGGCGCGGCTCTGGCGGACGGCAAATCCACCATCGATGCGGGTGTAGGTCAGACCCGATCGGTCGAGCAAGACCCGCAGCGCTTCCTCGACGGTGTAGACACCGCGCAGCGCCGGAGCCTGCTTGTCGCTCAAGACCTTGGCGTCGGCCACGACCGTGACGCGTGATTGCAGGGCCAGCGTCTTGAGCGCTTGGCCAAGTCCTTGCGCCGGCAGGTCGAACTTGCGGCGCTCTGCTTCCTCACCTTGTGCGACCGAAGGGCCCGCGAGCAGCGCCACGGCGACAATGCTGTCGACCAGCGGCCATTTGCTATGAAGTCGTACCATTTTTCTGTCTCCCCCCTGGCCACGACGTGGCTGGTTGGCGGGGAGACGCCGGGGACCGAAAACCCCCGACAGATTTTTTCAACGACGCAAAAAATGCCCTACTGTGGTGGTCGAAGAACGATAATGCCTGGATCAGATCGGTCGATGCCAAGCGTGAACGTGGCCGCAACAGCTTGCGCAAACGCTTCCGGATCACGCACCTGGAACGCGCCAGTGATGGATAAGCGACCCAGATCAGGCTCAGCCAGGCGCAACTGGCGGCGGTTGTAGCGGTTGATGGCTGCGACTGCGTCACCCAGCGGCGTGCCGTCGAGTGCCAGCATGCCGGAAGTCCACTGGGTCTCGCCGGCTGGTACAGCATGGGGCCGGGCCGGATCGGTCAGGTCGAGCGACTGTCCCGCAGCAAGGGGGCGGCCCGGTCGGGAAGCATCATCGGCACTATGGGGAAGTATGACCTGCCCCTCGAGCACTGTGACGACTGGCCTCCCGCTTGCCAGGCTGACGTCGAACAGCTTGCTGCCGGTCGCAACTGCGCCGCCGGGCACCGCGACGGTAAAGGGGCGGCGGCTATCGGGCGCAACACGAAAGCGCACGCGACCTTGCTCCAGCGAGATGCGCCGCTCATGGGCGGAAAGGGTCACGCGCACGCGCGTTGCGGTATCGAGGGTGAGTTGCGACCCATCGGGCAGCGATACCGTCCTGATTTCGCCGAGTGCGGTCTCGTAAGTTGCCGCTTGGGCCGGGGAAATTAGCGCGAAAGGCGCCCCGTATCGCACCCAGCTTGCCGTTCCGACTCCAAGAAGGACGACAACGCCGAGACTGGCGGCCGCTACATGGGTGCTGTGCCGCATCAGGAAAGGTGCGCGGATCAGCTTTCGAGTCTGGCCGACGGCACTGGCAGCAAGTCTCTCACTGTCTCTCCATTGCTGCTCGATCTGAACATAGGCGATTTGGTGGCGATGGTCGGCTGCAATCCAGGCGGCAAATGCGCGCTCGACTTCTGGCGAGCCATGCTGCTGGCGGCGCAGCAACCAGTCACCGGCAGCATCATGAATCCGGCGGGGAATCGGATCGGAGGCGTCAGTCATGATGACGAAGGTGTCGCCCGAGTTGCTTGATCGCCCGGCTCATCTGCTTTTCCACGCCTCGCACGCTCAGCCCTGTCTGTTCCGCGATTTCCGCGTAACTATACCCATCGAGGCGGCAAGCGAGAAATATCTGCCGGGTCAGCGGTTTGAGTCGAAGCACGGCCTGTTCGATCCGCGCGAGGTCGTCGCGCGCTTCGAGGGCAGCGATCGGATCGCCACTGCCTATTTCCACATCGTCGATCGACACATGTTGGGCATGATGCGTTCGAGCCGCCGCGCGGGCCTCATCACGCAGGAGATTGCGGGCCGCCTGGCGCAGATAGGCGCCCGGTGCCTCGAGCGATATTTTTTCGGTCGCGGTGCGTGCAACGATTCGCGTAAAGATCTGCTGGACGACGTCTTCTGTGCGTTCGACAGTCGCCCTACGGTGGAGAAAACGCAGGAGGCCAGGCCGTTCACTGCGGTAAAGGTGTTCGACAGTCGTCTCGGTCGACGCCACGCGATCATGGGTGGGCGGCAGTGGCTCGCCTTCCTCGAGCGGCAAGCACGCAAGCCCTAGCCCAAGATGCATGGTGTGCGGCGCAGGGCGCCAATCCCGGCTGTGGATCGCATCGGTCGCATCTCCTCGCTTCTGGCGAGGCGATGCCGGCAAAAGCCGGGTGTTGAGAACATGCACGAGCACATGCGCCAACGCCTTTAGCCGCGAACGGCTTGGACATGCGCGTCGGCCACCCGGCCTGGTGATGGCGGATCGATTTCGTCTCGCACGAGGTTCTCACGCCTCGGCGCCATGCAACCATGGCGCGCGCACAGATTACCGCACGATCGCGCCGACGCAAGCCCCGGAAAAAGCGCTCATGTTCAAAATCATAGGCGGTCTTTGCCACAATGCCCGGCTAGACTGTGCTTGGTGAGAGTTCCTGTAGGATCGCGATAGCTCGCGGTAGGAAAGGACAGGGCTCAAGGGCTCATTTTACCAGGCGCAGCATCGGTCGGACCGGCGTTGATGATGGGGCCGATCGTTTGAACGGGCTAAGTTTGCTGGGAAGCGGGAGTAGGGCGTCTGGCTCGATCAGCCCACGCGTAACCAGTCCTGCCCAGATGGTCGCGAGTTCCCGCCGCCGTTCCATATAGGCCGCTCGGTTGTAAGCGCCTTCGACCTTGTTGGTCGGGACATGCGCCAGCATCAGATCGATGACCTCGCGATCGTCGGGCCGCCCATGTGTCTTGGCCCATTCGTTCATGATCGTCGAAAAGGCGGCGCGGAAGCCATGGGGTACATGGCGGCCATGATACCCCGCCCGGTTGAGCAAATACCCCAAGGCGTTCTCGCTCATCGGGCGATGGGCTTGACGATTGCCTGGGAAAACCAGTTCGCCGCGACCGCTCAACTTCCACGCCGCGCGCAGCACGGCAACGCTCTCGGTTGCGAGGGGCACCAGATGATCACCCCCAGCTTCGTCTTTGCGGTCCCGGTCACCCTTCATGCGCGCAGCCGGAATGCGCCAGAGGGGCAGTGGGCCATCGAGATTTTCGAACTCCGACCACATTGCACCGCGCAGTTCACCCGGGCGCACTGCCGTCAGCGCGATCAGGCGAAGCGCGAGGCGTGTAATGGGCCGCGCGAAGTCATCGTCCACCTTCGCCAGCATCCGGCGCAGTTCGGCAATATCCGTAATCGCGGGTTGGCGCCCTTTCTTGGGCATCGGCTTTAGCGCGGCGCCAACTTTCTCGGAAGGATCGGATTGGGCAATGCCACTGGCGATCGCATAAGCGTAGATCGCAGAAATCCGCTGCCGCACGCGCTTGGCTGTCTCGATGGCAGAGCGCTGTTCGATGGCGCGCAGCACTTCCAATATCTTGGGTGGCGTTATCGCCGTGATCGGCAACGAACCGATGGCCGGGAAGATGTCCCGCTCCAGCGACCGGATGACGTCGGCGGCATGAACCTTGGCCCATTGCGGAGCATTGATCTCGTGCCAGGCCCGCGCGACCTTCTCGAACGTGTTGCGCGAAGCCTCGACATTGGCCTTGATCTTGAGTTTCTTCTCGACCGTGGGGTCCAGGCCTTCGGCGAGCAGCCGACGCGCGTCGTCCCGCTTCTCCCGCGCCGCGATCAAGCTGACGAGGGGGTAGGGCCCCAGGGACAGCGTCTTCTCTTTCCCGTCGAATTTGAACTTCATCCGCCAGAGCTTCGCGCCCTGGGGTGAAACGTAAAGATAAAGCTGGTGCGCATCCGCAAGCTTATAGGCCTTTGGCCCGGGCTTTGCCGCGCGGATTTTGGCGTCGTTCAACATGGCGTTCGGATACCCCATTTCTGAGACCCGATACCCCGTTTTCATACCCCACGACCAGCGGAGGGGCACGAACCGGTAGGAACGAGCCGAAGCGGGAAATCCTCGATTTTATAAGGGTTTTGTCAATCCCAGTGGACTTCTGGGGACCCCTGGGAACGGGGGCCTGGCGGAGACGGAGGGATTCGAACCCTCGGTACCGGATTTACCAGTACGACGGTTTAGCAAACCGTTGGTTTCAGCCACTCACCCACGTCTCCGGATCGCAGCGGCGAGGGCGGCCTATAACGGGGGTTGTGGGGCGGGGCAAGCGCTGTCTTGTGATTTTTCCCCAGGATGGCGCAGGGGCTGTGGACAGCTTTGTGTGGCGGTGTGGTGCCGCCCTTTCGGCTGGCTGGCGCGGTGCGTGGCCGGTTGGGCGCAATTTCGACTCGGCTCATCGCCCGTTCATTGTCGCGGGGCGAACCTGTGGCGGATGGAAACAATCGGATTGCCGTGGCGCCACCTTGGCGCCATGTCGAACCACCATTGAGCCGGGTCACTGTCGCAATCGGCGTTCGCAGTTAGGGGACGGGAAACAAGATGAAGCGTGCCATCCATTATCGCCTGGCCCTGGGGCTGGCGGGTCTTTCCCTGCTTGCCGCCCCGCTGGCCCAGGCGCAGGTTCAGACGATCGATCCCAATTCGGCGATCGACAGCGATCTGGCGCCGCAGCCCGGTACCACGCCGGCCGCGCCGCGCGCCACGCCGGTGCAACCCAACGCGGCCCCAGCCCCCGCCACGCCAGCGCCCTACACCCCGCCGCCAGCGACACCGCCGGCAAGCGGCGCACCCTATGCGAGCCCGGCGCCGATGGGCGCTGCCCCGCCGCCGGCCGGCACTGCCGGTGCCCAGCCGGGCGCTGCCGGGCAATCGTGGCATGAAGACGATCTGATCGGCGCGGCCGAGGGCGTGTTCGGCAAGGGCGCCAAAGGCCTGGCCATGATGATCCGCGACATCCTGAAAAAGCAGGGTGAGCCGGTGGGCTATATCACCGGGCGTGAAGCCGGTGGCGCACTGGTGGTCGGGCTGCGTTATGGCTCGGGCACGCTGCACCACAAGGTGGAGGGCGACATGCCGGTCTATTGGACCGGGCCTTCGGTGGGATTCGATGCCGGGGCCAATGCCGGCAATACCTTTGTGCTGGTCTACAATCTCTATGACACGGCCGACATGTACCATCGCTTTGGCGCGGGCGAGGGGCAGGCCTACCTGATCGGCGGCTTCAATGTCAGCTATCTGCGCCGCGGTGATGTGGTGCTGATCCCGGTGCGCATGGGCGCGGGCCTGCGCCTGGGCATCAACGCGGGCTACATGAAGTTCAGCCGCAAGCAGACGTGGATGCCGTTCTAAGGGGGATGCCATTCTGATCGTCTGACGCCTTGGCGCGGCGGGGTGCAAACCCTCTTGCGCCGGGGCGCTGGCGGCGGCATGGGGGCGGCGTTCCTTTCAGTCAGCCGTGAAAGAAAATCCCCATGCTCGAAAACCTGGCTCCGCAACCGGCCGATGCCTTGCTGGCGCTGATCAAGCTGCACAATGCCGATCCGCGCGATACCAAGATCGACCTTGGCGTGGGCGTCTATCGCACCGCCGATGGCGCAACCCCGGTGTTCAAGGCGATCAAGGCCGCCGAAGCCAAGCTGCTCAACGAGCAGGACTCCAAGGCCTATCTTGGCCCTGAAGGCGACATGGGCTTTGTCAACGCGCTGGTCCCCTATGTGTTTGGCGCCGATTTCGATGCCGCCAAGGTAGACGGCATGCAGGCGCCAGGCGGCACCGGCGCGGTGCGGCTGGCGATCGAAGTGGCCAAGCGCGCGGGCGTGAAGCGCGTGTGGATGGGTACCCCTTCGTGGCCCAACCATGCCCAGATCGTGGCCGCCGCCGGGCTCGAACTCAAGACCTTCAAGCACACCGCCGCCGATGGCACCGCCGATCTGGCCGCGCTCAAGGCCGCGCTGGAAGAGGCCGAAGCGAGCGATCTGGTGCTGCTGCACGGCTGCTGCCACAACCCCACCGGCGTGGATTACACCCCGGCGCAGTGGGACGAAATCGCTCCGCTGCTGGCGGCTAAGGGTGTGCTGCCGCTGATCGACCTGGCCTATCAGGGCCTGGGCGAGGGAATGGAAGCCGATGCCTATGGCCTGCGCAAGGTGCTTGCCGCCGTGCCCGAGGCGCTGGTCGCCTATTCGTGCGACAAGAACTTTGGCCTCTATCGTGATCGCGTTGGCGCCTTCTATGCCGTGACGGCAGACAAGGACGCCCTGGCCAAGGCCATGTCGAACGGTGCCACCATTGCCCGCGCATCGTGGTCGATGCCGCCCGATCATGGTGCGGCTGCCGTGCGCCTGGTCCTGTCGGACACCGAACTGACCAAGATGTGGCTGGCAGAGCTGGACGAAATGCGCGACCGCATGCGCTGGGTGCGTGACCAGCTGGCCGCCGCCGGCCAGGTTGGCCCGATCGCCATGGACGTGCTGGGCACCCAGAACGGCCTGTTCTCGATGCTGCCGCTGTCGAGCGAGCAAATCCTGACGATCCGCGAGCGCCATGGTGTCTATATGGCCGGTACTGGCCGTATCAACATCGCCGGCCTTACGACGGGCAACATCGCCCAGTTCATCGAAGCCCTGCGCGACGTCGCAACGGCCTGATGCAACCGATGGCGGGCCGGGATGCTGCAACACACCTGTGGCAGCGCCTCGGCCTGCGCATTCCCCTGATCCAGGCGCCGATGGCGGGTGTATCCACGCCGGCCCTGGCGGCGGCGGTGTCAGATGCCGGGGGCCTGGGCTCGATCGCGGTCGGCGCCACAGATGCGCCCGGCGCACGCGCCATGATCGCCGCCCTGCGTGCCGCCAGTGGCGCTGCATTCAACGTCAATGTTTTCGTCCATGCCACGCCGCGCGTCGACACCGTGCGCGAGGCAGCCTGGTGCGCGGCGCTGGCGCCGCAATTCGCCGCGTTCGGGGCGCAGCCGCCCGAAGAACTGGCCACCATCTATCGCAGCTTTGCCGACGATGCGGCCATGCAGGCGCTGTTGGTGGAACTGGCGCCGCCGATGGTCAGCTTTCATTTTGGGCTGCCTGCCGGCGATATGCTGGCGGCCCTGCGTGGCGCAGGGTGCGTGCTGGCGGCCACGGCGACCAACGTGGCCGAGGCCCGCGCGATCGCCGATGCGGGGCTTGACCTGATCATTGCGCAGGGTTGGGAGGCCGGCGGCCATCGCGGCATGTTCGATCCTGCAGCGCCCGATGCCAGGCTAGCGACGCGTGACCTGGTGCATGCCGTGCGCCGCGAAACCGCGCTGCCGGTGGTGGCGGCCGGTGGCATCATGACTGGGCAAGGCATCCACGCGGCGATGGCCGATGGCGCGATGGCCGCGCAACTTGGCACCGCGTTTGTAGCCTGCCCGGAAGGCTCGGCGCGGCCGGGCTATCGCGCGGCGCTGCTGGCCGCGCGCGACACGGTGATGACCAGCGCCATTTCCGGTCGCCCGGCGCGGTGCCTGGCCAATCGCTTTACCGCGCTGGGCAACCTGCCACCGGTGCCCGATTATCCCCGTGCCTATGCCGCCGGCAAGGCGCTGGATGCCGCCGCCCAGTCGCACGGCGAAGACGGCTTTGGCGCGCAATGGGCCGGCAGCGGCGTGACCCAGGCGCGGGCCATGCCCGCCGCAGACCTGGTGGCGCAACTGTTGCGCGAGATGGCTCAGGCCTGACGCGACAGGCTTTGCATGCGCTGCAGATAGCGGGCCAGAACATCGATCTCGAGGTTGACCTGGCGCCCGGGCGCAAACTGGCCCAGCGTGGTGATCTGCGCGGTGTGGGGAATGATGTTGAGCGCGAAATGGCAGGTGCCGTCGCTCTGATCGGCCACCTCGTTCACCGTCAGGGACACGCCATCGACAGTGATCGAGCCCTTGGGCGCGACATAGGGTGCAAGGGCAGGCGGGGCGGTAATGATCACGCGCAGGCTACCGCCTTCGGGGGTAATGCTGGCGATCTCGCCCAAGGCATCGACATGGCCGGTCACGATGTGCCCGCCCAGTTCATCGCCCAGCCGCAGCGCCGGCTCCAGGTTGACCGGTGCGCCGGCCTGCCATTGCGCCGGGGCAGTGCGGCTGATGGTTTCGCCCGAAACGTCGACGGCAAACCAGGCCTCACCGGCAACGCCGCCCTTTTCCACCACGGTGAGGCACACACCCGAACAGGCGATCGAGGCGCCGATAGCGATGCGCGCCGGGTCCATCGCACAGGAGATCGTCACGCGCTTGTCGCCCTTGTCGGCAATGGCAATCACGTTGCCCACTTCGGTGACGATCCCGGTAAACATTGCGCTGGGCTTTCCTTATGCGTTAGCGGCGGCGGTGGTAGACGGTGAAGGTGTCGCTGCCAAGCCGGCATGCGGGGCCCATGTCCCATCGGCCATGCGCGGCGGAGAGGGTTTCCAGCCCGAGATCGCCCACAGCGGCAAGGCCGGGGCCAACCAGGATCGGCGCGCGATAGAGCAGCAGGCGATCGACCATGTCGGCTTTGAGGAACGCGGCGGCAGCGCCCGCGCCCCCTTCGACGAACAACCACTGCGCATCACCAAAGGCGCCGGGCGCGGTAATATCGGCCGCGGCGCGCCAACCCTGCGGCGCGGAGCCACGGGTCAAGACCCAGCGCTGCGGGCTGCGGGCTTCCAGCCCTGGCAGCCGCACATCGAGCCGAGGAACATCGGCGCGCAGCGTGCCGCCGCCCACCAGGATGGCGTCGGCCCGCGCGCGCTCGGCATGGCAATGGGCGCGCGCCTCTGGCCCGGTAATCCACTGGCTTTGTCCGTTGGCCAGCGCGATCGCGCCATCGAGCGTCAGTGCGAGCTTGAGAGTGACGTGCGGGCGGCCCGCCGTGGTGCGCAGCAGGAAGCCGGCCAGCGCCGTCGCACAGGACGCGGATGGCATGAGATCGGTGGCAATGCCCGCTGCGCGCAGCCGCGCGATGCCGGCGCCAGCGGTGCGCGGATCGGGATCGGTTTGCCCCACCACTACCCGCGCCGGGTGGGCGGCCACCAGCAGATCGGCGCAGGCCGGTCCGCGGGCAGAGGCATGTGCGCAAGGTTCAAGACTGACATAGACGGTGGCGCCGCGTGCATCGCCACTGAGCGAGGCCAGCGCCATCGCTTCGGCATGAGGACGGCCGCCAGCCTGGGTCCAACCGCGCGCGATCATGCGGCCGGCGCGCACGATGATGCAGCCCACGGCGGGGTTGGGCGCGCTCAGCGGGCGGCCACGGGCAGAGAGCGCGGCGGCCGTTGCCAGCCAGCGCGCATCGTCTTCAGGGCTTGGCTGCATCAGGCGCGGGCGTGGGTACGGTCGGCACCGGCTTGCCCGTGATCTGGCGATAGAGCGCGGCGTTCTTTTCGGCCTCGGCCTTCTTTTCGGCGGCACGTTCCTTGGTGCCGTCGTCATACATCTTTTGCGTGTCGATGCCGGTAGCGGCGCCGACCGCCTTGTACATCTTGCGGATGTCTTCCTGGCGCTGCTCTTCGGCGGCTTCCTCGGCGTCGGCCTGCTTCTGGGCGGCGATATTGCCCTTGATGATATCGGCATCGCTGCGATCGGCGCGCCAGGATTCGAAATAGATGATCGTCGGCGGGCGCGGCAGGCCACGGCCTTCCTGCTGGGTCATCAGGTAGAAGATGCCCCCTGTCACCAGCCCGGCCATAATCAGCGCGCGCGTGCGGTATTCGCTGGGCGCGCCAAGCACTTGCCAGAAATCCCGCACTGCGCGCAGCGGGGAGACATTGCGGAAAAAGCCTTTCATTGCGCCTCAGATAGGGATCGGAACGACGGATGGCAAATGAGTCGCCGGTTTTGCCGGTTCGCCCTAGCCAAACAGGCGATAAAGCCCGCGCCCTTCGGCCTTGAGCCAGCGATTGGCGGCCGTGACGCTGCCTTCGAACAGCTGCGCGAGCAGGGCATGGAATGCCGGGCTGTGGTCGAAATGGACAAGGTGGGCGACCTCGTGCGCCACGACGGAGCGGCGCACGGCATCAGGCGCCATGATCAGGCGCCAGTTGATGCGGATCGTGCCATCGGACGCGCAGCTGCCCCAGCGCCGCTTGGCACTCGACAGCCCGAGCGGCGGCACGGCCACGCCGGCGCGCGCGCAATAGTGCGCCAGGTCTGCGGTGCACAGCCGCAGCGCCTCTGCCGCCAGCCAGCGCTGCACCCGCGCGGGCAGTTGCTCCACCGGGCCGCCCACCAGCAAGGCGCCGTCGTCCACCACCGGGCGGCGCGGATTGCGGGTGTCCCACGACACCGTGAGCACGTCGCCGCGAAAGGGCAGGGTGCAACCCGGCGCCAGGTCCAGCGGCGGCGGCAGGCGATCGAGCTGGGCGGCCAACCAATCGGCCCGCTCGCGCACAAAGGCCAGGGCATCGGCGGTGCGTGCCCAGGTGGGCATCGAGACGCGTGCGGCGCTGCCATCGGGCGCCAGCCGCAAGGTCATCCGCCGGGCCTGGCGCAGGCGGCGCACTTCCACGGCCAGGGCGCGGCCGGCCACGTTGACCACCGGCGCAGGTGCCTGGGCCGCTTCCGGTTCGGCAGCGCGGCGCAGCCAGTCGATCACGGCAGGCGAAAGCCGATCGGCGCACGCGGGCTGCCAGGCGCGTCGCCATCCCATTCCACATCGCTGACGATGTGGTTTTCCAGCGGGCCGGCCACCACTTCGCTGATCGCCTTGCCCACCACCGAAACCCCGGCGCGGTGCACGGCCTGGCGATCGCCGCTTTCCAGGTAGTGCCAAGCGGGCAGCGGCTCGCCGGCGGCGCGCAGGCGATAGGCACAGGTTGCCGGCAGCCAGGCCACTTGCGCCACCAGGCGCGGGGTGAGCCGCAGGCAATCGGGCACCATGGCGCGGCGGTGGCGATAGTCGCTGCAGCGCGCGGTCTTGGTGTCGAGCAAGCGGCAGGCGACGTTGGTGTGATAGACTTCGCCGGTGTCTTCGTCTTCCAGCTTGTGCAGGCAGCACTTGCCGCAGCCATCGCACAGCGCTTCCCATTCATCGCGCGATAGCGTTTCGATCGGGCGATCCCAGAAGCGGTCCTGCGGCGCGCCGGTATTGGGGGGCGTGGCCATGTCTCAGCGCACCCAGCGCGTCAGTTCGGCGGCCACGGCCTCGCCGTTCTGTTCCACCGGCAGCAGGGCGATCGGCTTGCCATCGGGCCCCATCAGATAGGCCGCGCGGCTGTGGTCCATCAGATAGGCCTGTGGCGCGGCGCCCTTGGGTGCGGCGCGCTTCTGGTAATAGACGGCAAATTCCTTGGCTACGGTGGCAATCTGGTCGGCGCTGCCCGTAAGCCCGACCAGTTCCTTGCCGAAATTGCCGGTGAACTGCGCCAGCACTTGCGGCGTATCGCGGGCCGGATCGATCGAGACGAAGATCGGCACGAGGCGGGCTGCCTTGTCCGGGTGCGCCTTGGCAAAGGCGTGATAGCCCTGCATCAGGTTGGCGGTGTCGAGCGGGCAGACATCGGGGCAATAGGTATAGCCGAAATAGAACACGGTATATTTGCCGGCGAAATCGGCGGCATGCACGGTCTTGCCGGCTTCGTTCACCAAAGTGAAATCGCCCCCCAGCTGCGCCCCGGCCAGCGGCGCATCCGATGCCGGCGCACCGCTGCTGCAGGCTGCCAGCGGCAGGGTGAGGGCGGTGGCCAGCGCCAGTGCCGACAGGCACTTGCGGGCAATAATCGGCAAGAACGAGGGGTGATCCATGGCGTGGCGGTTCATGCTCTGCTAACAGCGCGCTTGCAAGGGCCACGTGCACCGTGGCCACGCCAGAGGAGGAATGCAGCCGTGTCGATCAAGAGGGCCAATTCGCGCCGCATCGCTCTTGCCCTGTGCGCCCTGGCGCCTGCTGCGGTGCTGCTGCCGGCCGGCCCGGCACTGGCCCAGTTCTCGGAAAGCTACAAGTTCCTCGATGCCGTGCGCAAGAAGGACGGCGACAAGGTGAACGAGGCGCTGCAAAATCCTGCCAGCCAGATCGTCAACACCAAGGACGTATCGACCGGCGAAACCGCGCTGCATATCGTGACGCAGCGGCGCGACCTGCTGTGGATGCAGTTCCTGGTGGGCAAGGGTGCCAACGTCAACGCGCGCGACAACAAGGGCGTCACCCCGCTGGTGGTGGCCGCCAACCTTAATTTCCTGGAAGGCGTGGACTTCCTCATTTCGGTGGGCGCGCGGGTGGATGATCCCAACAACACCGGCGAAACGCCCCTGATCACGGCGGTTCACGGCCACAACCTCGCCATGGTGCGCGCGCTGCTCAAGGCCGGCGCCAACCCCGATCGGCCCGACAATTCCGGCCGATCGGCCCGCGACTATGCCACGCTCGACCATGCGGAGGCGATTTCCGACGAGCTTGAGGCCGCCGCCAAGAAGCGCCAGACCGGCAAGGCGGCGCAAACCTATGGCCCCACGTTCTGATCACTGATGCGTTGATGTTCCAACCCGGAGACTTGCCATGATCGCCATGCCCGATGCGGCCACGCTGGAAACGCTCGATCTCGATCAGCTGCGCATCGAACTGGCGCCGCTGGTGGCCGAAGCGGCGATGTTCGACGGCTGGACCGGCGCGGCGGTTGATAGTGCCGCGCTCGCCGTTGGGCTCGATCCCGCGGTGGCGCGCCTGGCCTATGGCGTGGGTGAAAGCGGCGCGGCGATGACCATGATCGCCGCCTGGATTGCGCGGATCGATGCCGACATGGCGCGTGCCTTGCCGGCCAGCGAACTGGCCACACTCAAGATTCGCGAGCGTATCCGCCGCCTGGTGCAGTTCCGCCTCGATGCCCTGTCGGGCATGGAAGAGGCGCTGCGCCGCGCCCTGATCGAGATGGCCCGCCCGCGCAACAGCGCTCAGACGCTCAAGCTGGGCTGGCACAGCGCGGACGCCATGTGGCGCCTGGCGGGCGATACCGCCACCGATCTCAACCATTACAGCAAGCGCGCGACGCTGGCCGCGCTCTATGCCGCCACGCTGGCCGTCTTTGCCGAGGATCGCAGCGAGGACCATGCCGACACGCGCGCGTTCCTCGATCGCCGGATCGAAGGCGTGATGCGCTTTGAAAAGCTGAAAGCCGGCCTGTTCAAGCGTGAGGGCGAGCGGTTCAGCCCGGTGCGCCTGCTTGGCCGGCTGCGCTATCCCGCCCGCTGACCCCGCCGCTCACCCATTCGCGCGTGCCGCCAGGCCGTTTGATGAATTGATCGCGATCAATCTTCTTGCGAACGACTTGCATAAGCGGCTGGGCTATGGCAGCGGGGCTGCTGTGACGCTCGATGAACTACCGCTGGGCCACGATGCCCGAATCGCCTCGGTCGATTGGGCCGCGCTGGTGCCTGAAGAGGCGCAGCGCCTGCGCGCGCTGGGCTTTGACGAAGGGGCGCAGGTGCGCCTTGCCTATCGCGGGGTGTTCCTGGGCCGCGATCCCCTGGCGATCGAGATCGGGCGGATGACCGTGGCGCTGCGCCGCATCCATGCCCGCGCGATGCAGGTGGAAGAGTTGGCGGCATGAGCAGGGGGCCATTTGTCGCCGCGCTGGTGGGCAATCCCAATGCCGGAAAATCCGCGCTGTTCAATGCGCTGACCGGCGCGCGCCAGAAGATCGCCAACTATCCAGGCGTCACGGTGGAGCGCAAGGCCGGGCGCCTGCTGCTGCCCAGTGGCGAGCCGGTCGAACTGGTCGATCTGCCCGGTTCCTATGGCTTTGCCGCCACCAGCCCTGACGAGGAAGTGACCCGCAAGGTCATCATGGGCGAGCAGGTGGGCCAGGTGCGGCCCGATGTGCTGGTCATCGTGCTCGATGCCTCCAACCTCGAACAGCATCTGGTCTTTGCCCAGGAAGTGCTGGAACTGGGCCGGCCCACCGTAGTCGCGCTCAACATGGTCGATCTGGCTGCGCGCGACGGGTTGACGATCGATGCCGCCGCGCTGTCCGCCGAACTGGGCGTGCCGGTGATCGAAACCGTGGCGGTGCGGCGCAAGGGGCTGGCCGAGCTGGCCGCGGCCATCGCCGTGGCGCGCGACACCGCCGCTGGCGATGAAACCCCGGCGGCGCGCGTGCATGTGACGCTGCCCGAACGCCGCCTGCTGGCGCGGCAGATGGCGCAGGGCGCCACGCTTTCCGAAACCGCGCGCCATCGCATCCATGCGCGCATGGACCGGGTGCTGTTGCACCCCTGGCTGGGGCCGCCGGTGCTCTTTGCCCTGCTGTTCGTGGTGTTCCAGGCCATGTTTACCTGGGCCAAGCCGTTTCAAGACGGGCTGGATGGCGCCGCCTCTGCCCTGCAGGATCTGGTGCGCAGCGAATTGCCCGCCTCGTTGCTGCGCGATCTGCTGGCCGACGCGATCATTGGCGGGGTGGGCGCGGTGATCGTGTTCCTGCCGCTGATCCTCATCCTGTTCTTCTTCATCCTGGTGATGGAGGCGACCGGCTATATGGCACGCGCCGCGTTCCTGATGGACCGCATGATGGCCGGCGTGGGCTTGTCCGGGCGCAGCTTCATCCCGCTGCTGTCGAGCTTTGCCTGCGCCATTCCCGGCATTATGGCCACGCGCAGCATCACCGATCCCAAGGACCGGCTGACCACGATCCTGATTGCCCCGCTGATGACCTGTTCGGCGCGGCTGCCCGTCTATGCCGTGATCATCGCCGCCTTTATTCCCAACACGCGGGTGCTGCCGGGCGTGGGCCTGCAGGGATTGGTGCTGTTCGGCCTCTATGTTGCCGGTATCCTTGGCGCCATGGTCGTGGCGCTGGTGCTGCGCCGCTCGATCACCAAGGGCGCGGCCTCTGGCTTCATCATGGAGCTGCCCAAGTATCAGCTGCCCACGGTCAAGGATCTGGCGCTGGGCCTGTGGCAGCGGGCCTGGGTATTCCTGCGCCGCGCCGGTACGATGATCTTTACCGTGACGGTGGTCCTGTGGCTGCTGCTCAACTTCCCACGCGCCGAGCCGGGCAAGAGCCAGGTCGATGCCTCGATCGCCGGGCATATTGCCAATGGCCTGGCCGTCGTGGTCGAACCTATCGGTTTCAACCGCGATATCGCGCTGGCCCTGATCCCGTCGATGGCCGCGCGCGAAGTGGCGGTGTCCTCGCTCGCCACCAGCTATGCCGTGGACAACAGCGACGAGGACGCGCAGGGCCGCGCCCTGGGTGACCAGCTCAAGCACCACTGGAGCCTGGCGACCGCGCTGGCGTTCCTGGCGTGGTTCGTCTTTGCGCCGCAGTGCATGTCGACCATTGCGGTGACCCGGCGTGAAACCAACGGCTGGAAGTGGCCTGGCTTCATGCTGGGCTATCTCTTTGCGCTGGCCTATATCTTCGCCGGGATCACCTATTGGACTGCCGTGGCGTTCGGATTGGGTTGATCCGCAGAAATCTTTGCTGTGGGGCGTGCATTGCCATGCTCCCTTGCGCTATCAGGCGCGACTGAATTCCATAGGGACGAGATTCGATGGCAGGCAGCGTCAACAAAGTCATTCTGATCGGCAACCTGGGGGCCGACCCGGAGATCAAGTCGTTCCAGAACGGCGGCAAGATTGCGAACCTGCGCATTGCCACCTCGGAAAACTGGAAGGACCGCAACACCGGCGAGCGCAAGGAGCGCACGGAATGGCACAGCGTCGTGATCAACGGCGATGGCCTGATCGGCGTGGTCGAGCGCTTCCTGCGCAAGGGCAGCAAGGTCTATATCGAAGGCCAGCTGCGCACCCGCAAGTGGCAGGACCAGAGCGGCAATGACCGTTACAGCACCGAAGTGGTCGTGGCCGGCATCGGCGGCGCGCTGACAATGCTCGACGGCCCGCAGGGCGGTGCCGGCGGTGGTGGTGGCGGCGGTCAGCGCTCTGGCGGAGGCGGCTGGAACGACGGCGGCTCGAGCAGCGGCGGTTCGCGTGGTGGTGGCAGCGGTGGCTTTGGCGGCGGGTCGTCCTCGGGCGGCGGCAGCACCTGGAACCAGGGTGGCGGCGGCGGCGGCTTCGCCGACGATCTGGACGACGATATCCCGTTCTGATCGCGCCATCTGTACGCGATGACCGGCCCCCTCCTTGGTTCAAGGAGGGGGATTTTTTATGCCGGCGTCAGCGGCCGCAGGCGTCGTAATAGCCGGCGCGGCAATCGGACACAGCCTGGCGCCAGGCGGCCAGGTCGCGCTGGTATTGCGCCTGCGCCTGGGCATAGCCGCCATCATTGTCATAGCCATATCCCGCGCCATAGCCGTTGCTCTGGCTGCGCGAGGCTTGCTGGCGATATTCGCGGGCCCAGCGGGCATCGCGCTGGCGCACATAGTCCAGCTGGGCCTGGTTCATGCGGCGGATCGCCTCATGGTCGCGCATCCGCGCGGCGCTGCTGCGCATCGACGGATCAGCCGGATCATCGGCGCGTGCTGCACCAGGCAGCGCTGCGGCGATCAGCGCCGCAGCCAGTAGTGGAGTGACCCTCATGGTTCTTGTCCCTTTGCGTATCCCGGCAAAGGCATAGCAAGGTGGGGAACCGGCGGGCAGAGCGCTTGCGACGAATGGTTCCGCAGTTGGTCTCAGGTTCCGCGCGTGTCGCCGTAGAGGTGAATGTGCAACCGGTCGGTCATGCGCCAGCCCTGCTCCAGGGCGAGCGCTGACAGCCACTTTTCGCGGCTGCGCAGGGTTTCGCTGTCGGTGCCTTCGGGCATCACGAACAGGCGCTCGCCGGGGATGCCGTAGCAGGCCTGCAGCGCGGCGACCTCGTCACCATCTGCCGGGCTGGCCACCACGAACTTGAAGAACGCGCGCGCGTCGGCCGCCCAGGCTGCCAGCCGTTCGGGGATCAGCGCCAGATCGGCCGGGTTGCCCGAATGCGCCAGCTTGGGCGAGACGTTGAACTGGTCGATCAGCGGATCGATCGCGGGCGTGGGGGCAACCGTGCCGTTCGTCTCGATCTCCACGTGCAGGCCGGGCCGCGCCTGTTTGAGCGCCGCCAGCACACGGGCCAGCGCGGCGGCCTGCAACAGCGGCTCGCCCCCGGTTACCACCACGCGGTCTTGCGGAAAGGCCAGCAGACGGGCGACTACGTCGTCTTCGGGCAGGATCAGCTGGTTGGTGCTGCGCGCGAACGCCTGGTCATCGCGGTGCGGGCGGTTGTCGCCGGTAAACCGCCAGGTATAGGCCGTGTCACACCACTGGCAGGCCAGATTGCAGCGCGACAGGCGGATGAACAGCGACGGTCGCCCCGCCGATGGCCCTTCGCCCTGCAACGAGGCGAAGATTTCCGGCTCACCGGGGGTGGTGGTGGCAAGGGCGATGGTCATGGGCGTTGCTGGTGGCTTCGCACCACCCCCCGCCCCCCTCCTCTGAAGAGGAGGGGGAGCACCGAGGTCATGGCCCCCTCCTCTTCAGAGGAGGGGGTTGGGGGTGGTGCGAGGCACAGCACGATGGTTTGTTACCCCAGCCGCGCCAAGGCAGCGGCCAGGCGCTGGCTTTCCGCGCTGTGGTGGGCGTGGTCGGCGCGGGCCTTTTCTACCGCTTCGGGCTTGGCGCGTTCGACGAATGACGGGTTGCCCAGGCGGCCTTCCAGGGCCTTGGCTTCCTTTTGCGCGGCGGCCAGGGCCTTTTCCAGGCGGGCCTTTTCCGCGGCGATGTCGATGATCCCGTCAAGCGGCACGACCAGCGTGGCGTCACCGGCTACGATCTGCATGGCAGCGCCCGCAGGGGCCGGGGCGAAGTGGATTGCCGAAAGACGCGCCAGGCGTTCGATCGCGGCCGGGTTGGC
This sequence comes from Novosphingobium sp. AAP1, assembly GCF_001295765.1. Classification (NCBI taxonomy): domain Bacteria; kingdom Pseudomonadati; phylum Pseudomonadota; class Alphaproteobacteria; order Sphingomonadales; family Sphingomonadaceae; genus Novosphingobium; species Novosphingobium sp. AAP1. The sequence continues at coordinate 147,142 of NZ_LJHO01000007.1, read as the reverse complement.
GGCGATGATCGCGGCGGTGCGTTCGCTCGGCGCAGCCAGATAGGCATCGAGCCGGGCGCCGGGCGCGATGCCCAGTTCGTTCTTGGCGGTGCGCAGCGCGGAAACCAGCGCGATCAGCCACTCGACCTCGGCCTTGGCATCGGCGTCGACGCTGGCCTGTGGCGCGGGCCAGCGGGCCACGATCAATTCGTTGTCGCGGGCGCCAAGCGCGTGCCACAGCTCTTCGGTCACGAAGGGCATGAACGGGTGGAGCATGACCAGGATCTGGTCGAGCACCCAGCCGGCCACGGCGCGGGTTTCATCGTCGAACGAACCCTTGATCAGTTCGATGTACCAGTCGCAGAACGTGTCCCACACGAAGTGGTAGATCGTGTTGGCGGCCGCATCAAAGCGCAGGTCGGCCATCGCCTGGTCGAGCGCAGCAACGGTTTCCACCACTTCGCCCACGATCCAGCGGTTGACCGCGCTGGTCGCCTGCGGGGCTTCCAGCGTGGTGGAGGCGGCAATGCCGTTGGCCTGGCAAAAGCGCGCTGCATTCCACAGCTTGGTGGCGAAGTTGCGATAGCCCTCCACCCGCTTCTCATCCATCTTCACGTCGCGGCCCTGGCTTTCCATTGCCGCCATGAAGAAGCGCAGCGCGTCGGCGCCGTACTTGTCGATCAGGCCCAGCGGGTCGACCACGTTACCCTTGGACTTGGACATCTTCTGCCCATCGGCCGCGCGCACCAGCCCGTGCAGGTAGAGCCGCTTCCACGGCACTTCGTTCATGAAGTGCAGGCCCTGCATGGCCATGCGGGCATCCCAGAAGAACAGGATGTCAAAGCCCGAGACCAGCAGGTCATTGGGATAGTGGCGCTGCACCAGCGTGGTATCGTCGGGCCAGCCCAGCGTGGCAAACGGCCACAGGGCGGACGAGAACCACGTGTCGAGCACGTCTTCGTCGCGGGTGAGCGGCTTGTTGCCGGCAAGGGCCTGCGCCTCTTCCTCGGTTTCCGCGACATAGGCCTTGCCATCGGCATCGTACCACGCCGGGATGCGGTGGCCCCACCACAGCTGGCGCGAGACGCACCAGGGCTGGATGTTTTCCATCCAGTTGAAGAAGGTCTTTTCCCACGACTTGGGCACGATCTCGATGGCGCCCGAGCGCACCGCCTCGATCGGCTTGCGGGCAAGGAATTCGGCATTCACATACCACTGGTCGGTCAGCCAGGGTTCGATTACCACGCCGCCGCGATCGCCATAGGGCGTCTGGATCGTGCGCGGTTCGGCGTCGTGCTCGGTCTCGTTGCCTTCCTTGTCCTTGGTGACATGGGGCACGAGCAGGCCTTTTGCCTTGAGCGCCTCGACCACGGCCTTGCGCGCGTCAAAGCGATCGAGGCCGACGAATGCGTCGGGGATCAGGCCATCGTCGGTCTGCACCACCTTGGCCTCGGCATCGAGCATGTTGAGCATGTCGCGCGCTTCGATTCCGGCGCGCTTGCCCACTTCGAAGTCGTTGAAATCGTGCCCCGGGGTGATCTTCACCGCACCGGTGCCCAGCGCCGGATCGGCGTGTTCATCCGCCACGATCGGAATACGCCGGCCCGTCAGCGGCAGCAAGACATGCTTGCCGATCACGCTCTTGTAGCGTTCGTCGTCGGGGTGCACGGCCACGGCCATGTCGGCCAGTATGGTTTCCGGGCGCGTGGTGGCAACGACAATATGATCGGCCCCGCTGTCGAGCGTGACGCCATCGGCGAGCGGATAGCGGAAGCGCCAGAAATGGCCCTGCACCTCGCGCGTTTCCACTTCCAGGTCGGAAATCGCGGTCTTGAGCTTGGGGTCCCAGTTGACCAGCCGCTTGTCGCGGTAGATCAGGCCCTGGTTGTGCAGGTCAACGAAGACCTTGACCACCGCGCGGGTGAAGTGCGGGTCCATGGTGAACTGCTCGCGGCCCCAGTCCATCGAGCAGCCCAGGCGGCGCAGCTGGCGGGTGATGGTGCCGCCGCTTTCCGCCTTCCATTCCCACACCTTGTCGACGAATTGCTCACGCGTGTAGTTGGTGCGCTTGTCCTGGTTCGCTTCCAGCTGGCGTTCCACCACCATCTGCGTGGCGATGCCGGCGTGGTCGGTGCCCACCACCCACAGCGCGTCCTTGCCCTTGAGGCGTTCGTGGCGGATCACGATGTCTTGCAGCGTGTTGTCCAGCGCATGGCCGATATGGAGCGAGCCGGTTACGTTGGGCGGCGGGTTCACGATGGTGAACGGGGTGGCATCGGGGCGTTCCGGGCGGAACAGGCCTTTGCCTTCCCAATGGCCATACCAGCGCGCCTCGATAGCGCCCGGTTCGAACGTCTTGGCCAGCTGGTCCTGGCCCGATTCCTGCTGCGTAATGGTCTCGCTCATGGCTGGCGCCTTGCCAGTTGCCGCCCGCTATCGCAAGCGGCGGCGGGAACGGAAAAGCCGCTTCCTGCGTTTCGCCGCACGTGATGCACTTGTCGCCCCCTCCATTTTCGCCCATGAAGTGGGCAGGATGAGAGCCTTAGCCGATTTCACGATAGAGCCGGGCCAGGGCGGTGGCGGCAATGTGCTGCACTTCAGCGGCCCGATGGTGGTATCTTCCCTGGGTCTGGTCGATCGGCGCCTGCGCCAGATCGCCGATCCGGTGGACGAGATCGATGTCAGCGACGTAGAACGCATGGACACCGTTGGCGCCTGGACGGTGTGGCGCCTGTCACAGCAGCTCGGCGCCAAGATCGTCAATTGCCGCGACGAGGCCGAACGGCTGATCAACGCGATCAGCAAGACCGACGAGAACCGCGAAAGCATCCGCGCCCCGCGCCTGCCCCTGATCGAGCGGGTGCCCGATGAAGTCGGCAAGATGGTCATCGCGCTGGCGGTGGGGTTCCTGCAGATCATCGGCTTTCTGGGCCAGGCGATTTCGGCGATCGGCATGACGCTGCGCCATCCGCGCCGCTTTCGCGGGCTGGCGCTGGTGCACCAGATGGAACTGGTGGGCGTCAACGCGCTGGGCATCGTCGGGCTGATGAGCTTCCTGGTCGGCGTGGTGATCGCGCAGCAGGGGGCGGTGCAGCTGCAGCAGTTTGGCGCGGAAATCTATACGATCAACCTCGTCGGCCGCCTGACCCTGCGTGAGCTGGGCATCTTGATGACCGCGATCATGGTCGCCGGGCGATCGGGATCGGCCTTTGCCGCGCAGCTGGGCACGATGAAGCTGACCGAGGAAGTGGACGCCATGCGCACGATCGGCGTCTCGCCGACCGAGGCGCTGGTGTTGCCGCGCATTCTGGCGACGATGATCATGTTGCCGCTACTGGGCATCTATTCGTCGGTGCTGGGCATCATCGGCGGCGCGTTTCTGGGCTCGGTGTCGCTGGGCATTCCGTTCCTCACCTTCCTGGCGCGCATCCAGGAAGTGGTGCCGATCCACGACGTGTGGGTCGGGCTGGTCAAGGGGCCGGTGTTCGGCCTGATCGTCGCGCTCGCCGGCTGCTACCAGGGCATGCAGGTCAAGACCAATGCCGAGGAAGTGGGCACGCGCACCACCTCTGCCGTGGTGCTGGCGATCTTTACGGTGATCGTGCTCGACGCCTTCTTTGCGGTGTTCTTCACCAAGATCGGCTGGGGGTGAGCCATGCATGATCCCCAGGCGCACCTGGCGCCGATCCCCGACGAATTCGAAGGCGATTACCCGATCCGCGTGCGCGGGCTGGTCAATCGCTTTGACGACCATGTGATCCACGACGGTCTCGATCTCGACGTGAAGCGGGGCGAGATCATCGGCGTGGTGGGCGGCTCGGGCACCGGCAAATCGGTGCTCATGCGTTCGATCATCGGCCTGCAGATCCCGCAGGAAGGTTCGATCGAGGTGCTCGGCCGCTCGATCACCGACGCGCGCGATGATGACGATATCGATATTCGCAGCCAGTGGGGCGTGCTGTTTCAGGGCGGGGCGCTGTTTTCCACGCTGACCGTGGCGGAAAACGTCGAGGTGCCGCTGCGCGAGTTCTATCCCGAGATCACCGACGAACTGCGCCACGAAATCGCGCGCTACAAGGTGCTGCTGTCGGGCCTGCCGGCCAATGCCACCAGCAAGTATCCGTCAGAGCTTTCGGGCGGCATGAAGAAGCGCGCTGGCCTGGCGCGCGCGCTGGCGCTCGATCCCGAACTGCTGTTTCTGGACGAGCCGACCGCCGGGCTCGATCCGATCGGGGCTGCCGCGTTCGATACCCTGATCCGCAGCCTGCAGGAAACCCTGGGGCTGACCGTGTTCCTGATCACCCACGATCTCGATACGCTCTATGAAATCTGCGATCGGGTGGCAGTGCTCGCCGACAAGAAGGTGATTGCCGTGGGCACGATCCCCGAACTGCTGGCGCTGGATCACCCGTGGATCCAGGAATATTTCAACGGACCGCGCGGCCGGGCGGCCAAGGATGCGCAAGATCGCGAAGCGGCCCATGTGGTAAAACCCAATCCCGAGGCGGCCACCTCCGCGATGGAACAGGAATAAGCGATGGAAACGCGGGCAAACCATATCTGGGTCGGGGCCGTCACGCTGCTGCTGCTGATCGGCGCGGCGGTGCTCACGATCTGGATCGCGCGGCTGAACCAGAACGCGCAGAACGAATACGACATCTTCTTCAAGCAATCGGTCGATGGCCTGGCCAAGGGATCGGAAGTGTCGTTTTCGGGCGTGCCCTCGGGCCAGGTCAAAGACATCGAACTGTGGGAGAAAGACCCCGAGTTCGTGCGCGTGCGCATCGCCATCGACAAGCGCGTGCCGATCCTGATGGGCACCACTGCCAGCATCCAGGGCAGCTTTACCGGCGTTTCCACGATCCAGCTGGCCGGCGCCGTCAAGGGCGCGCCGCCGATCGACCAGCCTGGGCCGGAAGGGGCGCCCGTGATCCCGACCAAGCGTTCGGGCCTGGGTGAAATCCTGTCCAACGCGCCGCTGCTGCTGGAGCGCCTGGCCACCCTGACCGAGCGCCTCACCATGGTGCTGTCTGACAAGAACCAGAAGTCGATCGAGAACATCCTGGCGCATACCGACAAGATGACCGCCAATCTGGCCGATGCCTCCCCGCAGGTGCAGCGCACCCTGGCCGAACTGCAATCGACGCTGCGCCAGGCGACCTATACGCTGTCGGCCTTTGAAAAGGTTGCCGGCTCGGCCGACAATCTGCTCAACGACCAGGGCAATGGTCTGGCCAAGCAGCTGCGCGATACGCTAAAGTCTGCCCAGGCGGCGGCCGATGCGCTCAATGATACGGCCAAGTCGGCGCAGCCTGGGCTCAAGCGGTTTGACCAGCAGACGCTGCCGGCAGCCGATGCGGCGCTGCGCGATCTTCAGGCCACCACCCGGTCCTTGCGTGAATTGACCGATCGCATCAACGATCGCGGCGTCAGCAGCGTGGTCGGCAGCCCCAAGCTGCCCGACTACAAGCACTGATCGTTGCGCCATTGCTCTCCACTGGGGGAATTTGACATGCCGTTTCGCCCGCTCATCCCCGCCTCGCGCCCGGCCATCGGTGCGCTGCTGGTGGCCGCTCTCAGCCTGTCGGGCTGTGTCAGCATCGGTGGCAAGGCGCCTGCCACGCTGCTGGCGCTCAGCTCTGATGCCACGGTTCAAGCCGGGCAGGGCGCCTCGGGCACGCTGGCCAAGTCTGTCGTGGTGATGGAGCCTTCGGCCGATGCGCGCGTCTCGGTGCTGCGCGTGCCAGTGCAGATCGATGCCAGCAACGTGGCTTACATCAAGAAGACACAGTGGGTCGAACGCCCGGCGCGCCAGTTGCAGCACCTGATCGCCGAAACCCTGCGCGCCAAGGGCGGCCGCCTGGTGGTGGAAAGCGATATCGACCAGTGGCAGCAGCGGCTTTCGGGCCGCCTGCTGGCCATGGGCTATGATCTGCCGAGCCACAGCGCCGTGGTGCGCTTTGACGCCGTGAAGGAAGCACCTGGCGGGCAGATCGAAACCCGCCGGTTCGAGGCGCGCGTGCCCAATGTCAGCGATGATGCCGCCGCCATCGGCCCGGCCTTGAACCAGGCCGCCAACGATGTGGCGCGCCAGGTGGTCGACTGGCTGGGATGATCGGGCGCCGGGGCGCGGCTGTGGTCAGCCGTGCTTGCGGCCCGAACCCGATTTGTTTCCGCCGCCGTCCTGCTTGTTGACGGTGGCCCAGGCGCGCGCTTCGGCTTCCTTGGGTTCTACGCCGCGCGCTTCATAGCTCTCCTCGATGTGCTCCGCCTTGCGTTTCTGCTTGTCGGTATAGGCGTCTTTGCTGCCTTGCGGCATCGTCGTTCTCCTGGGCCAAAGTCATCGGCACTGTCTGCCAGTTCCTGATCAAGGGGTGGCGCGCACGATGGTTCCGGCAAATTTGCGCCAATTGATCTATCGCACCGACACCGCCGCCAGCGCATGGCACATCCGGCCTCACCCAAGGGGGATCGCGCGATAGTCCGCCGCGCGGCGTTCCTTCCGGGGCGTTTGACCCATGCGTCCAAGGAGGCTCGACCAATGTTGCCCACGTTTCCCCGCCTGATCCTGGCCTGTGCCATGGCCTGTGTTACCGTGCCGCTGGCGTCCGTGCCGGCCCAGGCTGCCGCCCATGCCGGATCGGCCGATGCCCAGGCGCTGCTCTCACGCGCGGTGGCCGAAGTGAAAGGCGTTGGCGCGCCCAAGGCCTTTGCCGAATTCAACGATCCCAACGGCCCGTTCCACACCCGTGAGCTGTACGTTTTCGTGTTCAGTATGACCGGCCGCTATGAAGCGTCGGGTGCCGATCCCAAGCTTGCTGGCAGCGATGCCAGCGCCATGACCGATGCCGAAGGCCGCCCCTTCGTGCAGGACATGATCGCGCTCGCCAAGGCCAAGGACGGCGGTCGGGTGGACTATGTCTGGCTCAACCGTGTGGACAACCGGGTGGAGCACAAGCGCTCGCTGGTTCAGCGCGTGGGCGACCATATCGTTGGCGTGGGGTACTATGCCGGCTGATAACCAGGGCTGATCGGGCTTGGCCGCGTGCGGGGCACGTTTGGCCGCCTGACGGGTTTGACATCCACGGCCCCGCCGCGTTCATCGCGTGGCGGGGCGTCGATGCAAGGATGTCAGCGCCCGTGTTCCAGGAAAGCCAGTCGTTTGCCGATACCCGTGTCCGCACTTCGCGTGCGATCGGCCTGGCCCGCGTGCTGTGCATCCTGGGTATTGTCTATGTCCACGCCTGGACCGGGCTCTATGGCCCGGCGCTGACCGCGCTCGACCACACGCCGCAGGGCCTGTTGCGCTGGGGCCTGATCGAACTCTTGGCGCGCTCGTCGGTGCCGCTGCTCAGCCTGGTGTCGGGCTGGCTGGTGGGCCCGTCGCTGGCGCGGCGCGGCGCGCGGGCATTCCTTGCCGGCAAGGCGCGCACCGTGGTCGTGCCGATGCTGGCATGGAATGCCATTGCCATCGTCGTGGTATCGGGCGCTGCCTACCTTGGGTTGCTCTATGCGCCGCAGCCCACGTCGTGGGGCTGGTTGGCCAACGAGTTGACCGGCCTTGCCCACCCGAACGAGATCAACGTGCAGATGCCGTTCCTGCGCGATCTGTTCGTCTGCCTGCTCGCCGCGCCGCTGCTGGTGCGGCAGGGCGATCGCACGCTGGCGGTGGTGGCGGTTGCCGCCCTGGCGTGGAGCCTGGCGCCGCCGGTTTTCCCGCTGTTGCAGCGCCCCTCCATCCTGGGTTTCTTTGTCCTGGGCATGCTGGTGCGCCGGCACGATGCGGCTGCGCGGATTGCCGGCGCGCCGCTGGTGCTGATCCTGGCACCCTATCTGGTGCTATCAGGGGTAAAAATCTGGCTGGAACTCTATGGCGAAGCGCAGGGGCTGGCCTCGCCCTTGCTGATGGCAGCGGTCGATCTGGCCATGCGCGGCGCCACGGCGCTGTGCTTCTGGGCGCTGGCCTGGCGCCTCGCTGGCACGCGCGCCGGGGGCGTGCTGCTGCGGCTGGAGCCGGCGATGTTCCTGCTGTTCTGCTGCCACCTGATCCTGATCTGGTGCGCTGGCCCTGCCATCGGCCGCCTGACTGGCCCGCTGGGAGCGCCGGCCTATCCCTTGTTCCTGCTGGCCCAGCCACTGCTGGCGCTGGGCGCCACGCTCTTGCTGGGCAGGCTGCTTGTGGCCATCAACCCGCCGCTGGCGCAATGGCTCAGCGGCGGGCGTCTGGCCTTGCAGCGTTAGTCTTCGTCTTCGTCTTCCAGCAGGCCTTCTTCCTCTTCCTCCCAGCCCTTTTCGTCCTCTTCTTCCTCGTCTTCCTCCAGCGCATCGATCAGCGCCTGGGCAAACATCGGGATGTCATCGGGCTTGCGGCTGGTGATGAGGTTGCCGTCGATCGCCACGGCCTGGTCCACCACATCGGCCCCGGCATTTTCCAGGTCGGTGCGGATCGAGGGCCAGCCCGTTACCGTGCGGCCATCGATGATGTCGGCTTCCACCAATAGCCAGGGGCCGTGGCAGATCGCCGCGATCGGCTTGTCCATGTCGTCGAATTCCTCGACCAGCTCGATCACGCGGGATTCGAGCCGCAGCGCATCGGGGTTCATCTGGCCGCCGGGCAGCAGCAGGGCGTCGAAGTCATCTGCTTCCACGGCATCGAGGCGCATGTCCACCTTGACGCTTTCACCCCAGTCGGTGTGGTTCCAGCCCTTGATCGAGCCAGTCTTGGGGCTGGCCACGGTGGTTTCGATGCCAGCCGCTTCCAGCGCCTTTTTCGGTTCAAGCAGTTCGGATTGTTCAAAGCCGTCGGTGGCTAGGATCAGCACGCGTTTGGCCATGGTCATTCTCCGTCAAATCGGGGGGATACTTGCCCACAATGGCCCGCCGTGATGACAGTTCCGGAGGTTTCGTTTTGTTCACGGTATTGCTACACGGATTCGGCCATGGCCGATGATTTCAAAGATCCGTTCGACGCTATCGTCGATGCCCCCTTCGACTCCGCCCTGTCGGAGCGATACCTGGTCTATGCGCTGTCCACGATCACGGCGCGATCGCTGCCCGATCTGCGCGATGGCTTGAAGCCGGTGCACCGCCGCCTGCTGTGGGCGATGCGGCAGTTGAAGCTCGATCCCAACGGCGCGTTCAAGAAATCGGCGCGTGTGGTGGGCGATGTGATCGGCAAGTATCACCCGCACGGCGATGCCAGCGTCTATGACGCGATGGTCCGCCTCGCCCAGGATTTCGCGCTGCGCTATCCGCTGGTCGAGGGGCAGGGCAATTTCGGCAATATCGATGGCGATAACGCGGCGGCCTATCGCTATACCGAAGCGCGGCTGACCGCGACGGCGATCCGGCTGATGGCCGGGCTCGACGAAGGCACGGTCGATTTCCTGCCGACCTACAATGGCGAGGAGCAGGAACCGGAAATCTTTCCCGGGCTGTTCCCCAACCTGCTGGCCAATGGTGCCAGCGGCATTGCCGTGGGCATGGCCACCAACATTCCCAGCCACAACGTGGCCGAGATCGTCGATGCCACGCTGATGTTGATCGACAATCCCCACGCCGAACATGCCCAGTTGATGGAGGTGTTCCACGGCCCCGATTTTCCCACCGGGGGCGTGGTGGTCGATAGCCCGGCGGCGATTTCGGCTGCCTATGAAACCGGGCGCGGTTCGATCCGCGTGCGCGGGCGCTTTTCGACCGGCCGGACCGAGGATGGCGCCTGGGAAGGCAGCGGGATCGAGCGGCTGGGCAGCGGCCAGTGGCAGCTGGTGATTTCCGAAATCCCCTACATGGTGCAGAAGGGCAAGCTGATCGAACAGATCGCTGCCCTGATCGGCGACAAGAAGCTGCCGATCCTGGAAGACGTGCGCGATGAAAGCGACGAGCACATCCGCATCGTGCTTGTGCCCAAGAGCCGCAATGTCGATCCCGAGCTGCTCAAGGAATCGCTCTACCGGCTGACCGACCTGGAAACGCGCTTTGGCCTCAACCTCAACGTGCTGGATTCGCAGCGCACGCCGGGCGTGCTGGGCCTGAAACTGCTGTTGCAGGAATGGGTGGTCAGCCAGATCGACATCATGCTGCGCCGCACGCAGCACCGGCTGGACAAGATCGCCGCGCGGCTCGAACTGCTCGAAGGCTATATCATTGCCTATCTCAATCTCGATCGGATCATCGAGATCATCCGCACCGAGGACGAGCCCAAGCCGGTGATGATGGCCGAGTTTGGCCTGACCGATCGCCAGGCCGAGGCGATCCTCAACATGCGCCTGCGCAGCTTGCGCAAGCTGGAAGAGATGGAACTGCGCCGCGAGCACGACGCGCTGCTGGCCGAGCAGGACGATCTCAACAAGCTGCTGGAAAGCCCCGCGCGCCAGCGCACCCGGCTCAAGCGTGAACTGGCGGCGCTGCGCAAGGAATATGGCCCGGAAACCGCGCTGGGCCGCCGCCGCACCACGATTGCCGAAGCCGCGCCGACGCGCGAGTTTTCAATGGATGCGATGATCGAGAAGGAGCCGGTCACCGTGGTGCTTTCGGCGCGCGGCTGGATTCGCGCGGCCAAGGGCCACCTGCCGCTCGATACTGAGTTCAAGTTCAAGGAAGGCGATGGCCCGGCCTGGGTCTTGCACGCGCAGACCACCGACAAGCTGCTGGTCGCGCTCGACAATGGGCGGTTCTACACGCTCGGCGCCGACAAGCTCCCCGGCGCGCGCGGCTTTGGCGAACCGATCCGCACCATGGTCGATATCGATCCCGATGCGCATATCATGGCGCTGGTGGTCTATCGCCCCAAGGGCCAGTTGCTGCTGGCCGCCAATACCGGGCGCGGCTTTGCCGCCGAGATGGACGAACTGCTGGCCGAAACCCGCAAGGGGCGCGGCGTGGTATCGACCAAGCCCGGCGTCAGCCTCAAGATCGTGCGCGAGATCGCGCCCGAACACGATCACGTCGCCGTGGTGGGCGAAAACCGCAAGCTGGTGATCTTTGCCCTGTCGGAAGTACCGATCCTGGCCAAGGGGCAGGGGGTGACGCTGCAACGCTATCGCGATGGCGGCTTGTCGGACGCCATCACGCTCAAGCTGGAAGACGGTCTGACCTGGGCCATGGGCGGCGAAACCGGCCGCACCCGCGTGGAAAAGGACCTCCTCCCCTGGAAGGTCGCCCGCGGCGCCGCCGGACGTTTGCCACCTGTTGGCTTCCCGCGGGATAATACGTTCTAGGCAGGTACGGGCGTTTAAGCCGCGCCCTGTTCCTTGGCCGCGTCGACCAGCCAGTCGTGGAATTTGACGAGGCCGGGGTGATCGCGCCAGTCGGGGCGCAGGACGAGGTAGTATTGCCCCTCGTCGACCAGTGCGGTGGCGAACGGGGTGACGAGCGCGCCTGATTGCAGTTCCGGTTCGATCAGGAAGCGGGGGAGCAGAGCGGCGCCCGATCCGGCGGCGGCGGCCTGGGCCAGCATCAGGAAGTGTTCGAAGGTCGCGCCTTTGAGCGGCGGCAGGCCATCGATGCCAGCGAGGGCGAACCAGCGGTTCCAGGCGTTGCGGCGCGAGATCTGGAACAGCAGCGGCTTGCCCAGGAGATCGGCGGGCTCATGCACCCCTTCGGCCGCCAGCCACGATGGCGCGCAGGCCACCACCGCCTGTTCAGTGAACAGCGGGATCATCTCGGCATCGTCCCAATCGGCGGCGCCAAAGTGGATCGCGGCATCGAACCGCTCCTCGCGCAAGTCGAACGGAAACGAGCGCGCGGCGAAGTTCACCGTGAGTTCGGGGTGCCGCGCGGTAAGGCCGGGCAGGCGCGGGGCGAGCCAGCGCATGCCGAAGCTGGGCAGGGTAGCGATGGTCAGGTCGCGGCGGCTGCCCCGGTCCATGGCCTTGGCGGTGGCCATGCGGATGCGGCGCAGCGCAGGCTCGATATCCTCCGCGTAGGCGCGCCCGGCCTCGTTCAGGGTAACGCGGCGGCCGTGGCGCTGGAACAGCGGGGTCTGCAGGCTTTCTTCCAGCAGCGCGATCTGCCGGCTGACTGCGCTTTGCGTCAGGCCCAGCTGCGCGCCAGCGCGAGAGAAGCCGCCTTCGCGCGCGGCGGCCACGAAGCAGGCCAGCGCGGTCATCGAGGGAAGCTCGCGGCGTGATTCACTCATTCCAAAACCCGATCAACAGATGATGCTTACCCGTTTTGATACCCGGCTTTCCTATCATAAATTGCGGCTTGGGACGATATTAGATCGAAAGAGCGCATGATGCAGAACTTGGCAACCATCGAACAAACCGGTGCTGCGGATCTTGTTGAAAATGTCCTGGGTCATGCGGCTGCGGCAAAGATTCGTGCGCTGGCCGCCCCGATGGTGCCCACCGGTGGTCATGCCCCGGTCAACGGTATCGACGCCTTGCGTTTTGCCGAGGCGCTCAATCTCGTGCTCTTTGCCGATCTTTTGAAGCGCGTGCCCGAAGGCGCCGAATATGTGGACGAATGTGTGGCCCAGGGCCGCCGCATCGTGCTTGATCACGGCGCGCTGCGCACGGTGCTGCTGCCGCAGGGCGCGCGCTGCGCCATGCCGCAGGGGGTGGAAGCGTTCCGCCGCGTGCTTGAACCGCTCGGCTATGTTGAAGTGGGCATCTATCCGCTGCCGCGTCTCAAGATGACCGGCCATGTGTGGTGCCATGCCAAGCTGCCCGAAACCATGCCGCAGTTCTTTGTCAGCGAATTGCACGTCGATCAGTTCTCGCCCGCTTTTGCCAAGGCGGCGGTGCGCGTGTTCGGCCCGGCGCTCGATCGGCTCGATGCCGCCACGGCGCAGGTGCTGTCGCGTTTTGCCGCCGGTGGCAGCGTGCCGCAGGACGATGCCGTGGCCGCCCTCAAGGTGGTGATGGGCCTGTTCGATCGCCAGCACCCGGTGCCGTTCGAAAGCGACTATGAGATCCTGCGCGCCGAAAGCGCTGAGGCCGCCTGGATCGCCACTGAAGGCAATGCCTTCAACCACGTGACCGATCGCGTTGCCGATGTCGAGGCAACCGCGCAGGGCGAGCGCGTGGCAGGCCGCAGCATCAAGGACAAGGTGGAGGTTTCCGCCTCGGGCCGGGTGCGGCAGACCGCGCTGCGCGCGGCCCAGGTCAAGCGTTCCTTCCGCGCCGAGGATGGCACGCTGACGGCGCAGACCGTGCCGGGCTCGTTCTTCGAATTCATCACGCGCCGGGCCGATCCGGCCACGGGCAAGCTCGACCTTACCTTTGACAGCGGCAATGCCACCGGCATCTTCAAGATGACGGCCGCCGCCTGAGAGTTTGCCCCCGTGCCATGGCGCGGGGGCGGTTCATTCATAACAACAACACCAGTTCCGCATCTCGATTGCGGGGAGAAATCGTCATGTCTCAAGCCCTGATGCCGCTTTATGCTCGTGCCCAGATCGAAGTGGAGCGTGGTGAAGGTGTGTGGCTGGAAGCGCGCGATGGCCGCCGTTTCCTCGATTGCGTGGCGGGGATCGCCACGTGCAGCCTGGGCCATGCCCATCCCGGGCTGGTCGCCGCGCTCACCGCGCAGGCGCACAAGTTGTGGCATGTTTCCAACATCTTCCGCATTCCCGGCCAGGAAGAACTGGCGGAAAAGCTGACCGGCGCCACCTTTGCCGATCTGGTCTATTTCGCCAATTCCGGCACCGAGGCGGTTGAAGCCGCGATCAAGACCGCGCGCCGCTATCACTTTGCCAAGGGCAATCCCGAGCGGATCGACGTGATCGGCTTTGCCGGCTCGTTTCACGGGCGCACCTATGCGGCCATCAACGCCTCGGGCAATCCCACCTATCTCGAAGGCTTCGGCCCGCGCCTGCCCGGCTTCCACCAGATGTCGGTGGATGACCTGCCCGCGCTCGCCGAAGCGATTGCCCGCCCCACCACGGCGGCCGTGATCGTGGAGCCGGTGCAGGGCGAGGGCGGTGCCCGCGCGCTGTCGGGCGAATTCCTGTTGGAACTGCGCCGCCTGACGCGTGAGCACGGCGTGCTGCTGATCCACGATGAAGTGCAAAGCGGCATGGGCCGTACCGGCAAGCTGTTTGCCCACCAGTGGTTCCCGGGCGCCGAGCCCGACATCATGGCGATTGCCAAGGCGCTGGGTGGCGGTTTCCCGATCGGCGCCTGCCTGACTACCGCCGAGGCGGCGAGCGGCATGGTCACCGGCGTGCATGGCACCACCTTTGGCGGCAATCCGCTGGCCATGGCCGTGGGCCTGGCCGTGTTCGACGTGATTGCGCAGGACGCTGCCCTGGCGCATGTTGGCGCGATGTCAGATCGCTTCTATTCCGGTTTTGCCGCCTTGGCGGCGCGCTATCCCGATCAGATCGTGGAAACGCGCGGCAAGGGGCTGCTGATGGGCCTCAAGCTTCATGCCAACAACCGCGAGGTCATGGCCCTGGCCCGCGAGCACGGCCTGCTGGTGGCCGGCGGCGGCGAAAACTGCGTGCGCATGCTGCCTTCGCTGTTGATCACGGCAGAGGAAGTGGACGAGGCGCTGTCCCGCCTCGATGCCACGCTGGCTGATGCGCGTGCACGCGGCTGGGGCCAGGTCGACGCTGCCAGCGCGGTGGCCGCCTGATGCTGGTGGTGCGGCCGGCCGGGCCGGCCGATATCGATGCGCTGCTCGATCTGGCGTTCCTTTCGGGCAAGGGCTTTACCAGCCTGCCCGAAGACCGCGCCGTGCTGGCCGAGCGGCTGGCGCTTTCCGCGCAAAGCTTTGCGCGGGAAGTGTCGCCGCAGCACGCCTGGTACACGCTGATGCTCGAAGACACCGAAACCGGCGTGATCGAGGGCGTGGCCGGGATCAAGGGCGCGGTAGGGCTCGACCGGCCGCACTTTTCATTCCGGGTGATGACCCTGGCGCAGTATTCGTCGGCAACCGGCACGCGGTTCGATCACCAGGCGCTGGTGCTGGTCAACGAATGCACCGGATCGTCGGAAGTGGGATCGCTGTTCCTGCGCCCGCGCAAGCGGCAGGGCGGGGCGGGATCGCTGTTGGCCCGGGCGCGCTATGCGCTGATCGGTGCCAACCGTGATCTGTTTGCCGCCACGATCATGGCCGAACTGCGCGGCTGGTTCGACGAGCGCGATGAAAGCCCGTTCTGGCACGGCATCGCCGCCAAGTTCTTTCGCCTGCCGTTCGAGGATGCCGATCGCATGATCACCGCGACCGACGGGCAGTTCATCCTTGATCTGGCGCCGCGCCACCCGATCTACCTCGAACTGGTCGATCCCGCCGCGCGCGAGGCAATCGCCAAGGTTCATCGCCACGGCGCGCGCGCGCTGGCGATGCTGGAAGACGAAGGCTTTACCCGTTCGGGCCTGATCGACATTTTCGATGGTGGCCCCACCGTGACGGCGCCGCGCGACCAGATCCGCACCGTGCGCAATGCGCAGACCCTGCCGGCAGCGGCCGGCGTGGTGGAACCGGCGGCCGACGAGCGGCTGCATCTGGTGGCGGTGCCCGGCCTTGCCACGTTCCGCGCCACGCTGACTCCGGCCCGCATCACCGATGATGCCCTGGTCGTTCCCGAAGCAACCCTGGCCGCCCTGGGCATTCGCCCGGGTGACCCTCTGATCGTGAGTTGATTGCCGTGACCCAAAGGCTCCAGTCGTTCGATCCGGCCCATGGCCGCGTGGTGTGGGAAGGCGAAGTGGCAGACGAGGCGGCCTGCGCTGCTGCGCTGGCCAAGGCCCGTGCCGCGTTCCCGGCCTGGGCACGTACCCCGCTCGAAGAGCGCGTGGCGATTGCCGAGCGTTATGCCACGCTGGTCAAGGCCAGCCCGGCGCTGGCCGAGCTGATTTCCGCCGAAACCGGCAAGCTGCTGTGGGAAACGCGCGCCGAGCAGGCCTCCATGGCCGGCAAAGTGGCGGTGTCGATCGCGGCGCAAGCCGAACGCACTGGTTCGCGCAGCGCCGATATGCCGTTCGGCAGCGCCACCCTGCGCCATCGTCCGCACGGCGTGATGGCCGTGCTTGGTCCCTACAATTTCCCCGGCCACCTGCCCAACGGGCACATCGTGCCCGCGCTGCTGGCGGGCAATACCGTGGTGTTCAAGCCTTCGGAACTGACTCCGGCCACCGGCGCTGCCATGGTGGGCCTGTGGCGCGAAGCCGGGCTGCCCGATGGCGTGCTCAATATCGTGCAGGGTGGGCGCGAAACTGGTGAGGCGCTGCTCAAGGGGCGGATCGATGGGCTGCTGTTCACCGGCTCTGCCGCCGCCGGGCAGATCTTCCGCCGCCAGTTTGCCGATCGCCCCGATGTGATCCTGGCGCTGGAACTGGGCGGCAACAATCCGCTGGTGGCCTGGGATGGCGATCCGGCGGCGGTGGCCAGCCTCATCGTCCATTCGGCCTTCGTGACCAGCGGGCAGCGCTGCTCGTGCGCACGGCGTCTGATCCTGCCCGAGGGGGCATGGGGTGACGCAGTGATCGCGGCGCTGGTCGACCTGGCGCAGCGCCTGCCGATCGCGGCATGGGACGAGCCGGGCGAGGCTTTCATGGGCCCGCTGGTGGGCGATGCCCAGGCCCGCGCCGCGCGGGCGGCCGTGGCAGACTTGGTCTCCGCCGGTGCCCGGCCGATCCTCGCCGAAGCCGTGCAGGAAGGACGGCGCGAGGCATTCTTTGCACCGGTGATCCTCGATGTGACCGGCCTGGCCGTGCCCGATCGTGAGGTTTTTGCCCCGGTGTTGAGCGTGCGGCGCGTGGCCGATTTCGCCGCCGCGCTGGCCAGTGCCAACGACACCGCGTTCGGCCTGTCGGCCGGGCTGGTCTCGGCCGATCCCGCGTTGTGGGACGAGTTCCGCCTGATGGTGCGTGCCGGCGTGGTCAACTGGAATCGCCCGACCACGGGCGCTGCGGCCAACATGCCGTTCGGCGGGCTGGGTGACAGTGGCAACCACCGCCCCAGCGCCTATTACGCCGCGGATTATTGCGCCTGGCCGATGGCCAGTTTCGAGGCGCCGGCGATCGCGGCACAGCCGGTGCCGGGCATTCCGTCATAAATTGCAAAAGGTGCCGAATATTTTCGGCACCTTTTTTCCCATGGTGCGTTATCTGCGCTACGGATGACCCACCATACTGAATCGAACGGCCAGGTTCCTGCCGAGCAGGCGGAAGCCTTTGCTGTAGATCTCAGCAATTGCGATCGCGAGCCGATCCATATCCTGGGCATCATTCAGCCCTTTGGATTTCTCGTCGCCATCACGCCCGATTGGATGGTTGCGCGTGTTTCCGAAAACATCGAACAGTTCACCGGCATGGCCGCGCACGACGTGCTGGGCCAGCCGCTTACCCATCTGCTAGACCGCGAGGCAATCCACACCATCCGCAACCGGCTGACCACGCTGCGTGGCGCCGATGCGGTAGAGCGGATTTTTGCCCTGCCATTGCTGGCTGGGCAGCCGCCGTTCGACGTGGCGCTGCATTTCGCCGGCCGCGAGATCGTGATCGAGGCCGAGCCGGCAGCGCTGGAGCCGATCGAGGCGACCTCGGTGGTGCGCAGCATGATCGGCCGGCTGCAACAGGTGGAAGGCCTACCCGCGTTCCTGCGGGAAGGCGCGCGCCAGGTGCGGGCGATCACCGGGTTTGACCGGGTCATGGTCTATCGCTTCGATGCGCAGGAATCGGGCGAGGTCGTCGCTGAATCCGCGCGGCATGGCATCGACAGCTTCCTGGGGCTGCACTATCCCGCCAGCGATATTCCGGCCCAGGCGCGCCAGCTCTATCTGCGCAATACCTTTCGCGTGATCGCTGACGTTGGGTCTACACCGGTGCCCCTGGTGCCGCAGCGCGATCCCGATGGGCTGCTGTTGGACCAGTCGTTGTCCGTGCTGCGCGCAGTGTCGCCAATCCACATCGAATACCTGCACAACATGGGCGTATGCGCGTCGCTGTCGATCTCGATCGTGGTGGGCGGCAAGCTGTGGGGGCTGTTTGCGTGCCATCACTATTCCCCGCGCCTGCCCAGCATGGCCGCACGCAGCGCGGCCGAACTGTTTGGCCAGATGTTCTCGCTCATGCTCGACGCGCGGGAAAACGCCCAGGCTCGCGAGTATGAGGCGCGCGGTCGCGCCGTTACCGATCGCTTGCTGGCCACCGTGGCGCAGGACAATGACCTGCTCGACAATCCGCAGTGGCTGGCCGACGTGATCGGCGATGCCATTCCCGCCGATGGCATCGGCGTGCATGTGCGCGGGCAGACCTCGCTGGTGGGGCTGACTCCCAATGACGACCAGTTCGACAGCATCGTGCGCCTGCTCAACCGGGTCTCTTCCGGGCAGGTCTTTGCCACCGAGACGATTTCCAAGCTGCTGCCAGCCGCGGCCGATCACGCCGATGTGGCGGCCGGCATGCTGGCGATTCCGCTGTCGCGCGAGCCGCGTGACTATATCGTGCTGTTCCGGGCAGAACGCCTGCGCGAGGTGCGCTGGGGCGGCAAGCCTGAAAAGGAAATGGTGCACGGCCCCAACGGCCCGCGCCTGACCCCGCGCAAGAGTTTCGAGGCCTGGGCGCAACTGGTAAAGGGCACGTGCCAGCCGTTTACTCCGGCCGAGCGCCGCGTGGCCGAAGCGCTGCGCGTGGGCATGCTGGAAGTGCTGGTGCGCCTGGCGGAAACCGCCGGGGTGGAGCGCGCCCGCGCATCGGAACGGCAGGAACTGCTGATTGCCGAACTCAATCACCGCGTGCGCAATATCCTCTCGCTGATCCGTGGCCTGATCGCGCAGACCCGCGATGGCGCCGCCGATGTGGCGGGCTTTATCGTCACGCTCGATGATCGCATCCGCTCGCTCGCCCGCGCGCATGACCAGATCACCGCCGATCGCTGGGGGCCGGCGCGGCTGGCTGACCTGGTAGAAGTGGAAGCCGGCGCCTATTTGCGCGCGCAATCCGAACGCGTGGTGGCGCAGGGCGAGAACGTGCTGCTTTATCCCACCGCCTACGTCACGATTGCCCTGGTCATCCACGAATTGATGACCAATGCCGTGAAGTATGGCGCGCTCGCTGGGCAGGGTACGGTGCACATTTCGTGGGAGCGTGACGGCAGCGGCGGGCTGGTGCTCGATTGGCAGGAACGCGATGGCCCGCCGGTGGCGCCACCCACCCGGCGTGGGTTTGGCAGCACGATCATCGAACGCTCGATCCCCTATGACCTGGGTGGCACGGCCAACATCGCCTATCTGGAACCGGGCGTGCATGCCCGCTTCACCCTGCCTGAACACTGTGTGGCGGGGGTAACGGCGGCGCGGCACAGCGGTCCCACGCCGATCAGCCTGGGCGGGGCGACCACGCCGCTGGACGATTGCAACGTGCTGCTGGTGGAAGACAGCATGATCATCGCGCTCGATGGCGAAGACGCGCTGCGCGAACTGGGCGCGGCGGCGGTCAGCACCGCGCCGACCGTGCGCGATGCGCTGCGCCTGCTGGAGCGGAACGAGTTTGCCTTTGCCCTGCTGGACTTCAACCTGGGTGTGGATACCAGCGCGCCGATCGCCGATCGGCTGACCGAACTGGGTGTGCCCTTTGCCTTTGCCACCGGCTATGGCGAAGGCATTGGCAACGAACGCTGGCCCGGCGTGCCGGTGATCAACAAGCCCTATGGCCTCAAGGAATTGCGTGCTGCCGTGGGCCAGGCCCAAGCCGTGCGGCGATCACCCCACGCGGGCACTTGACCGGCAGGGGCCGGGCCGGGCACACCCCGCGCGAGGCGGCGCATGGGGCGCTGCACCGGGAGAAGAGACGCCCATGTTCAGCCACCTGATGATCGGCACGAACGATATCGACCGTGCCAAGACCTTTTACGATGCCACCTTCGCCACGTTCGGTGGGCCCCAGGGCATCGTCGATCCCAAGGGGCGGCTGATCTATGTGCACAACGGCGGCATCTTCATCCTGACCAAGCCGATCGACGGCGAGCCGGCGACGTGCGCCAACGGCTTTACCGTGGGCTTTGCCATGACTCCGGAACAGGCCGACGCCTGGCATGCCGCCGGCATCGCCCATGGTGGCAGCGCCTGCGAAGACCCGCCGGGCGTGCGCAAGGGCAGCCCCTATTATCTGGCCTATCTGCGCGATCCCGATGGCCACAAGATCTGCGCGCTGCACAACTATGGCGTGGTGCAATGACGCTGGAAACGGTTTCCACCACCAAGGCCCATGGTGGCGTGCTGGGCGTGTACAAGCACGCCTCGGCCGCCACGGCCACGCCGATGACCTTTTCGGTGTTCGTGCCGCCCCAGGCGCAGGCTGGGGCGAAGCTGCCGGTGCTGCTCTATCTTTCGGGCCTGACCTGCACCCACGCCAACGTGACGGACAAGGGCGAATATCGCCGCCTCTGCGCCGAACTCGGGCTGATCTTCGTGGCGCCCGATACCTCGCCGCGGGGCGAGGACGTAGCTGACGATCCCGCCGGTGCCTACGACTTTGGCCTGGGCGCGGGCTTTTACGTCAACGCCACGCAAGAGCCTTACGCCGCGCATTACCGCATGTGGGACTATGTCTCGCAGGAATTGCCGGCCCTGCTTGCCGCGCATTTCCCGGTTGATATCGCGCGGATGGGCATCACCGGCCACTCGATGGGCGGTCATGGTGCGCTGACGCTGGGGCTGACCTATCCCGAAACGTTCAAGTCGCTTTCGGCCTTCGCGCCGATCGTGGCGCCGGGGCAGGTGCCCTGGGGCCACAAGGCGCTGGGCGGCTATCTGGGTGACGATCGTGCCGCATGGCGCGCGCATGATGCCACCGCGCTGGTCGAAGACGGCAAGCGCCCGGCGGGGGCCATCCTGATCGACCAGGGCGATGCCGATGGCTTCCTGGCCGAGCAATTGCGGCCCGACCTGTTCGCCACGGCGTGCGAAGCGGCGGGCGTTGACCTCACGCTGCGGCTGCAGCCGGGCTATGACCACAGCTACAACTTCATTTCCACGTTCATGGACGATCACCTGCGCTGGCACGCAGAGCGGTTGTAAATTGCCCTGCACCCCCTCCCCATCGGCGATGGGGAGGGGACGGGCGTATTATTTGCGCACGTCCTTGGCCACGGCGTCGAGTACGCCATTGGCAAACTTGGCCTCGCGCGCGTCGAAAAAGGCGTGGGCCACGTCGAGGTATTCGCTGATCACCGTGCCCACGGCAATGTCGGTGCGGGCCAGCAATTCATAGGTGCCGCAGCGCAGGATCTGCAGCATGGTCTTGTCGAGGCGGGCCAGCGACCAGCCCTGGGCCAGGCGGCCCTGGATCAGCCCATCGACTTCCTCGCGGCGGGCGATCACGCCCTTGACCACGTCATCGAAGAATTCGACGTCAGCCGCGGCATATTCCACGTCTTCGATTTCCGCGCCCAGCCGGTGCTGGTGGAACTCGTCGAGCAGGAAGCGCAGCTCGGTGCCTTCCATATCCACCTGGTACAGTGCCTGGACAGCGGCAAGCCGCGCGGCAGAGCGGGCCTGGCCCTTGCTATTCGTCATATTCCCAATCTCAGTTCGATCGAGCGGGCGTGGGCGGCAAGCCCTTCCGCATCGGCAAGCGCAATGGCCGCCGGGCCAACTGCGCCAATGGAAGCATCGCTCACGGCAATGAAGCTGGTACGCTTCATGAAGTCGAGCACGGAAAGCCCCGAGGAAAAGCGCGCACGGCGCCCAGTAGGCAGCACGTGGTTGGGGCCAGCGACATAGTCGCCAATCGCCTCGGGCGTCATGCGGCCCAGGAACACCGAGCCGGCATGGCGAATCTGGGCAAACAGGGCATCGGGATCGTCAGTGGCGATCTCCACATGCTCGGCCGCCAGGGCATTGGCGAGGGCGGGGGCCTCGTCCAGCGATTCCACCACGATCACCGTGCCGTGGGTTTCCCAGCTGGCCTTGGCCACGCGGGCAGTGGGCAGCAGGGCGATTTCCACGCCGACCATGTCGACCACCTGATCGGCAAAGGCGGCATCGTCGGTGATCAGGATCGCCTGCGCGGCCGGATCGTGTTCGGCCTGGCTCAGCAGGTCGGCAGCGATCCACTGCGGATCGTTCTTGGCATCGGCAATCACCAGGATCTCCGATGGCCCGGCCACCATGTCGATCCCGACCACGCCGTAAAGCTGGCGCTTGGCTTCGGCCACCCAGGCATTGCCCGGGCCGGTGATCACGTCCACCGGGCGCATTGTCTTGGTGCCATAGGCCAGCGCGGCCACGGCCTGCGCCCCGCCCACGCGCCACACTTCGTCCACCCCGGCCAAGTGCGCGGCGGCCAGCACCAACGGGTTGATCTCACCCTTGGGCGTGGGCGTGGTGACAACCAGCCGGCCAACGCCCGCCACCTTGGCGGGGATGGCATTCATCAGCAGCGACGAGGGATAGGCGGCGCGGCCACCCGGCACATAGAGCCCGGCCCCATCCACCGCGCGCCACTTGGCGCCCAGGCGCACACCGGCCGCGTCGGTATAGTCGCGGTCCTGCGGAAGTTGTGCCTCGTGATAGGTGCGGATGCGCTGTGCGGCCAGTTCCAGCGCGGCGCGCAGATCGGGCGCCAAGGCATCGAACGCCTCGCGGCAGGTGGCGGCATCGATACGCCAGCCATCGCCCTGCGGCAGGTGGCCATCGAAGCGCTGGGTATATTCGGCCACGGCTTCATCGCCGCGCAGGCGCACGTCCTCGATGATCGTCTGCACATCGCGGCTGACGTTCTCGTCGCTCTCGCGGCGGTCTTTTACCAGCCGGGCAAAGCGCGTGGCGAAATCGGCATCGGTCGTCTTGAGGCGAAGCATCAGGCGGCGGCCTTTCGTGCGGCAACTTGCGTGCGGAACGCATCGACCAACGCGCCCAGGCGGGCGCTGTCGGTCTTGAGCGCAGCGCGGTTGACGATCAGCCGCGCCGAAATCTGCATGATCTGGCTGGTTTCGACCAGGCCGTTTTCCTTGAGCGTGCGGCCCGAGGAGACCAGATCGACGATGCGGCTGGCCAGGCCCAGCGATGGCGCCAGTTCCATTGCGCCATTGAGCTTCACCACTTCGGCCTGCACGCCCATTTTTTCGAAATGGCGGCGAGTGAGGTTGGGATACTTGGTGGCGACGCGGGCATGGCTTTCGCGCTGCCAATCGCCCTGGCCCAGGCCGCCGACCGGCTCTGCCACTGACAGGCGGCAATGCCCGATATCGAGGTCAACCGGCGCGTAGAGATCAGCATAGTCGAACTCGTCGATCACGTCGGATCCCACGATGCCGGCCTGCGCGGCGCCATGGGCGACGAACGTGGCAACGTCGAACGCGCGCACGCGGATCAGCGTGACATCGGCCCGGCTGGTGGCAAAAGACAATGCGCGCGAGGACTTGTCGAAGAACGCGGCCTCGGGCACCACGCCTGCCTGTTCGAGCAAGGGCAGCGCTTCATCGAGAATGCGGCCCTTGGGCAGGGCGAAAACGAGCGGGGTGGCGGTGGTCATGACGCTTTCGCCCCTATGGCAAGCGCGGGAAAAGGGCAACCTCATGGCGTCGATCATGGATATCGCTTCTGTCGAACAGGCCATCGCCTGGCAGGCAGACCACGCTGCGGCCAATGGCGCCCCGGCCACGGGACGGGTGGTGCGGGCCCAATTGCCCTTGTTGGCATCGGGCGGTGCGGTTGGCGCGCGCATGGCGGCCTGGCCGGGCAAGCCCTTGGAAGACGCGCTGCCGCTGCGCCTGGCCGGTGGGCTGCACAACCTGGTGCTGACCGGTG
The DNA here is from genome assembly GCF_001295765.1 of Novosphingobium sp. AAP1. Classification (NCBI taxonomy): domain Bacteria; kingdom Pseudomonadati; phylum Pseudomonadota; class Alphaproteobacteria; order Sphingomonadales; family Sphingomonadaceae; genus Novosphingobium; species Novosphingobium sp. AAP1. The sequence continues at coordinate 123,459 of NZ_LJHO01000007.1, read as the reverse complement.
CCGACATGCGGCTCGCCGCGGTCTATCGCGGGGAATTGACCGACCAGGCCATGATCGATGCGCTGGTCGGCGATCTGGTGGATCGCTTTGCCACCCGCCTGCTGCCCTGGCTCGACGGGCCACCCCAGACCAACGAAGCGGGGCGTTCGGCCTCGATCATGGCCGGGCTGCTGTGGCTCTCGGCACGGGTGGGTCCGCGCTTCGTGCTGCATGAGTTGGGCGCGAGCGCCGGCGTCAACACGATGATGGATCGCTTTGCCTTCGATCTGGGTGGCACGCAGGCCGGCCCGGCTGATTCGCCGTTGCATCTCGCGCCCGAATGGCGCGGCACCGGGCGGCCGCCGCAAGTTCCGGTCGAGGTACTGGCGATCGCCGGATGCGATCGCGCGCCGATCGATCTGGCCGATCCCGAGCAGGCGCTGCGGCTCAAGAGCTATGTCTGGGCCGAGATGACCGAGCGCATTGCGCGGCTGGACGCGGCAATTGCCCTGGCGCAGGCACGGCGGCCCGATCTGGTGGCGATGGATGCGGCCGACTATGTCGATGCCGTGCTGGCCGCGCCGCAGCCGCAAGACAGCACGCGAGTGATCTATCATTCCATCGTCTGGCAATATCTGCCGCCCGCCACGCAAGCGCGCATTGCCGCCGGGATCGAAGCAGCCGGCCAGCGCGCCACGCCGGGGCAGCGCCTGGCCTGGCTGTCACTGGAAACCGATCGTGCCACGTTCCGCCATGAATTGACCGTGCGGCTGTGGCCCGATGGCGGCGCGCCGGTGTGTCTGGCCGCCGCCCACGCCCATGGCGCCTGGGTGGAATGGCTTCAGCCCTGATCCTCGGCCAGGGCGCTGCCGTGGTGATGGTATGATGCCCATTCCCATACCGCCACCACCAGCAGCGCCAAGACCGTGGCGCCCACGAACACCGGCGCGGGCAGGGGAAAGGCCAGGGTCAGTGCCGCCAGCACGACCAGCAGGCCACCGCCCACCCAGTGCGACAGCGGAAAATTGCCGTGCGGGCTGGATGGCCGCTTGAACAGCCCGGTGCCGGCCAGGAACACCAGCAGCCCCCCGGCCTGGGTGGCAACCAGCGGCAGCTTGGCCGCGGCCAGCGGCGCATCGAGCAGCAGGGCATCGGCCACGGCGGTGATCACGATCCCGCCCACGATCGGCATGTGCAGATAGGTATAGACGCTGCGCGCCACGCGGCCGGGCTGCGCATGCTGGGCAATGTGCCGCGCGCCGCGTTCGGCACCCAGATCGAAATAGATCCACCACATCAACGCAGACCCGGCAAAGGCCAGCACGAAGGCCAGGCTGCGGGCAAGGTCGGCGGTTTCCTGCGCAAAGCTGGTGCCCGTTACCACCACGCCTTCGCCCAGCGCGATGATGATGAACAACGCGCAACGTTCGGCCAGGTGGCTGCCGGAAATGTCCCAGTCTTCCGGCTGCGATCGGCCCATGCCGGGCACGGCAAAGCCCATGAACGGTCCGCCGTAATCGACCGTGAGCGCCAGCGCCCACAGCCCCAGCCGCACCAGCGGGGCATCGACCAGCGCGCCGGCCAGCCATAATGGGGCCGAGGCGACGAACCACAAGGTGATGCGGATCATGTTGCGCGCGCCGCTGCCACGCCAATGTTCCTGCCGGCTCTTGGCCATGGCCCATGCGACAAACCCGCTGCGCCCGATCTGCACCAGGCAATAGCACGCGGCAAACAGCATGGCATCGCCACCGCCGCCAGCGTCGAATGCGCGCGGCATGGCCACGGCCAGCCCCAGGCTGGCCAGCATCGACAGCAGCAGCATGATCCGCACCGGGCCCCTTTCGGGATTGGTCCAGTTGGCGGCCCAGGCGGTGAACATCCAGGCCCACCATACTGCCAGGAACAGGACCAGTGCCTCTGCCAGGCCAGCCGTGCCCATATGGTGCAGCACATGATGGGAAAGCTGCGTTACCGCAAAGACATAGACCAGGTCGAAAAACAGCTCGAGATAGCTGACCGGGGCGTGTCCGCCCTCGTGATTGCGCAAGAGCGTGGCTGGCGCCGGCACCCCATCGGTCTCGGCCTTGGGGGCGGGCTTGCCAGCCTCGGCAATCGCCTCGGCTTCCTGCTTGGCCTGCTCGCTCATTCGCCCGGCGCGCGGGCGCGAATCGCCAGGGCGTGAACCCGCTGCCCCGGCAGATCGCCCAGTGCCTGGTTGACCAAGCGCTGGCGTTGCAGGCGCGACAGGCCGGCAAAGGCGGCGCTTTCGATCTCCACCGTGAAGTGCGATTCGCCGGTGCCATCATCACCCATATGGCCGCTGTGGCTGGCCGAATCGTTGATGACCTCCAACTGCGTGGGGGCAAGCGCGTCCACAAGTTTACGTTCAATTTCCTGGGCGATCGGGCCGGTCATCTCTTTCCTTTCGGGTTGGCACGCACCATGTGCAATGGCGTGAAGCATGACAAGTTCCATGGCCGCGTCACGGATACCGGGCGCCAGTGCAGTGCCCCGGGGTGCGATGCGCCGGGGGAATTCCGTGCGCCCGGCGTGCGCCCGTCCGGGTTTGACGGGCCTGGCGATTACCGCTGGTTCTGCCTCGACCACATTCGCGCGTTCAACGCCGGCTATGATTTCTTTGAAGGCATGAGTGCCGATGAAATCATGGCCGCGCAATCGCCGCTGGCCGGATGGGATACCCACACCCGCGCGTTCCGTCCCGACGCCGGCATCGATCAGGCGCCGCGCTGGGGCGATTTTGCCGATCCGCTCGAAGCCATTGCCCAGCGTGCCCGCGCCCGCAAGATGGATCACCAGGCCGCCCAGGAAGCGGCCCGGCGCGGCCTGACCCCGGAAGACCGCACCGCCTACGAAGCGCTGGGCCTGGGCTTTGACGCCGACCGCCACACCCTGCGCCGCCGCTACGCCGATCTGGTGCGGCGCTATCACCCCGATCGCAATGGCGGCGATCGCAGCCTGGAAGATAAGCTGCAGCGCGTGGTGGCGGCCTATGATCACCTGCGGCAATCGGCCGCGTTTCGCTAGTAGCTGGCTGTGAAAACGCGCTCAGGCCGGCTTTTCCAGCATGGCCAGCGCCTGCCAGAAAGCAGGGTGGTTGCTGTCGTCCAAGCCGCTGGTGAAAACAGGCGGGAGAAAACCCACGTCTTTGGCGAAACGGGCGATCCAGTCCCGGTGCAAAAAGCAATCCAGTTGTTCCGCGCGTTCCCCACGGCGCACGCGATCCACGCAGGCATTCCAGATCCGGTCATGGGCCGGTTCGGCCAATTCCAGGAATGAAAACACCAGTTTGCCGCCAGGTTTGAGCGCACGAAAGCTATCTTCGATATAAAGATATGATTCGGTTGGATAAAGATGTGTGAAGACCGACCAGTTGAAAGTCATGTCCAACGATGAATCCGGCGCCACGATCGTTGGCTTGTAATTGATGATGGCCTGATAGGTGGGGCACTGCCTTTGCAACTCCTGCAAAAGCTCGGGAACGACATCGGCGCCGGTATAGTCGCCCTGCCATCCAGAGCGTTGCAGTGCTTGGGCGGTTCGCCCGCAGCCACAGCCCAGATCATAAATGGCCATGCCGTCACGCAGGCCGTAATGGCGCAACACCGCGACATGGCCATCGCCCTGTGCGACGAAATTTTCCATCGTTTCTGCGCCGATGGCCTGGGCAAGAGCAAGGGAGCGCTCTTGTGGCATGGCCTTCAGCTTCTTTCGCACCACTCTTTGGTAATCGCGAATCGAATGGCTGGGTTGCGGTTTGGAACGTGACCGAAACAGCAATCGCATCTTTGTACTGTGCCCCCAAAATCAGTTTCGGGACACTGGCCCAAGTTGCGCTTTGTGCAAAAGAAAATCTTTGGGATTGAACGAATAACACACCGCAAAGGCTTCAATCTTGGCGGGAACACATAAAGGTTAGCCGACGCAGGGCGGGATTGTCGTCAATCCGGTGCCTGGTGAGCCACTTCGATCAGCGACGGGCCGCCGGCGACCGGGGTAAGCCAGACGGCGAGATCGGCCGCGATCAGGAATGCCATGCCGAGCATCAGGGCTGGCCGCTTGCGCTCGCCACGGCGCCAGAAAAACACTGCGCCACCGACGAGCGCCACGGTGGCAAGCACCAGCAGGGAAAGAACAGTATCCATCATGGGATTTAGCTGAACAGTCCCTTGGCCAGGCCGGCGATGTCGTTGAGCGGGTTGCCGTCACCATCCTTGTCGAGGAACTTGCTGACCTGGCCCAGCGCATCGGGATGATCACCCAGGATCGTGGCGAATTGTGACAGTGCGCCTTCGCCGCCGATGTGGCCGACGATCTGCTGCAGCAGGCCAGCATCAAGTCCGGTATTGGCAGCTGCGGTTTCGATGGTGTCGCCCTTGGCCTGATGGCCCGCGGCCAAGGCGGCGATGGCGGTTTCGGCCTGAGCGGGATCGATGCCCAGCTTTGCCGCCAGGTTCTTCACGTCCACCGCGCTGCTTACCTGGCCCAGGATGCTGTCGAACACGCTCATCGCTTTTGGTCCCCATGTTCGGCACGCCAAGGTGGCGGCCCAAGCCGCAGGGATAGCGCGCCAAGTGGCCCGCTTGCCAGAAAAAACGCCCTGCCGTGGCAAGCCATGGCAGGGCGCAAGGGTGACACGCAGCCGGGGCGGTATGCCCCAGCGCGGGGCGATCAGATCGCGACGGTATCGTCGGCGATGATGTGGCTGAGCGTGAGGGCCTGCTGATGGCCGAGCCCATCGTTGAGGACGAACGTGGTGCCGTCGAACCCGCTGGTGTTGACGAAATAGGTGCCCGCATCGGGATGCGCCTTGAGGTAGGCGGCCAGCTTGTTCACGTCGTCCTGCGAATCGATATAGGCAGAGCCGGTGCCCTTCACGGTGAGGCCGATGGCGTTGAAGATGCTGTCGAACCCGGTGATGCGCACCACGTCGTGATCGGCAAAGTTGAGATCTTCGACCGTCACCCACTGGTAGACGCTGTTGACGCCATGGCCGCCGGTGAACGCGAACGAGGAAAACCCTTCGCCCGAGCGGAACACGAACTGGTCTGCGCCCGCGCCGCCGGTCAGCGCGTCCTTGCCGCCGCCGCCCTTGAGAATGTCGTTGCCGTCGCCACCATAGATCGCGTCGTTGCCGCCGCCGCCGTAGAGCACGTCGTTGCCATCGCCGCCGCTGATGATGTTCTTGCCCGAGCCGCCGGTGACAACGTCGTCGCCAGCCCCGGCGTTAATGATGTTGTTGCCCTTGGGCGCGGCGATGGTGTCATCGCCGCTGGTGCCATTGATCACTGCCATGTTCATTCTCCTTCATTCCACCGTGTGGGCGGAAATTTGATCCACAAGTATTTTGCGAGGATACTGTGTGGTCGGGAAGAACAGAGGCGTTCCTCGGCCACGCAAGTCATGATTGCGACCTGACTTGTCTTATGGGTAATTGCACAAACACCCTGGCGGCCAAGGTGTGAATCGCTGCCGATCCTGCCTGGTTATAACGCGATATTGCGGTGCAACGTGCCGGTGTTTCCCGTTCATATTGGCGCTTTCACGCGGTAACAGCGGCAAGACCGGTTCAATCTGGAGCAAGTTTGAATCTGCGCGGCGCCTCCCTGTATCAGCCCCAGGTTGAGCCTTGGCGCACGGTTGTCGTTTGCCGTGCCGAACGCGCCTTGCCATCGAACCACTGCGAGAGCGCGGCGCGGCATGGCTCGTCGATGCGGGTGAGCACCAGCCAGGCCGCGAGCAGCAGGGGCGGGACCAGGGCAATGCCCCAGGCGCCCAGCGGCTCACCCTGCAGCATGCGCTTGGCTGCGCCCGATACGATGGCGAGCAGAGGCACGTGAATGCCATAAAGCGGATAGGAAATACGGCCCAGCCAGGTGCCGCCGGGCATGGCGCGATGGCTGCCGGCTGCCACCGCCACCACCAGCACGCAGGGCAGAAAGGCCATGGCCATGAACAACGTCCACGGCAGGTGCTGCACCGGCAGCGCCAGGGCATAGACCAGCGCCAGCGCGGCCAAGGTTGCGGCGGCCCGGTTCATTACCGGGAGCGCGTGGCGCAAGCGGTGGAGCAGCAGGCCGCAGCCGAACCCGAAGCAGACCCGGGCCAGACCGCCGTCCAGCGAACTGGCCTGCCAGCCCAGATCGAGTGTGCCATGGCGCAGCGCGCAGGCAATCAGCGCCAACCCCGCGAGCGCGACGCCGGCCGCGAGCAGCGCCGTGCTGCGCCGTACCAGGAATGCTGCCCAAGCGAGATTGGCGAGGATTTCGAAGAACAGCGACCACAGCGGGCCATTGGCCGGGAACAGTTCCCACCCCGTCGCCGCGCCATGCCACAGCTTTGGCAGGATCAGCAGATTGAGGGCATTGGCCAGCAGCACCTGGTCCAGCGGATCGGACCGATCAGGGGAAACCAGGCAACGCGCGACGAGATAGAGCCCACCCAGCCCGGCGCCCAGCACCGCCACCGGCGCCATCCGCACCAGCCGCCGCCGGGCAAAGCCGGCCCAGTCCATCACGGGTGCACGATCCGGTGCATCGGCAACCAGGCGCGCCTCATAGGCTTCGGCGAGGACAAAGCCACTGAGCATGAAAAAGAAATCGACGGCAAGATAGCCGTTGGGAAACAACTGGATGCCCGTGGCCCGCGTGCCAATGTGAAACAGGCATACGGCCAGCGCCGCGATGCCGCGCATCTCATCGAGCAGGGCATAGCGCCCGCTCTGCCGGGCCTGCTGCGTGGCCGTGTTCATGCGCTGTGCCCCCATTGCCAATGGGCGCGGCCCGCTGGCGTTTCTGCCCGAATTGGTGCGCCGCGATATCGCGGTGCACCGCAAGGGCAGGGCATGCGTGATCGTGACTAACGCATGATTAACCAAACTATCGACGGGGACTCATACGGATTACTGCTTAGTGAAAACCGTATTGCGCGCTGCGGCGTAGAATATCCTTTGCTGCCAGCCGCCTATTCCGGGCGGGCGCGCAGCGTGGCCAGCCGGGCGGCGCCTTCTGCACCATAGATCTGTGGCACATCGCGGCCGGCGTAAAACCCGTCGAACGCGGGAATGCCATCAGGCAGCGTGATCCATGGCAGCCGGGTGCGCACATAGATGTGCACGTTTGGCGGGCACAGCGCGGGCGAATCGAGCGTGCCGGCGCGCACGAAGGCCGCCTTTTGCCCCAGGCTGCCATAATGACTCCATACCGCTGTCTGGCACGCCGTGCAGCGCATGATCGTCTGCCCCCGCCCGCTGTGCGTCGGCACGGCGACCGGTGCCACTGTGCCAGCCAACAGCGTGAGGCACTCTGTCTCCACCACGGCATTGATGGCAAAGGCGCTGCCGCTCAGTACCTGGCACTCGTGACAATGGCAGCAGTGGACCACATAGGGCGCCCGCGCGAGGGCATAGCGTACCGTGCCGCAACGGCATCCGCCGGTGGCAAAGGGATCGGCGGGGCCGGCGATTGGCGCCGCATGCGCCTTCGGATTCGCGTCATTCATGCTGTACAGCCTTGCCCAGGGAGGGCCCAGGTCATCCGGCGGCGGCCTTGCGCGAGACCAGCCCGAAAAAGGCGCCGGCAGGATCGCGGGCCTGGATCATCAGGTCGTCGCCAGGCACTTCGTGCACATCGCCTTCCAGCGTTCCGCCCAGATCCCGCACCGCCTGGGCAGCCGCGCGCACGTCTGCCACGCGGAAATAGGTGCGCCAGCCCAGCGGCGCATCGGCGCTGGGGCGGGCCATCATCGCCCCGACGCGGCCCTGCAGGGGATGGGCGATGAACTGGTAATCGCCAAAGGCGCCCATCGGCATGGCATCGGGATAGGTAAAGCCGAAATGCCGCGCATAAAATGTCCGCGCGCCGGGCAGATCGGTGGTGAACAGCTCGTTCCAGGTTACTGCCTGGGTAATGTCCAGTGCAAAGACCGGCGGTGGCGGCGTGTCTTGCCCCGGCGGCGGGGTTGGATCGATCAGGTAGAACGGCGCGCCCCAAGGGTCTGCCACCATGGCAAAGGTGCCCTCGGCAATGGTCGTGGGAGGCATCCACACGCGCGCGCCATCGGCCGTGATCGCGGCCAGCGTGTCCGGCACGCTATCGACCATCAGGTAGGGCACCCACCATGGGCGCGCGCCGGCCGCGATCATCTCGGGGCGCAGGACCAGCATGCCGCCCTGTCCGGCGCCATCGGCACGGTAGATATGGCGATAATCGATCGCGGCGGTTTCGTGGCCGGGCGAGGGATCGGCGATCCGCCACCCGATCACGCCTTCGTAAAAGGCGCGCACCGCATCGGGGGCGTCGGTTGTCACCTCGTACCACACGAACAGGCCTTGGGGCATGCTGGCATCCCTCCTGCGGGTTGGCCGGTCGATCGCGGCCCACGCATCATTCTCTCGATTCGCGCGTTATGGGCGGCAGCATAGCAGCTTGGCCGCCCAGGCCCACTGCGCATGGGCTCGGCCGGCACAAATGCAAGACGGGCCAAAAGCGCATGCCAAAGCATGTTGCAGCGCGGCGCCCGCGCGGATAGTCAGGTAAATGATGAGCGACACTTCCAATCTCGTGGCCCACGCTGGCACCACCACCGTCCTGCCCGCGCCCGATACCCAGGTTTCGGTGCGCGAGGTGTTTGGCATCGACATCGACATGACCGTGCCGGCCTTTTCCGCCGCCGACGAGCGCGTGCCCGATACCGACGACAACTATGTCTTCGATCCCGATACCACGCTCGCGATCCTGGCCGGCTTTGCCTACAACCGCCGCGTCATGGTGCAAGGTTATCACGGCACCGGCAAATCGACGCATATCGAGCAGGTCGCCGCGCGCCTGAAGTGGCCGTGCGTGCGCATCAACCTCGATGCCCACATCAGCCGTATCGACCTGATCGGCCGCGACGCCATCGTGCTGCGCGATGGTCTGCAGGTGACCGAATTCCGCGAAGGCCTGCTGCCCTGGGCGCTGCAGACCCCGACCGCGCTGGTGTTCGACGAATACGATGCAGGCCGCCCCGACGTGATGTTCGTGATCCAGCGCGTGCTGGAAACCGAAGGCAAGCTGACCCTGCTCGACCAGAACCGGGTGATTCGCCCCAATCCGTTCTTCCGCCTGTTCGCCACGGCCAATACTGTGGGCCTGGGCGATACCTCGGGCCTCTATCACGGCACGCAGGCGATCAACCAGGGCCAGATGGACCGCTGGAACCTGGTCGTCGCGCTCAACTATCTGCCCGCGGAAACCGAAATCGACGTGGTTTCCAAGAAGGTGCAAGGCCTGGATGCCCAGGTGATCGCGCAGATGGTCCGCGTGGCCGACCTGACCCGCAAGGGCTTCATGGCTGGCGACATTTCCACGGTGATGAGCCCGCGTACCGTGATCAGCTGGGCGCAGAACAGCCAGATCTTCAACGACGTCGGCTTTGCCTTCCGCCTCTCGTTCCTCAACAAGTGTGACGAGGCCGAGCGCGTGCTGGTGGCCGAATATTATCAGCGGGTGTTTGCCAAGGACCTGCCAGAAAGCGTCGCGCACAAGGCGTGATGCTGGGCGCTTGACGCCCTTCGACAAGCTCAGGGCGAACGGATGCAGCCGAAGTTGAAATCCGTTCGGGCTGAGCTTGTCGAAGCCCCCCGCGTGCGAACTCAATCCTCGCCGGGATACACCGCCTTCACGAAATAGAGGCCTTCGGGCGGGGCATTGTGGCCCAGCTTCTGGCGATCACGGGCGTGGAGCGCGGCCACCAGATCAGCGCGCGTCCAGTGGCCCTGGCCGATCAGGCCCAGGCACCCCACCATCGATCGCACCTGGTGGTGCAGGAAGCTGCGCGCCGCCGTCTCGATGATCACCATGTCCCCTTCGCGGCGCACGTCGAGCCGGTCGAGCGTCTTGACGGGGCTGGCCGCCTGGCAATGGACCGAGCGGAACGTGGTGAAATCGTGGTTGCCGACCAGCTCCTGCGCTGCCTCGTGCATCGCGGCCGTATCCAGCGGCCGCGCGATGCGCCAGGCGCGGCCGGCATCTAGCGTGAGCGGCGCGCGCCGGTTGGCGATGCGATACTCATAGGCGCGGCCAAGGCAGGAAAAGCGCGCATGCCAGTCATCGGGCACGATCCGGCAATCGAGCACGGCGATCGGATCGGGCTTGAGCCGAGCGTTGAGCGCCTCTGACAGGCGGAACGGATCGAACGGCCGCGCCACATCGATATGCGCGCGCATGCCAAGCGCGTGAACGCCGGTATCGGTGCGGCCGGCGGCATGCAGAATGACGGGATGCCCCACCACGCTTTGCGCCGCTTCCTCCACCGCTTGCTGCACCGATGGGCCGTGCGACTGGCGCTGCAGCCCCATGAACGGGCCGCCATCGAATTCCAGCGTGAGAGCATAGCGCGGCATCAGGCGAGCACCGTGCCCGCCGGAATGGCGCGGCCGCGCAGGAGAGCGGCGGTGTCCATCGCTGGGCGGCCGGCGCGCTGCACGGTCAGCGGGCGAATGGCGCCTTGTCCGCAGGCGATTGTCAGCACATCGTCCAGCACCGTGCCGGGCGCGCCTTCACCGGCCACCACCTGCGCAGCGAGCACGCGATAGCGTTCGCCATCCAGTTCGAAAAAGGCACCGGGGGCAGGGGCGAAAGCGCGCACCTGGCGCTCCACCTGTTCGGCCGGTTGGGCGAAATCGAGCCGGCTTTCCGCCTTGTCGATCTTGGCGGCATAGGTCACGCCCGCTTCGGGCTGAACCTCTGGCGTAAAGCTGGCCAGATCGGCCAGCACGCGCACCATCAGGTCTGCGCCCAGCGTGGCCAGTTCAGCGGTGAGTTCGCCGGCGGTCTTGCCGGCCACGGGCGTGGCCACCGTCGCCAGCATAGGCCCGGTATCGAGTCCGCGCTCCATCTGCATGATGGTGATGCCGGTGTGCACATCGCCTGCCAGGATGGCCCGCTGCACCGGTGCTGCCCCGCGCCAGCGTGGCAGCAGCGAGCCATGCACGTTGAGGCAGCCCTTTGCCGGGGCTGCCAGGATCGCGGCCGGCAGGATCAGGCCATAAGCCGCCACTACCGCCACATCGGCGCCATGCGCGGCAAAGGCAGCCTGTTCGTCTGCCCCCTTGAGGCTGACGGGGGTGAGCACAGGCAAGCCATGCCGCTCTGCCGCCAGATGCACGGGCGAGGGCTGCAACTTTTTACCCCGGCCGGCCGGGCGCGGCGGCTGGCTGTAGACCGCCACCACATCGTGGCCGGCGGCCACCAGCGCATCGAGCGTGGGCACGGCAAATTCGGGTGTGCCCATGAAGACAACGCGCATGGTGCAATGGGTCCTTTTCCAATCCTGCGCGCGGCCCTATCTGTCGCGCCATGGCATCGCAAGAGATCGAGGCGCTGGCGAGCGCACTGGCCCGTCTGCCCGGCCTCGGCCCCCGCTCGGCGCGGCGGGCTGTGCTCTGGCTTATCAAGCGGCGTGAAAGCGCGCTGCCGCAACTGCTGGCCGCGCTTGATACCGTGCGCCAGAACCTGGTGGAATGCCAGACCTGCGGCAATGTGGACACCACCGATCCGTGCGGGATCTGTGCCGATCCGCGTCGCGATGCGCGCGCGCTGTGCGTGGTGGAGGATGTGGCGGACCTCTGGGCGCTTGATCGCGCGCGGCTGTTCACTGGGCGCTATCACGTGCTGGGCGGGCGGCTTTCCGCGCTCGAAGGGGTGCGGCCGGAAGACCTGACCATCGGCCGGTTGCTCGATCGGGTTCGCGCCGGCGGGATTGATGAAGTGGTCCTGGCGATGAACGCCACGCTCGAGGGGCAGACCACGGCGCACTATATTGCCGAACGGCTGGAAGACTTGCCCGTGCGCGTGACGCAACTGGCGCATGGCCTGCCCGTGGGGGGAGAACTGGACTATATGGACGAGGGCACCCTGGCCCAGGCCCTGCGCGCGCGGCGGCCGGTTTGACCCGCGGGTGTCGCGCTGGGCCCTTCGACAGGCTCAGGGCTAACGAAGGCGGAAAGGTTAGCGTCTGAACCCCGTTCGGGCTGAGCCTGTCGAAGCCCCCTCGCGCCGAACTCAGCCTTCCAGGCTTGCCAATACCTCATAGGCGAGCACGGCGCCAGCGACAGCAGCGTTGAGGCTGTCGGCGCGCCCCTTCATCGGCATGGTCACGCGCAGGTCGCAGGCCAGCTCATAGTCTTCGGGCAGGCCGCGCGATTCGTTGCCCACCATGACGAAGCAGGGACCGGCATAGGGGGCGCCGCGATAGGGCACCGCATCGCGCAACGATGCGGCCACCAACTGGCCGGCCCCGGCGCGTAGCCAGGGCAGAAATTCGTCCCAGCGCGCCTGGGCCAGACGCTGGGTGAAGATCGCGCCCATGCTGGCGCGCACCGCCTCTACCGAAAAGGGATCGACGCAATCATCGATCAGGATCAGCCCGCCTGCGCCCACGGCATCGGCGGTGCGCAGCATCGTGCCCAGATTGCCCGGATCGCGCATGGCCTGCGCCACCAGCCAGAGCGGGGCGGACTGGCGATCGATCTGCGCCAGGCCCGTGTCCCATTCGGCAAAGACACCTGCCACGGCCTGCGGGTTATCCTTGCCGGTCACCTTGGCCAGTATATCCACCGGCAACTCGATCACATCGCCCCCGGCGGCGGCCACCGCGCTTTCCAGGTCTGACAGCAGCGGATGCGCCTCGCGCCCCTGGGCCATCAGCAGGATTTCGGGCAGGCGCCCGCCGGCGCGGGCATCGGTCAGCAGGCGCAGGCCTTCGGCCAGAAAGCGCTGCTCGCGCTTGCGGTGCTTCTTGTCGCGCAGGCTGCGGACGAATTTGACGGTGGGGTTGGAAAACCCGGTGATCGTGCGGCGGGACGTTGGGCGGGACATGGGGCGGTCCATGCGTCAGCCAGCCGCGATGGGCAAGGCTTTCAGTCTTCGCCGAACCCGTCCTTGACCAGGCCCGCCAGCTTGAGCAGCACAGAATCCGCTTCACCTTCCGGGCCAGACACCACGACATCGATGGTATCACCCTTGGCCGCGCCCAGCATCATCAGGCCCAGGATAGAGCCGCCGGCTGCCTCGGTGCCGTCCTTGAACACCGTCACGTCAACGCCAGAAGGCAGCTTGGCCACGGCATTGACGAACTTGGCGCTGGCGCGGGCATGGAGGCCGCGCTGGTTGACGATGGTGATCGTCTCTCGGGCAACGTAGCTTTGGCTCGACATCGGCTTTCCTCTTCCCCTGCCCGTCGTTGTCGGGTGCGTCGCTTTGTTCGGGAAACCCTCGGGCGTGGGATTTATGCGTCCTGGCCCAGGAATTCCGAAGCGATCGTGATATAGTTGCGGCCGGCATCGCGCGCGGCGGCCGTGGCATCGCGAACATTCATGCATCCGCGCGCCTTGGCAAGCCGGATCAGCATGGGCAGGTTGATCCCGGCGATCACTTCCACCCGGCCCGCCTGCATCAGCGAGATCGCGAGGTTCGAAGGCGTGCCGCCGAACAGGTCGGTGAGGATGATGACGCCTTCGCCGCTATCGACCCGGCGGATGGCATCGGCGATCTCCTTGCGGCGACGCTCCATATCGTCATTGGGGCCGATACAGACGCCGATGACGTCCTGTTGTCGGCCCACGACATGTTCCATCGCATGGATGAATTCGTCGGCAAGGGCACCATGGGTGACGAGAATAAGGCCGATCATGAAGGGAACGGGCTCCGAAATACAGCCTGACAAGATGCCACAACCAAGCTTAACAGAGCCTTGGCGGGCACATGTGGGCTGCCAGAATGCTGGCATTCACAAGGCATGTCTTTCAGAACCGTCCCATCCCCCGAGCGCAGGATATTCGCTGCCCGCGCTATCGTCATCATTGGCATTGTCACTGGCATCATTGTCATACCTGAACCGCCTGGGCGCCTTCCAGCAGGTTGGCGCCGCGGGCGGCAAGGTTGCGGTGCAACAATGTGGGTGAAAAACCGGAATTGCGCAAGCCTTGTGCGATCTCTTCGGCCATGAAGACCGAGCGATGGCGCCCGCCGGTACAGCCGAAGGCGATGTGGACATAGGCCTTGCCCTGGGCCGCGAAGCGGGGAAGGAGCAGGCGCAAAAGCCCCAGAATCCGGTCAAAAGCCTCGGCAAAGGCAGGGTCGTTGCGGATGTAATCGCCCACCGGGGCGTCCTTGCCGGTCATCGGTCGCAGCGTTTCATCCCAGTGCGGATTGTTGAGGAAACGCATGTCGAAAACCAGGTCGGCGAGCGGCGGGGTGCCGCGGGAAAAGCCGAAGCTGCTGATCGTGACCGTGGTGCGACTCGGTGAGATCGCACCGAACTGCTGGCGGATCGCCTGCTGCAGGTCGTTGGTGGTGAAATCGGTGGTGGATATGACCACGTCGGCCCAGCGGCGCAGTGGGGCCAGAAGGTCACGCTCGGCAGCGATGCCGCTGGCGGCGGGCTTGTCCTCGCTCATCGGATGGCGGCGGCGGGTTTCGTTGTAGCGGCGCTCAAGCTCTGCCCCGCTGCAGTCGAGAAACAGCGTGGTGACCGAAAGGTTGGGCCGCGTGCTCAGCGCCTTGACCCGCTCGATGATCGTCTGCGGATCAAACCCGCGGGTGCGGGTGTCAAACCCGATGGCGAGCGGCGTTCCGGCATCGATCCCACCGCTTTCGCTGCGGGCCTGGCCCGGTTCGGTCTCCAGCAGGCGATCTAGCAGGCGGATCGGGAAATTGTCGATCGCTTCCCAGCCCAAGTCTTCCAACGTGCGCAGCGCCGTGGTCTTGCCTGCGCCGAGGAGGCCAGTGACCAGCAGGATGCGTTGCGGCGAATCCGGATCGGGCAGAGCGGAACTATCGGTGGCGACCATGCACGACCTTTTGCGCGCATTGGCGGGCAAAGAAAAGTGCGGTTACGCGACGGCCAGCCCTGATCTTGTTGCAGGCATGGCACTCAGCCCAGGCCATAGTGTTCCAGCGCGAGCGTGGCGCGCAGGGCCAGCATCGGCGTTTCTGGCCATAACTGCACCATCGGCACGGCTATTCCGGCGCGCTCAACGCGACCTGCCGCATCGATGAAGCGCGGCGCATCTGCGTCGAGGCGCAGCACCAAGGCCACCGGCGCCTGTGCCAGGGGGGGAAAGCGCAGCAGCCCCAGATTGCGCACTTCCAGCAAGCCGGCGATGCGGGGATGGGGTTGGGCCAGCAGCCGTGGCGCGTTGCCCGGCGCGATATCTGGCAGGAGGAGCAGCCCGTCATCGCCCACCAGCTGCGCACCGCGATCGATCAGCGCCAGCGCCAGACTGGACTTGCCGCTGCCCGGTGGCCCCTCGATCATCACGGCGCGCCCGCCGATCGCCACTGCCGTGGCCTGGTGCGCTTGGCCCGCCGCGGTCATGCGCGCAGTTCCCCGGCATAGGGCAGGGTCAGGACCAGGCAGGCGCCATGTGCGCCATCGGGACGGTCGATGATCGTCAGGCGGCCATCGTGGGCTTCGGCAATGGTGCGGGCGATCGCAAGGCCGAGGCCGCTGTGCGCGCCAAACGCCTCCTCGGCCGGTCGCACCGAATGGAAGCGCTCGAACACCTTGCCGCGCTCGGCCTGGGGGATGCCGGGTCCCTCGTCGGTCACGCTCAGCATGACGCGGGCGTCTTCACCCTCGCGCGGCCCTTGTGTCCACACTGCCACGTCCACCGCGCCGCCGGGCGGAGAGAAGGACACGGCGTTGTCGAGCAGGTTTTCCAGCACGCGCTCCAGCCGCATGGCATCGCCCAGCACCAGCGGGGCGTAAGTGCCGGGATCGGGCTGGCGCAGGCGGATCACCGCGCCGCCGCGCGTTTCCCGCGCGCCGCGTGCCCCCACCACCTGCGCGGCAAGGCCGCCCAGGTCGAGCCGCACGAACGTGGCGCGGCTCAGCTCCGCATCGATCCGGCTGGCATCGGCGATTTCGGTGATCAGGCGATCGATCCGCTGGACATCGTGGGTGGCGATCGCGGTGAGTTGCCGGCGCAGCGTGGCATCTTCCACCCGGTCGAGCGACTCGATCGCGCTGGCCAGGCTTGCCAGCGGGTTCTTGAGTTCGTGGGCGACATCGGCGGCAAAGCTTTCCACCGCGTCGATGCGATGGCGCAGGGCCATGGTCATGTCGGAAAAGGCGCGGGCGAGCAGGCCGATCTCATCCCCGCGATCGGGCAGGCGGGGCACCACCACTTCGCGGTCACGGCCCAGCCGCACCCGCACCGCTGCGCGAACCAGCGCGCGCAACGGCTGGACGATGGTGCGCGCCAGGAATAACGACAACTGCACCGAAAGCATCAGGGCAAGGCCGATGATGATCACCAGGGTCTGGCGCGCATCGCGCACCGCCTGGGTGATATCCACGGCATTGCGCATGGCCAGCAGCATCTGCCCATCGCTGTCGCTCCCCACGGGCGTCGCGGCGGTCAGCACCGGGGTGCGATCGGGGGCATAGCGCAGATAGACCTGGGTGGAATGGGCGGCACGGGCGCGCACCACTTCGGGCCAGTTGCCGGCTCCCGGATCGGCCGGTTCGGCATAGCGTTCCACCGGCGGCGCACCGACGATGAAATCGACCCCGCGATCGAGCAGGCGCGCGGCATGTTGGTACCATGGCTCGCCCGTGGGATCGACCAGGGCGAAGCTGGGCGGCGCCAGGGCAAAGCTGTCTGCCACCAGGCGGCCTTCGCGATCATAGAGTCGCAGCCGCAGGCGCTGTTCCTGGCCGATGCGCACCAGCAGCGTCTTTTGCTGCGCCAGGCTGGCGCCATCGAGCGCATCGGCGGCAATTTCCGCCTCGGCCCGGGCCAGCTTGAATCGCTCGCCCAGCAGCTGCGAACGGTAGCTATCGAGATAGAAGAAGCTGCCTGCCAGCAGCGCCAGCGCGATGACGTTGACCGCCAGGATACGTGCGGTGAGCGAGAGGCCGCGCGGCCGCAGCGCACGTGGCACCAGCATGCGCGCGGTGCGCTCTGGCGCAGGTGGGGCAGAGTTGGCCGGCGTCATTCGTCGCTGTAGCTGTAGCCCGCGCCATAGAGCGTCTCGATCGCGGAAAACTGCGGATCGACGGCGCGGAACTTGCGGCGCAGGCGCTTGATATGGCTGTCGATCGTGCGATCATCGACAAAGACGTCGTCGTGATAGGCCGCGTTCATCAGCTGGTCGCGGGTGCGCACCACGCCGGGGCGCACGGCCAGCGCTTCCAGGATCAGGAACTCGGTGACGGTCAGCGAAACCAGTTTGTCTGTCCAGGTCACCAGGTGGCGCGCCGGGTCCATCGCCAGGCGGCCGCGGCGGATCGGATCGGGCAGGTTTTCGGCCGGCTCGGCATCGGCGGCAACCGGATCGCGGCGCACGATTTCGCTGCGCCGCAAAATGGCGCGAATGCGGGCGAGCAACAGGCGCTGGCTGAATGGCTTGGCGATGTAATCGTCGGCGCCCATGGCCAGGCCCAGTGCCTCGTCGGCCTCGTCGTCCTTGCTGGTCAGGAAGATCACCGGCAGGTCGCTCTGCTCGCGCAGGCGGCGCAGCAATTCCAGGCCATCCATGCGCGGCATCTTGATGTCGCACACCGCCAGGTCGGGCGGATTGTCGAGCAGCGCTTTGAGCGCGGTATCGCCGTCGTTGTAGAGCCGGGTGACAAAGCCCTCGGTCTGCAGTGCGATCGATACCGTGGTCAGGATATTGCGATCATCATCGACCAGCGCGATCGTGCGGCGCGGCTGGCTCTGCCCTGCCGGGGGCGTACCCGTGCCTTCGGGCTGGGGGGCAGGGGCATTGTGCATAGGCGTTGCGGCGATCCTGCTCGAGTGGGCCTGCTCGGGTGTGGCCTACCAGGGTGGCGCGCTAGATTAGGGCGCGCAGGCGCGGCTGGCAAGAAACCCCCAAGGACGTTGGATTTGTTCGTGTGGGGACAAGCTGCGACAGGGCAGCAGTTGAAAATTGTGCAACTTGCTGCGCAAAAATCTTGGGTCGATCCGGTTTGACGCGGGGCGGGTGGTCAACTATCCGAACAGGGAATCGCGCATTCGTATTCGGCATTCGTATGCGAAGCCGGAAAACAACGGCAATGCGGCTGTGCGATCATGCTCGATACCGCGCTTTTGCAATCAGTGGCCTGCCTTTTTGCCCACGGCTCCAGACAGTCCGGGGTGCAGCATGGCCCACCAAACGGGAGGCTTGTGATGTCCGCCAACAGCCTGAACATTTCCTTGTCCGCGCAGGGTTTTCCTGAACCTGCCGAGCTGTTTGCCAACCTCGGCACCGCCCCGCTGGTGGAACATGCGGTGAAGAACGGGGAAGGCGTCCTGGCCAAGGACGGTCCTTTCGTCGTCGCCACCGGCAAGCACACCGGCCGCTCGGCCAAGGACAAGTTCATCGTCCGCGACGCCGAAACCGAAAACACCGTGTGGTGGGGCAAGACCAACGTGGGCATGAGCCCGGCGCACTTTGCCGCGCTGAAGGAAGATTTCCTTGCTGCGCTCGCCACCAAGGACAAGCTCTATGTCGCTGATCTGTTCGGCGGCTCGCAGCCCGAACACCGCGTCAACGTGCGCGTGATCAACGAGTTTGCCTGGCACAACCTGTTCATCCGCACGCTGCTGGTACGCCCGACGACCGATGAACTGGCCGGCTTCGCCCCCGAATACACGATCATCGACCTGCCCAGCTTCCGCGCCGATCCGGCCCGCCACGGCTGCCGCAGCGAAACCGTGATCGCGGTCAACTTCACCGAAAAGCTGATCCTGATCGGCGGCACGTCCTATGCCGGCGAAATGAAGAAGTCGGTGTTCGGCATCCTCAACTACCTGCTGCCGGTCAAGGGTGTGATGCCGATGCACTGCTCGGCCAACATTGGCCCCAATGGCGACACCGCCGTGTTCTTCGGCCTCTCGGGCACCGGCAAGACCACGCTGTCGGCCGACGCCAGCCGCACCCTGATCGGGGACGACGAACATGGCTGGTCGGATACCGCCGTGTTCAACTTCGAAGGCGGCTGCTATGCCAAGATGATCCGCCTCTCGGCCGAGGCCGAGCCGGAAATCTTTGCCACCACCAAGCGTTTCGGCACGGTGCTGGAAAACGTGGTGATCGATCCGGTGACGCGCGAAATCGATCTGGATGACGCCAGCCTCGCGGAAAACAGCCGCGGTTCCTATCCGATCGATTTCATCCCCAATGCCTCGGAAGAAAACCTCGGCCCCGTGCCGCAGAACCTGATCTTCCTCACCGCCGATGCCTATGGCGTGCTGCCGCCGATCGCGCGTCTCACGCCCGACCAGGCAATGTATCACTTCCTCTCGGGCTATACCGCCCGCGTGGCCGGCACCGAAATCGGCGTGACCGAACCGGAAGCAACCTTCTCCACCTGCTTCGGCGCGCCGTTCATGCCGCGTCACCCCTCGATCTATGGCAACCTGCTCAAGGAACGCATCGCCAAGGGCGGGGTGAAGTGCTGGCTGGTCAACACCGGCTGGTCGGGCGGCAAGGCCACGCAGGAAGGCATCAAGCGCATGCCGATCAAGGCCACCCGCGCGCTGCTCAATGCCGCGCTCGATGGCAGCCTCAACAGCGCCGAATTCCGCGAAGATCCCAACTTCGGCTTTGAAGTGCCGGTGGAAGTGCCGGGCGTCGATACCAAGCTGCTCGATCCGCGCGGCGCCTGGGCCGATGCCGGCGAATACGACAAGACCGCCCAGGAACTGGTCAAGAAGTTCATCGACAACTTCGAGCAGTTCATGGAGCATGTCGACGAAAGCGTGCGCAAGGCGGCGCCCGTCTCGGCCTGATCATCCGCGCTGCCCACGCAGCGTCTGCAAGACCCCCGGTGCGCCCTGGCGTGCCGGGGGTTTGCTTTTGGCGGCAACGTCGCGCCTGTTAACCATGTCGTTACGGGCGATGCGCCATGGTCACGACCAGCAGGCTGGGGGGTGAGTAACGTGGCGAGTGTGGTGGCGTGTAACGAGATGACAACGCGCACGATGCTGCAACGCCCGGCGTTTCATTGGCTGGCTGCGGCCTGGCCCTATGCTCTTATCGGGTTGGTGACGCTGCTCGTCCGCTCGCCGACATTCGGCAATCCGATTCTCGATTTTGATGAGCAACTTTACCTGCTGGTTGGCGATCGCATGCTGCATGGGCATTTGCCCTACGTAGACTTGTGGGATCGCAAGCCGGTCGGCCTGTTTGCCCTTTATGCCGCCATACGGCTGCTGGGTGGCAGCGGAATCATCCAATACCAATTGGTTGCTACAGCATGTGTAGCAATCGCGGCCTGGCTTGTTCGTGCCATCGTGCGGCGGCACATGGGGGAAATCCCTGCGATTGTCGCGGCGGTAGCATATGTTCTGATGCTCAATGTTCTCCACGGGCTCGGCGGGCAGACGGCAATCTTCTATAACGCATTGACTGCCTTTGCCGCCTGGTGCGCTTGCAAGGCCAATGACGCGAACACCCCCGGCCGCATCGCGGCCCTTGCCTTGGCGGCGATGCTTGCGTTGGGCTTGGCGATCCAGATCAAGTACACCGTCATTCCTGAAGGCATCTTCTTTGGATGCTGGTTCGTGTGGCGGCTGTTTGCTGCTGGAGAGCGGTTGCGCCAGCTATTGGGCATGGCAATTGCCATGGTGCTGGTGGCGCTGGCACCTACCGGGCTGGCGCTGGGTGCGTACGCGCTGGCGGGGCATTTAGACGAATTTTTATTTGCCAATTTCACCTCGATTTTCCTGCGCCAACCCTTTCCAGCCCAAGTCCGTAACGATCAGATTTCCCAGGTCGTTGCATGTTGCATGGGGCTGCTCACCACCGCTGGTGTCGGGCTGTTCCAACTGCGCACCCATGCACACGGGCGGGTCTACGCAGATTTTCCACTTCTGGCGGGATGGTGGGTCAGTGCGTTCGCCGGATTCGGCATGCTCGGCGACTTCTATGATTTCTATTTTCTGCCGGTGGTTCTGCCCAGCGTCATTCTCGGCGCTTTTGCGCTTCGCGGCGAGCGGCGCGGCTTCACGTTTGGTTGCCTGCTGCTGCTATGGCCCTGCATTTTTATCCCGGCCAATTACTTTTCGAGGCACCAAGGCATTTTGCAGACGTCACGAATGGTTTCGGCGATTTCGCCTTATGTCAGCGGGCACTGCCTGTACATTTATGACGGGCCGACGATCCTCTATTATCTTACCAATGCCTGCATCCCGACGCGGTTCGCCTTTCCCGACCATCTTACCAATCCCATCGAAACCCGCGCACTGGGAGTCGATCCGGTGGAAGAAGAGCGACGCGTGTTGGCCAGCCAGCCGGGCGCGATCGTCACGGCGAGCAGGTCTGTCGTGCCGCGAGTGGCGCCGGCAACGCAGGCCTTGGTCCGCGAAGCCCTGGTGCGCGATTATGTGCTGATTGCGAGGACACCAACGATCGACCGCACCTATTACATCTGGGCACGCCGCGACCTTCATCCGGGGCCAGCGCCGCTGGTGGACCCACGCGCTGCCAATCCGCAATAGTCACACAAAAAAGGCCCCGGCAGCGCGCGCTGCCGGGGCCTTTCCTGATACCGAGCCTGCGCCGATCAGCGGATCGGGCAATCGGGCGACAGGCGGAAGTCGAGGTAATTGTCCACCGACTTCATCATCTCGTCCAACTCGTTTTCATAGAAGTGGTTGGCGCGCGGGATTTCGTCGTGATGGATCGTGATGTGCTTTTGCGTGCGCAGCTTGTCGACCAGCTTCTGCACGGCATTGGGCGTCACCACCGTATCGGCAGAGCCTTGCACGATGATGCCCGAAGCCGGGCAAGGCGCGAGGAAGCTGAAATCATACATGTTGGCGGGCGGCGACACCGAGATGAAGCCACGAATTTCCGGGCGCCGCATCAAGAGCTGCATGCCGATCAGCGCGCCGAACGAATAGCCGGCGATCCACGTGGCCGAAGCTTCGGGATGGATCGACTGCACCCAATCGAGCGCTGCAGCGGCATCGGACAATTCGCCCACGCCGTTGTCAAAGCTGCCCTGGCTGCGGCCCACGCCGCGGAAGTTGAAGCGCAGCGTGGCAAAGCCGCGCGCCACGAATGTCTTGTACAGCGCCTGGGTTACACGGTCGTTCATCGTGCCACCGGCCTGCGGGTGGGGATGCAGGATCATGGCGACAGGCGCGCGGCTGCGCGTGGCGGGCTGGAAGCGGCCTTCGAGGCGACCTTCGGGACCGGGGAAGATGACTGCGGGCATCGTTGACCTGATGAACCTGTTGGCTGGCCCTGAAGACCGGCGGTGCAAGACCCTGTTTCAAGGGCAATGCGCGGTCGGGGCTGGGCATGGAACTGGTCGCTATATAGAAACGAACCCCGTAAACGCAACTTTTCCGGGATTTCTCGTTGTCGCTCTCGCTTTATTTCGATCACGCGGCCACCACGCCGCTCCTGCCGCAGGCGCGTGACGCGCTGTTGGAGGGGATGGCGCGCTGGGCCAATCCCTCCAGCCCGCATGCCGCCGGCCGTGCGGCGCGGGCGGCGCTGGAAGATGCCCGCAACCGGATCAAGGCCGCGCTGGGCTGGCCGGGCGAGGTGGTCCTGACCAGCGGCGCCAGCGAGGCGCTGGCCCTGGCCATCGGCCGGGCGAAGGCGCCGCTGATGGCGGTTTCGGCGGTTGAGCACGAGGCGGTGCTGCGCCTGGCCGGCGATGCCGCGCGCCTTGCCGTCGATGGCCGTGGCCAAGTCGTTCCTGCTTCATGCGCGCTTGCCGGGCTGGTGGCGGTGCAGCAGGTCAACAACGAAACCGGGGTGATCCAGCCGTTGGCGGCGGTGGCCCAGGCGGTGCGTGATGCCGGCGGCGTCTTGCTGGCCGATGCGGCGCAAGGCGCGGGCAAGCTGCCGCTGCCAGAGGCCGACCTGATCGCCATTTCGGCGCACAAGTTTGGCGGGCCGATCGGGGTGGGCGCCTTGCTGGTGCGCGATTGGGCGCTGCTCCATCCCACCGGCGGGCAGGAGCGCGGCTATCGTGCGGGCACCGAAAACCTGCCTGGCGCCCTGGCCATGGCCGCGGCGCTGGAGGCGGGGAACGCGTGGCTGGCTGATGTGCAGGGTCTGCGCGATCGGCTGGAAACCGCGCTGCTGGAAAGTGGTGCCGAGGTGATCGCGGCAGATGCGCCGCGCCTGCCCGCGATTGGTGCCTATCGCATGCCGGGCAAATCGGCCACGGCGCAGCTGATCCGGTTTGACGGGATGGGCATGGCCGTTTCGGCGGGCAGTGCCTGTTCTTCCGGCTCGCTGCGCACCAGCCACGTCCTGGATGCGATGGGTGTGGCGCAGCCGAACGAAGTGATTCGCGTTTCGCTCGGTCGGGAGACCACGGTGGACGCCGTGGGCCGTTTCGTTGCTGCCTGGCGCGCGATTGCGGGGCTGGCGTGATCTACCTCGATTACCAGGCGACCACGCCGCTCGCCCCGCAAGCGCGGGCCGCGATGTTGCCGTGGCTGGCCGGCCCCGAGGACGTGCGCGCCGGCTTTGCCAATCCACACAGCCCGCACCGCCCGGGCCGCGCGGCTGCAGCGGCGGTGGAGGTGGCCCGTGCGCAAGTGGCCGCGCTGTTTCCGCCAAGCGGGCGGGTGATCTTCACCTCGGGCGCGACCGAGGCGCTCAATCTGGCCATCGCGGGCGTGGGGAAACGGCATTTGGCGGTGTCGGCCATCGAACACGCCGCCGTGCTCGACACGGTGCGGTTCCACGATCCCGCGCTCACCGTGCTGCCGGTGGACGGGGCCGGGCTGGTCGATCCTGACGTGACCATTCCCGCCGGCACCAGCCTGGTGGCGGTGATGCAGGTGAACAACGAGATCGGCACGGTGCAGCCCGTGGCCGAGCTGGCCGCGCGGGCGCACGCCATGGGCGCGCTGTTCCTGTGCGATGCGGTGCAGGGCGCCGGCAAGCTGGCGGCGCCCGAAGGGGCCGATCTGGTCGCGATTTCGGCGCACAAGCTGCACGGGCCCAAGGGCATCGGCGCGCTTTGGGTGCGCGATGGGCTCGAACTGGCGCCTCTCGTCCATGGCGGCGGGCAGGAAGGTGGCTTGCGGTCCGGCACGCTCAGCCCGGCGCTATGCGCGGGGTTCGGTGCGGCGGCAGCGCTGTGCACCAGCCTGTGGAAAAGTGATGGACAGCATGTTGAGACGCTGTGGGAGCAGGCACTTGGCCTGTTTGCCGGATGGACGCTCAACGGCAGCGCCACGCAGCGCTGGCGTGGCAACCTCAACTTGCGCAAGCCGGGGCTTGATGTGGCCAGGCTGTTGTCAGAATGTCGCAATGTTGCGTTTTCTGCCGGATCGGCCTGTGCCAGCGGCTCGGGAAGGCCCAGCCATGTCTTGCGCGCCCTGGGACTTTCCGACAGGGATAGCAAAACCGCGATCCGCATCGGTTTCGGACGTTATACCACGGGTGAGGAACTGAAGGAGGCTGCTGCCGTGCTGAATGCGGCGGCGCAGATGCAGGGAGTCTAGTGCCTATGGTTCGCGTCACCTTCCTCACAGCCGATGGCCAGCGCGTGGCGGCCGAGGGCGAGGCAGGGCAACGCCTGCTGGAACTGGGCCAGAACGCCGGCATGCCGCTCGAAGGCACGTGCGAAGGCCAGATGGCCTGCTCCACCTGCCATGTCGTGGTTGCTCCCGACTGGTTCGACCGCCTGATGCAAGCCAGCGAGGACGAGGAAGACATGCTCGACCTTGCCGTCGGGGTCACCCGCACCAGCCGCCTCGCCTGCCAGATCGTGCTTGACCCCGCGCTGGACGGCCTGGAAGTGCGCGTGCCGGCAGAGGCCCGGGATATGCAGCCGCGCTGAGACGCTCCTCCTACACATTCGTCATGCCGAACTCGTTTCGGCATCCGGCTCGCTCATTACTGGTGGGTTTGTAGCACAGCGTGAGGCTGCGGCCTGGACCCTGAAACGAGTTCAGGGTGACGGTGGGAGAAAGCCCGCTGTGCATATTGGCAAATACTGATGTAAATTTCGCGCAGAGGCGCAGAGGATAAGATTTTCTCTGCGTCTCAGCGCCTCTGCGCGAATTCGATTTTGCGGAGCGTCTGAATAGGATGGCGCCCGGCATATTCCCCTCAATCCCCCGCCACCAGCGCGCTGATATGCCAATCATCACCCTTGCGTTCGGCGATGATCCGGCGGGCGAGCAGGCTGCGCAGGCGGGCGGTTTCGATCCAGCCCTTGCGTTGCGGCTTGCCGGTGATCACGGCGGTGTAGCGCGCGGCGGGATTGTAGGAAGGGCTCGTGGCAATGGTGACAAGCGACCAGTCCAGCTTGTCCACTTCCGGTGCCGTGTCGCTGGGCTTGGCGCGAAGTGGCACGCCTTGCCCGGTGACCAGCATCGTCATGCCCGGATCGACCTCATCAGGCACGTTCCAGAAGAACCACGGCATGACCACCAGATCGCCCTGCACGGCGCAGCCCAGCGGCAGGATGCGCGCGAGATCGGCCCATATGGCGGCGCCGGCCGGCGCGGCCAGCCGCTTTTGCAGTTGGGCCGGGCCATGGCCGCCGCCATAATCGAGCGTCACATCGGGGGATGAAAGTGCGGCGAGGGCGGCAGCGTCGCGCGCCTTGACGGCGGCGGCAAGGCGCGTGGCAAAGGCGCTCCAGCCCGGCAGCGCGGCGCAATCGTCGCGCGGGGGCAGGGCGATCGCCGGGAGGGCAGAGGCAGTATCGGCCGGGGTGAGCGGCACATCGGGTGTGGGCTTGACCGGAAGCGCCAGCGTCGGGCTGGGGCTTGGCGCGGGCGGCGTGGGGGTAGGCTCGGGCGTGGCGCTGGCGCTGGGCGTTGCCGTCGGGCTGGCGCTTTCCTGCGGCGCCGGCTCGCGCTGGCAGGCGGCCAGCGCAAGGCTGGCGAGTGCCACTGTCCAAGCTGCGCTGCGCATGGGCAAGCCCTTGTTTGCCTGTCGTGCCATCATGCCCATCGTTACCCTGCAGCCGTTTCCCCTTCAACGCCAACGCCGCTTGGCGCGGGCAGTTCCGAGGCCCCGACTGCAGGGGTGTCTGCGGCAATGTCCGTGGCGACATAGCGCGGCGCGGTTTCGACCAGCGGCACTTCTTCCACCTCGCGCTTGCCGATCTCGATATGCTTTTCGCGCAGGCGGCGACCGGCCGAAAGCACGTTGCGCTCAAAGCTGCCGACGAACTTGTTGTAGTTGGTGACCGCGCTTTCCAGGCCAGAGCCGACGCGCTTGAGGTGATCGGCGGCGACCGCCAGGCGATCGTACAGTTCGCCGCCCATCCGGCCGATCTCGCGGGCTTCGCGCGCCAGGCCATCCTGGCGCCAGACCTGGGCCACGGTGCGGCAGATGGCGACAAGGTTGGTGGGCGAGGCGAGCAGCACGCGGCGATCGAAGGCGAAGTCCCACAGCTGCGGATCGCGTTCCAGCGCGGCGGCGATGAAGTGTTCGCCCGGCACGAACATCAGCACATAGTCGGGCGCTTCTTCGAACTGGCTTTGATAGGATTTGGCGCCGAGCGTCTGGATATGGTTGCGCATGGATTGCACGTGCGCCGCCAGGGCCACGCCGCGCGCGGTATCGTCGGCGGCTTCGAAGGCATCCTGATAGGCGTTGAGCGAAACCTTGGCGTCGATCACCAGCAGCTTGTTGCCGGGAATGCGCACGATGGCATCGGGGCGCAGGCGGCCTTCGTCGGTATCGATCGAATGCTCGGTGACGAAATCGGTGTGCTCGGCCAGGCCACACTGTTCCAGCACGTTGCGCAGTTGCTGTTCGCCCCAGCGGCCGCGCGCCTTGGGGGCATTGCGCAGCGAATTGCCCAGCCGCGCTGCTTCGGCACGGACTTGCTCCTGCCCGTCGCGCATCGCCTGGATCAGCCCGGTGAGATTGCCGAACGCATCGACGCGTTCCTTTTCCAGCTTGCCGACCTGCTCTTCATAGCTTTTCAGGCGCTGATCCACCGGGGCGAGCAGGGCCCGCAGCGATTGCGCCGCCTTTTCCTCGCTCTGGGCAAAGCGCTCCTGTGCCCGGGCCATGAAGGCCTCTTGCGCGCGTTCCAGCACCTTGTTGCCGGCATTCTCGAATTCGCGGCGCAGCGCTTCCTGCGCCTCGATCAACAGGCGCTTCTGTTCGGCAAAATTGGCAGCGTCGGCTTTCATTCGGGCCAGTTCCGCACGCAGGTCCTCGCGCGATTGGCGCGCCTCGTGCAGCGCATCGCGCAGCGCGTCGGCTTCGGCCGCGCGCTCGCTGGCGGCGGCGAGGTGGGTGGCCAGGCCATCACGCTCGGCGCGCAGGGCATCGCGCTCGGCGCCAAGCTGCTCTGCCTGGCGCGCGCGCTCAGCCATGGTGGCAAGGTCCACAGCCATGGCCTTGATCGTGCCTTGCGCCTCGCGCGCTTCGTTCTCGCGGGCAGTGGCGCGGCCTTGCGCCTCTGCCACCGGGCGGCCGCCCAGGAACCAGCCCAGGGCCAGGCCGATCACCAGCGCCACGATTACCAAAACCACCGCCAAGGTCCGCCTCCACTCAAGAACAGAGCGGGAACGTAAACGAAGCGGCCCGGCAACGCAATGTGCCGGGCCGCTTTATCCTCAACTGTCAGGGGCGATCACGCCACCTTGCGCAGCTTGTCCAGCTTCTTGAGCGCCATCTGGCGCTTGAGGCGCGAGAGGTGATCGATGAACAGGATGCCTTCGAGGTGGTCCATCTCGTGCTGCAGGCAGGTGGCCAGCAGGCCGTCGATCGCTTCCTCGTGGACCGTGCCGTCAAGATCTTGCCAGCGGGCGCGGATGCGCGAAGGGCGTTCCACCTCGGCATAGATTTCCGGCACTGAGAGGCAGCCTTCGCGATAGATCGTGTGTTCTTCGGAAGGATCGAGGATTTCCGGGTTGATGAACACGCGCGGTTCGCGCCGCACCGGCTGGTGGCTGTGGCCACAGCCGTGGTCGTGGCATGCTTCGGGCTCGGCATCCTCGTCATCGGGCTGCAGATCGATCACCAGCACGCGCAGCGGCACGCCCACCTGGATCGCGGCCAGGCCGATGCCGGGGGCATCGTACATCGTATCGAACATGTCGGACACGAGCGTGCGGAGTTCGTCGTCGAACGTTTCCACCGGAGCCGAGACCTGCTTGAGGCGCGGATCGGGAACTTCAAGAATTTCGCGGATAGCCATGGCGCCAAGATAGGCGGAGCGGCGCACCGGCGCAAGGCAGGCGATTCGATCAGGGTGATCGCTTTTGCCGTGCCAACGGGGCGCCGCGCCGCGTTACAGCAGCTGGGCGAACCGCGCGGCCGTGGCAAAGGCCTCCCCGCGCAAGGTGCGGCGGGCCTGGGCCATCTCGTCCTTGCCCCACAGCTCTGCCTGCCAGTCTTCCTCCACACAGGCCGCATCCCACAGCGCGGCAATGTCTGCGCCGGGATCAAGCGCGGCAAGGCCGATGATCAGCGAGCACGACAGCGTGGCGGTGTTGCGCAGGGCAGCCAGGGCAAAGGGCGAAAGCTGCTCCAGCTCGGCGGCAAGTGCCGCAAGCGTCGGCGCGGGCTGGGGCTTGTGCATGATCCCGGACACGCGCGTGAAAGCCACGCCATAGAGTGCCTCGGCCATGGCAAGCAGGGGCTCCCACAGCAGGCGCTGGCGCGCCGCGAGCGGTTCGTCGGGCTCGGCGCGATAGCACAGCGTATCGGTCTCGGCATAAGGCAGCAGATCGGCGCGCGCGGCGGCCGGGGCGGGCGCTACCACGTCGATCGCATAGTCGGCCATGTCGCGAAAGGCGAAGGCGGCGGTGTCGATCGTCTCGCCCTGGTTGGCCCATTCGCTGGCCATGGCCTGGGCGAGGGCGGCGGTGGGCACGATCTGCGGGCGGCCGCCCTGGGTACGGATGCCGCGCCCATCGAGGCACACGCGAAAGCCAGCGTCTTCAGGTGAAACCGTAACGTCTTGATAAAAGCGCTTCATGATGGCCTTTTCCAGCGCCGCACCAGCCAGCGCGGCGCGCCAAAGAACAGGGTGAGGCCGGCAAAGGCGAGTGCGAACGCGCCCCATTGCGGTACGCGCGCCAGCCACGGCACATTGCCCGACGCCACCATGGCGCCGATCAACACGATCAGCGTGCCTGCCAGGCGCAACAGTTGCAGCAGGGCAAAGCGCCCCATCGCCGGATCGCGCATCGCCTCAACCTACCGCGTGGAGCAGTTCGGCCAGCTCTGCCACGGTGCCGGCGACGGCATGGGCGCCGGCAGCGAACAGTTCGGCCCGCTCGTGATAGCCCCAGTCCACGCCGATCGCGCGCACGCCGGCATTGCGGGCCATGGCCATGTCATAGGCGGTATCGCCGATCATCACGGTCAGGGCGGTGTCTGCGCCGGTGGCATCGAGGCAGGCCTCGATCATGCTGGGATGCGGTTTGGATGGGTGGCGATCGGCGGTTTGCAGCGTGACGAAATGGCGCGACAGGCCATGCGTGGCCAGGCAATGGGCCAGACCCCGGTCGCTCTTGCCGGTGGCCACGCCCAGCAGCCAGCCACGCTGCGCCAGGTCTTCGACCAGCGCGGCGATGCCGTCATAGAGTGGCTCGCCCACCATGCCGGCCTCGCGCCGGGCGCGGAACGTGTCCTTGTAGGCCTGGGTGAGCATGTCGTGCGCCTGCGCATCGCCTTCGGGATGGAGGCGGCGCATCGCTTCCACCAGCGACAGCCCGACGATGCGCCGGGTTTCGCTGCGTGGCGGCGGCACCAGGCCCATGGCATGAAACGCCCCGTCCATCGCCGCGCCGATATCGGCCTGGCTATCGACCAGGGTGCCGTCGCAATCAAAGATGGCGAGGCGCAGGCTCATCGCTTGCCCGGGCTCCGCGGGCTGGGCGCCTTGCTGCCAGGGGCCTTGGGCGCGGCGCGGCGCGGTGCCGGCTTGGCGCCGGGCTTGGCGCTTGCGGTGCGCGCGGCGGGCTTGGCCCCCGGTTTCGCTCCAGGCTTGGCCCCAGGTTTCGCCCCAGCTTTTGCAGGCGTCTTGCCTGCGGCGGCTCCGGCCACGCGGGCGCGCTGGCCAGTGGGCTTGCGCGCGCCGGTGGTTGCCGGGCCATCGATGCGCTTGCGGCGTTCGCCGCGGCGCTCCTTGCGGTATTGCTTGGCGTGGGCCTTGGCCGCGCGCTTTTCCATGGTCTTGGGTTCGACCAGCACCGGCGCTTCGAGTGGCAGATCGCCTTCGGTTTCGGTAAAGCCCAGCTGTTCCAGGCTCTTGGAAAAGTGCTCGGGCAGCGGCGCGGTCACGTCCAGCAGATCCCCTTCGGGATGCTCGATGCGCAGGCGGCGGGCATGCAGGTGCAGCTTGCGGCTGATGCTGCCCGACAGGAACGCGCCCTGGCCGCCGTACTTGCCATCGCCCACGATCGGGTGGCCGATCGCGGCCATGTGCACGCGCAGTTGGTGGGTGCGCCCGGTGAACGGCTGCAATTCCACCCAGGCAGCGCGGTTGCCGGCGCGATCGATCACGCGATAGCGCGTGCGGGCCGGCATGCCGTGCTCGGTTTCATCGACCATCATCTTCTCGCCGCCGGTGCCCGGCTGCTTGGCCAGCGGCAGTTCGATCATGCCATCGTGGATATCGGGCACGCCCATGACCAGCGCCCAATAGATCTTGCGCGCGGTGCGGCCGGAAAAGCGCCTGGAAAAGAACGCCGCGCTGCCCGGCGTGCGCGCCACCAGCAGCACGCCCGAGGTATCCTTGTCGAGCCGGTGGACCAGGCGCGGGCGCGGATCGCCATCGCCGGCATAGGCATCGAGCAGGCCATCGACATGCTCATAGGTGCCGCTGCCGCCTTGGGTGGCCAGGCCCGGCGGCTTGTTGATCACGATCGCGGCGCGATCCTGTTCCAGCACGATGTCTTCGGCCAGGTGGATCTGTTCTTCGGTCAGCGGCTTGCGCACGCGGCCGCCCTTGCCGCCGCCGGCCAGCGGCAGCGGGCCACCCGCCGGGGGCACGCGCAGGGACTGCCCGGCGATCAGGCGGGTGTCGACATCGGCGCGCTTGCCATCCACGCGAATCTGGCCGGTGCGCGCCCAGCGCGACACCATGGCAAAGCTCACCTCGGGGAGGTTGCGTTTGAACCAGCGGTCCAGCCGCACATCGTTGTCATCAGGGCGAACTGTGAACTGGCGCACGGCATCTGCATTGCCGGCACCTTTGCCATTCGAAGCTTTGCCGTTAGAGGCTTTTGAAGAGGTCATGGTCGCGCCCATAAGGCCTTTGCCCGCAAATTGCACGACATTGCTTGCCTTTCGCCGGCAGAATCACTATTGGGCGCCCGGTTCGAGCCGGTCCTGATCGGATTCGGCACGCTTTGTGTTCCTGGTATCTGGTGACCCCCGCGCGGCCGCGGGCTCTCGCCCGAAGCTGTTGAGGTATGTCGGTTTATGCAGATTCTCGTTCGCGACAACAATGTTGATCAAGCTCTTCGTGCCCTGAAGAAGAAGCTTCAGCGCGAAGGTGTCTATCGCGAAATGAAGCTGCGTCGTCACTTTGAAAAGCCGTCGGAAAAGCGCGCTCGCGAAAAGGCCGCCGCTGTGCGTCGCGCCCGCAAGCTTGAGCGCAAGCGCCAGGAGCGCGACGGCGCGAAGTAAGCTTCAATCGTGGCGGGACTATCCGTCACATTGAGCACTTGCGATAGGCCCTGTGCTGGGCCAAGAGGGCGCCGTGAATCACGGCGCCCTTTTCGTTGGGTCGAGCATCCTGGCTCGAATCGACGGGCAGGCACCGGCCGGGCGGCCGTTCCTTTGGGCGCTGCCTGATCAGGGAAAATCCAGAGGGAAACCCCAGAGGGAAACCAATGTCGGAAATCACCCGCGTTCCGTTGCAGCCCGTTGCCAAGGGCTCGCTCGCCAAGGTTTGGCTCGGCGTGATCGTTGCCGTGCTGGTGGGCATCGGCCTGGCCTGGGCGGCGCGCCCGGTGCACTTCAGTGAAGTGCGCGTGATCGCGCTCAAGGAAGGCACGGGCAAGTCTCCCACCACGTCTGACGTGGCGCTGATCAACTATGTTGGCCGCATCGCCAGCACCGGCAAGGAATTCGATCGTGGCGAAAACGCCGCGATGCCGCTGCAAGGCGTGATCCCCGGCTTTGCCCAGGGCCTGCAACAGATGAAGGTGGGCGGCAAGTACCGCCTCGAGATCCCGGCCGCGCTTGCCTATGGCAGCCAGGCCATGCCGGGCCGCGATGGCAGTGTCGCCATTCCCGCCAACAGCGACCTGGTGTTCGAGGTCGAGCTGATCGAGTTCCGCTCCATGGCCGAACTGCAGCGCCAGCAGGCCGCGATGCAGGCGCTGCAGCAGCAGATGCAGGCGCGCGGCGCGGCCGGTGCGGCTGGTGGCGCAGCGGGTGATCCGGCGGCAGCCCCGGTGGTGCCCGCCAACTGATCCGGCTTTATGCCAGGGGGCTGTCGGCCCCGTGGCTTGCCCCAGCGGCTTGAAGGACACCGCGCGCGATGGTAGCGCGCGGTGTTCTTGTTTTTGGCAAACCCTGCACGAAAGGGACGGCATGTCCGTGAATACCGCCGACGTGGCGAAGATCGCCAGTCTTGCGCGCATCAAGGTGAGTGAGGCCCAGCTTGAAGCGATGGTGCCCGAATTGAACGGCATCCTCGCCTGGGTGGAGCAATTGGGCGAAGTCGACGTGACCGGGGTGACCCCGATGACCGCCGTGATCCCCAATACGCTGCGCCTGCGCGATGACGTGGTGAACGCCGATCCGCTGACCGGCGGCGACATCCGCGATGCCGTGCTGGCCAATGCCCCGGTGGCCGAACATGGCTTCTTCGGCGTGCCCAAGGTGATCGAGTAAGCTTTGGCCGGCCTTGCGCGGGCCGTGCTTCGACAGGCTCAGCACGAACGGATGTGGGTTTTGGATCAATCCCCCGTTCGCCCTGAGCTTGTCGAAGGGCCGGCGCAGCACCGCCTTCCAGTTTCCCACGCACGAACCCCGATCGGTTCATGCGCAACAATCGGTCCGAACGGATGACTGACCTTACCGAACTTGGCGTTGCCGCGCTCCGTGATGGGGTGGCGAGTGGCGCTTTCACCGCCACGGAAGTGGCCAGTGCGTTCAACGCCGCGGTCGAAGCGGCGCAGGGCGCGCTCAATGCCTTTATCGTCACCACCCCGGATGCCGCGCTTGCCGCAGCGGCCAAGGTGGACGCAGCCCGCGCCGCCGGGCAGCCGCTGGGCAAGATGGCCGGCGTGCCGATCGGCATGAAGGATCTGTTTGCCACCAAGGGCGTGCAGACCACGGCCGCCAGCAAGATCCTGGAGGGCTTTGTCCCGCCGTATGAAAGCACCGTCTCGCAGAAGCTGTGGGATGCTGGTGCCGGCATGCTGGGCAAGCTCAACCTCGATCAGTTCGCCATGGGCTCGTCCAACGAGACCAGCGGTTTTGGCAATGTGATTTCGCCCTGGCGCAAGGGGGACGATACCACCCCGCTGGCACCGGGTGGTTCTTCGGGCGGCTCGTCGGCCGCGGTTGCCGCGCGCATCGCGCCGGCGGCCACGGGCACTGACACCGGCGGCTCGATCCGCCAGCCCGCCGCCTTCACCGGCATTTCCGGGATCAAGCCCACCTATGGCCGCTGCTCGCGCTGGGGCGTGGTGGCGTTTGCCTCCTCGCTCGACCAGGCCGGGCCGATGGCGCGCGACGTGCGCGACTGCGCGATCATGCTCGAAGCCATGGCCGGGTTCGATCCCAAGGATTCGACCAGCCTCGATCTGGCGGTGCCGGCATGGGAAGCGGGCCTCAATGCCGACATGCGCGGCAAGAAGGTGGGCATTCCGCGTGAATACCGCGTCGATGGCCTCGACGCCGATGTCGCCAAGAGCTGGGAAGATGGCATCGCCTGGCTCAAGGATGCCGGCGCGGAAATCGTCGATATCTCGCTGCCGCATACCAAGTACGCCCTGCCCACCTATTACATCATTGCCCCGGCCGAGGCTTCGTCGAACCTCGCCCGCTATGATGGCGTGCGCTACGGCCTGCGCGATCTGCCTGATGGCGCCAACCTGCAGGACATGTACGCTGCCACCCGCGCTGCCGGTTTCGGCGACGAGGTGAAGCGCCGCATCCTGATCGGCACCTATGTGCTTTCGGCCGGGTTCTATGACGCCTATTACACCCAGGCGCAGAAGGTTCGCGCGCTGATCGCGCAGGATTTCGCCAAGGCGTTCGAGACGGTGGACGTGATCCTGACGCCCACCGCGCCATCGGCCGCGTTCCCGCTGGGGCAGAAGAGCACCGACCCGGTGGAGATGTATCTCAACGACGTGTTCTCGGTGCCGGCGAGCCTCGCCGG
Organism: Novosphingobium sp. AAP1; assembly: GCF_001295765.1. Taxonomy (NCBI): domain Bacteria; kingdom Pseudomonadati; phylum Pseudomonadota; class Alphaproteobacteria; order Sphingomonadales; family Sphingomonadaceae; genus Novosphingobium; species Novosphingobium sp. AAP1. The sequence continues at coordinate 89,172 of NZ_LJHO01000007.1, read as the reverse complement.
TCTTCCGGCCATGTCGGTTCCGGCCGGCCTGTCGCGCGATGGGCTGCCGCTGGGTCTGCACGTCATCGGCCGGCCACTCGATGAACAGGGCGTGCTGAACGCCAGCCTTGCGCTTGAACAGCGCGCACAGTTTTCGGCAAAGCCGGGTAAGTGGTGGTAAGATGAGCAGCTATCGTATCCAGGGCGCCACGGGCGAATGGGAAGTGGTCATCGGGCTGGAAGTGCACGCCCAGATCACCACGCAGGCCAAGCTCTTTTCGGGCTCTGCCACCGCATTCGGCGCCGAACCCAACACCCAGGTCAGCCTGATCGACGCGGCGATGCCGGGCATGCTGCCCGTGCCCAACCGCGAGTGCATCCGTCAGGCGGTGCGCACCGGCATGGCGATCGACGCGCAGATCAACACCTGGTCGCGGTTCGATCGCAAGAACTACTTCTATGCCGATCTGCCGCAGGGCTATCAGATCAGCCAGCTCTACCACCCGCTGGTGGGCGAAGGGTCGATCGAGATCGCGCTGGATGACAAGAACCCCGAGGCCGGCACCAAGGTCATCGGTATCGAGCGCATCCATGTGGAGCAGGACGCGGGCAAGCTGATGCATGATCAGCACCCGACGATGTCCTACGTCGATCTCAACCGCTCGGGCGTGGCGCTGATGGAAATCGTCAGCCGGCCTGATATGACGTCGCCGGCCGAGGCCGGGGCATACCTGACCAAGCTGCGCCAGATCCTGCGCTATGTCGGCTCGTGCGACGGCAACATGGATCAGGGCTCGATGCGGGCCGACGTCAACGTCTCGGTGCGCCGCGCAGGCGAGCCGCTGGGCACCCGCACCGAAACCAAGAACGTCAACTCGGTGCGCTTCGTCATGGCCGCGATCGAGCACGAGGCGAGCCGCCAGGTGGACGTGCTGGAAGCCGGTAGCAAGATCGTGCAGGAAACCCGCCTGTTCGATCCGGGCACGGGCACCACGCGGTCGATGCGCAGCAAGGAAGACGCGCACGACTATCGCTATTTCCCCGATCCCGATCTGCTGCCGCTGGTGCTGGACCAGGCATTCCTGGATGAATGCCGCGCGTCTCTGCCCGAACTGCCCGATGCCAAGCGCACGCGTTATACTGATGCGCTGGGCCTGTCGGCCTACAACGCCGCGGTGCTGACGGCAGACGTGGATACGGCTGCCTGGTTCGAAACCCTGATTACGGCGAGCGCTGCCAAGCAGGGCAAGGATGAAGCCGCCGTGGCCAAGCAGGCTGCCAACTGGCTGACCAGCGAACTGTTCGGCGCGCTCAACAAGCTGGGCAAGGGCCTGGAAGACAGCCCGGTTTCGCCGACAAGCGCAGCAGAACTTCTGGCGCTGATCGGCGATGGCACGATCTCCGGCTCGATCGCCAAGCAGGTCCTGGAAAAGATGCTGGAAACCGGCGACGGCGCGGCCGCGATCGTGGAACGCGAAGGCCTCAAGCAGACGACCGACACCGGCGCGATCGAAGCGGCAGTGGATGCCGTGCTGGCCGCCAATGCCGACAAGGTGGAACAGTACCGTGGCGGCAAGGAAGCCCTGTTCGGCTTCTTCGTGGGCCAGACGATGAAAGCCATGGCCGGCAAGGGCAATCCGCAGCTGGTCAATCAGGTGCTGAAAGCCAAGCTGGGGTGAGGGACGCGCCCTGCGGTCTTCGCACCGCTAGGGCCAGACTTTCAGGACATAAGAAAGCCCCCTGTCCGGCGAAGGACAGGGGGCTTTTCTCTGGGAAGTCGACTGCCTGTCAGCTCTTTACGGGCGTGCGCGTCGCTTTGGCTTCGTTGCCGGCATATTCCTCGAAATTCTTCTTGAACACGGCGACCAGTTCATCGAGCGCAGCCACGGCGTCATCGCCTTCCTTTGGCGGGAAAAGCTTGAGGCCGTTGCCGCCCCACGCTTTGTATTCGAAGTCGATTTTCTGATCGTCGCCAAATTCCCGCACCATGAACAGTGTGCGCAGCGAGCGGCCGTAAATTGCGGCTTTCTGGTAGAATACGTCCGCCACGACGAGTTCTGAATAGCACTTGGCCTGAGAATCCGAGCGGCGCGTTTTAACGGAATTCATGGTCTTGCGCACCAGCGGCGTGGCATGCGTCACGATCGTGGTGCCCGGAGTAAGCTTGAGCATGCCGCGCAGGTCGAGCGTCTCAAGAGCATCGAGCTGGCTGGGACTGTCCAGCGCGCTGGCCATCAGCGTGCGATTGGTGGCATCGCGATTGCCGTGGATGGCAGCATCAAGCAAGCCGCCGCCCAAGAGTCCGGTCGTCATCGACGCCATTCGTTCGGCCGGCCAGATATGGAGTTCGCAGCCATCGGGCGCAGCGGCCGACGGTGCATGCACGACGACCTCCGGACTAAGTGACTTTGCGGCTTCGGCAGGCGCTGCTTGAGATGCGGGCGCCGTCGTGTCTTGCGCCTGGACGGTGCCAACCGTGGCCAGCAAAGCCACGCTAGTTGCAAGGAAGGTCTTGAGCATTTCCATAATCCCCATCTGGAATGGCCCCGTTTGGGCTGTGCTTGGGTTAATTTTTCTTACGCGGCGGCGCTGCTAGCTGCCTGCCAAACGTTTCCACGCTTTCTGCAAACGCGTGGCGCAATTCGCCTAGCGCAGCCTGCGGATCGTCTTCTGGCTTTGCGGGAGGAAACAGTGTGAGCTTTTCCGTGGCAATCGTGCCAAAGCTGCGGGTGGGCGTTTCGCTGCCGTCGAACCGCTTGAAGCGGTAGATCACCTTGAGATAGCGGCCGGAAAAGCTGTCTTCCTGAAAGAACACGTCATCCACGGCCAGTTCGGCATGGCACGGTCCGCCTTCGGCCGTGTAGCGACCCGGCGTATTGCGCAGGGTGCGACTGTCGAGCGTGTCAGCATGGACTGTGACTTGATACCCCGTCAGGCCGAGTATAGTCGGAAGGTCGAGGCTCGCCAGCACGGCCTGTTGGGTGGCCGTGTCCAGCGGTGCTCGCGGCAGCTTTGGATAGCCCTGCCGCCCGTTAACAGCCCCATCAACGATTCCGCCGTGGAGCCAGCCGTAAAAAGTAGACCGCAATGGGCTGCCAGGCCAAATGTGAAGCGTGCAAGGTGATGTGGATGTGGCCAGGCTTGCCGTGGCATCCTGCGCAGTTGCTGTCCACGGCACACTAACGGCCAGCGCAGCAAGCAAACCAATCGGCGCCTTGCGCAGTCGCCCCCACCCGATCTTTTCTGTCATGCCTTCCCCGGGACACCCAGCGTAGTTTGCGCAACAATTTGTTACGAAGTCTGCGTCTAGGCTAAACCGGCATAGCTCGGCAAGGCTTCATCTGGAACCTTGCCGAGCCAGTGCTGCCAAAATGGCAAAATCGGGTTTTACTTCCCCTGTACGCTGGTCACCTCAACCGGCAGGCCGAGCTTGTCGAGCTGCGGTTTGATCTTGGTGGCGTCGCCCACCACCACCCAGGTCAGCTTGCTCGGATCGAGCGCGGTGCGGGCGGCCTTGTCGAGTTCGGCGGCGGTCAGAGTGGGATAGCGCACGGCGAGGCGCGTGTAGTAATCGTCAGGGCGCTGGAACTGGACGATCTTGACCAGGCCATCGAGCACCGCTGACGAGGTTTCGAACGCGCCCGGCAGTTCGCGCGCGGCGCCCTGCGTGGCCCAGCCCAGTTCATCGGGGGCAACGCCCTTGTCCTTGAGGAACGCAGCCATGTCGCCCTGCATCGCGGCGATCGCGGGGCCGGTCTGGTCGGTCTGGACCGGCGCGACGAGGCGATAGATCACGCGGTCCTGGCGGTCGCTCACCGCGCTGCCCACGCCATAGCTCCAGCCCTTGCTTTCGCGCACGTCCATGTTGAGGCGCGAGAGGAAGCTGCCGCCCAGCACTTCGTTGGCGGTGCGCAGCGGCACGAGATCGTCGCGGCCGGTGGCGGCGAGAACCTCGCCGGCCATGATCATCGACTGCGGCGAGGCCGGGCGATCGACCAGCAGGATGCGCGGGCTGGCTGCGGGAATCGTTGCCGACAGGTTCTTGGCCGGGGCAGCGCCCGCTGGTTCGGCCCAGCTGCCAAAGCTGCGTTCCAGCAGCGGCTTGACCGCGGCCAGCGTGGTATCGCCGACCACGAAGATCGTCGCCTTGGACGGGCGCAGCCAGGCCTGGTGGAACGCAGCGAGGTCTGCTGGAGTCAGGCGCTTGACCACGGCCGGATCGCCGGTGCCGGTGGGCGGCGTGCCATAGGGGTGCTGCGGCCCGTAGAGCGCGGGATAGAGCACGCGCGAGGCCATGGCCGAGGGATCGCGCAGTTCGGCATCGATCGCGGCGAGTTGCTGGGCGCGCACGCGTTCCAGGTCATCGCTCTTGAGCGCGGGATTGCGGATATAGTCGGCTAGCAGCGCCAGTGAGCCAGCGAGGTTGGGCGCCACGGCATCGAGCTGGAACGCCGTGCTGTCGGGCAGGGCGGCGTTGCTGATGTTGGCGCCCAGGTTTTCGCGGGCACGGGCAAAGGCGGCGGCATCCAGGGTCTTGGTGCCCTGGTCCATCATCTTGAGCAGCATGGCCTGCGTGCCCAGCGCCTGGCGCGGATCGGCGGCAAAGCCGGCGTCGAACGCCACCTGCACCGAAACGACAGGCACGGCGGCGCGGCGGGCAAAGACCACCTTCACCCCGTTGGACAGCGTTGCCCGCTCGATCTGCGGGAACTGCAGCGCGGCCAGGTTGCCGATAGGCGGCAGTTCGCTGCGATCGGGGCCGGCGGCAGCGGCCGGCACGGCCGGCTGCGGCGCCGGGTCTTGGCCGGGCTGGTGCCAATAGGCGGGATGGGCAGCGCTACCGTGGCCCCCACCGACCTTGGTATCGTTGTTGGCCCAGCCGCCGTGGGATTCGCCGCCCTCGGTGCGGGTGCCCGGCTCGACCGTCAGGGCAAAGACCGGGCGCGTCAGCCACTTTTGCAGCGCGTCACGCACCTGCGCCGGCGTGAGCGCGGCCATGGCCGCCAGTTCCTTGCGATAGTGGTTGGCATCGCCGTTGTAGAGCAGACCTTCGGCCAGCGTCGGTGCCTTGCCGCCAAAGCCGCCGACCGATTCCAGCTTGCGGATCTGGTCGCTGGCGGTGACGGTGGCGGCGCGGGCGAGTTCGTCGGCCGTCGGGCCTTCGGTCACCAGGCGCTTGATCTGCGCGTCAAGCGCGGCGCCGACGGCGGCGGCATTCTGGCCCGGCTTCACATCGGCCTGAACCACGAACTGCCCGGCCTGGGCATAGATTTCGGCATTGGCGCCGGCCGCAACCGCCAGTTGCTGGCCACGCACCAGGTTGTCGTCGAGCCGCGAGGAAGCAAGCCCGCCCAGGATCACCGCGCCGATCTGCAACGGCAGGTAATCGGGGTTGTCGTAGCCCGGGATCGCCCACATGCGGTAGATGCGGGTGGTGGCCACTTCATCCTTGATCGTCTTGGCGACCGGCGCGGGCAGGGTCGGCACCGGGGCCGATACCGGTTGCACCTTGGGCCCGGCGGGAATGGCGCCGAACCACTTGGCGACCTTGGCCTTGGCCGTGGCGAGATCGACGTCACCGGCCAGGACCAGCACGGCGTTGTTGGGGCCATAGTGATCGGTGAACCACGCTTTCACATCGGCCAGGCTGGCGCTGTCGAGATCGGCCATCGAACCGATCGTGCTGTGGTGATAGGGGTGGCCGACGGGATAGAGGTTTTCGAGCTGCTCGTATTCCACCAGGCCATAGGGCTGGTTGTCGCCCTGGCGCTTTTCGTTCTGGACCACGCTGCGCTGGTTATCGAGCGTTTCCTGCGTCACCGCACCCAGCAGATAGCCCATGCGATCGGATTCCAGCATGAGGAAGCGATCGAGCGCGGCCGTGGGCACGGTTTCGAAATAGTTGGTGCGATCAAACCAGGTCGTGCCGTTGTAATCGGTGGCGCCGGCGTTCTGCAGCGGGGTGAAGAAATCGCCCTTGTTGTGCTCGCTGCCGTTGAACATCAGGTGTTCGAACAGGTGGGCAAAGCCGGTCTTGCCCTTGGGCTCGTTCTTGGAACCCACGCCATACCACACCGACACGGCCACGACCGGCGCCTTGCGATCGGTATGGACCAGCACGCGCAGGCCGTTGGGCAGGGTGAACTGCTCGTACGGGATGTTCACTGCTGAAACCAGGTTGGCCAGCGGCGCCGGGGCGGGCACTGCCGGGGCCGATGCCGTGGCGGCAAGCACGGGCGAAGGCGCGGCCGAGGCGATGGCCAGGGCCAGGAGAGAGGCGTTGAGGAAGCGCTGCATGGAGGGGGGCTTGTCCTGTCTCGAAAAGTCTCTGTGGCGATGTGTAAGGGCATGTTCGGCGGAGTCAAAGCTGAACCATCGTGAGGACTTGCCACGCGACATTGGTTTTGATTGCAACCGGTGGCGCAAAATTTGATCCACGTCCTTGTGTTGCCCAAAAGTCACACTACCTTGTGGCGGTCAGGAGAGCGAGAGACCGTTATGAACCTCGAAAAATTCACCGATCGCGCCAAGGGTTTCCTCCAGGCGGCCCAGACCCTGGCGATCCGCCTGAGCCATCAGCGCATCACCCCCGAGCACGTGCTCAAGGTGTTGCTGGAAGACCCTGAAGGCATGGCCAGCGGGCTGATCCAGCGGGCCGGCGGCAACCCGGCCGTGGCCCAGGCCGAAGTGGACAAGGCGCTGGGCAAGTTGCCGGCGGTGTCTGGTTCGGGCGCGCAGAATTCGCCCGGGCTCGACAACGATACCGTGCGCCTGCTCGACCAGGCCGAGCAGGTTGCTGCCAAGAGCGGGGACAGCTTTGTCACGGTGGAACGCATGCTGCTGGCGCTGACGCTGGCCGGCACCACGGCGGCTGGTCAGGCCCTGAAGGCGGCGGGCCTGTCGCCCCAGGCGCTGGAAGCCGCGATCACGGCGCTGCGCGGTGGGCGTTCGGCCGACAGCGCCGGCGCGGAAAACGCCTATGACGCGATGAAGAAATATGCCCGCGACCTGACGGCCGCCGCGCGCGAGGGCAAGCTCGATCCGGTGATCGGCCGCGACGAGGAAATCCGTCGTACCGTGCAGATCCTGGCGCGTCGCACCAAGAACAACCCGGCGCTGATCGGCGAACCCGGCGTGGGCAAGACGGCGATTGCCGAAGGCCTGGCGCTGCGGATCGCCAATGGCGACGTGCCCGACAGCCTCAAGCATCGCCGCCTGATGGCGCTCGACATGGGCAGCCTGATTGCCGGCGCCAAGTATCGCGGCGAGTTCGAGGAGCGGTTGAAGGCCGTGCTTGACGAGGTGAAGGGCGCCGAGGGCGAAATCATCCTGTTCATCGACGAGATGCACACCCTGATCGGCGCGGGCAAGACCGAAGGCGCGATGGACGCGTCCAACCTCTTGAAGCCGGCGCTGGCGCGGGGCGAGTTGCACTGCATCGGCGCCACCACGCTGGATGAATACCAGAAGTACGTGGAAAAGGACCCGGCCCTGCAACGCCGGTTCCAGCCCGTGTTCGTGGGCGAGCCGACGGTGGAGGACACCATCTCGATCCTGCGCGGGATCAAGGAAAAGTACGAGGTGCACCATGGCGTGCGCATCGCCGACGCCGCGATCGTGGCGGCCGCGACGCTGTCCAACCGCTATATCGCCGACCGCTTCCTGCCCGACAAGGCGATCGACCTGATGGACGAGGCCGCCAGCCGCATCCGCATGGAGGTGGAAAGCAAGCCCGAGGAGATCGAGAACCTGGATCGTCGCATCATCCAGCTCAAGATCGAGGAAATGGCCCTGGCCAAGGAAACCGACCAGGCCAGCCGCGACCGGCTCGATACCCTGCGCGAAGACCTGGCCAACCTGGAACAGCAATCGGCCGAACTGACCACGCGCTGGCAGAACGAGCGCGACAAGATCCATGCCGAAGGCAAGATCAAGGAGCATCTCGACAGCGCGCGCGTGGAACTGGAGCAGGCGCAGCGCGTGGGCGATCTGGCGAAGGCTGGGGAGCTGGCCTATGGCCGCATTCCCGAGCTGGAGCGCCAGTTGGCCGAGGCGCAAGGCGCCAGCAAGAACGCCCTGCTGCGCGAGGAAGTGACGGCCGAGGATATCGCTGGTGTCGTCAGCCGGTGGACCGGCGTGCCGGTCGACCGGATGATGGAGGGCGAGCGGGAAAAGCTGCTCGCCATGGAAGACGTGCTGGGCAAGCGTGTGATCGGCCAACGCGACGCGGTGGTGGCCGTGTCCAAGGCGGTGCGCCGCGCGCGGGCCGGGTTGCAAGACCCCAACCGTCCGCTCGGCAGCTTCCTGTTCCTGGGCCCCACGGGCGTGGGCAAGACCGAGTTGACCAAGGCGCTGGCGGGTTTCCTGTTCGACGATGACAGCGCGATGGTGCGCATCGACATGTCGGAGTTCATGGAAAAGCATGCCGTCAGCCGTCTGATCGGCGCGCCTCCGGGCTATGTCGGCTATGACGAAGGCGGCGTGCTGACCGAGGCGGTGCGGCGCCGGCCCTATCAGGTCGTCCTGTTCGACGAGGTGGAAAAGGCTCATCAGGACGTGTTCAACGTGCTGTTGCAGGTGCTCGATGATGGGCGCCTGACCGACGGCCAGGGCCGCGTGGTGGATTTCACCAACACGCTGATCATCCTGACCTCCAACCTGGGCAGCCAGTACCTGGCCAACCTGGGCGAGGGCGAAGATGCCGCCAGCGTGGAGCCGCAGGTGATGGATGTGGTGCGCGCGCACTTCCGGCCGGAATTCCTCAACCGGCTGGATGAAATCATCCTGTTCCACCGCCTGGGCCAGGAACACATGGCCCCGATCGTGGACATCCAGGTGGCACGCGTGGCCAAGCTGCTCAAGGATCGCAAGATCACGCTGGACCTCACCGAGGCGGCCAAGCGCTGGCTGGGCCGGGTGGGCTATGATCCGGTCTATGGCGCGCGGCCATTGAAGCGGGCCGTGCAGCGCTATCTGCAAGACCCGCTGGCGGAGCGGCTGCTGGCAGGCCAAGTGCCCGACGGCAGCACGGTGACGATCGATGAAGGCGACGGCGCGCTGGCGTTCCACGTCAGCTGAGCCGCGCAGGCCATTGCGGAAAGGGAAGGGGAGCGCATGTCGCTCCCTTTTCTGCATCGGCGGGCCGGCAGCCCGCGGGCGTCAGACCAGGCCGAGCTTGGCCAGTTCGCCGGCGATCGCGGCGGGCAGCACGTCACCGGCTTCCCCATGGCCAAGATCGGCCGGGGCATCGGCTGCTTCCAGATAGCGCCAGCCCTGGTGGGCGCGGCGCGGCATCGGCACCACGTCGATCAGGCGGGTGGAGACCAGGATATTGGTGCGTCCGCCCTCGGCCTCTTCAAAACCCAAGATTTCGCTGCGCGCGACCAGCTGGTGCTTGAGAATCCAGTACAGCGAGCCGCCGATCATTTCGGCATGGCGGCGCGGGCAGTTGCGCGTGGTCAGGCGGGCGACGCCATCGGCACCGTGGCGCCGGCCGGTGGAAAACCATTCGTGGACTTCCGCCAGCGACTGCGCGCCATAGGCCACTTTGGTCATGTTGAGCGGCATTGCAGGTGTTCTTTCAATCCGAATCAGGCGGCAAGCCCGGTGACGACAGCCAGCCCCAGGAACGAGAAGAACCCCATGACATCGGTGGCCATCGTCACGAATACGGCCGAAGAGACAGCCGGATCCACCCGCAGGCGATCGAGGCTGACCGGAACGAGGATTCCAGCCAGGCCCGCCACCAGGTTGTTGATCACCATGGCCGCGCCGATCACCGCGCCCAGGTGCGGGTTGCCAAAGATCAGCGTGGTGCCCACCCCGATCAGCACGCCCAGCGAGAGCCCGTTGGCCAGCGCGATGCGCAATTCGCGCAGGATCATGCGCACGGTGTTGGAACTCGTCAGCTGGTTGGTGGCAATCGCGCGCACCACCACTGCCAGCGTCTGGGTGCCGGCATTGCCGCCCATGCCCGAAACGATCGGCATCAGCACGGCGAGCAGGGCAAAGCGCGCGATGGCGCCCTGGAACAGGCCGACCACCGAGGCGGCAATGATCGCCGTGCCCAGGTTCACCACCAGCCACGACAGGCGCGTGCGCACGGTCAGGCCGATCGGCTCGTTGATGTCGCCATCGCCCGCGCCCGACAGGCGCAGGATGTCCTCGCTCGCCTCTTCCTGGATAATGTGGACCACGTCGTCCACCGTGATCTGGCCGACCAGCCGGCCACTGTCATCCACCACGGCGGCAGAAATCAGCGCGTACTTCTGAAAGCGGAGCGCGACCTCTTCTTGGTCCATGGTGACGGGAATCAGCGTCTGGTCGCGCTTCATCACATCGGCCAGGGGCACGCTGCGCGGTGCGCGCAGCAGCCAGGAAAGCATGCAGGTGCCAACCGGGCGATGCTTTACGTCGACGATGAACACTTCCCAGAATTCGGTGGCAAGGTCATCGTCGTCGCGGCGCAGGTAATCGATCAGGTCGCCCACGGTCAGGTGTTCGGGCACCGCGATCACGTCGCGGCTCATCAGGCGGCCGGCGGATTCTTCGGGGTAGGACAGCGCGCTTTCGATCGCGGCGCGGTCTTCCGGCTCCATTTCTGCCAGGACGGCGGCCTGGTCTTCCTCGTCGAGGTCTTCGATCAGGGCGACGGCGTCGTCCGTCTCCATCTGCTCGGCGAGGTCGGCAACCTCTTCGGGTTCGAGCTGATCGACCAGGTCATCGCGCACCCAGTCGTTCAACTCGGCGAGCACGTCTGAGCCGAGCAGGTCGTTGATCGCGCGGGCCAGCGGCGCACGGTATTCCTGGCCGATCAGCTCGAACAGGTCGGCGATGTCGGCCGGGTGGAGCGGCTCGACCAGGTTATAGACCGCTTCCTGGTTTTCCGCGTCCAGCGCCTCGGTCACCCGGCGCAGGAACGAGGGGCGCAGCGTGTTGTCTTCCTCGTCCAGTTCCTGCGAATTGCGCGCAGGTTCGGGCGCTGCCACCGTCAAGGTGTCAGTGTCCACGCCGTCGTCCATCCGCGGGTCGTGTTCGTGGGGCGCGCCTTGTTCCATCAAGGCGGGGATAGGCGATCATCCGGCAAATGCAATGGTGCACTGCAGCGTGACTTTGTCCGAAGATTGCCTATATCGGCGGCATTCTTTGCCAAGGAAGAGTGGTCGATGTCTGAAGAAAAACTGGTCCTGTCGCTGGATTCGGGCGATGTGGTGATCAAGCTGCGTCCCGACCTGGCCCCCGGCCACGTGGAACGCATCAAGGAACTGGCCTCGGAAGGCTTCTATGACGGGGTGAAGTTCCACCGCGTGATCCCCGGTTTCATGGCGCAGGGCGGCTGCCCGCAGGGCACCGGCATGGGCGGCTCCAGCAAGCCCGACCTCAAGGCCGAATTCAACGATCAGCCGCACGTGCGCGGTGTGTGCTCGATGGCCCGCACCAGCTATCCGCACTCGGCCAACAGCCAGTTCTTCATCTGCTTTGATGATGCGCGTTTCCTCGATCGCCAGTACACTGTGTGGGGCGAAGTGGAGAGCGGCATGGACCTGATCGACGCGCTGCCCAAGGGCGAGCCGCCGGCAAACCCGGGCGTGATCCGCAAGGCGACCGTGCAGGCGGCCTGATTACGACTGGCTGATCGGGTCACTGTCTCGCTATCGAGACAAAACCTGTATCATATCAGGGAAAAGGCGGGGCTGGTCCCCGCCTTTTTTGCTGTAGGACAAGGCGCATCGGCTTAGGGGCAGGGTAGATCGAACCCGAGAGGAGCCCCCCATGAACGCCCCCGTTTCGTCACCGTCCGTGTCTCCTGCGCGGATTGCCCATCCCGATTATCGCGCCAAGCTGATGAGCGCAGACGATGCCGCCAGCCTGATTGGCCCCGGCGCCGTGGTGGGGATGAGCGGGTTCACCGGGGCAGGCTATCCCAAGGCGGTGCCCCAGGCGCTGGCGCGGCGGATGGAGGCGGCCCACGCCGCCGGCGATTCCTATGCCATCAAGGTGTGGACCGGGGCATCGACCGGTCCCGAACTCGACGGTGCGCTGGCGCGGGCCAAGGGCATCGATTTCCGCCTGCCTTACAACTCCGATCCCCTGGTGCGCGAGCAGATCAATGCTGGCACCGTGCAGTATTTCGACATGCACCTGAGTCAGGTGGCCCCCGTGGCGTGGCAGGGCTTTCTCGGCCCGCTCGACGTGGCGCTGGTCGAGGTTTCGGCGATCCTGCCCGATGGCAGCGTGGTGCCGTCCTCGTCGGTGGGCAACAACAAGACCTGGCTCGATCGGGCCGGCAAGATCATCCTGGAAGTCAATTCCTGGCAGCATGAAGCGCTGCACGGCATGCACGATATCTATTATGGCACCGCGCTGCCGCCGCATCGCCGCCCGATCCCGCTGGTCCATCCCAATGATCGCATCGGCCAGCCCACGTTCCGCATCGATCCGGCCAAGGTGGTGGCGGTGGTGGCCACCGACACGCCCGATCGCAACGCCCCGTTCAAGGCGCCCGACGATGCCGCCCGCGCCATTGCCGGGCACCTGCTGCAGTTCTTTGGCCATGAAGTGAAAATGGGCCGGCTACCGGCTTCGCTGCTGCCGATCCAGTCGGGCGTGGGCAATATCGCCAATGCCGTGCTCAATGGCTTGATGGACAGCCCGTTCGAGCCGATGACGGCCTATACCGAAGTCTTGCAGGATGGCATGCTCGATCTGCTGGCCGCGGGCAAGCTGGCGATGGCCTCGGCCACGGCGTTTTCGCTCAGCCCGGATGCGGCAGAGGCGCTGAACGGCGAAATGCACCGCTATCGCGATCGCATCGTGCTGCGCCCGCAGGAGATTTCCAACCATCCCGAACTGGTGCGGCGCCTGGGCTGCCTGGCGATGAACGGCATGATCGAGGCCGATCTCTACGGCAACGTCAATTCCACCCACCTGATGGGCTCGCGCATCCAGAACGGCATCGGCGGCTCGGGCGATTTTGCCCGCAATGCCTATATCTCGATCTTCATGGCGCCCTCGCTGGCCAAGGGCGGGGCGATTTCCACGATCGTGCCCCAGGTCAGCCATGTCGACCATATCGATCAGGACGTGCAGGTGATCGTCACCGACCAGGGCCTGGCCGATCTGCGCGGCCTGTCGCCCAAGCAGCGGGCCGAACAGGTCATCGCCAACTGCGTGCACCCGATCTATCGCGACCAGTTGAGCGACTACTATGCCCGCGCCTTGCGCGATTCCTATGGCAAGCATTCGCCTTCGTTGCTGGACGAGGCGCTTTCATGGCATCAGCGCTTTGTGCAGACGGGCACCATGCGGGCGGGGTAAGCCCCTCCGTCAGCCCTTCGGGCCGCCACCTCCCCGCCGAGCGGGGAGGACCTGGGATCCTCCCCACGGCGTGGGAGGGGGACCGCCCGCGCAGCGGGCGGTGGAGGGGGCCTCTTAAAGCCCCGCCTTCAGCATCCAGTCGTGGAACAGGCGCACCGGCCGCGATTGCAGGGCGCGGGGGCGGCAGACGAACCAATAGGAATAGGGGCTGTCCACTTCGATGTCATAGACGCGCGCCAGCCGGGGATCGTGGCTGCGGCTGAAATGGTCATCGTGCATGATGGCAATGCCCAGACCCTGCGCGGCGGCTTCCAGAATCAGCTGGCCGGAATCGAAATGGTCGATCGCGGCTGGCTCCAGCGCTTCCAGGTGTAGCGTGCGCTTCCAGGCCTCAAAGCTGGCGGGCAGATCGTTGTGAACCAGGAACGTCTGCTTGGCGAGCTTGGCCATGTCGGGCCGGTTACCCAGCTCTTCGGCCAACTGCTTGCTGGCAATGGCATAGACCCGGTTGTGATCGAGCCGCACGGCATGCAGCGCGGCGTCCGGCCCTTCCGACAGGATAATCGCCGCATCGATCGTGTCACCCAGCTTGGTTTCCGCAGCGGTCGAGCTGTCGATATCGATATGCAACTGCGGGTGCAGCTTGCGCAGTTCGCCCAGGCGCGGGAACAGGCGCTGGCTGCCGAACAGCGGCAGCACGCCCAGGCGCAGGCGCATGACCTTGCCGGTATCGATCATGCGGTCGATCCGGTCGGCCATCTCGTCGATCAACGGGGCCACCGCATCATACAGCGTCTGGCCGTCCTCGGTCAGCTTGAGGGCCTGGTGCTTGCGCTCGAACAGCGGCTTGCCGACGAACTCTTCCAGCGCCGCCAGCCGGCGCGACAGGGCCGAAGGGCTGAGTGCCAGTTCGGCCGCCGCCGTCTTGGCCGAGCCGGCGCGCACCACGCGAATGAAAGCTTCCAGCGAGCGCAGTGGTGGCAGGCGGCGGATCATCAGGCGTCTTCTTCTTCGGCAAGGGCGGTGGAGGGGGCATGCAGGCGCAGGCGCGTGAGGCGGCGTTCGTCGCCACCGGTCACTTCCAGGCGCCAGCCGGATTCGTGTTCCAGCACCCGGCCAACCGGCGGCACTTCGCCGGCAAGGACCACGGCCAGGCCGCCCAGGGTGTCGACGTCTTCCTCCACCTCGGCCAGGCGCGGATCGATGATGCGGGCGACGTGTTCCAGTTCGGCGCGGGCATCGGCATCCCAGGTATCGGGATCGAGGCGGTTGAGCAGCACTTCGGGCGCGTCATCGTGCTCGTCTTCCACGTCGCCGACGATTTCCTCGACCAGATCCTCGAACGTGATGATTCCGTCGGTGCCGGAATATTCGTCCACCACCACGGCCAGGTGGGTGCGGCTGCCGCGCATGTCGGCCAGCACGTCGATCGCGCCGCGTGCCTGGGGCACGAACAGCGGCTGGCGCAGCAGCACGGTCCAGTCCTCTGGCGCGGGCACCCCTTTGAGCGCCATGTCCGCCAGGAACGGGAACACGTCCTTGATGTGCATCATGCCCTGCACTTCATCGAGCGATTCGCCATAGACCGGCAGGCGGCTGTGGCCATGCTCGGCAAAGGCGGCAACCACCTCGGCAAACGTGGAGGAGGCAGGGATGGCAATGATCTGGCCACGCGGGATGGCCACGTCATCGGCATCGCGCTCGCTGAAATGGAGCAGGTTCTTGAGCATCTGGCGTTCCACCGGCACCAGGTCGCCATCGGCGCCCAGATCGTGGCCGGGTTCGTGCTCGTGCTCCTCGATCGCTTCCTCGATCTGCGCCCGTAGAGACTGGTCATGGTCAGGCCCCTTGAAAAAGGCCTTTATCACGCGCCAAAGCGCCCCATTACTGTCGCCTTCGCCCGAGCGATTTTCACCGCCGGACCCATTGCCCTCGGGCACTGACCTTGCTCCTTAGCTGTTACTGTCAATATTCATGCATATGGGTCGGCCAGGCCCAGCAAGGCAAGCGCCTTCCGCTCCAGGTCTTCCATTTCCTCGGCCTGGGCTTCGCCTTCCTCGTGGTCATAGCCGGCCAGATGCAGCAGGCCGTGGATCACCAGGTGGGTGGCATGGTTCTCGACCGAAATGCCCTTTTCCACGGCTTCGCGGGCACAGACGCCCTGCGCCAGGATCAGGTCGCCCAGCATGCCCGGCGCGCCCTCGTCGGCTGCGGCGCGCAGCACGTCTTCGCGGGCAAGCATCGGGAAAGACAGCACATTGGTGGGCTTGTCCTTGGCCCGCCACTGCTTGTTGAGGGCGTGCACCTCGTCATCGTCGGCCAGAACCAGGCTGACCAGCAGATTGGGATGGGCAAGTTCAGTGGCAACCTGGGCGGCCGCCTCGGCGGCGCGGTTGGCCAGTGCCTCCCAATCGGTGGTATCTCCCCAGATGGGATCGATGTCGATTTCCAGAATCGGCGCGGTCATGTGGGGGGCCTGTGCAATTGGGGGACGAATCGCTTTGGCATGGCGACGCGGGCCGCGCCACCCGCCATGTGCAAAAAATGCAAGGTCAGGGTCAGTGCAAGGTTTCCGCCACCCCCCGACCCCCCTTCTAAAGAGGATGGGGAGGATGAAGCAAAGCCCCCTCCTTTTCAGGGGAGGGGGTGGGGGTGGTGGAGTCACCGTGCAAGGTCAGGCCTCGTTCCCTTCATAGGCTTCAACGATACGGCCCACGATGGGATGGCGCACCACGTCGGCGCGGCTGAAATGCACCACGCCGATGCCGTCCACGCCTTCCAGCCGGCCGACTGCATCTGCCAGGCCACTGGCAGCCACGCCGCCGGGAAGGTCAACCTGCTTGGGATCGCCGCACACCACCATGCGGCTGTTCTGGCCAAAGCGGGTGAGGAACATCTTCATCTGCGCCGGCGTGGTGTTCTGCGCTTCGTCGAGGATGACAAAGGCATCGGCCAGGGTGCGCCCGCGCATGAAAGCGATCGGGGCGATCTCAATTTCGCCGCTGGCGATGCGCCGCTCCACCTGTTCGGGCGGCATGCAGTCATAGAGCGCATCGTAAAGCGGGCGCAGATAGGGATCGACCTTTTCCTTCATGTCGCCAGGCAGGAAGCCCAGGCGCTCGCCAGCTTCCACCGCCGGGCGCGACAGGATCAGCCGCTGAACCGAACCGGTCATCAGCTGGGCCACCGCCTGGGCCACGGCAAGATAGGTCTTGCCGGTACCCGCCGGCCCCAGGGCAAAGATCACGTCGTTCTGCACCAGCGCCTGCATATAGGCGATCTGCGTGGCCGAACGCGGCACGATGGTCTTGCGGCGGGTGCGGATCATGATCGGCGGGGCATTGCCCGGCGTTCCGGTGATGATCCCTTCGAGCGTGGGTTCCGCGCTCATCGCGATAAGCGATTCCAGGGCGCCGCTGTCGATCTCGTGCCCGGTGTTGAGGCGCTGGTACAGGCCCTTGAGCACGTCACGGGCGCGGGCCACGGCGTCTTCGGGTCCTTCGATCAAGACCTTGTTGCCGCGTGCGGAAATGAACACGCCGAGGCGGTTTTCGATCTGCACCAGGTTGGTGTCGAACTGTCCGAACAGCGCGCCCAGCATCGTCTGCTCTTCAAATTCCACTTCCACGCGGGCGCGACGGGGTTGGTCGGGCCGAGGCCCGGTCCTGACCCCGCCATCGCCCTGTATTCTGGCACGGTGTCCGGGGCGGTCGAAGGTCATGTCGCGATGTGCCTCGTCGTGGGCACGGGGGAATTTGCGAGCCATGGGATGGGGTTTTCGCGCTCCTTTCATCGAACCACTTTATCCAAGTGTAAGGCGTGATTGTCCTTGTGCAAGGGAGACTGGCGGCAAAATGCACAACGCAGGTAACAATTGCGCGACACTTTGCTGCCGGGGCACGACAAACCTGAGCGGTTTCTTGCAACGTGCTTCGGCAGGCATTCAGCCGGGCAGGGCCATAACCGTTTCATGGCCGAACGAGACCCCCGGGCAAAACGCTCAGGTCCGGCCGGAACAAGGAGTTACCCCCATGCGCAAGTTCGTCCTCGCTCTCGTTGCCGCCGCCCTGGTTGCCCCCGTCATGGCGCCGGCCATTGCCAATGCCCAGCCGGTCAACACCCCGGCCGTTGCCGCCGCCCGCCACGAAGTGCGCCGCGACCGCGCCGAAGTGCGCCATGATCGCCGCGAAGTGGCCGTGGCCCGCGCCCATGGCAACGAACGCGCAGTGCGCATCGCCAAGCACGAACTGCGCCATGATCGCCGTGACATGCGCCACGATCGCAAGGTGATGCATCACAAGATCCGCCACGCCTATCGCCATCACCACGGCTAAGGTCAGGCGCCCAAACCAAAAGGCCCCCGTCGCGTGGATCGCGGCGGGGGCCTTTTGCTGTCTGCGCGGTGCTTGGGCCGGATCAGGCGACCAGTTGGCCAGCGAGCGAATTGGGCCCGGCCTGCACCAGGTCAACCGTCACCAGATCGCCGATCGCCACATCGCCGGTGAAGTGCACCGATTGCAGCCAGGGCGATTTGCCCAGCCATTGGCCGGCAAGGCGCCCGCGCCGCTCGACCAGCACCTGGCAGCGCCGGCCCACGCTGGCCTGGTTGAACGCCGTGGCATCGCGTGCCAGCGCAGCCTGCAGCCGCTTGAGCCGCTCGTCCATCACCGCCGGCGCGATCTGATCGTCCATCGTGGCCGCTGGCGTGCCGGGGCGGGGCGAATACTTGAAGCTGAACGCCTGGGCATGGCGCACCGTACCCACCAGATCGAGCGTGTCCTGGAATTCGGCCTCGGTCTCTCCCGGGAAACCGACGATGAAATCGCCCGACAGCGCGATATCGGGCCGGGCGGCGCGCACGCGATCGAGGATCTTGAGATAGCTTTCCACCGTGTGGCTGCGGTTCATCGCCTTGAGCACGCGGTCGTTGCCGGCCTGCACGGGCAGGTGCAGGAACGGCATCAACTTGTCGATCTCGCCATGGGCGGCGATAAGCCCATCGCTCATGTCGTTGGGATGGCTGGTGGTATAACGGATGCGCGCCAGATCTGGCTCTGCCGCCAGCACCCGGATCAGCCCATCGAGTCCGATGGCGCGGCCCTTGGCGTCCTGGCCGGTCCAGGCATTCACGTTCTGCCCCAGCAGGGTGATTTCGCGCGCGCCGCCGGCAACCAGCAGCTTGGCCTCTTCCACCAGATCGGCAAACGGGCGCGAGATTTCCGCGCCACGCGTATAGGGCACCACGCAATAGGTGCAGAACTTGTCGCACCCTTCCTGCACCGTCAGGAACGCGCTGGGGCCCGACCGGCGGCGCTTGGGCAGCGCGGCAAACTTGGCTTCGGCCGGCATGTCCGTCTCGGTGCCGCGCTTGCCGGCGGCGGCATCGGCCACCATTTCGGGCAGGCGGTGATAGGCTTGCGGCCCGACCACGACCTTGACCGACGGCGCGCGCGCCATGATTTCCTCGCCCTCGGCCTGGGCCACGCAACCAGCCACGGCGATCAGTGGCGTGGTGCCATCGGCACGGCGCAGGCGGCCAATATCGGAATAGACCTTTTCCGTGGCCTTTTCGCGGATGTGGCAGGTGTTGAGCACGACCAGATCGGCACCATCGCGTTCGTCGGTGGCGGTCATGCCTTGGGCGGCAAGCAACTCGGCCATGCGCTCGCCATCATAGACGTTCATCTGGCAGCCGAAGCTCTTGACGTGAAACGTCCGGGGGGGATTCTCTGCGGGCATAAGCCGCGCCCCATAAGGCAATCGGGCGCGGATGGAAACCGCCTTGCGCACCCGCCACTGCCTAGGAAAAGGCCCGCCGCGCAAGGCATGCGCGGCGGGCCTTGGCATGGCAGGCAGCGTTGGTTCAGGCCAGGATCTGGCTCAGGAACCACACGCGCTGCTGGGCCTGGTCGGTCCAGTCATCGGCCGCGCCTTCGGTGGCGTTGTCGCCGGCTTCGGTTGCCGCGGCCTTCACCTTGCGGATGGTTTCGACCAGCGCGGCATTGTCGTCGCGCAGGGCCTTGACCATGTCCATCGCATCAACCTTGGCGCGGTCATCATCCTTTACGCTGGCCTTGGCGCCGATCGCGCCGATCGAGGTGAGCGTGGCGCCGCCGTTCTTGCGCACGCGCTCGGCCACGATGTCGGTCAGTGCGAAAAGCTCGGTGGCCTGCTCGTCAAACAGCAGGTGCAGATCGCGGAACTGCGGGCCGGCCACGTGCCAGTGATAGTTCTTGGTCTTGATATAGAGCGCGAAATAATCCGCGAGCAGCCCGTTCAGGCTATCGATCAGCGCCTTGTTTGCGTTGTCGCCCGGCATGGTAAACCCCTTTCCTTTGCTTGGCTTTGCGCTTTCATACGCCACAACGGCGCCAAAGTTTCACGCAAATGGTGGCTTGTAAAAATCGGTTTTGTCGATCAATCGGCAGGCTTTGGCGCCAGTCGCAAGACGAGCGCGCCGCCGAGGGCGGACAGCAGCGATCCGCCCAGGATGCCGATCTTGGCCTGCTCGACCAGATCGGGCTGCGCTGGAAACGCCAGCGCGGCAATGAACAGGCTCATGGTAAAGCCGATACCGCACAGCAGCGCCATGCCCCACAGATGCATCAGCCGCGCGCCGACTGGCCGTGGCGCCAGGCCCAGCCGTTCGGCACCCAGCACCGCGCCCAGCACGCCGGCCTGCTTGCCTATGACGAGCCCGGCCGCGATTGCCAGGGGCAGCGGCGCCAGGATGCCGGCCAGGCCCGTGGCGCGCAGATCGACCCCGGCATTGGCCAGGCCGAACAGCGGGACGATCACGAAGCCACTGATCGGCACAAGCAGATGTTCCAGGCGCAGCAGCGGGCTGTTACCCCGGGCATCGAGCTTCATCGGCACGGTCAGCGCCGCCAGCACCCCCGCCACGGTGGCGTGGACGCCCGATTGCAGCACGCATGCCCAGAGGGCCACGGCAAAGACCGCATAGGTCGATGCCCGAGTCGCACCGGCGCGGTTGATGAGAATCATCGCGCCAAACACGGCGGCCGCCGCCGCCAGCCAGGCCCAGGCCACCCCGCTGGTGTAAAAAATGGCGATCACCACCACCGCGCCAAGGTCATCGACCACGGCCACGGTCAACAGGAACA
The DNA here is from genome assembly GCF_001295765.1 of Novosphingobium sp. AAP1. NCBI lineage: Bacteria > Pseudomonadati > Pseudomonadota > Alphaproteobacteria > Sphingomonadales > Sphingomonadaceae > Novosphingobium > Novosphingobium sp. AAP1. Next base: position 68,752 of record NZ_LJHO01000007.1, on the reverse strand, counting down.
GTCTGATCGACCGGGGGGCACGGCGCCCGATCAGGGCCAGCACACCCATGGCAAAGGCGATGTCGGTGGCGGCGGGAATGGCCCACCCGCGATGCAGCATGGGAAAATCACGGCTGACGGCCAGGAACACCAGCGCGGGCAGCGCCATGCCTGCCAGCGCCGCCAGCACCGGCAGCCGCCGCCGCCGTGCATCGGCCAGTGCGCCGCTGATGATTTCGCGTTTGATCTCAAGCCCCACGACAAAGAAGAACACGGCCATCAGGCCGTCGTTGATCCAAGCATGCAGGCTGTCGAGTTGGGGCGCCACGATCACCGGAAGGGCATGGTGCAGTGCGGCGTGATAGGTATGGTGCAAGGGCGAATTGGCCAGCGCGATAGCCAGTGCCGCGCAGACCAGCAGCAGCACGCCCGGCGCTGCTTCGTGGCGCATCAACCGGCGCAATGCCGATTGCGGCTGATGAGGGGACCCGCGCATTTCCGCCATATTCGATTCATTCCTGAAGGTTGCAAGCGTTGCCACGCGCCCCGGCCAGCCGTAATTTGCCAGTGGGGGTGTTTGCCGTCAAACGGGGGTGAGGGCAAATTGGGAATGATGTCGCTGTCCACAGTCTGGCTGTGGCTGGCCATGTTGCAGCGCGAACTTCTGCTTTTCGCTGCAACATGCCTGGCCGTGGGTGCCTGCCAAGAACGGCGGATGGACGGACTGTGGGCCTGGCTCCGGATCACGGGCCGGGCTTGCACACTACATCTGGCTTCGGGCTTTGCCGCAACTCCCGATTGGCCCGCGCGCGTCGACCGTGGCGCGGGTGGTCAGCCGGGTGCGGCAGCGGTGCTGGTGCCGGTCTGGTCGGAAGCGCCGGGTGTGGCCGCCGTGATCGAGCATTGTCTGGCGGCTTGGCCAAATGCGGACCTGCGGCTCTATGTGGGCTGCCATCGCAACGATCCCGCCACGCTGGCGGCGGTCATGCGCTGCGCCACCGATCCGCGCCTGCGCATCGTGGTGCATGATCGCGACGGTCCGACGACCAAGGCCGATTGCCTCAATCGGCTTTATCTTGCGTTGCAGGCCGATGAGGCGCGCAGCGGCAGGATCGTGCGAAGCGTAATCGTGCACGATGCCTCGAAACCGCGCGACGACGAATATGGTCAACCGCCGCTTCCGGCGTTGTGGGCATAGCTTTCGCATGTAGTGCCGATCGCCCTTTTGCTGCCGCGGCGCAGCCGTGCGGGGCAACCGTGGCATTGCGGAATTGGCCTGCGCCGCCTAGGACAAGTGGCGATGGATGTGTACCTTCCCATCGCCAATCTGGCGGTCAACGGCTTGGTGATCGTGGGGCTTGGCGCCTTGACCGGGCTCTTGTCTGGTATGTTCGGCGTGGGTGGTGGTTTTCTCACTACTCCGTTGCTGATCTTCTATGGCGTGCCGCCGACGGTGGCCGCCGCATCGGCCGCGAGCCAGGTGACCGGGGCCAGCGTTTCGGGCGCATTTGCCCACGCTCGGCGCGGCGGCATCGATTATCACATGGGCGCGGTGCTGGTCGCCGGCGGCGTGCTGGGCACCGGGGTGGGGGCACTGCTGTTCCGCCTGCTCCAGGCGCTGGGCCAGATCGATACGGTGATCAACATCCTCTATGTCGTGCTGCTGGGCGGCATCGGCGGGCTGATGGCGCATGAAAGTATCACGGCCCTGCGCGCACAGCGGCTTGGCCTCGCCCAGCCGGCGCGGCGCCGCCGCCACCATCCCTTGGTGGCCAGCCTGCCACTGCGCTGGCGGTTCTATCGCTCGGGCCTTTATATCTCGCCACTGGCGCCGCTCTTGCTGGGCATGGCCACCGGCATCCTGACCATGCTGATGGGCATCGGCGGCGGGTTCATCCTGGTGCCGGCAATGCTCTATATCCTGGGCATGAGCACCAACGTCGTGGTGGGCACCTCGCTGTTCCAGATCCTGTTCGTGACGATGGCGACAACCATGATGCACGCGCTGACCACGCATGCGGTGGATATCGTGCTGGCCGGGCTGTTGCTGGTGGGATCGGTCTCGGGCGCACAGATCGGCGCGCAGTTTGCACAAAAGGCCAAGCCTGAGCAGTTGCGCCTGATCCTGGCGGTGATCGTGCTGGGCGTGGCACTGCGCATGGCGCTTGGCCTGGGCTATCGACCCGACGAGATTTTCACCGTGGTGCCGCTATGACGCCGCGCTGGGTGCTGGCGCTGCTGGCGCCGGTGGCCATTCTGCTCGGCGGGGCGCGCGCGCCGATCCTGGTGCCCGAAATATCGCAGCATCGGGTGGAAGTGCGCCAGGGCTTTACCGGGGCGGACCTCTTGCTGTTTGGCGCAATCCTCGATCCGGGTGGCACCCGCGCCGCGCAGGATTACGATATCGTCGTCGTGCTCAAAGGCCCGGTGCAATCCATCGTGCTGCGGGAAAAGCGCAAGGTGGCGGGCATCTGGGTGAATGCCGCCAGCAGCGAGTTGCGCTCTGCGCCCAGTTTCTTTGCCATCGCCTCGTCCCGCCCGGTGCGCGAGATCGTGGATGAAAAGACCGCAGCGATCTATGAACTCGGTCTCGATCGCCTGCAGCTTTCCCCGATCGGGGCGATCGACCCGGCGCGGCAACGGCACTTTGCCGATGGCCTGGTGGATCTGATGCAGCGGCAGGGTCTTTATCGCGAAGACGGCCACGGCGTGACGATCAGCGGGCAGGTGCTGTATCAGGCGCGCATCACGCTGCCTTCGCAAGTGCGCACCGGCACCTATACCGCCGAAACCTTTGCCATCCGCCAGGGCCGCGTGATCACCTCGGCGGTCACGCGGGTTGACGTGTCGAAGCAGGGTTTCGAACGCTTCGTGGCCGACCAGGCCGATGGCAACGGCCTGCTCTATGGCCTGTTTGCCGTGCTGGTATCGGTGGGCATGGGCTGGATCGCCGGGCGCCTGTTTGCGCTGGTGTGATGTGGGGCACTGCTTAGCCCAAAATTAACCCTGCCAGTTCTAGCGTTTGGCGCGACAACGGGCTGGGGCAAGAACAGGCATGACGGACATGAGCAGGCAGGTATTCATTTCGGCAGACCCTGCCCGGCCTGGAGACCTTGCCCCGCACGGGCCGATGCCGGCTGCTGCCGCTTTGCCCGATATTGTCCTTGAACCGCGCGATCTGCCGCCGTCCGATTGCGCGCTCAGCCCAATCGGAGTGGTGGTGGATGTGGCAGGATCGGGCAGCGGCATCGCGCTCGATCTGCATCGCCTGGAAGACTGCATGGACGATGCCGACCCTACCGTGGCGCTATCGGGCCAGGTGGGCAGCCAGATCAAGGTGCGCGTGGGGCGCGGCTGGCTGCTCGGCTCGGTGCGCAACCAGCGCCGCGATGGCAAGGTGGATGGTGGCGCGCTGGCCCAGCTCGATTTCCTGGGGGAGGGCGAGGAAGACCCCGCCACCGGCCGCATCTTCGGCTTTCGCCGCGGCGTTACCCGGTTTCCCGTGCCCGGCGCGCTGGTCTATCCGGCGACCAGCGCCGATCTGCGCCAGATCTATGCAAGCGACGGCCGCGCGCATGTGACCGTGGGCACGGTGTTTCCCACCCAGGATATCCGCGCCGGCCTCTATATCGATCCGCTGCTGGGCAAGCATTTCGCGCTGCTGGGATCGACCGGCACCGGCAAATCGACCGCCGCTGCGCTGATCCTGCACCGCATCTGCGACATGGCGCCCGAAGGCCATATCGTGATGATCGACCCGCATGGCGAATATCTTTCGGCGTTTCGCAACACCGGGCAACTGTTCGACGTGTCGAACCTGCAGATGCCCTATTGGCTGATGAACTTTGAAGAACACTGCGAGGTGTTCCTCACCGCTACCGGGGCAGAACGCCAGATCGACGCCGATATCCTGGCCAAGTGCCTGCTGATGGCGCGGCAGAAGAACCGCCTGGCCGAACAGGTGGGCCGCATCACCCAGGATTCGCCGATCCCCTATCTGCTGTCTGACCTGTGCAACATCCTGCAGAACGAGATGGGCAAGCTCGACAAGGGGCACAGCTCGATCCCCTATATGCGGGTGAAGAGCAAGATCGAGGAAATCCGCAACGATCCGCGCTATCAGTTCATGTTCTCGGGCATGCTGGTCAGCGATACCATGGCCGAATTCGTCGGGCGGCTGTTCCGCCTTCCAGCCCATGGCAAGCCGATCTCGATCATCGACGTGTCGGGCGTGCCGTCCGAAATCACCTCTACCGTGGTTGCCGTGCTCAGCCGCCTGGTGTTCGACTATGCCATCTGGTCGCGCCAGGAAACCACGCGGCCGATCCTGTTGGTATGCGAAGAAGCGCACCGCTACGTTCCCAACGAGCGCAATTCCAACGGATCGTCGGTTGGGCGCATCCTGTCGCGCATCGCCAAGGAAGGCCGCAAGTATGGCGTGTCGCTCGGCCTGATCACCCAGCGCCCGTCTGACCTGGCTGAAGGCGTGCTGTCGCAATGCGGCACGATCATCTCGATGCGCCTCAACAACGATCGCGACCAGCAGTTCGTGCGCGCGGCCATGCCCGAAGGCGCGCGCGGCTTCCTCGATTCGATCCCTGCGCTGCGCAACCGCGAATGCATCATCTGTGGCGAGGGCGTGGCCATTCCCATCCGCGTCGCGTTCGATGACCTGGACGAAGCGCGGCGCCCGGCATCGGCCGATCCCTCGTTCAGCCAGCTATGGGGCAAGAGCGGCGGCGAAACGGAAAGCGTCGCGCGCACCGTCCACCGCTGGCGCGCGCAAAGCCGGTTTTGAGGGGGGTGCTTACCTACGGGGGGCTTCGACAGGCTCAGCCCGAACGGAATCCCGAGAAATTGTTACCGGACCCCGTTCGCCCTGAGCTTGTCGAAGGGCGCTGGGCCAACGCTCAATCCGCTTTCAGCGCATCCTCAAGCCAATGCGGGGCACGGGTAATCGCTTCTGTCCGCAGATGATCCACCGCCAGGCCGAGGTCGGGATAGGCCACGCGCTGGCGGGCCGGGTCTGACTGGGCGAGGGGAACGACCGCGAGGCGGCGGTTGACCTTTTGCCGCCAGTTCATCCGCGCGGTGTTTTCCTGGCCGACATAGCAGCCCTTGGTAAAGCTCACGCCGTTGAGTTCGGCCGCATTGGTTTCCAGCCATAGCGTCTGGTCGCTGCCCAGTTCGGCCTGTCCTTCGGGCACGCCCAGCTTGAGGCGGTGTTCGCGCCATGGCGCATCGACCGCCACGTCATCGTCAGCCACTGCGGCGATCCAGCGCTGGCCCAGCGCTGCCAGGCGCGGATCGGCGGCGCCGCCATCGCCCATGTGGCCCTGCCAATAGACGCCCAGTTCGGGCGCGATGGCGATCACGATTTTGCGGCGCAGCCGATAGAGCGAAAGGCGCTTGACCAAGGCCTCGGCCACGGCAGCCTCGCAATCGATCAGCAGCGCGTCCTTGCCATCGGGCCAGACCAGGAAATCGAACAGCGCCTTGCCTTGCGGGGTCAGCAGCCCGGCCCAGACCGGCAGCGGCCCCTGCACGTCGTTGGTGACAAGGCCCTGGAGGAATGCGGCCACGTCTTCTCCCGGTGCAGTGGGGGATAGCCGGATCAGGGCGCGATCGAACAGGCGGGGATTGCTCATGGGTGACAGATAGGAGCGCTTGGGCTTAAGGGGAAGCCATGAGCACGCAAACGACTCTCACGATCCGCCGCCCGGATGACTGGCACGTTCACCTGCGCGACGGCGCGATGCTGGAAGGCGTGGCGCCCTATACCGCGCGCCAGTTTGCCCGCGCGATCGTGATGCCCAACCTCTCGCCGCCGATGACCGATGTGGCCGGCGTTGCCGCCTATCGCGACCGCATCCTAGCGGCTTTGCCGGCGGGCAGCGATTTCACCCCGCTGATGACGCTTTACCTGACCGATCATACCGATCCTGACGAGGTGGAGCGCGGCCATGGCGCCGGCGTGTTCACCGCGGCCAAGCTCTATCCCGCGCATGCCACTACGGGTTCGGCCCATGGCGTGACTAGCGTGGCGACAATCTATCCCGTGCTCGAACGCATGCAGAAGATTGGCATGCCGCTGTTGATCCATGGCGAGGTGACCGATTCCCACGTCGACATCTTCGATCGCGAGGCGGTGTTCATCGAGCGCACGCTGGGCCGCCTGGTGGCCGATTTCCCGGCGCTGAAAATCGTGTTCGAACACATCACCACGCAAGAAGCCGCGCAGTTCGTGGAAAGCGCCGGGCCGAACGTGGGCGCAACGATCACGCCGCAGCACCTGCACATCAACCGCAACGCGATGCTGGTGGGCGGGATGCGCCCGCATGCCTATTGCCTGCCGGTGGCCAAGCGCGAAAAGCACCGCCTGGCGCTGCGCAAGCTGGCCACCTCGGGCCATGATCGGGTGTTCCTGGGCACCGATACCGCGCCCCATGCGCGGCATCTCAAAGAAAGCGCCTGCGGCTGCGCCGGGCTGTTCAACGCGCCCTATGCGCTGGAAAGCTACATCGCCGTGTTCGATGAAGAGGGCGCGCTCGACAAGTTCGAGGCCTTTGCCAGCGAAAATGGCCCGCGCTTCTATGGCCTGCCGCTCAACGAGGGCACGGTGACCCTGGAAAAGACCGGCGTTGCCGTGCCGGCCGAAATCGCGGCGGGCGGCACAGTGCTGGTGCCGTTCCACGCAGGTGAAACCCTGGCCTGGCGCCTGGTCTAAGTTCCTCCCCGGCACGGGGAGGGGGACCAGCCGCAGGCTGGTGGAGGGGTGTTGGGGCCTGATACGGCCCTGAAGGCATAAAAGCCTCCATCCCCCTGCGGCGGAAGGTTCACCGCCGGCGCAGCAGGTCATAGCTGAACAAGGCGATTGCCGCCCAGATCAGCATGAAACACGTCACCCGCGCCGGATCGAGCGGCTCGCCATAGAGCAATGCGCCCAGCACGAAGAGGATGGTCGGCGCGATGAACTGGGCAAAGCCCAGCGTCGACAGATCAAGCTTGCGCGCCGCCACGGCAAACAGCAGCAGCGGCACGGCCGTGACCACGCCCGATCCGGCCAGCAACCAGGGCACCACGCCGCCTTGCGACAGGGCCGAGCCGGCCGGGCCGGATGCGGCGTGGAGCACGGCGAGCAGCGCCGGCACGAACAGCACCGCGGTTTCGACGGTCAGGCCGATGACTGAAGGCACCACGACGAACTTGCGCACCAGGCCATAGAGGGCAAAGCTGCCGGCCATCGCCATGGCCACGCCCAGCATCGACAATGCGCCGGCCATCAGCACGGCAATGCCACCGGCAGCCAGCGCCACGGCCGCCCATTGCAGGCGGTTCAAGCGCTCGTTGAGGAAAACGACGCCGATCAGCACGTTGAGCAGCGGGTTGATGTAATAGCCCAGGCTCGCCGCCAGCACCTGGTGCGTTTCGATCGCCACCAGATACATCAGCCAGTTGCAGCCGATCGCTGCCGCGCTCAGCACCAGCCGGCCAAGCACCGCCGGGGTGGTGAGTGCAGCGCGCAGGGCGGGGCCCTGGCCGCTGAGCCAGACCACGGCAAGGCACACCGGCAGCGTGAATACCACGCGCCAGCTCACCAGCTCGATCGCCGGAACGCCGAGCAGCGGATGGAAATAGATCGGGAAGAATCCCCAGATCACATAGGCCAGCACGGCCGCGCCCAGGCCGCTCGCGGCCTTGGACGTGCCGGGGTTGTTCAGGTTGCTCGCCGTTGCGCTGTCTATCCTCTCGCTCATGGCCGGGCCTGTGGCAGGCACATCGCCTTGCGCCAAGGCCCTTTTCCGCGCGGCGTGCGGGCCGGTCCGAACTTTTTTCGTTTCTGACCAATTCTGACAGTCGCGTTGCATGTCGTTCAGCTTGAAGGCTGTAAACATGAACCAACACGACGGATCAGGAGACCGAACATGATCGCACTTCGCAAGACTATGCTGGGCCTGGCCGCAACGGCCGCTCTGGCTTCCGGCATCGCCCCGGCTTCGGCGGCGATTGAAGTTGCCCCCCAGCCCACGCTGGTTGCCCCGGTGGCGCACGATGGCTGGGACCAGGGTTGGAACCACAACCGTGGCGGCTGGCGTGATCGTGACGATTGGCGCGGTGGCTATGGCCGTGGCGGCAACGACTATCGCGGCTATGACCGCCAGGATTATCGCGGCAACGACCGTGGCTATTATGGCGACGTTGCCTATCGCGGCCAAAGCTGGCGCGGCAACGACGGCCGCTATTACTGCCGCCGCAACGACGGCACCACCGGCCTTCTGGTGGGTGGCGTGGCCGGTGCGCTGATCGGCCGGGGAATTGCCGGCAACGGTGATCGTACGCTTGGCGCCCTGCTGGGTGCGGCCGGTGGCGCGCTGCTGGGCAAGTCGATCGACCAGAGCAACGCCCGCTGCCGCTAAAGCGAACAGCCTAGATCCTGCCCGACCGGAGGGACCAGTCGGGGATCGGGCGGGACCGGGGCCTGCATGCGTGGTGGCGTGCAGGCCCCCTTTTGCGTCTGGTTTGCCGTGCCGTTAACGCACCGCTAACCACGGCCGGTTCAGGAATGGCCATGGCCAAGCCTTTTGCCTCATGCCTTTTTGCGCTGCTTGCCAGCCTGGCCGTGACGGCCTGCGCGCAGGATGACGCGCCCAAGCGCAAGGCTGATCACGATCCCGCAATGAGCGCTGCGCTTGAGGGGCAATTGTTGGTTGATCCCGATCTGTCGCAGCAGAACATGCGCAACGCGGCGGTGGTGCCGGGCGGCCCGGTCGATCCCGCCACGCCGCCCCCCGATTCGCCCTAGCCAGACAGCCCGATACCGATCGAGGCGCGCGGCTGTTCCATTTCGGCCGAGGCCACGGGATAGGCGCAGAAATCCGCCGCATAGAACGCGCCGGGCCGCTGGTTACCGGAAAGGCCCACCCCGCCCAAGGGCGCTGCGGGTGAGACGCCGTTGGTCGGTCGGTTCCAGTTGACTGCGCCGGCCCGCACATTGGCCCAGAACCGGTTGTAATCCTGCGGCGTGCCGCCGATTAGCGCGGCACACAGGCCAAAGCGCGTGGCGTTCGCCTCGGCCAGGGCCTGGTCGAAATCATCCACCTTGATCACCTGCAGGATCGGGCCGAACAGTTCCACATCGGGGCGCTGGGTCATCGCTGTCACGTCGATCATCGCTGGGGCCAGGAACGGCAGATCGCCGCGCGGCCGGGTGAGATGGCGGATCGGCCGCCCGCCGTGCGACAGCAGATAGACAAAGCTTTCGGTCAGGCCATCGGCGGCGGCATTGTCGATCACCGGGCCCATGAACGGCGCGGGATCGTCCAGCGGCGCGCCCACGATCAGGCGATCGGCCAGAGCCTTTACCTCGCCAACCACGGCATCATAGAGATCGGCCTTGACGATCAGCCGGCGCGCGGCGGTGGCACGCTGCCCGGCGGTGGTAAACGCCGATTGCACCACCAGCGCGGCGGCATCGGCGATCTTGGGCGTGTCCCACACCACGATCGGGTTGTTGCCGCCCAGGTCCAGCGCCACGATCTTGCCCGGCTGCGCCGCCAGGCGGCGGTTGAGCGTAAGGCCAGTGTGGCTCGATCCGGTGAACAGCACGCCATCGACGCCTTCGTGGATGGCCAGCGCCTTGCCTTCCTCCGCCGCGCCCACCAGCATCTGCGCCAGGGCGGCCGGCACCCCGGCGCGATGCAGGCACTGGATCAGGGCCTGGCCCGTGGCCGGTGCCTTTTCCGATGGCTTGAACACCACGGCATTGCCCGCGATCAGCGCGGGAATGATATGGCCCACCGGCGCCTGCGCCGGCAGGTTGAACGGGCCGATCACCGCCATCACGCCGTGTGGCTTGTGGCGCAGCGCGGCCGTGCCCTGCAGCGCGCTGTCGAGCCGGCGTTGCGCCGTGCGTTCGGCATAGCTGCGCACGGCGATTTCCACCTTGGCCAGCACGGTGTCGACCTCGCCCTTGGCTTCCCACAGCGGCTTTCCGGTTTCGCGGGCGATCAGGGTGGCAAGGCTTTCGGCATCCTTGCGCACTTCGTTGGCAAAGCGGCGCATCAGTTCGATGCGGGTGGACAGCGGCTGCGCTGCCCAGGCCGGCCACGCGCGCCGCGCACGCGCCACCGCGGCATCGACATCGCCCACGGCGCCGCGCCAGAGTTCAGCGCCGGTGGCCGGCTCTGTGGAAATGATCTCTCCGGCTGCCACGGGGTGGGCGTCGATCCTTTGGGTGAGGCTTGCTGTCACAGGGGGGGATAAACCAAAAGCGTTACGAATGGGTCAGCGATCGGCCCAGCAGCCTGTCGCATTGCTTAATGATCGTGGCCGGCCGGCACCGGCGGCTGGCCGAGTGCCTCGCCCAGGCGACGGATCGCCGCGATCTTGGCATCGAGCGCGTTCCAGTCATCGTGTTCGGCGATCGGCGCCCAGATGCTTTCCACTTCGTCGATCAGCAGGCTGGGCGGGGCCTCTTCCTGCCACAGTGGATGGTCGCCGCCACAAGGTTCATAGCCAGCGAGCGCGGGCACGGCATCGGCGCCGCGCCCGCCGCGATGGGCGTGAAAGAATGCATCGGGGCCGGTCCCGCTGGCGCGCATCCCCGCCTCGCAGGCCGCGATCAGAGCGCTATCGCGTTCCAGTCCTTGCGATACCACGCCCAGGCGCCAGCACCAGCGGCGCGCCATGGCGGCCTGGTAGAGCGGGCCAAAGCGTTCGAGCGCGGCGATCAGCGGCGGCGCTTCTTCCACCAGGCGCAGCGCTACGGCCAACTGGCCGCAGTTCCAGCCGATCACCTCGGGCTGGCGGCCAAAGGCATAGCGGCCGGCCTCATCGAAATAGGCCGCGACAAAGCCCGCATCCCAGCGGGGCAGCCAGCGCCACGGGCCATAGTCAAAGCTTTCGCCCGTCACGTTCATGTTGTCGGTGTTGAGCACGCCGTGAACAAAGCCCGCGACCATATAGCTGGCGGCCATATTGGCCATGCGCGCCACCACCTGGTGCAGCAGCGTGGCCGCCGGGCTGGACCCGGCGGGCGCCGCATCGGGCGCGCCGGGAAACTGCGCCAGGCAATAGGCGATCAATTCGTGCATCTCGGCCGGCTTGTCGAGCGCGAGCAGGCGCTGGAACGTGCCGATGCGGATGTGCCCATGGCTGAGCCGCACCAGCACCGCCGAGCGGGTGGGCGAGGGCTCATCGCCGCGCCACAGGTTCTCGCCGGTCTCGATCACCGAAAAGGTGCGGCTGGTGTTGACGCCCAGCGCTTCGAGCAGCTCGGTCGCCAGGATTTCGCGCACCGCGCCTTTGAGTGTCAGGCGCCCGTCGCCCCGCCGGCTCCACGGCGTTTGCCCGGAACCCTTGGTGCCCAGGTCGAGCAGGCGGCCCGCGCCATCGCGCAACTGGGCAAAGGTAAAGCCGCGCCCATCGCCCAGGTCAGGATTGTACACTCCGAACTGGTGCCCGTGATAGCGCAGCGCCATTGGCCCGGGCAGATTGCCGGGCAGCGGCACGAAGCGGCCGAAGTGGGCGAGCCACTCGTCACCGCTAAGGCCATCAAGCCCCACCTGCGCGGCGGCACGATCATTGCGCCAGCGCAGCACGGTCTGCGGAAAATCGGCCGCCGCCACGCTATCGCCCAGCCAGGGCGCCAGCGCCGCCAATTGCGGATCGGGGCGATAGGGAATGGCTTGACCCGGCAGCGGGCGATCCGACACGGCTTGCGGGACAGGCTCCATTCTTCCATTAGTGGGGTGCTTGCACGCCACAGGCAAGGCGCCTTGTGGCTTAACAGTGATACAAGACACGGGAAAACGCGTTTGCCCATCGCCACATTCGAGATTCGCAGTTGGGCCAGCACCGATGGTTTGCGCCTGGCCTATCGCGCCTATCCCGGCGATGCGGCGCGTCTTCCGGTGATCTGCCTGCCCGGCCTGACGCGCAATGGCCGCGATTTCGAGGATCTGGCCCCGCATATCGCTGCCAGCGGCCGGCGCGTGCTGTGCCCCGATCTGCGCGGGCGGGGGGAAAGCGACTATGCCCGCGATCCGATGACCTATCAGCCGCCGGTCTATGCCCAGGATCTGGCGGGCCTGCTCGCCGCCGAAAAGATCACCCGCTTCATCGCCATCGGCACCTCGCTCGGCGGCATTCTCACCATGGCGCTGGCGGCCGGCCAGCCCGGCCTGGTGGCGGGCGCCGTGCTCAACGATATCGGCCCGGTGATCGATCCGGCCGGCCTGGCGCGCATTACCGACTATGTCGGCCAGGGGCGCAGCTATCTGACCTGGATGCACGCCGCACGCGGCCTGCGCGAGACGATGGGCGATATCTATCCCGATTTCAGCATCGAAGACTGGCTGCGCCTGGCCAAGCGGCTGATGGCGCTGGGCACGGGCGGGCGCATCGCCTTTGACTATGACATGAAGATCGCCGCCCCGATCGAGGCGGCAGAGCAGGCGCGCGACGATGCTGCGGCCAAGGCCAGGGCAGAAGGCACCGCGCCGCCGCCCGAGGCCGATCTGTGGCCGCTATTTGCCGCGCTCACGCCGGTGCCGCTGTTGGTGGTCCATGGCGCCACCTCGGACATTCTCTCGGCTGATACCGCCGCCGCGATGGCGCAGCGCCATCCCGATTGCACGCTGGTGACCCTGCCGCGCGTGGGCCATGCCCCGACGCTGGACGAACCCGAGGCACGCGCGGCGATCGATGCCCTGCTGGCCCGGCTGGACTGACGGCATCTGGCGCAGGAACCTTGACCATGGATCGCCAAGCCGGCCCGGCCCGCCGCCTGCATGTGCTGCACCTGCATTCCACGTTCGATGCCGGGGGCAAGGAACGCCGCAGCGTGGCGCTGATGAACCGGTTCGGCAACGCGCTCGATCATTCGGTCGTCTCGGCGCAGCCTGGCGCGCTGGGCGCGCGCAGCCTCTTGGCGCGCGGGCTTTCGGTGCATTTTCCGCTGGGTTTTCCCCCGCTGGCGGGCAAGCTCGGCGTGCGTCGCCTGCAGACCCTGGCGCGCGGGATGCAGGGGTTTGACCTCATCTGCACCTACAACTGGGGGGCGATGGATGCGGTGATGGCGCACGCGCTGTTCGCCCCGCTCTATGGCCTGGCGCCGCTGGTCCACCATGAAGACGGCTTCAATGCCGACGAGGCAGAGCGGCTCAATCCCCGGCGCAACTGGTTCCGGCGCGTGGCCCTGGCCCGGGCCAGCGCACTGGTGGTGCCCTCGCGTCGGCTTGAGGCCGTGGCCCGCGATGCCTGGCACCAGCCGGCCGGCAAGGTCCACCGCATTGCCAATGGCATCGACACCGCCGCCTATGCCCGCAAGGCGCGCCCCGACGCGCTGCCGCGTGTGATCAAGCGGCCGGGGGAAAAGTGGGTGGGCACGCTGGCCGGCCTGCGCCCAGTCAAGAACCTGCCTCGCCTGGTGCGCGCCTTTCGTGCGCTGCCCGAAGAATGGCACCTGGTGATCCTGGGTGAAGGGCCCGAGCGCGAGGCGATCCTGACCCAGGCGATGGATCTCAACATCGGCCACCGCGTGCATCTGCCCGGCCATGTTCCCGATCCGGCGCTGGCAGTGGGGCTGTTCGATTTCTTTGCGCTGTCGAGCGATAGCGAGCAGTTTCCGCTGTCGGTGGTAGAGGCGATGGCCGCAGGCCTGGCCGTGGCGAGCCCGGCCGTGGGCGACGTGGCCGAGATCGTTGCCGCTGACAACGCGCGGTTCATCGCGCCGGTCGGTGATGAAGCAGCGCTGGCCCAGGTCATGCTGGACCTGGCAACCGACGAGCTGGCGCGCCGCCGCGCCGGGGCGGCCAACCGCGTTCTGGCCACGCGCGAGTATGATGAAAGCGTGATGGCCGGCCACTATGCCCGCGTCTATGCCGATGCGCTGGGACTGACCCAATTCCCGTGAAGCATCGTTCGTTGTCGCGATGTTGCAGGCGGTTGGCCGCTTAACCATCGGTTCAGCGGGGGACAGCCAGCATCATAGGCGTTGAAAAGGTGGCTCCATCCGCTAAACACCGCGCCCATTCCGTGCAATTCTTGCCCATCCCTTGCTCTCAATCGCCGAAAGCTTAGCCTTGGCCCTTAGACCGAACCGTCCGCAAAACCCGTCCGATCCGCGTGCCGTTGCGCGCGCCGCCGAAGGCAATGTCTTCGCCCGCGAAGTGGACGATGCCCTGCGCCAGGACGAGGCGCTTTATGCGCTGCGCAAGTGGGGCAAGCCGGTTGGCGCGGCCGTGGTGCTGGGCCTGGCCGGGCTGGGTGGCTGGCTGTGGTACAGCAATCACCAGGATACGCTGCGCGGCCAGCAGGGTGAACAACTGACCCAGGCACTCGACAATTTCGAAGCCAAGAACGACAAGGCCGCGCAAGCCCTGCTCGATCCGCTGGCCAAGGACGGCACCCCGGGCAACCGCGCCGCCGCGCAGCTGCTGCTGGCTGGCAAGGCGCAGGACGATGGCAAGGCCGATCAGGCCGCCAAGGGCTTTGCCGCCGTTGCCGCCGACAGCAATGCGCCGCAGGCCTATCGCGATGCCGCCACGGTGCGTGAAGTGGCCATCACGTTTGACAAGCTGCCTCCGCAGCAGGTGATCGACCGCCTCAAGCCGCTGGCCGTGCCGGGCAACCCGTGGTTTGGCAGCGCCGGCGAACTGGTTGGCCTGGCCTATCTCAAGCAGGGGCACAACGATCTGGCCGGGCCGCTGTTTGCCGCCATCGCCAAGGATAAGGACGTGCCCGACACGATCAAGCGCCGCGCGCGCCAGGTTGCCGGCAGCCTGGGTGTCGACGCGGTTGACGATGTTTCGGCAGTTATCGGGCAGGCCCAGTAAGGCTGCCACGGTTTCCCGATCGATCGGGTTTGCATGCATTGCGCGCCGCCGCCCCGCATCGGGCCGCCGGGGCATGACAGGACAAGGAAGACAGGCATGATCCGCATTCCCAGCCAGGGCCACATGGCCCGCCAGCCAGGCGCCGGCACCGATCGCCGCCGGATTGCGGCGCTGGCCCCCGCGGCGGTGCTCGGCCTGGCGCTGGTTCTGGGCGGTTGCGCCGGGCACAAGGGCAAGGTCAAGGCCACGCCCACCGTGGGCGAACGCATTCCCGTGCTGTCGCGGATCGAGGCCGGCACCAAGGTCGATCCCACGCTGGCCAGCATGGACGTGGTCGTGCCCGCGCCCGTGGTCAACACCGAATGGGCCCAGGGCGGCGGCACTGCCAGCAAGTCTTCGGGCCATCTCGCGCTTGCCGATGCCCCGCAAAAGCTGTGGTCCACGCGCATTTCCGGGTCTTCGCCCAAGCAGCGCCTGGCCGCATCGCCGGTGGTGGGCAATGGCACTGTCTTCGTGATGGACACCGAAGGCGTGGTGCGCGCGCTCGATGAAAACAACGGCCACGAAAAGTGGAAGCAGGGCTTCCGTCTGCCCGAAAAGAACGATTCGATCTTTGGCGGCGGCGTCAGCTTTGATTCGGGCAACGTCTACATCACCACCGGCCTTGGCGAAGTGGCCGCGCTCGATGCGGCCGATGGCAAGATCAAGTGGCGGGTAAAGCCGGCTGGCCCGCTGCGCGGCGCGCCCACCGTGGCGTTCGGCGCGGTCTATGTGATGACGCAGGACAACCAGATCTTTGCGCTCAACACCGCTGATGGCACCAATCTGTGGAATCAGTCCGCCTCGGTCACGCAAAGCGGCGTGTTCGGCGTGGCGGCTCCCGCCGCTGGCCAAGGCACGGTGATCGCCGGCTACAGCTCGGGCGAACTCGTGGCCTATCGCTATGAAAACGGGCGGCAGCTGTGGTCCGATGCGCTGGCGCGTACCTCGATCGCCACGAGCGTTTCGACGCTGACCGATATCGATGCTGATCCGATCATCGAACGTGGCCGGGTCTATGCCCTGGGCCAGGGCGGCCGCATGGCCGCCTATGAACTGGTCACCGGCCAGCGTATCTGGGAACTCAACCTCGCGGGCATTTCCACCCCGGCAGTGGCTGGGGAGTGGATCTTTACCCTGACCGACGAAGACAAGCTGCTGTGCATCGCCAAGTCCACCGGCAAGGTCCGCTGGATGAGCCAGCTGCCCCGCTATCTCAAGCCCAAGAAGAAGGAGAGCCCGATCTTCTGGACCGGGCCGGTCTTGGCAGGCAACAAGCTGTGGGTGGCCAATTCGCGTGGCGAGATTTCCACCATCACCGTGGGTGATGGCACGCTGGCCCGCGTGACCAAGGTGGCAGCGCCCGTTACCCTGCCGCCGATCGTGGCTGACAAGACCCTGATCGTGCTGGATGACAGCGGCGAAATCACCGCCTGGCGTTAACCTTCTTCACCGAATTTCCACTTCTGCGCGTATAAGCGGGCGGGTATGACCAAGTCGCCCGCCCACGCCGTTTCGCCCCGCCCTGCCAGCGATGTGTCCGTCTGGGTAGGCTTGGTGGGCCTCGCTGGCCTGCTGGCATGGGTGGCGGTGTGCCGCGCCTGGCCGCAGATCGTCGATGCGCTGGGCTTGCCAGGGCCGCACGCGCGGCTGGCCGGATCGAGCGCGGCGGTGCTTGCCCTCTTGTTTTCCGGCACGCCGATGGTGGCCTGGTCGCTGCTGGTCGACAAGGTTCATCGCCGGCCCTCCACCGGCATCGACTGGACGGCGCCGCGCCCGTTGCGCAGCGTGCTCGATATCTCGATCACCAAGCTGGCCGGGCTCTGGGCCACCTGGGCGCTGATCGCCTTAGTCTATTGCCTGGGGCGCTGGTATTGGCGCGGGCAGTATCTGTTCGCCATGGACCTTTTGGAACAGGCCGCGCCGTTCCTGTTCCTGGGCGCCGTTCCCTATGTGCTGTGGCTCGATCGCGTGCTGGTCAACCCGCGCGACGGGGCCTGGCATTTCGGTGCCATGCTGATCGGGCGCGAAGCCTATGACGTGGACCAGGTGTGGCACCACTTGCGCGCCTGGACGGTGAAAGGCTTTTTCTGCGCCTTCATGATCTCGATCCTGCCCGGTGGTTTTGCCGCCGTGGTCGAGGCGGACTGGACCGGGCTGTGGGCCGATCCGGTACGCTGGTCGAACACCGCGATCGAGGCGATGTTCATGATCGACGTGCAGATCGCCATGGTCGGCTACCTGCTGACGATGAAGCCGCTCGATGCCCACATCCGCACGGCCAATCCCTATCTGGCGGGGTGGGTGGCAGCGCTGATGTGCTATCCGCCCTTTGTGCTGATGGGCGGCGGCGGCGTGCTGGACTATCACCAGAACACCGCAGAATGGGCCTATTGGTTCGATGGCCATCCGGCGCTGCTGTGGGCCTGGGGCCTGGCGCAGGTGGTGCTGACGGCGATCTATGCCTGGGCCACGATTGCCTTCGGCTTGCGCTTTTCCAACCTTACGTATCGCGGCGTGCTGACCAACGGCCCCTATGCCTTTACCCGGCATCCCGCCTATCTGTCGAAGAACCTGTTCTGGTGGCTGGTGACGATGCCGTTCCTCGCCACCACGCATTCCAAGGTTGATGCCGTGCGCAACACGGTCACCCTCGCGCTGGTCAGCGCGGTCTATTTCTGGCGCGCCAAGACCGAGGAAAAGCACCTGCTGGGCGAAGACGCCAAGTATCGCGCATACCATGCCTGGATGGCCCAGCATGGGCTGATCACGCGGCGGTTGGGCCGGTTGGTGCGAATGATTTTTGGTCGGTCGGGCGCGGGTATCCACTACCCCCAGACCCCCTCATCCAAAGAGGATGGGGAGGATAAAGCATTAATCTAAAAGTCCCCTCCTCTTCATAGGAGGGGGTTGGGGGGGAACCCTAGCGCTAAGCGCTCAAACCGCCACGCCTTCATCGCTTTCGAACACGCGGATGTTGCGCTCGGTCAGGCCCAGGCCGGCGCGCTGCTGTGCCCAGGTGGCCATGTGCGCGGTCTGGAAATGGGCGTCGAGCGCGGCGCGGTCGCGCCACTTTTCGCTGACGTGGATCACTTCGGGATCAAGCGCATCGTGCGAATAGGCATAGGCCAGGCACCCGTCTTCGGCGCGGGTAGCCTCGATCACCGCGCGCATCATCGGCGCGGCGGTGGCGAAGGCGGCGGTCGGCAGGCGAAACGTGCCCATTACCAGGATCATGGGGTACTATCCTCTCAAAAGCTCTTGGCGGCATAGACCTTGGACAGGTCACCGCCCCACGCGCCGTGGTACAGATCGAGCAAGCGCTCGGCCGGGGTCTTGCCCGAGGCGACGATCTCGTCCAGCGGCAGGAGATAGCCGGTTTCGTTGTCTCCGGCTGCGTTGAGGCGCCCGCGCGCGGCCAGGCCCGAGCGCGCAATGTCGAGCACGCGGCCGGCGATATCGCGCAGGGTGCCGCCACCGGGCAGCGGCGCATCAAGGCCCAGCTTGGGTACGCTGGCGCGCAGGATCTCGCGCCCTTCCAGGTCCCAGTCCTTGACCAGATCCCACGCCGCATCGAGCGCGCCCTGATCATAGAGCAGTCCCACCCAGAACGCGGGCAGGGCGCAGATCCGGTTCCACGGGCCGCCATCGGCGCCGCGCATTTCCAGGAACGATTTCAGCCGCACTTCGGGGAAGGCGGTGGAAAGATGGTCGATCCAGTCGCTCTTTCGCGGCTTTTCGCCGGGCAGCGCGGGCAGCTTGCCATCAAGGAAATCGCGGAACGACTGGCCGGCGGCATCGATGTATTTGCCATCGCGGAACACGAAATACATCGGCACGTCGAGCATGTAGTCGACATAGCGTTCATAGCCAAAGCCGTCTTCGAACACGAAGGGCAGCATGCCCGTGCGCGCGGGATCGGTGTCTGACCAGATGTGGCTGCGATAGGACAGGAAGCCGTTGGGCTTGCCTTCCAGGAACGGTGAATTGGCAAACAGAGCGGTGGCCAGCGGCTGCAACGCCAGGCTGACGCGGAACTTCTGCGCCATGTCGGCTTCGCTGGCATAGTCCAGGTTGGTCTGGATCGTGCAGGTGCGCAGCATCATGTCCAGCCCCATCGTGCCCACGCGGGGCATATGGCGCAGCATGATCTCATAGCGGCCCTTGGGCATGATCGGCAGATCGCCGCGCGCCTTGTCGGGCCACAGGCCAAGGCCGAGGTAAGCGAGGCCAAAGCGATCGCCGATGGTCTTGACCTGGGCAAGATGGCGCCCGGTTTCCGCGCAGGTTTCGTGCAGGCTTTCCAGCGGCGCGCCCGACAGTTCGAGCTGGCCGGCCGGCTCCAGGCTGACCGCGCCATCCGGGCCGGACATGGCAATGACCTTGCCGCCTTCCATCACCGGCTCCCAGCCGAATTCGGTCAGCGCCATCAGCAGATCGCGGATGCCACCTGGCTCGTCATAGGACGGGGCGGCATGATCGGCCGTGCGATAGACGAATTTCTCGTGCTCGGTGCCGATTCGCCATGCCTCGCGCGGCTTTTCGCCCTTCTGCATGGGGGCGACAAGCTGGTCCCGGCTCTCGATGAGAGGATCGTTGCTATCTGAAACCTGTCTCGTGCTCATGCCCGCATCCGTTAGTGGCCAAACGGACTTTGCGCCAGCGATAAACGTGGGATGAACGATTGCAGGGCGGCAATAATCCCAGGGGTGTGCGCGCAGCGCAAACCCTCACGCGGCAGCCCAGTCCCCCGCAACCCCCATCCACAATCCCAGGCCCGCCACGGCTGCCGTTTCGCCCCGCAGGATGCGCGGACCCAGGGTAATGGCGTGGGCGGCAGGATGTGCGCGGATCGCGGCGCGTTCCGCTTCGTCAAAGCCGCCCTCCGGCCCGATCAGCAGTGCCGCTGGGCCCTTGTGCGCGGCAAAGGCAGCGGCAGCGGGCGCGCCGCCCTGTTCATCGGCAAAGAATAGCGCGCGCCCGGTTGGCCAGTCGCGCAGCATGGCGTCGAGCTTCACCGGATCGAACAGCGCGGGCAGGGCAGTGCGTGCGCATTGCTCGGCCGCCTCGGTCACGATCGTGGCGGCGCGCTCGGCATTGAGCTTGTCGGCCACGCAGCGCCGCGTAATCACCGGGCGGATCTGGCCGGCGCCCAGTTCTGTCGCCTTTTCCAGCACCCAGTCGAACGCCTGCTTCTTGAGCAAGGCCGCGCACAGCCATAGATCGGGCACCGCCTCCAGTGGCCGCAACTGCCGCTCGAGCGTCAGCATCATGTCACGCTTGCCGGCGTGCGCCACGCGGGCAAGCCATTCGCCGGTCTGGTTGTCGCACACGATCACCGCGTCGCCCGGCCCAGCGCGCATCACCTTGCCCAGATAGTGCGCCTGTGCGCTGTCGATCGCCAGGCTGGCGCCCTCTTCCAGCCGTTGTTCCACGAACAGGCGCGGGGCAGAGCGGGGCGGCCAGGCGGGGGTGGCGGGCAGATGATCGGTCATGGGCAGCGTTCATAGGCAGCGCCGCGCGCGGCGGCAACACGCGGGCGATCTGTCCCCTTGCGGGCCCGACCAAACCGGCGCAGGAGCATGGCAGCATGACCACGGCAACCGATCAGATCGTCCCTGACAGCGAACATCGCGGGCTGGTGGCCCGCCTGCCGCAGCCCTTGCGCGATTATGCGCTGCTGGCCCGGCTGGACCGGCCGATCGGCTGGTGGCTGCTGTTCTGGCCCTGCGCCTGGGGCGTGTTCCTGGCCGGCGGCGCGCGGCAGTGGCACTTGGTGGCGTGGATGCTGCTCGGCTCCATCGCCATGCGCGGGGCGGGGTGCGTCTATAACGATATCGTCGACGCTGATCTCGATGCGCGGGTCGCCCGCACGGCGCAGCGCCCGGTGGCCAGTGGTCGCGTGCGCAAGAAGGCGGCCTGGGCCTGGCTCGTGGTGCTCGCTGCGGTGGGGCTGGTCGTGCTGCTCCAGTTGCGCTGGCAGGCGCAGATCGTCGCGCTGGGCAGTCTGGCGCTGGTCGCCGCCTACCCGTTCATGAAGCGCATCACCTGGTGGCCACAAGCCTGGCTCGGCCTCGTCTTCACTTGGGGCGCGCCGACCGGCTGGGTGGCGGTGCACGATGGCGACCTCGGCGCACTCGCCGCGCTCTATGCCGGGGCGATGTGCTGGTGCATCGGCTATGACACGATCTATGCCCTGCAAGACCGCGAGGATGACGCCATGGTCGGCATCCGTTCCAGCGCCCGCGCGCTGGGCAGCAAGGTGCGGCCCGGCGTGACTGCATTCTACGCCGCTGCCGTGGCGCTATGGGCGCTGGCGTTCTGGCTGATCCATCCCGATCCCCTCGCGCTGCTCGCGCTGCTGCCGGTGGCGCTGCACCTGGCGTGGCAGGCGCTGAGCCTGGATGTGGACGATGGCGACAACGCCCTGGCACGGTTCCGTTCAAACCGCACGGCGGGTTTCCTGATGGCGCTGGCATGCCTGGTGGTGGGGAGCGCGGGGTAGGCGGACCGAGAGGCTTGGGAAACATGCCCTCCCCAGCCCCTCCCGCACGCGGGAGGGGCTTTTTGGCGCTGTTCTCCCCTCCCGCGTGCGGGAGGGGCTGGGGGAGGGCATGTTACAGCGCGCGCCCAATCAGTTCGGCCGTGGTTCGACCGGATAAACGATGAAGTCCGGCCGCACAGCCTTCACGGGCGTGTCGCCCATGGCATCCACGGTCTGAACCAGGTCGGCAATCGCGGCGGGCGGCAGCGCCAGGCCGTGTTCGGTCGGGTGCGTGGGCGCTTCCATCGGATAGTCCTGGCCCGGCGTGGTGGTCATCTCGATATGGGTGCCGAGCAAGGCGCGGATCGGGTGTGTCTGGGCAAAGGCGGCCAGGCGATGGGCGCTGGCGCGGAATTCGGCGAAGTGGTTGCTCGGCACGTAGAGACGGCCGGGATAGAGCATGTCACCCGACAGGAGCAGGCGGGTTTGCGGGTCGTAGATCATGACGTGGGCGCTTTGATGACCTGGCGTCGGGATGGCGCGCAGCACGCGGCCGCCAAGGTCCAGCGTGCCCAGGCCGTTGGGCCAGTCGGCCACGTGAAACGCGCTGGCGACATCGGCTGGGGCAAGGCCTACCACGGTGGTATCCGGCCGATCGACAAATTCGCTGTCGCCGGCATGATGGTCGCCATGGCTGTGCGAATGGGCCACTGTCAGGTGCAGCGGGCGGTTGCCATGGGCCTGGCGCCATTGCGCGATCACGCGCTCCACCGTGGGCCGCACCATGAGGCCGCCGGCGCCGGTATCGACCAGCAGCGCACCCTTGCGTCCGAACAATAGATAGAGGAACGGCGCCTCGAAATTGGTTTTCACCGATTGGCGGATCACGAAGGTATCTGCGTCAACCTGTTGCACCTGCATCTCTGGTTCGCTGGCCGTGGTGCCATCGATCCAGTGCGCGAAGGGCGGGGGATCGAACGCCGGGGCCGCGCCGATCAGCAGGGACGATCCTGCGGTAAGGCCAAGGGCAAGGGCGAGGCGAAAGCGGCGTGCAGTGTCCATCCTGTCTGAATGGCACGCGCGGGCGCGCGCGACCATGATCGGGTGCGCCCGCGCTTTTGATCCTGTGCGTTCTACACCGCCGTAGCGAGCAGTTCTTCCGCGCCGCCGAGGTCCACGCTGACCAGACGCGAGACGCCGCGTTCCACCATGGTCACGCCAAACAGGCGGTGCATGCGGCTCATCGTCACGGCGTTGTGCGTGACGATGAGATAGCGGGTCTGCGTTTCGGCGACCATGGCGTCGAGCAGGTCGCAGAAGCGTTCGATATTGGCATCGTCGAGCGGCGCGTCCACTTCGTCGAGCACGCAAATCGGCGCGGGATTGGTGAGGAACAGGCCAAAGATCAGCGCCACTGCCGTCAAGGCCTGTTCGCCACCCGACAGCAGCGTCAGCGATTGCAGCCGCTTGCCTGGCGGCTGGGCCATGATTTCCAGGCCTGCTTCCAGAGGGTCGTCGCTGTCGACCAGCGCGAGATGGGCTTCGCCGCCGCCGAACAGGCGGGTGAACAGGCGGCGGAAATGCCCGTCCACCGCCTCGAACGCGGCGCGCAGGCGCTCGCGCCCCTCACGGTTGAGGTTGCCGATCGAGCCGCGCAGGCGGTTGACCGCTTCGGCCAGTTCGGCCTGTTCGGCCAGGCTTTCGGCCTGGCGCGCCTCGGCCTGGGCGAGTTCGTCTGCCGCCACCAGGTTGACCGGGCCGATCCGCTCCCGCTCGGCCAGCAGCCGCTCGTGCGTGGTGCTTTCGCTGGCGGCATCGCCCACCTCGGCCCTGGAAAAGGCAAAGCGTTCGGGCAGCAGGGGCGGCGGGCATTGAAAGCGCTCGCCGGAAATGCTGGCCATTTCCTGGCGGCGCTGGTCTTCGTGGCTGGCCTGGGCGCTGGCCGTGGCGCGCGCTTCACGCGCGGTGGCCAGGGCTTCGGTGGCCTGGGCGAGGGCCGTATCGGCGGCCTTGCCGGCGGTCTCGGCCTGGGCCAGCGCGGCTTCGGCCTGGGCCAGATCGGTGGAGAGGCGGTTGCGGATCGCTTCGCCCTGTTCGATTTCGGCGATGAGGCCGGCCGGTTTGGCCGCACTGATCGCGCGTTCTGCGGCTAGGTCTTGCGCCCGCGCGGCCATTTGCGCCAGACGCTTGGCCGCGTCGCCGGCGCGGGCCTGCCAGTTGCGCATGTCGGCCTTCATCCCGCCCAATCGCTCACGCCCCACGGCCAGCGCCTGTTCCAGCGCGGCATGGGCTGCCATGGCCTGTTGCAGGGCGGTGCGTGCTGTCTGGTGCTGGGCCTGCGCCGTGGCGACTGCGGCGCGGCCTTCTGCCGGATCGGGCAGCGCGGCGTGGCGGGTGCCTGCCGCCTCTGCCTCGGCCTGGGCTGCCGTGATCTGTTCGGCGAGGGTCGCCTCTTGCTGTGCGAGGTCAGCGGCGCGGGCATCCTGCTGGGCGCGTGCCGCTTCGGCCTGATCCACCGCGCGCAGGGCGCTGCGTTCGGCCTCGGCCGCCTGGCCGATCAAGCGTTCCACCCCGCTCCATTCCGCCTGGGCCTGGGCCAGGCCATCGCGCGCCGCATCATGGGCGGCCTGCGCGGCCGCTACCGCTGCGTCGAGCATGGGACGGCGCGCTTCCAGATCGGCCAGGCGGTTGTCGGCTTCCAGTGCAGCGGCTTCTGCCGCGCCTTCGCCGCGTGCCACAAAGCCGTCCCAGCGGCGCAAGTGGCCGGCGCGGGTGACCAGCCATTCTCCGGGGTTGAGCGCCTCGCCGCTGTCGGCCTCGACCGCACGGACCAAGGCAAGCCGCGCTGCCAGTTCTGCAGGGCAGGCGCGCAGGTGATGCAGCAGCGCATCGGCAAGTGGCGCGGGCGGTGTGGCGCCAGTCCAGAACCGCCCTTCACCGGCCTCTGGCGCCGGGCCGAGCGGCGCCATGGCATCGCGGCCCAGCACGGCGGCGAGCGCGCGTTCCCAGCCGGGCGCGACGCGGCAGCCTGACAGCGCCGATGGCCCGCGCCCGCGCGCCGCGGCGGCCTTGGCCCGCGCCGCCTTGTCCCGCGCCAGGGCTTCGGCCTCTCGCGCGACGCCGGCGAATTCGGCCCGCGCGGTGGCGAGGGCATTGGCGGCGCCGTCGCGGTCCTGGGTCAAAGCCTCGCGCGTGCTTGCCAGTTCCTCGCGCCGGGCGCGTTGCGCCGCCAGGGTTGCGGCAGCCTCTTGCCGGCGGCGTTCCGCCTCGGCCAGGGCCATTGCGGGATCGGGCTCCGCAGCCAGGGCCGCGCGGCGCCCGGCAAGGCGCTGGGCCTCGCCGTCCAGCCGGGTGAGCGCGGTTTGCGCGGCCGCCAGCGCGGCCTGGGCCACGCGCCACTCGGCCTCGACGCCGGCTTGTTGCGCCTGGGCCTGGGCTTGGGCCAGTTCGGCGGCGCGGGCGGCGCGTTCCGCCTCGTCCAGCGCGCTGGCCAACAGCGGGCGGCGTGCTTCGTCGGCCAGCAGCGCCGCCTCGGCACTGGCCAGGTCGCTTTCCAGCTGGGCCAGCGCTTGTGCCGCCTGCGCGGTCAACTGGTCGGCCTGGGCGCGGTCTTCCTCGATCGCGCGCAATTGCCGATCGATATCCGCCACGCGCTGTTCGGCTGCCTCAAGCTGTGCGGAAAGGGCGGCCATGCGCTGCCCATGGGCAGAAGCATCCTGGCGGCGATCGAACAGCTCCTCGCGCGCCTCGGCCAGTGCGGTGGCGGCGCTGTGCTGCGCGCCTTGCGCGGTGACGGTGGCGGCCTGGGCGCCGGCCACCGCTGCATCGGCCCGGGCGGCAGCCTCACGCGCGGCCTGGGCAGCGGCGGCGGCATCGCGCCAGCGGGCAAAGACCAGCCGCGCCTCGGCCACGCGGATCTTGTCAGACACGGCGCGATAGCGCTCGGCCGCACGGGCCTGGCGGCGCAGCGCGGCAATCTGGCCATCGAGCCTGGCCATGAGGTCTTCCAGCCGTGCCAGATTGGCCTCGGTCGCGCGCAGCTTCTGTTCGGCATCGCGCCGGCGCACGTGCAGGCCGGCAATGCCTGCTGCTTCTTCCAGCATCATCCGCCGCTCGGCCGGCTTGGCGGCGATGACTGCGGCAATGCGCCCCTGGCTGACCAGTGCCGGGCTATGCGCGCCGGTGGCGGCATCGGCAAAGATCAGCCCCACGTCCTTGGCGCGCACATCGCGGCCGTTGACGCGATAGGCGGAACCGGCGCCGCGCTCGATCCGCCGCACCACTTCCAGTTCGCCGCCCCACTGGTCGTCAGGGTCGGTCTGGGCGGTCAGGGCCACTTCGGCAAAGGCGCGGGCCGGTCGGCTGGTGCTGCCGGCAAAGATCACGTCGTCCATGCCCGCGCCGCGCATGGCCTTGGCCGAAGCCTCCCCCATGACCCAGCGCAGCGCTTCCAGCAGGTTGGACTTCCCGCAGCCGTTGGGGCCGACCACGCCGGTCAGCCCCGGTTCGATGCGCAGTTCGGCCGGTTCGACAAAGCTCTTGAAGCCCGAAAGCTTCAACCGCTGGAAATGCATCGCCCCGGCCCCCCTGGCCCCATCCCCGGAACGGGGATCAGCGCGCGCCGGCGCGCTGCAGGATCGGCTCGAGCTGTTCCCAGGTGGCCACGTCCACGTTCTTGCCGTTGACGATGAAGGTGGGCGTGCCGCTGATAGTGTACTTGTCACCGGCGGTCTGGGTATCGCTGGCCAGCGCCTCGGCAGTCTTGGAATTGGCGAGGCAGGCCATCGCCTGATCGCGCGCAATGCCGCGGGCGCCGAAGAAATCGATCAGGCCGCCCTTGTCGGCCATCACGCCGAACATCTGCGCGGGCGGCAGGTTCATCGCCTGGATTTCCTTGGCGGCGGGCTGCAGCTTGGCAAAGATGTCCTTCTGGTTGGCATAGACCTGCTGGGTCAGCGCAAAGAAGCTGTCCGGCGAGCCGCAGTGCGTCAGCATGGCCATCGTCGTGTCGAACGGATCACGCACGAAATTGCGGAATTCCAGGCTGACGCGGCCGCTGTTGACATAGGTGTCACGCAGCTTGGGGAAGCCCTTTTCCTCGAACTCGGCGCAGTGCGGGCAGGTGAGCGAGCCGAACTCGATCAGCTTGATCGGCGCGTCGGGATTGCCCATCACATAGCCGCCATCGGCATTCTTGCTGACCACATCGCTCCAGGCCTTGCCGGCGGGCGGGGCCACGGTGGGCAGGGCAGCGGCAGACTGGGCGGCCGGGCCGCCGGCATCGTCCTTCTTGCCGCAGGCAGCAAGACCCAGGGTTAGCGGCAGGGCCAGAAGCGCAAGGCGTGTGGTGGCAAATTTCATCACAGGTTTTCCCGTTGCATGGGGCGGTAAAGGGAGGGGGGTGCCGATCAGTTGATACGCGCTTCAAGCTGCGGCTTGAGCGCGGCCCAGCTGGCCGTGCCGGCCAGCGGCAAGCCGTTGATCATGAAGGCCGGCGTGCCTTCGACATAGTCCTTTTCGGCGGCGTCCTTGGTGCCGGCGGCCAGGCGGTTGGCCAGGCCTTCGTCAGCGAGGCAGCGATCGGCCGCGGTACGGCTGACCCCGCGCGAGGCCATCATGTCATAGAACTTGAAATCGCTGGCGATGGCGCGGGTGCGGCTGGCCAGCGGGCCGGTGATCCAGCGCTGGCGCTGGGCCGGGCTGGCGGTCATTTCCAGGCCGATCCAATCGTCCTGGCGCGTCAGGAACATCAGGTGCGTCTGCCAGAACTGTGCGGGCGGCACGCAGTGGGTGAGCAGCGCCACGGTCAGGTCGATCGGGTCGCGCACGAAATTGCGCACCTCGATCGAACCCTTGCCGGGCGCGATGAAGCCCAGGCGCAACTGGGCATCGGCTTCCTGGGTGAAATGGGCGCAGTGCGGACAGGTATAGCTGATGTATTCCACCAGCTTGACCGGGGCATTGGGGTTGCCGAGCAGGAAACTGTCGCGCGCGGTGCGCACCACGGTCTGGTTCCAGTTGCGGCCAGCGGGTGCGGCGGGCGCCTTTTTCGGCGGAGCAGCCTGGGCCGGATTGGCCACCAGCGTGGCAAGCGCGGCGGCAAGCGAAAGGGCCATGGCCCTGGCAGTGGAACGAAGTGTCGTGGTCACGTTCGGAATGGTCACTTGCGGATATCCCTGTTGTCCCGGTTTGGCTTTGGTTCTGGTTTGGCGCTGGCTTCGCCCAGCGAGCGGGCGAGCGATTCCAGCACGGCCCGCAGTTCCGGGTCTCCCACGGCGCGCAGGCTGTCGCCCAGGTCCATCGGCACCGGTTTCAACGTCGGCGGCGCCAGCGGCGCAGGGCCTGTCGGGCGTGGCGCCTGAACCACGCCTTGACGCAGCTTGACCTTGGCCACGGCGCGATAGCCGAAGAAGCGGTTCACCCGCTCGATGATCTCGGGCACCACGTGCTGGATCAGCGGGGCATGGGCGGGGGTTACCACCAGTTGCAGGATGCCGTCGGCCTTTTCGCCCGGGGCAAAGCGGATCGATTCGGGCATGCAATGGCGGGCATGGGCCGTGCCGACGATTTCGGGCCAGCGGGTCACGACCGAGCTTTGCACAAAGCCGAAGCGGCGAAACGCGGTGCGGCCGATCGCCGGCATCAAGTCGGCAATCTGCCGTGCCTCTCCGCCGCGCTTGCGCTCAAAGCCCTTGGGCGCGGCCTTGCTCGCTGCCGCGTTGGCTGGCTTGGCGGCCGGCTTGGCGGCACCCTTTCGGGCAGGGCGGGGTTTGGCCTGATCGCTTTCCATGATGGCGCCTGCCATGCCATAGCGGCGCCATGCAAGCCAGTGGCCATCCTGACGATTTCCCCGCCCAACGTGATGAAACCGCAAGCGTGCCGGCCAGCCATGGCGTGGCCGCGGCCCTGCTGGCCTGGTACGATGCCCATGCGCGGGTGCTGCCCTGGCGCAGCCGGCCGGGAACGCCAGCCCCCGATCCCTACCGCGTGTGGTTGTCGGAAGTGATGCTGCAGCAGACCACCGTGGCAGCGGTCGGCCCCTATTTCGAGAAATTCACCCGCACCTGGCCCACCGTGCATGATCTGGCCGCCGCCGACGACGCGGCGGTCATGGCGGCCTGGGCGGGGCTGGGCTATTATGCCCGCGCGCGCAATCTGCTGGCCTGCGCGCGCGCGGTTTCCGCGCTGGGCGCTTTTCCCGATACCGAGGAGGGCCTGCGCGCGCTGCCGGGCCTTGGCGCCTATACCGCAGCGGCAGTGGCGGCGATCGCGTTTGGCCGGCATGCCGTAGTGGTCGATGCCAATGTCGAACGGGTCGTGGCACGGCTTTTTGCCATCGATGTGCCGCTGCCCGCTGCACGCCCGGCCATTCGCGCGGCCACCGCCACCATCACGCCCACGGCGCGCGCGGGTGATTTCGCCCAGGCGATGATGGACCTGGGCGCCACGATCTGCACGGTCAAGGCGCCGCGCTGCCTGTTGTGCCCACTGCGCGGCGCCTGCCAGGCAGAGGCGGAAGGCCGGGCCGAGGCGCTGCCGGTCAAGGCGCCCAAGAAAGCCAAGCCGCAACGCCAGGGACACGCGTTCTGGATCGAACGGGTCGATGCCGATGGCCAGGCGCAGGTGCTGGTGGTGACGCGGCCGGGCAAGGGCATGCTGGGCGGCATGCGGGCGCTGCCCGACGATGGCTGGAGCGCGCGGGCCGATGGTGATGGCCAGCCGCCGGTGGCCGGAACCTGGCGATCCGCCGGAGTGGTGCGCCATGCCTTTACCCATTTCGATCTCGATCTGCATTTGCTGGTAGGCGCAGGATTTTCTCCCGCTAATATCCCCGGCGCCCACATTCCCGGTGCGCAGTGGTGGCCCCGCAGCGACATGGAAAATGCCGGGTTGCCAACGGTTTTTGCCAAGGCGGCGCGCCTGGCATTGGCCGGTGCGCACGAAGGGTGAAAGCGCCACGCGCGCAACGATGAACAGGCGTCTAGGAAAGGTTTGGCTGCAATGCACGATCGCATGACACTTCCGCAAACCCCGGCGCTCAGCCGTCGTGGCCTGCTGGGCGGGGCAGGGCTGCTCGGCGGGGGCCTGTTGTTGCAGCGCTGGGCCCATGCCGCGCCCACCGATCCGCGCCTGCCGGCAATCACCGGGCTGCTCGACGACTATGTCAGCAGCGGCAAGCTGGCCGGCGCGGTTGCCACGCTGGGCTGGGGCGATGCCCCGCCCGAGGTGGTGGCGCGCGGCACTGGCACGCGCGGCGACGCCCGGCCGCTGGATGAAAACGCCTTGTTCCGCATCTATTCGATGACCAAGCCGATCACCGGCATGGCCGCGATGATCCTGATCGATGAGGGCAAACTTGGCCTCGACCAGCCGATCGCCGATTTCCTGCCGGCCTATGCCCACATGAACGTGCTGGTCGATCCGGCCGGCCCGGTGGACAAGGTGGTGCCGGCAACCGCACCGATCACCGTGCGCCAGCTGCTGACGCACACGGCCGGGCTTGGCTATACCATTATCCAGACCGGCCCGATCCGCGATGCCTATGCCGCGGCCGGCATCATGCCCTATCGCGCCACCCGCGTGCCGCTGCCGGGCTTTGGCGAAGTGCATACCGCGCCCAGCCTGGCTGCCTTTGCCGACAATCTCGCCCGCCTTCCCCTGGTCTATCAGCCGGGCACGCGCTGGTCCTATTCGGTGGCGCTCGATCTCATGGGCCGGATCATCGAACTGGCTTCCGGGCAAGAGTTCAGCGCCTTCCTGAAAGCGCGTTTCTTCGATCCGCTGGGCATGGACAGCACCACGTTCCAGCTGGCCCCGGCCGATGTGCCGCGCTTCACCACCAACTATGTCGTGGCCGATGGCCGCCTGCTGCCGATCGATGGCGCGACCAATTCGGTCTATCTCGATCCGCCGGCCTTTCCGTTTGGCGGCGCAGGCCTGATCAGTTCGCCGCGCGATTATGACCGGTTCCTGGCCATGCTGCTGGGCGGCGGGGTGTTTGCCGGCAAGCGGGTGATGAGCCAGCGGGCGGTCGACATGGGCACCAGCAACCTGTTGCCGCCCGGCGCCAGTACTGCAGGTACGTGGATTGCCGGCCATGGCTTTGGCGCGGGCGGCCGCGTTGGCCTTGGCGATTCGGCGGGCACCTATGGCTGGTCGGGCGCGGCTGGCACGATCGGCTTCATCAGCAAGGTGGGCGGCGTGCGGGCCGGGTTCTTTGCCCAGTTCATGCCCAGCACAGCCTATCCGTTCGATACTGCATTCCCCCAGGCCGTGCGCAGCGATGTGCGCGCGCGGCTGCTGGCCCAGCACAAGGTTGCCGCATGACCACTACCGACACGCTGGCCCGCACGTTGGCCCGCGCGCTGCCGCCGATTGCCTATGCCGGCAATCCGCTGGACCGGGCCGATGCCGTGCGCACCGATCCCGCGCGGCTGGCTGCGGTGCAGGCTGCGCCCGATGCGCAGTTGCTGGTGCTTGATGGCCTGGCGCCGGCGTTCGGCGCCGATGGTGGATTGACCTGGGCGCCGCTTCAATCCGCGCCGCAAGGGGCGGATCTGGTGTTCCTGGGGTTGGATGAAGCGGGGCGGGGCTGCTTTGCCGCCGCCGCGCCGGATCTGGGCGGTAGCACGGCTCCCGCCGCGCCCAATCTGCGCGCCCTGCTCGATGCCATGCCGGCGCGCGATCTGGCAATCTATGGCGGCGCGCGCAGCCTGGTCGATTGGCACGCGCGCCACCGCTTTTGCGCGCGCTGTGGCCATGCCACGCAGGCGGCCAAGGGCGGCTGGCAGCGCTCATGCAGCAATGCGGACTGCGGCGCCGATCACTTTCCGCGCGTCGATCCGGTCACGATCATGCTGGTCGAACATGACGGGCGCCTCTTGCTGGGGCGCCAGCCACGCTTTCCCGCCGGGCGCTATTCCGCGCTGGCCGGCTTTGTCGAGCCGGGCGAAACGGTGGAAGAAGCCGTGGCACGCGAAGTGCTGGAGGAAGCCGGCGTGCGCGTGCGCGACGTGCGCTATGTCGCCAGCCAGCCCTGGCCCTATCCCTCGTCGCTGATGATCGCCTGCCATGCCGTGGCCGATGATCCCACCATCACTATTGATCAGAACGAGTTGGAAGACGCGCGCTGGTTCACCCGCGAAGAAGTCAGCGCCGCGCTGGAGGGCCGGCCCGATGCGCCGTTCGGGGCGCCGACCCATACGGCGGTGGCGCGGCACCTGCTGGAATGGTGGATGGCGCACAGGGGCTGAACCGGCGTTGGCTGAACCGGCGTTGCGCATGCCCGCGCCGCTCGGGTTTCCAACGCCCCACAAATTCGCTATCGGCCCGTGCCATGACGACCGATAGCCCCGTTGCCGCCCAGACGCTGTTCGCTGCCTATGCCGGCGTGATCGATGCCGCGCTCGATGCCCTTGTCGCCAAGGGCGCGCTGCCCGCCGGCCTGCCGCGCGGCGCCGTCACGTGCGAACCGCCGCGCGATGCCGCGCATGGCGATCTGGCCACCAATGCGGCGATGGTCCTGGCCAAGCCCGCTGGCACCAACCCGCGCGCGCTGGCCGCGCTCATGGTAGAGGAACTCGCCGCCCATCCGCGCGTCGTCAGCGCCGAGATCGCCGGGCCGGGCTTCATCAACCTGCGCCTGGCCGATGCCGCGTGGACCGACGAGCTGGCCCTGATCGGCCAGGCCGCAAACAGCTATGGCCGCTCTACCCTGGGCGGTGGCAGCACGGTGAACGTCGAATATGTCTCGGCCAATCCCACCGGGCCGATGCACATGGGCCATTGCCGCGGCGCGGTGGTGGGCGATGCCCTCGCGGCCCTGCTCGAATTTGCCGGGCATAAGGTGATCAAGGAATATTACGTCAACGATGCCGGCGCGCAGGTCGATGTGCTCGCCCGCTCGGCGCACGTGCGCTATCGTGAGGCGCTGGGCGAAGACGTTGGCGGCATTCCCGAAGGCCTCTATCCGGGTGAATACCTGATCCCGCTGGGCCAGGCCCTCGCGGCCGAATTTGGTGATCGCTATGTCACCGCGCCCGAAAGCGAATGGCTGGTGCTGTTCCGCCAAAAGGCGGTGGCCGCGATGCTGGTGATGATCAAGGAAGACCTCGCCAAGCTCGGCATCGTCCACGATCTCTTCTCGTCCGAGGCGGAACTGCAGGCCGCCGGCAAGCCCGAGGCGGCCGAAGCCTGGCTGCGCGCGCACGATCTGGTCTATGACGGCCATCTCGAAGCGCCCAAGGGCAAGACGCCCGAAGACTGGGAACCGGTCGAGCTGCCGCTGTTCCGCTCCACGCGGTTTGGCGATGACCAGGATCGCCCGATCAAGAAGTCGGACGGCAGCTGGACCTATTTCGGCGCCGACCTGGCCTACCACTTCCAGAAGGCGGAAACCGCCGACGCACTGGTGGATATCTGGGGCGCGGACCATGCCGGCACGGTCAAGCGGATCAAGGCCGCCGTTGCCGCGCTGACCGGGGCAGAAGGCGCGAGCCCCAAGCCGTTTGAAGTCAAACTGGTGCAGATGGTCCAGCTGTTGCGCGATGGCCAGCCGGTCAAGATGTCGAAGCGCGCGGGCAATTTCGTGACGCTGGCCGATGTGGTCGAGGAAGTGGGCAAGGACGTGGTGCGCTTCACCATGCTGACCCGCAAGCCCGATGCGCAGATGGACTTTGACTTTGCCAAGGTGGTGGAAGCGTCGAAGGACAATCCGGTGTTCTATGTGCAATATGCCCATGCCCGGATTTCTTCCACCCTGCGCAAGGGCGCCGAACTGGGCTGGGCGCCCAGCGCTGCCCATCTCGCGCTGCTGGGCCAGGAAGAACTCGCCGTGATCAAGCAGGCCGCGCAGTTCCCGCGCATGGTGGAAGGCGCCGCAGTTGCGCGCGAGCCGCATCGCATCGCGTTTTTCCTCTATGATCTGGCTGCCGCGTTCCACGCCTATTGGAACGTAGGCAACGACAAGCCGGAAAAGCGCTTCATTGTGGCACAGGACCAGTCCCTGACCGAGGCGCGCCTTTTCCTGGCCGCGCAAATCGGGCAGGTATTGAAGAACGGGCTGGCCATCTTGGGGGTTGAGGCCGCGCAGGAGCTTTGAAGGCAATGGTGAACGGGGATCAGCATGACAACGCCGCGATCGGCGAAAATGGCCAGGGCACCGGCGCGCAGGCGCTGGACCTGGGCAGCGAAGAACGCCTGCCCTGGCTGGAAAGCGCCGACGATGTCGATCTGGAAGAGGAAGGCCCCGACAACGGGCGCCTGATCGGCTTTGGCGTGCTGGCGCTGATCCTGCTCGCCGCGATCGTCGGGGCGATCTACTGGGCCACGCACCGCAACGCCGCCCCGGCCGCTGCCGATGGCAGCCTGATCGAGGCGAGCAAGGAACCCTACAAGGTTGCGCCCAAGGATCCGGGCGGCAAGACGTTCCAGGGCACTGGCGATTCCAGCTTCAAGGTCAGCGAAGGCGAACGCCCGACTGCGGCCCTTGCTGCCAAGGACGCGCCGGCGCCCGCGGCCAGCCCATCCGCCACGGCCAAGCCGGCAGACAAGCCCGCTGAAAAGGCCGCGCCCGCCGCTGCGCCGGTCAGCGGCGTGGGCGTGCAGGTTGGCGCGTTTTCGAGCCAGGCCCTGGCCGAAGCCGGGTGGAACAAGCTGGTCGTCGCGCATGAAAGCCTCAAGGGCGTCAGCCATCGCATCATCGCCGGCAAGGCCGATATCGGCACGGTCTATCGCCTTCAGGCCGTGCCCGGCGACGCGAGCGCTGCCAATTCGCTGTGCAACACGCTGCAGGGCGAAGGGGTGAAGTGCCAGGTCAAGCACTGATCTGCCTGACAGCCTGACCCCGGATGGCTTCATCCGGGGAATGCGGAAATGCGGATGGGGCGGCAAGGCCTGCGTGGCTTGTCAAAGGCACCGAATTGCGGGAAAGCTTCTCCGATGCTTCCAGCCATTTTCGGCCTTTCCGGCCCCGTTCTCACCGCCGACGAGCGCGCCTTTTTCCAGGACGCCGATCCTGCCGGCTACATCCTGTTCGGCCGCAATGTCGAATCGCGCGAACAGCTGCGAGAGTTGACCGATTCGCTGCGTGACCTGCACGGGCGCGACCGGCTGCTGATCTCGATCGATCAGGAAGGTGGCCGCGTCGCGCGGATGAAGCCGCCGGTCTGGGTTCCCTATCCCGCTGGCGAGGCGTTCGACCGGCTCTATGACGTGGCGCCCGCGAGCGCGATCGAGGCGGCGCGCGCCAATGCGCAAGCCTTGGGCATCGATCTGGCCGAAGCTGGCATCAGCGTGGATTGCCTGCCGCTGCTCGATGTGCGGCAGCCCGGCGCGCACGACGTGATCGGCGATCGCGCCCTGGGCAAGGAACCGCAGCGCGTGGCAGCCCTGGGCCGCGCGACGCTCGATGGCCTGGCGCGGGCCGGGGTGATGGGCGTGATCAAGCACATGCCCGGCCACGGCCGCGCCATGGCCGACAGCCACAAGGAACTGCCCACGGTCACCGCCGGGGAAGACGAACTGGCCGCCGATCTCGCCCCGTTCCAGGCCCTGTCTGGCGCCGCCATCGGCATGACCGGGCACATCCGCTTCACCGCGTGGGACGCCGATCTGCCGGCCACGCTTTCTCCCTTCGTGATCGAAGAGGTGATCCGCCGCCGCATCGGCTTTGACGGGCTGCTGCTGACCGACGATCTCGACATGGCGGCGCTTGAAGGCACTGTGCCGGAACGCGCGGCGCGCGCGCAGGCCGCCGGGTGTGACATTGCG
Organism: Novosphingobium sp. AAP1; assembly: GCF_001295765.1. Taxonomy (NCBI): domain Bacteria; kingdom Pseudomonadati; phylum Pseudomonadota; class Alphaproteobacteria; order Sphingomonadales; family Sphingomonadaceae; genus Novosphingobium; species Novosphingobium sp. AAP1. Next base: position 33,643 of record NZ_LJHO01000007.1, on the reverse strand, counting down.
CTCAATTGCTGGGCCAGGATGCCCGACATGATCGGCATCGCGCAATCCCTGGCGCCGATGAGCGCCCAGACTGCCGCGCGGCTGGACCGCGCCCTGGCGCCTACCGCTGCCGCCGCCGTCCCGCGCGACGTGGCCTTGCAGGCAGAGCTTTTCGCTCGGCGCGACACGCTGCTGGCCCTGGCCTGATCCGGCATGGCCGAGGGGGCAGAGCCGCAGGACGACGCGCTGTGGGACGGGCTGCCCCCGGCCGTGGCGACGGGCGATGCGCTCTATCTCGATCTCGATGGTTGGGAAGGGCCGCTCGATCTGCTGCTCGATCTGGCGCGGCGGCAAAAGGTTGATCTGCGGCGGATTTCGATCCTCGAACTGGTCGATCAATATCTTGGCTATATTGACCGGGCCGAGGCGCTGAAGCTGGAACTGGCGGCCGATTACCTGGTGATGGCCGCCTGGCTGGCCTATCTCAAATCGCTGCTGCTGTTGCCGCGCGATCCCGATATGCAGCCCAGCCCGGAAGAAATGGCGCTGCGCCTGCAACTGCGCCTGCAGCGGCTGGGCGCCATGCGCGAGGCGGGCGCCCGGCTGATGGCGCGCGATCGGCTGGGGCGCGACGTGTTCACGCGCGGCGCGCCGGAAGGGATTACCCTGGCCCGCCGGTCGCTGTGGCAGGCCGATCTGTTTGGCCTGATCCAGGCCTATGGCCAGATCCAGCACCGCAACCGGCCGGTGGTGCACATGGTGCGCGAGCGTCTGGTCATGACGCTCGACGCCGCGCTCGCCCGCATCTCCGCGCTGCTCGGCACCAGCCTGGAATGGCGCGATCTGCGCGCCTTCCTGCCGCCAATGGCGATCAACGGCGCGGCCGATCGGCAATTGGCGCGATCGGCCCTGGCGTCGAGTTTTCTGGCGGCGCTGGAACTGGCCAAGCAAGGGCGGGTGGAACTGGTGCAGGACGAATGCTTTGGCCCGCTGTTGATCCGGCCGCTGCAGGGCGCCAGGCCATGAGCGCGCCCGACGATCTGGTACGCGCGGTGGAAGCCACGCTGTTTGCCGCGCAGGAACCCCTGCGTGCTGATGAGATTTCGCGCCATCTGGGCGGGGCAGACGTGCGCGCGGCGCTGGCCCTGCTGGCAGAGCACTATGCCCCGCGCGGGGTGCATCTGGTGGAGCGCGGCGGGCGCTGGCATTTCCAGACCGCGCCCGATCTGGCGCATCTGCTGCGGCGGGAAAAGGAAGAAGTGCGCCGCCTGTCGCGCGCGGCGACCGAGGCCCTGGCGATCATCGCCTATCACGAGCCGGTCAGCCGGGCCGAGATCGAGGCGATCCGCGGCGTGCAGACCGCCAAGGGCACGCTCGATGTGTTGATGGAAGCGGGCTGGGTGCGCATGGCCGGTCGGCGCGAGGTGCCGGGCCGCCCCACCATCTATGCCACCACGCCGCAGTTCCTCAGCCATTTCGGTCTTGCCAGCCGGGCAGATCTGCCTGGCATTGGCGAGTTGCGCGCCGCCGGCTTGCTCGATCCGGTGGACGAAGCCTATGCCGTGCTCACCGGCAACCGGGAGGAGGCCGGGCAAGAGGATGCCGACGCGCCAGACGAACCGGGCGAGGCGGACTAAACGACAAGAATCGGCTTTGCCCGCTGGCGAAGTGCGGGAACATCCCCTATCTGGGCAGGCAAAGGAGAATTTGAAATGGGTGGCCTTTCTCTACCGCACCTGATCATTCTGGCGCTGGTCGTGCTGATTTTGTTCGGGCGTGGCCGCATTTCTGAAATGATGGGCGATTTCGGCAAGGGTATCAAAAGCTTCAAGCAGGGCATGAACGAGGAAGCCAATCCTCCGGTCACGCCGCCGCCGGCCCAGATCCAGCAGACCCCGCCGGTTCCCCCCGTTGCGCCGCAAGCGCCGGTTCACCCCGCGCCGGTCCAGCAGCCGGGCGATCATCCGCAGGGGCCGCAGGCCTGATCGGCCCGATAACGCAGGGCTGACCATCGATGTTCGATATTGCGCCGTCCGAATTGCTGCTGGTCGTCATCGTGGCGATCGTGGTGATCGGGCCCAAGGATCTGCCGCTCGCACTGCGCACCGCCGGCCGTTGGATCGGCAAGATGCGCCGTGTTTCCAACCACTTTCGCGCCGGTATCGAAACCATGATCCGCGAGGCGGAACTGGCTGACATGGAAAAGAAGTGGCAGGAGCAGAACGCGCAGATCATGGCGCAAAGCGCGGCTGCGAGCGCGGCGGAAACGCCCCACGCCGCCACCGCCGAAGCGCCGGCTCATCCGGTCGATCCGGTGCTTGCGCCCCATGCGCCGACCGATCCCGCGCCGCTTCCGCCGCCGCCTGAAAAGTTGCTGCCGGTGGAAAGCAGGGGCGAGCGTCCGCGCGGTCCGCAGCCGGCCGATGAAGGCCATGCGGCAGTGGCGCCTGCCGTTCACCCCCACACCGAGCCTGGCCAACCGTGATCCAGATACGCGATATCGATGAAACCCAGGCCCCGCTGCTCGATCACTTGATCGAGTTGCGCACCCGCCTGTTGCGCTGTGTCTATGCCTTGGCGCTGACCTCGGCGATCAGCTATTACTTTGTCGACGCCATCCTGGCGATCCTGGTCCACCCGCTCAGCCTGGCATTTCCGGCTGGGCATGGGCGGCTGATCTATACCAAGCTCTATTCGGCGTTCTTCGTGAACCTGAAAGTGGCGCTGTTTTCCGGTTTCCTGCTCAGCTTCCCGGTGGTCGCCAACCAGCTGTGGGCGTTTGTCGCGCCCGGGCTCTATGCCCGGGAAAAGCGCGCATTCCTGCCGTTCCTGATCGCCACGCCGATCCTGTTCGGGATGGGCGCCAGTTTGGCCTATTTCGTGGTCATGCCCACGGCGTTCAAATGGTTCGTCGGGTTCCAGGGCAACAAAGGCGGCCTGCAACTAGAAGCATTGCCGGGGATCGAGGAATATCTCGCGCTGGTGATGCAGTTCATCCTGGCGTTCGGCGTGTCGTTCCTGCTGCCGGTGCTGCTGATGCTGCTCAACCGCGCGGGCATCGTCAGCCGTGATGCGCTGGTCAAGGCGCGGCGCTATGTGATCGTGGGCATCGTGGCGCTGGCGGCGCTGATCACCCCGCCTGACGTGGTGTCGCAGCTGATGCTGGCGATCCCGCTGCTGATCCTGTTCGAAGGCACGCTGATCGTCATGCGCTTTGTCGAAAAGGCCGATGCCGAGGAAAAGGCCCGCCTGGCGGCCGAAGAAGCCGCGGCAGAGGCGGCCCAGGCAGCGGCTGATGCCGCCGCAGCGGCCCAGCAGGCCGCCGGCAATCCTACGCAATTGCTGCCCTGACCTGGCTATGCGGTGGGGGCCATCACTGGCCCCCACCGCCTGCGCAGTCTTGAGGGAAATTGCATGCGCGGCCGAATTTTTCCGCTGCCCGCATGGCCGTGCCCGGGTGCGAGGGGAGAACACCATCAAGGCTTGGCAACGCAGCGCCGGGATGAGGGGGGAACCCGGCGCCTTCCGCGTCGCGCCATCTAACGGCTCTCAGCCTTTTTGGTTTCCATCCTTTTTGGCCGCCCCGTTTTCGGCATCATCCGGCCACACTTTGCCGCCACCCACCCAGGTTTCGCGCACGCGGGTGTGGCGGATGGCATCGGCCGTGGCGGTCAGCGGATCGGTATCGACTAGGATGAAATCGGCGCGCAGGCCCGGTGCCAGGCGGCCAAACCGACCTTCGGCAAAGCCGGCATAGGCGCCACCGGTGGTATAGGCGGCCAGCGCCTGCACGGGTGAGACCTTTTCCTGCGGCTGCCAGCCACCGGCCGGTTGGCCATCCGGGCCCTCGCGGCTGATTGCAGCCGCGATCCCGGCAAAGGGATCGGGCGCTTCCACCGGCGCATCCGAACCGAACGCGAGCCGGGCGCCTGCCTTGGCGATCGATTGCCAGGCATAGGCCCCGGCCAGCCGCTGCGGCCCAAGGCGCGCTTCGGCCATCACGCGATCGGAGGTTTCGTGCACCGGCTGCATCGACGCGATCACGCCGTTGCGGCCAAAGCGGGCGATATCGGCCGGATCGACGATCTGGGCATGTTCCACCCGCCAGCGGCGATCGCCTTTATAGGTGGCGGAAAGATCCTCGATGCTGGACAGCACGGCGGCATTGGCCGCGTCGCCGATGGCATGGACCGCCACCTGGAACCCGTCCATCGCCGCCCGGCTCATCAGGTTACCCAACTGGGTATCGGTCATGCGCGGCAACCCGCGCGTGTTGGGCGCATCGGCATAGGGCGCCTTGAGCCAGGCCCCGCGCGAGCCCAGCGCGCCATCCATGAACAGCTTTACCCCGCCCATACGCAGCCTGTCGGCATAGAGCCACGGCGTCGGCTCACCCCCGGCGATCAAGGCCATCTGGTCGATGCCCATGGCATAGGCCATGATCCGCACATAGAGCTGGTTCTTGTCACCAGCGCGGCGGAAGGCCTGCCAGTCTTCGATGCTGGTGCCCATGTCGGCCACGGCCGTCACGCCGCGCTGGAACAGGATCGACTGCGCCTTGGCCAGCGCGGCATCGCGGTCGGCGGCGCGCGGCGCGGGCAGGCGCGGCGTCAACAGGCCCATCGCCGCATCGACCAGCACCCCGGCCGGCGTGCCATCGGGGCGGCGGTCGATCGCGCCGCCGTCGGGGGCTTTGGTGGCGGCGGTGATCCCGGCGGCCTTGAGCGCAGCGCTGTTGGCCCAGCCGGCGTGGCCATCGACCCGCTCAAGCCAGACCGGACGGTCGCCCACCACCGAATCGAGCTCGGCCGCCGTGGGATAGCGGCTGTGCCCGCTGCCATCCTTCAGGCCCCATTGCTCCTGGTTCCAGCCGCGCCCGGTGATCCAGGTGCGATCGGGATGCTGCGCGGCATAGGCGCGGATCGCATCTAGCGCCTCGGCCAGCGTGCGCGTTGACGAAAGGTCGAGCGTGAGGGCGGCCAGGCCCAGTTCCATCACGTGGACGTGCGCGTCGATCAGGCCGGGCAGGATCACCTGGCCCTGGCCATCGATGTGATAGCCAAAACCCTTCTTGGGCAGCTTGTCGCCAGGGTGAAAGACCTGGCGGATCACGCCGGACCGATCGAACAGCAGGCCGATGACCTGTTCGGGCTGGCCATCGGCGCCGATCGTTTCGCCATGGACATTGTCCACCAGCGTATCGGTGGATGGGGCCTGCGCGGCATGCCCGGCAACCGGCAGGGCTGCGGCGGCAAGCAGGGCGGCGATGAGGGCGGGGCGGGTCGCCGGACGCAGGCTGATCATGCCGGCTTCTGGCCACGCAGCGGCAGGCGGCGAATCAGCGCGCTGGTATCCTGGCGGCCTGCGCCCAGCGCCTGCACTTCGGCATAGAACTGGTCGATCAGGGCGGTGGTGGGCACGCTGGCGCCCAGGCCGCGCGCTTCCTCGATCGCCAGGCCCAGGTCCTTGCGCATCCAGTCCACGGCAAAGCCGAAATCAAAGGAATCGGCGGCCATGGTGTCCCAGCGGTTGTCCATCTGCCACGATTGCGCGGCGCCGCCGGAAATCGCCTCGAACACCTTGGCAAGGTCAAGATGCGCGGCCTGGGCAAAGCGCATGGCTTCGGAAAGGCCGGCGATCGTGGCGGCCAGGCACATCTGGTTGACCATCTTGGTGGTCTGCCCCGCGCCAGATTTGCCCACGTGGACCACGCGCTTGGCATAGGCCGACAGGATCGGCCGGGCTGCTGCGATCGCCTTGTCGCTGCCGCCGCACATGATCGACAGGGTGCCGCTTTCCGCGCCGGATTGGCCGCCGGTAACCGGCGCATCCACACACAGGATTTCCTTGTCGCGACCTTCCACGGCAATCTGCCGGGCTATGCGCGCCGAAACCGTGGTATGATCGATCAGCACGGCGCCGGGGCGCAGCGTGGCAAAGGCGCCCTGCGGGCTGAGCACCACGTCGGCCAGGTCATCATCGTTGCCCACGCAGGTGATCACCGCATCGGCGCCTTCGGCCGCTTCGGCCGGGCTGGCGGCAATGCGCGTGGCCAGGCCCGGATTGGCGGCCATCCAGGCCTCGCGCCGGGCATCGCTGCGGTTGAAGATGGTCAGGCGGTGGCCGGCCTGGCTCAGATGGCGGGCGATCGGCCCGCCCATGGTGCCAAGGCCGATGCATGCGATGGTGAGTGGTTCGGTCATGCCCGCTGTTTAGCCGCTTTGTGCACCCGCGCCAGCCCTCCCTTGGGGCTGATCGCTGGATGCGGAAACGGTTTCTTTGCTGCCCCCTTTGCATTAGGGGGTGGCTCACTATGGAAAACCTTGTCCACAAGCTCGCCCAACAGCCGGCACATGCCCTGCTGTCCCTTGCCGACGTTCACGCGGCGGCCGGGCGAATTATGGGCAAGGTGGTGCGCACCCCCACGCTGCATAGCCAGACGCTGAGCCGGATCACCGGCGCAGAAATCTATCTTAAGTTCGAAAACCTGCAATTCACCGCCGCCTACAAGGAACGCGGCGCGCTCAATGCCCTTCTCCTGCTGACCGAAGAACAGCGTTCGCGCGGGGTGATCGCGGCCTCTGCCGGCAACCATGCCCAGGGCCTGTCGTATCACGGCACGCGGCTCGGCGTGCCGGTCACGATCGTGATGCCGCGCACCACGCCGGCGGTGAAGATCATGCAGACCGAAAGCGTGGGCGGCAACGTCGTGCTCGAAGGGGAAACGTTCGACGAAGCCTACGCCCATGCTCGCCTGCTTGAGGCGGAGCGCGGGCTCACGTTCGTGCATCCGTTCGATGATCCGGCCGTCGCGGCCGGGCAGGGCACCGTGGCGCTGGAAATGCTCACCGACGTTCCGGAGATCGACATGCTGGCCGTGCCGATCGGCGGGGGCGGGCTGCTTACCGGCATGGGCACCGCTGCGCGCGCGATGAAGCCGGGGATCGGCCTGGTCGGCGTGCAGGCAAAGCTGTTCCCCTCGATGTATGACAAGCTGAAGCACCAGAGCCTGCCGTGCGGCGGAGACACGCTGGCCGAAGGCATCGCGGTCAAGGAACCGGGGGCGTTCACCTCGGCCGTGCTGGCGACGCTGGTGGACGATATCGTCCTGGTCGATGAAGCCGCGCTCGAATCGGCGGTGGCGCTGCTGCTGCAGATCGAAAAGACCGTGGTCGAAGGGGCGGGCGCTGCTGGCCTGGCCGCCGTGATCGCCAACCGCGCCATGTTCGAAGGGCGCAAGGTGGGCATCGTGCTGACCGGCGGCAATATCGATACGCGTCTGCTGGCCAACGTGCTGCTGCGCGATCTCGCCCGCTCGGGCCGGCTCGGGCGCCTGCGCATCGTGCTGCAGGATCGTCCTGGCGCGCTCTACAGCGTGGTGGAAGAGTTCAACCGCCACCAGGTCAACATCCTGGAGGTGTGGCACCAGCGCATCTTCACCTCGCTGCCGGCCAAGGGCCTCACCGCCGAGATCGAGTGCGAAGCGCGCAACCGCGAGCAGATCGATCTCCTAGTGCGCGCGCTGCGCAACCGTGGCTATGACGTGACCCAGGTGGAACTGGCGTGACGCGCTGATCCGTTAACCCGTGCCGGGCAGGGTGTCCTGCCATGGCACGGGATCGCGCGGCGGCATGGAAATACACTCCGAAATGACCGGGCAGGCTTGTCGGCGGAACGGATTTCGTGGTTAACATGCTTTAACCCAGGGCCATGCCGGGGCACGGTGATGGGCACGACGCGCGCCGGATGGGCCGGCCAGCGACAAGGAACTGCTCTGGCTGTGACTGCGCCTGTCCGTTTTCCCCGCTTTTTCGTCACCAGCCCGGCGCCTTGCCCCTATCTGCCCGATCGGCAGGAGCGGAAGGTGTTTACCGAGCTGAAGGGGCCGGGCGCGGAAGAACTCAACGACGCCTTGAGCCGGATCGGTTTTCGCCGCAGCCAGACCGTGGCCTATCGTCCTTCATGCATTGAATGCACCGCGTGCGTTTCGGTGCGGGTGGTGGCGGGCGCGTTCCGCCCTTCGGCCACGCAACGCCGCGATCTGCGCCGCAACGGCGATCTGGTTGTCACCGCATGCAAACCGTGGTCCACTGCGGAACAATTCGACCTCTTGCGGCGTTACCTCGCTGCCCGTCATCCGGGTGGCGGCATGGCGACCATGGACGAAATCGATTTCGCGGACATGGTGGAACATACGTCGGTGAAAAGTTATGTGATTGAATACAGGGAGCCCACTGCCGATGGCAGCCCGGGCAAACTGGTGGGGGCCTGCCTGACCGATCAGCAGGGTGATGGGCTCTCGATGGTCTACAGTTTTTACGATCCACATCACGAAACGCGCGGCGGGCTTGGAAACTTCATCATTCTCGATCACATCCTCCACGCACAGAGGATCGGCCTGCCCTACGTCTACCTCGGCTATTGGGTCGAGGGATCGGCCCGGATGCAGTACAAGGTTCGCTATCGCCCGATGGAGCGACTGGGCCGGGATGGCTGGCACGCCTTTGAGCCCGATGCCCAGGCCGACGCGATTGACCGTCTTGGCCGCAGCGATGGCGGCAATGCCATGCCGGCCAAGCCTGAACTGGCGTCCCAGCCGGTGGGCCATGGCGCGGCAAGGGTGGTCGGCACTGGCCTGGCCGAAGGTTTCCCTCCGCTCTGACATCTTCTGCCTGTCAGGCCTGGCGCGGGCTCTGGCCACGCTTGGGCTGGGCCTTGGTGCAACGCTCGGTCCGCTGCCGGCGCTGGGCCAGTCGCGCAACGCCGATCCCGCGCTCGAGGCGTTGATCCCGGATTCGGCGATCGACAACCCGCAGGCATGGGCGCGCGACACCGATGCGGCGCACACCACCGTGCCGGATGTTTCCACGCTGATCAGCCCCGATCCGCTGCCGGCCCTGCTGCCCATGCCGGGCATCACCCTGGAATGGCCGGACAAGGCCGATCTCCCCGCGATTGAGCCGCTGAGCGCCGATCCCGACATCGCCGATGCCCAGGAACAGGCCAAGGCCGCCGGCGTGGCGCTGGAAACCGATGATTCGGCACAAGGGCTGCGCATCGCCAACGCAACGCTGGTGCATGTGGCCAACCAGGTAGAGCTGGCGTTCCCGCCTGATGTCACGCTGCCCGATCGCGATGCCATCGTTGCCCGCTTCAAGGGGCTGTCCGCGCTCGCCACGCTCAAGGATGATGAAGACAACCTGGCGCAGTTGACCCGGCGCGCCAAGAGTGACGCTGATCTGCTCCAACAGATACTGCGCGTCTATGGCTATTACGATCCCGACGTGATCCAGACGATCGAGCGCCCGACGACTACGCCCGTAGCGGCTGGAACGGCCGGCGCTACAACCGGTGCGGGTGCTGCCCCGGCCAAGGCGGAAACCGCTGAAGAGGCGCGGGCGCGGCGCCAGGCGAGCCTGGCCAAGGCCGTGGTACGGTTCGATATCCAGCCCGGCCCGCAATACCGTTTTGCCCATATCGCGCTGGGCGATATCCAGGCCGCAAGCGACGCGCAGGATCTGCGCGCGGCGTTCCACCTCAATGTTGGCGATCCGATCAATTCCGACAAGATTCTGACGGAAAAGGACAGCCTCAACAAGGAAATGGGCGAGCGCGGCTATGCCTTTGCCACCGTGGGCGAACCCGATCTGGTGATCGACCACGAACCGCGCACCGGCGATCTCAACCTGCCGGTCACCACCGGTGGCAAGTATCGCTTTGGCCACGTCAACAGCAACCTGCCGGCCTATCTCAGCTCGCGCCACCTGGAACGCATCGCCCGCTTCCGCCCCGGCGACATGTACCAGCGCAGCGATATGGACGATCTGCGCGAGGGCATTCTTGCCACCAGCCTGGTGTCCACCGCCACGGTCAAGGCCCGCGAAGTGACCCCGCCCAGCAACGGCCAGCCGGGCGTGGTCGACGTGGATGTTGACCTGACCAAGGCGCCGCAGCGCACGCTGGCGGGCCTGATCGGTTATTCCAGCGGGGAAGGCGCGCGGCTGGAAGGCAGCTGGGAACACCGCAACTTCTTCCCGCCCGAAGGGATGATCCGTTTCCGCGGCGTGCTCGGCACGCAGGAGCAGCTCGCCGGCTTCACGTTCCGCCGCAACAATTTCCACGAGCGTGATCAGGTTCTGACGGCCGATCTCTATGCCCAGACGATCCAGGTCCGCGCCTATGACGCCAATACGCTGTCGGCCACGGCCAGCCTGGAAAAGCAATCCACGCTGATCTTCCAGAAGCCGTGGACCTATTCGTTCGGCATCCAGCTGATCGGCACGCAGGAAACCACCAGCACCACGCCGCGCACCACGTATTTCATTGCCGCGCTGCCATTGCGCGGCGCCTACGATGCCAGCGACAACCTGCTCGATCCCACCAAGGGCTGGCGCCTGTCGCTGCGCGTTTCACCGGAACTGTCCACCACCGATGGCACGAAGTCCAGCTATGTCAAAACCCAGATCGACGCGAGCGTGTACCAGCACATCAGCAGCCGGGTGATCCTGGCGGCACGCACCCGGCTTGGCGCCATCGTCGGCACACAGGTTGACAATATCGCGCCGTCGCGGCGGTTCTACGCCGGTGGTGGCGCCTCCGTGCGCGGCTATTCCTATCAGCGGGTGGGGCCGCTCGACGCTACCGGAGAGCCGACCGGCGGCCGCTCGCTGACCGAATTCTCGCTGGAAGCGCGGGTCAAGACCGGGCTGTTCGGTGGGGCCGTGGGCCTGGTGCCGTTCGTTGACGCGGGCACCGTGGGCACCAACGCCACGCCCACCCTCAACGGCCTGCGCCTGGGCGCCGGGTTGGGCCTGCGTTATCAGACCAACTTCGGCCCGATCCGCATCGACGTGGGCACGCCCATCAATCCACGCCCGGGCGACAGCCGCCTGGGTGTCTATATCGCGCTGGGGCAAGCTTTCTGATGGTGCAGGAAACGGAAGATACCGGCCCGGCCGGCGCGCCCGGGCCTGCCCCTGTTCCGCCCCGCGCCACGCCGCGCCAGCCCGGCTTTGCCGCGCGTTGGGCCAGGCGCCTGGGCACTGGCCTGCTGCTGCTGGCAGCGGGTCTTGGCGTGCTGTTCCTGATCCTCGATTCGGCGATCGGGCATCGCTTCGTCATCGATCGCATTGCCCAGGTCACGCCGGGATCGGGCCTGCGCGTCAAGATCGGGCGGATCGATGGCTCGCTGTTCGGCGCCTCCACCCTGCGCGATGTGGTGATCAGCGATCCCCACGGCCGCTTCATGACCGTGCCGGAGGTAGAGCTGGACTGGCGCCCGCTGTCGTGGCTGCACAGCGGCCTCGATATTCGCACGCTGGTGTTTCACCACGGCACGTTGTGGCGCACGCCCAAGATGAACCCGGGCGATCCCAACGCTCCGATCCTGCCCGATTTCAACATCCGCATCGATCGCTTTGCGCTGGATGACCTGACGATCGCCAAGGGCATCGTCGGCGATCGCCGCCACATCGACGTACAGGCGCGCGCCGATATCCGCAACGGCCGCGCGCTGGTTGATGTGACCGGCAAGCTCGGCGGGCGCGATCGCCTGGTGCTGCATCTCAATAGCCAGCCCGATCGTGACCGCTTCGAGCTGGGTGGCATCTATGATGCGCCGCGCGATGGCCTGCTGGCCGGGCTGTCCGGCCTGCGCCGCGATGTGCATCTGCGCGTGGCCGGGCGTGGCAGCTTTGCCGATTGGCACGGGTTTGGCTGGGCGCAGCAGAATGGCAAGACCATGGCGGCCTTCCTGCTCGATAATCGCAGTGGCACCTATCGCCTGGCCGGCCAGCTGTTTCCGGCTGATCTGCTGAAGGGCACTGCGGCGGCCGCAGCCGGTGGCAAGGTGTCGCTGCTTTATCAAGGCACCTTTGCGCAAAGCCACGCGCAGGGCACGGCTTTTGCCGTCACGCCCACGCTGCGTGCGATGGCCCAGGGCGGCCTTGATCTGGCCAACAATCGCGCCGAAGCGATCGCGGTCAAGGCGCAAGTCCTGCGCCCGGAAAAGCTGCTGGCCAATCCTCAAGCCGATGGCGTGGCACTGACCGGCACGCTCGATGGCGCGTTCACCGATCTGTCGTTCCAGCACGTGCTGACCATCAGAAATCTGCACAGCGGCCAGATCACCGCAGAGGGTCTGCGTAGTGCGGGCACTGCGCGCTGGGATGGCAAGGCGCTGGTGCTGCCGCTTGATGTGACAGCGCAGGTTCTGCGCAGCGGCCAGGCGATGGTCGATCAGCATCTGTCGGGCGCGCGCCTGCAGGGCAGCCTGGTCTTGCGCGGCAATGCGCTCTCGGCCGATCCGCTGGCGCTGCATCTCAAGGGCCTCGATGCGCGGCTGACGCTGCGCGGCGATATCGCCCGCGGCGGCTATGCTTTGGCCGGGCCGATCGTGGCGCGCGGCTTTGCCGTGCCCGATGTCGGCATGCTCGATGGCACGGCCAAGGTCTTGATCAAGGTGGGTGATAATCTGCCGTGGTCGATCCAGGCCAATGCCGCCGGGCGCCTCTCGCGCCTCAGCAACGCTACCCTGGCCAATCTTGCCGGGGGAGACGTGCGCTTTACCGGCAGCGCGCGCATGGGCGGCAATATCCCGCTCACGCTGCGCAAGGTGGCGGTCAACGCGCCCAAGCTGACCCTGACGATGGATGGCCAGGTTGGCCAGGACGGCACCGCCAGCGTGGTCGGCCAGGGCCGCTCCACCGATTACGGCCCATTCACCGTCGACGCGCGCATGGCCAAGGATGGCCCGCATGCGGAACTGGTCTTTGCCAGCCCGCTGCCGGCCGCTGGCCTCAAAGACGTGCGCGTGGGCATCAGCCCGATCGCCGATGGCCTGGGCATTACCGCGCAAGGCCAGTCGCGCCTGGGGCCGTTCAACGGCTCGATGGGGCTGTTTTCCCCCAAGGGCGGGCCGACCCGGTTGCAAATCCAGTTCCTGCGCGTGTGGCAAACCGACGTGACCGGCGGCGTCACGCTGGGCAGCGGTGGGGTAACCGGCGATCTCGCGCTCAAGGGCGGCGGGCTTGACGGCACGATCCACCTCGCGCCGCAAGATGGTGGGCAGATGGTCAAGGCGCTGATCCTGGCGCGCAACGCCAGGTTCGGGGGCGATACGCCGCTTGCCATCGGCAATGCCAAGATCGACGTGGACGGCCTGTTTGCCAAGGGCAACAGCACGCTGACCGCCAACGTCACGGCGCAGGGGCTTTCGGCGGGCAAGGTGTTCATCGGCCGGATGGCGGCCAGCGCCGCGCTGGTCAACGGCTCGGGCAGCGTCACCGCGTCGATCGCCGGGCGCCGCGGCACGCAATTTGCGCTGCAGGGCACTGCCGCGTTCGAGCCGGACAAGATCGTGGCCTATGTCGCGGGCAACTATGCCGGCCGCACGGTCGACATGCCGCGCCGCATGGTGATGGAGCGCGAGGGCGAGGGCTGGAAGCTCAATCCCACGCAGGTCACTTTCGGCCGCGGCATCGTCATCGCCGAAGGCCATGTGCTGGGCGGGCCGACCAAGATCGACCTCAAGGTCGCGCGGATGCCGCTGTCGGTGCTGGATATCGCCGTGGCCGACCTTGGCCTGGGCGGCCTGGCATCGGGCCTGATCGATTACAGCGACGATGGCACCGGCGCACCGCAAGGGCACGTGGCGATCCAGGTGCGCAACTTCTCGCGCTCGGGCCTGGTGCTTACCTCGCAACCGGTCGATCTCTATCTGATTGGCCAACTCGATGCCGCGTCGTTGCAGACGCGCGCCGTGGTCAAGGACCAGGGCGCGGTGCGCGGACGCTTGCAGGCGGCGATCGCCGATCTGCCGCGTGGCGGCACGCTTGCCGAACGCCTGCGCGGCGGGAAGCTCAATGCGCAGGTGCGCTATAGCGGACCGGCCGAATCGCTCTGGCGATTGGCGGGGGTGGAAGCGTTCGACTTTACCGGCCCCTTGGGCGCGACTGCCAACATTACCGGCACGATCGATGCCCCGGTGATGTCCGGCGCGCTGGCGGCCAAGGGCTTGCGCGTGCGCTCTTCGCTGATCGGGGCCGATATCCAGAATGTCGAGGCTGCGGGCAGCTTCGATGCCTCTCACCTGGCGTTGCAGCACTTTGCCGGCACTACCAGCAATGGGGGCAAGGTGGAAGGCAGTGGCACGATCGACCTCTCGGCCATCGCCACCAAGGGCGTGGGCATCGACCTGCGCCTGGCGGCCAGCAACGCTCAGTTGATCCGGCGCGACGATATGTCGGCCACGGTCACCGGGCCGTTGCGGGTGATCAGCACCGGCAATGGCGGTACCATTGCCGGGCGCGTGCGGATTGACCAGGCCAGCTGGGCGCTGGGCAAGGCCAGCGCGGCGGCCGATCTGCCGACGATCAAGACGCGTGAAATCAATGCCCCGGCCGATGCCGCGCCGGCCAAGGTGCCTTCGGCGCCATGGCAGTTCATGATCGATGCCGTCGCCGCCAATCGCGTGGCGGTGCGCGGCATGGGCCTCGACAGCGAATGGGGCGCCGACATTCACTTGCGCGGCACCACTGCCGCGCCCGAGATCACCGGCACCGCCGAAGTGATCCGGGGGGCCTATGAATTTGCCGGCAAGCGCTTTGACCTGACGCGCGGCAAGATCCGCTTTACCGGCTCCACGCCGATCGATCCGCAGCTCGATATCGTCGCCACGGGCGATGCCAACGGGGTGACGGCCACGATCAGCATCACCGGCACGGCGGCGCACACTTCCATCGCGTTCAGCTCAACCCCGGCGCTGCCCGAGGAAGAACTGCTCAGCCGCCTGCTGTTCGGCACGTCGATCACGCAGATTTCGGCGCCGGAAGCGGTGCAGCTGGCATCGGCGCTGGCCAGCCTGCGCGGTGGCGGCGGCGGCGATCCGATCAACAAGGTGCGCAGCGCCATCGGGCTCGATCGCCTGCGCATCGTTGGCGCTGATGCCACCACCGGTCGCGGCACGTCGATCGCCGTGGGCAAGTACCTGGGGCGCCGGTTTTATCTGGAACTGGTGACCGACGGGCGCGGCTATAATGCCACCTCGATCGAATTCCGCATCACCCGCTGGCTGGCCCTGCTCGCCACGATCTCGACGATCGGGGATGAACAGATCAGCGTGAAGGCCAGCAAGGACTATTGAAGGCCATGGGCAGGCGCGCGCACGGGTGCGTGCTTGCCCATCAAGCGGACTCAGGTCGGTAGCAACAGGAAGAGATCAGCGCGTAACGGCAGCGGGGCGCAGGCGGCGGGTGGCAATGCCCTGGACCCAGGCCAGCAAGGCCACGCGCTTGCGCACCAGCACATAGGCCGCCCCAGCCACCGCGGCGCCCACCACCATGTCGACCAGGTAATGCGATCCCTCGATCGGGGTGGCGGCCAGCAGCACGAGGTTGAGCGGCACGATCAGTGGGCGCAGGTGCGCGATCCGCCACGAAAAGGTGATGAACAGCAGGCCGCACACAGTGTGGAAGCTGGGCGCGGATACCAGGCCAGTGACCGAAGACAGCTCGATTCCGGCCAGGCGATGGGCGCGCAGGGCGGCGATCACCGTGCCCTGGTCCAGCCCGTTGCTGGGCGCATAGGGCACCGCGCCGTGCCACAGGTGCGATAGCGCGCCGCGTGCCGGGAACAGCGGAAACAGCACCAGCGTGATGACCGCGGCCAGCCAGAAGGTGAGCAGGAACTCGCGCGCCTTGTCGCGTTCTCCCTTCCAGCTGTGCCAGATCAGAATGGCCCAGGGGTACAGGAACACGGCGTTATAGGCCGCCGATCCGGTATATTGCAGCACCGGATGGCGCACCACCAGGGCATAGAGGCCGAGCCAGTCGAAATGCAGTGCCTCGTCCCACCGTTGCAGGGCATCGTCACAGAACCCGCGCGAAATCGCTGCCACCTGATAGCTGGCCACCGCGCCAAGCACGCCGATCGCGATCAGGATCAGGCCATATTCGCTGAGGTTGCGCAGCCGGGCCTGCAACGGCGTGGTGGCGCGGGCACAGTGGCGCCAGGTGGCCAAGAACAGGGCGACAATCAGGGCCAGCACCGCGAAGGACGGGCTCGCCACCACGACTGGAAGGCGATTGCCCACCATCATGGCCATGACGACCAGCGCCGAACCGCCGACCAGTGCCCAAAGGCAGCGATCGACCGGCGGCGCGGCGCGTACGGGCGCCAACGATGTTTCAGGCGTCATCGGCTGGAAAGGGTGGGCCGTGCCGCTGGGTGGTGGAACGGGCATCGGGCGCGGCCGCGAAGGACCAGGGTGTGGCGGCGGCGCAAGAGACCGGGGCTGGACAGCATCATCACAAGGTTCTCGTTCGATCTGCGGGCGCATCAGGCCTGGTCCCTTGTGGTCTGTCGCGCCGCAGATGAGAGAAACGCGATGGGCGCTGTCGCCAAGCTGAACCGGGCGGGCGTTTGCCCCAGAATGTCGCCGTCGGCCTGGATCGGCACGGCGTCCTGCCCTGTCACCGTGACGGTCTGCGCCGAAAATCGCTGCCAGGCCGGATCGGCAAAGCGGGGGTTGACCATGGCCGCCAGCGCCAGCCGCGCAATGTCGCGCCGGCGCGCGCGCGGCAGCAGCAGCACGCGAAATTCGCGGCAACGCAAGTCTGCCTGGGGATCGAGAGTCCACGGCCCGGCATAGAAGCGGCCCTTGAGTACGAAAACCGCTTCGGCGCGGTGGGCTGCGCCGTTGATCGTCACGGCCAGGGCCGGGCGAGGCCAGCGCCAGAGCTGGGCAATCAGCGCCAGGCCATATGCGGCGCGGCCCCACCGCCGCTTGGCCTCAGGCGTCACCCGCGCCACCACGGCGCTGTCTGGCCCGACCGAGGCGCAGCACAGGAAGGCCGCGCCATCGAGCAGCCCATGATATTGCAGGGCAGGGGCATCATCCTGCGCCAGTGCCGCCACCAGCCCTGCCGGATCGGTGCCGCAGCCGGTTTCACGGGCGATAAGGTTCACCGTCCCGGCCGGCAGCAAGGCGTGGCGCACGGCTGGCGCGGGCGTGATGCGTGGCGCGTGCAGTTCGGCTTCCACCACCAGCCGCGCGGTGCCATCGCCGCCGACGATGCAAACGACATCGGCGCGGTGGCACTGCGGCGCGCGGGCATAGTCAAGGCTGTCGACCAGGCGCGTGGCGTGGCCGGCGGCGGTCAACGCGGCGCGCCAACGTTCCAGCGTGCGCGCGCAAAAATTCCCGGCATGGGGATTGTAGACCAGCGCGACAGACGGCGCTGGAGCAGGAGAGGGGGCAACAGGCAGGGCGGAAAGCAAAGGCGCCGGGGCTTGTCTTGCCAGGGCGCGATCAGCCATCGGCCGTCCCGCCGTCCCGGCCAAGCCATCGATATACGCGCAACAACCCCAACCTCCAATCGTCCCCGGCGCGGGGCAATAGCTGTTTGACGCTGGTATAACAACGCCGATTGCGCCCGCATTGGGTCAGGTCGGTCCCGCTTCCGCACGAAACGGGGTGCCCGCGTGCTCATGGGCAGGCTGCTGGAGACAAGCAGCGCGTTGTGCGCAAAAGCAAGTTCTGGCGCATATGGAGGGTGCTCTGCCCGCGCCGGTTGGCTTCATGGACAGCAAATCTGGCTGGGGCGGCAGGATTCTAAGAGCCCGATCCGAAAGTTGTTGAGCGATATCAGTCCATGCCATTGGTCACACCATCTTCTCGCAAGGACGGCGTGAATCACAACATACTGGTATCGCTTAACAACTTTCGGATCGGGCTCTAAAAGACCGGTCTGAGGATGACTATTCCCTGATTGGCGCAGGCGCGTTGGTCGAGATGAGCCCCCGCTCGTGGAACCGAACTGCGTCACACTTTCCTTGACAGGCGCGCGCTAGATGGGCCGATTTCCAAATAACACAACATAATGAAATTATATAAAATTTTAAGTTTATCAATTGAATTTCCACTGCCGCCCGGAATGGCAGTTCCGGCAAAAAGTTTTGCTAGCGTTGTCATTTATGACCTTGCGCCGACATAACTCGGCCGAAAATCGAGGATAAAATTTCAAGCTATACCGTGATGATCAGGGGAAATTTTATTCTTAGAATATCAAAAATATATGTAATTAAGATATAATTATATTATGAACTTATTAATCAAAAGGATTGTGCGATGTGTATCGTTCGTCCACAAAACGAATATTGTTCGTAAATGCGTCAATATCCTTTTGTGCAAGGTTGCGAAGGATCGAGTCAATACGACTCTGCATCTGCTCGAGGCTGTCATTCAAGATGAAGCTGGCCGATTTTCCAGTCTTACGAAATATTTCCGATCGGTGAGATTCTGGAATGTCGATATAGCTTTTTACCAATTTGGGTAGATGCTGCTCGCGCATTTGGTCGATGTCGATGCGCGAGAAGCCCGGCATGTCCTCGCGATCAAGCGCAATTTCTACTTCGCGCAAGCACGCGAGAATGCGCCGGATGCGGTCCTTCGCGCTGGGCGGAATGCGGCTGTCTTCATAATCGACAGCCACTGGCGGGGTCGCGGCCGGAGCGGGTGCAGGCGGGAGTGCAGAGGCTGCTCCGCCTCGAAGCGCCTTTCCGATGCGGGCAATGAAGCTGTCGTTGCTCATTTCATTCACGCCCTTGTGTCTTCTTGCAAAGCCAGATCTGTTACGTCCCTGTATTCCCTGATCCGATGCCAGAACAAAGTCTGCTCGTGGCGGCCCGCGGAAAAGGCGAACATATACTACCCTCACTGTGGCCAAAAACAGCAGAGCAGACAAAACGGCCCAAAACATGGTTCAGTTCGCTGTCGGGAGAAAATCGCCGGTAGAAGGCCCTGCGCCTTGAGCACGGGTGATGTAATCCTGCGCTTTTTCCGTTTCTACAGACAGCGAGTTAATTGTGGCTTTCATTGCATCCAGAGCCTTGAGCTTGAAGGAGTCGACGGCATCCATCGTCGCGTAGATGTTCTGGAATGCGCGCTGGAGCACCTCGACCTGGATCGTTGCCGAAGCGGCCTGTTCGTGGATCGCGGTCGTTTGCGTGCGCAGGAGGTTGCCCGTGGACTCGATCATGCCGGCTGTCGTCGAGTTGAGCGCCGTGATCTGATTGAGCACCAAGCGCTGGTTGTTGAGGGCCTGTGCGACGGTGACTGCCGTACGCAGTGCGGCAATCGTCGTCGTGGTCGCGCGATCGACTCCCTTGATCAGTTCGACGTTGTTCTTTCTGATCAGGTCGAGCGCGAGATAACCCTGAACAGATACAGTCATCTGCGTGAGAAGGTCGGTTTGGCGTTGACGAACACAGAACAAGGCATTTTCACGCATCGCGCGGGACTTGGCCGGATCGTAACTGTCGAGCTCGGCGCACTTCTTTTCCAGCTTGGTGTCGAGCATCTTGGTGACGACGATCATCTGCTCGAGTTTGTCCATCAGTTCCCAGATCTTGTCGCGCTCCGTCTCGATCGCGATGTTGTCTTGGAGCAACTCATCCTTGCCCTGAACGAGGCTGGTGATGATGGCCTGGATATGATCCTGGGCCGAGGCGTAGCGATCGAAGTACGCTTTTATCCTGTTGCCGAAGGGGATGATGCCGAGAAGCTTGCGCGGCTTGAGGAGATCGCCTTCACGAGCCGGGTCGAGCCGGTCGATCACAGTGCGCAGATCGAGCAAGGCGCGACCGACGCCGCTTTCATTGCCCATCGCCGTGGCCGGCATGTCGAGAAAGCGGCTGGATACGCTCGACAGCGCCACGATTTCTTTCTGACCAATGCTGGCTAGCTGGCCGGCTACCTTGCCAAATTCGGGGCTCTGCGTGTCGTGCTTGAGAAGGTCGGCGACATAGGCGTCAACTTTGCCCTGAAGGTGCGTTCGCACTTCATCGGAGACGGGAACGAGGCCGGCAGCCTGCTCAACGGGAACGGCGGCCACAGGATCAGGAGCAATCAGGGCAAGCTGAGACATGACAAGCCTTTAGCACAATGGAGCGAATCTAGAGCCGGGCGGCACTCCATGCAATCGGTCACAGGAGGCTGGGACGAGATTGTCAGGCCACCCGGATCGCCGGGATCAGATCGCTCGCTGCGACGCCGAAGGCCCGTGCGCGTGCGATGACGTTTCCAGCCCACCGGCGGTGCGTGGCAGGCTCGCACATGCTGCCTCGCGAGCCGAATACGGCGCGTGCATCAGCCTCGAGGATCGCCTGCGCCTCCAGAAGCTCGCAAGGGCTCGGCTGATAGCAACCATGAATCATGCCGATCTGGCAGGGGTGGATCGCGGTCTTGGTGAAAAGGCCGTGCTCGATATCCTGCTCGACTTCCTCACGCAGCAGGTCGAGTGAGGCATAGTGCTCGAAAACCGGCGCTGCGACGGCGAAGCCTGCCGGGATAAATGTTCCTGCGATGTCCCGGATGACAGCGCCGAGCGGTCCTTCGTAGGCTGTGCGGTGCTTGGAGCGTCGCACACCGAGAATGTTGAGGATGTCGTGGCCGCCAATACGGATCGCGGTGACTCGCTCACGCAAGGGCAGCAACTGCTTGCACAACTGCGCAAGCGCAGCACGATCGAAAGCGTCAATTCCCTCAATGGTCGGCATGAAAGCGTGGTTGTTTCCCAACATGATTGACAGCCAGTGGGCAACGTTGCTCGCTTCCACCTTGGGTAGCACGAAGCCATCCACGGCATGAATGCCGGGTAGGCCAGCCATCCATACCAGCATGCCGAAGTCGCGTGGCCTCACATAGATCGTGAGGCGTGAGGTGATCGTGGTCAGTGTCAGCAAGAAAGACGCAAACCGCACCCGCGCGGCGTCAAGCTCGTCTTCGCTGATGGAATCCTCAAGGCACACACGATCGAGCGCAGATCGGGACTGCCGCCAAGGCAGATGTCGAGGAGATTTGGGCGCAGCACCGGGATGTAGAGGGTTGCGCCAAGGGCAATCGCATTCATTCTTGAGCGCCTCCAAGCTTCCTGATGATCGCGACCGCGCGATAGGTCGACAGGTCGCGTTCGATGATGGGCACGCCGGCGGTTCGCGCAAGCAGGATCATGTGCTGGACCTCAGGATCGTCGATATCGGCGAGGTAGAGCTTTTCCGGTACGCGACGCAGGATGGCACGGGTTGCTTCCGCCACGCCAGGCTTGATCCGGTTCACGTCGCGGATCCCGTCGTCGGCCATAATCGACGCGAGCAGGGCCTGGCAGTTCGTGCGGGCAGCCGTCGCGCCGACCTGGTGCAGACCTGCCGGCCGTGCTGGATCGATCGGCGCCGCTTCGATCGCGCTGATAAAGGCCGCACTCATGTCGTGTGGGCGATGTTCTTCCATGAAGTTGCAGGCATGGAAGTCTCCGGGACCGACCAGATCGTCATTGAGTACCGAGCGACTGATGAGACCCGAGACGATCCCGTTAAGCAAGCCGCTCGGGATGACATAATCTTCGGTGGTCGCGGCAAGATCGGCGCAGCCAGCGGGATCCGCAACGACCGCCAGGAAGGCTTTGAATCCCAGGTCGCTGTTCGCCAGTGACGTCACGAGCTGCCTGGTGATCGCGCCCTTTCCGGTCCAGCCATCCACGAAGATCGAAGTATCGACCCCGTGGCGTTGCTTGATGAAGCGCAGAGCATTCTCGTCAATGCCACGATCGCGGATGATCGAGATCGAGTAGTGGTGGGCGACGATGCCCATGCGCGCGAGCGCGCGCTTGAGCAGGACGCCGATTGGCGTGCCGGCGCGGGCCAGCGAGATCACCACGCATTCCCGCGACGTTTCCGGTCGTGCCGCCACGGCGCTGGCGAGTCGTGCGATGTCGGTATGCAAAGCGGAGGCATTGCGCTCGAGCGCTTCGCGGTACAGCGCCAGATAGCGCGCATCGGGCAACTGCTCGGCGCTGAGCATTTCTGAATAGTGACGCCTACCCGACTGGATCAGCGTCTCCTTCTGCTCGATAGAGATTGGAGTGATTGCTGCCGGCTTCAACAGGATCTGGACGTCGCCGGGATCGTAAGAGCCAGAGAAGGGCGCTGCCTGCGTATTGTTGGTCAGCAGCACCACACATTCCCCAGCTTCATCTCGGCCCATACCTGGGATGTGGTCGGGGTCATGGCGTAGTCACATAGATCCATGAAGCCGACGTCGGAGTGGCTGTCTCCCACACCCACCACGAGAAGATCGTGGTCTACTGCTCGCGCGTTCTCGATCAGGTAGCGCGCCGCGTCCCGCTTGTTCAGCCATGGCGGCAGGAAGGCGAGATTGTTGCCGTTGCGATGCGTGCGCCAGCCCTCTGGCAACATTGCATTGAGGGAGGGCTCGACGTCCTTGAGCATGTCGCCTTCGTCGATGTTGCTTTTGACAACAAGGTAGAGGTCAAGATCGCCCTCCTGGACGAGCCAATGGCGATATTCTTCGCCAGCAATGACATGGCGGAGTTGGGCATAGGCGTCAGCGGGCGCGACACCACGTCGCGACTGTTCGTGCAGGCGCGCATGCCAATCAGCATCCACGTCGCCGTTGGCAGTGACAATGCAGCCGCCGTTCGAGCAAATTGCAGGATGCTGCTCGATTTTGACGCGGCCGAGCACTGCTCGGCTGCGAGCCGTAACCGGAACGACCTTGCCTTGCTGTAGCCAATCCAACATATGCTGTTGGCGGCGTGTGGCAAAGCCGCTTTCCTGACCATCCGCAAGGTAGCTCACGGCGAGCAGCGCTCTATCCTCCGGCGGACACTTGCGGGCCGTCTGGAAGAGGGTATCGTCAAGGTCTGTAAGGATCAACATTACGTGGTCGGGCCTTCCTGTCCTGCGCGCGCAGGAACACTTGCATGCTCTCCGCCTGTCCCGATCAAGGATCGAGGGGGCGGCGGCGACCTCCTGGCGCATCGGGTGATCGCGTCGTTATCAAAGCCGCTTTAGCAGACCGAGACGTTGTCCTGCTCGGCCTGGGCCCAAATTCCCTCGGTCCAGAGCGGAGGCAGGGAGCGATGCTTCTCGTTGATCGTTGTAATGCCCAAGCACTAGCGGTGTCGCGTCGGTGCCCGCGCCGCCTAATGTGGCGGCCATGCTGCTGCTTACACAATACGGTCATAGCGGCAATGCACCAGTTCCACAGGGATTGTGCTGCCGAATTCACGTAATGCAGCCCGTGCATCATTCACTTGCTCGCCGATGGCTTCGGCTGCGATGATCACGCGATCAGGGCGGTGTTCCAGTAGGTTATAGAGGAAGCAGGGGGCGCCCGAGCCGAAGCTGTCGGTAAAGCGTGAGCGGGTGCGCATGGCATGGCCAGTGATTGCTGGCGTTCGGGTGATGCTTTGCACAGCGGCGATACCGCCCTGCGCTTCGATTTCTTCCGCGATGTTTAGCGCTTCATACGAGTGCTCTCCGTCGCCGAGAACGAGGATGCGCTCGCCAGCCTCGCAGAGGATGTGCGGGCGGCGGGCGGCTTCGGGTCGCCACAGGCCGCACCGGCTGCGCATACCAGTCTCGGGCGCGATTCCAGCACCATTCGATCCAGCTGCGAGCTGAGGCGAGGGGGCCGCAGGATTGGTCTCCCATGTCATGCTGCCCGACAACAGGGAACGGCCCCTCGCCGGGCGCGGCATCAGGGGAAGGTAATTGCCGCCGCTCCAATCGGTGATGCAACACGTCTCGGCCTGGACCATCTGTGGCATCAGATGGAGCATGCCTTCAGCCGCAGAGACGAACGTGCTGCCAGTGGAGCATTCATCATCCACCACAACCAATGTTCGGGCCGTCGAGATGAAATCCAGCATTGCCGATTCTGCGATCTGCACGAGGTGGGAGGTTGCGTGACTATGTCCTTCCTCGAATGTTGCAATTGGCGTCAGGCCCTCCACACGCTGGCGCGAGGTCTGGAGATAGAGCGAGGCAGCATCGGGGTTGCGCGCTTGGTAGGCGGCAAAGACACCTTGGCCAAGCGCGGTGGCCGTCTCTGCCATCCCGAGAAAGACGACTGGCTGCGGCAGATCGGTCCCGAGTGATGCGGCGAGTTCATCCATCGTCGCGCGCATGGCTGCTGGCCGCGCTGGGATGTGCCGCCCGAGAACTTTGGAGACGACCAGGAAGCCACGCTTCGGATTGGCGCGGGCAGCAAAGGCGCACAGGGCATCGATGTCCGCATCCTTGTCGATCGTGACGTTGAGTGTGCCGGTGGGTAGCACGACCTGCTTTTGAACGGCGGCTGTGGCGGTGATCTGGTCAGTCACTGGCTTTCTTCTTCCCACGCCTAGTTTCGATCAAGGCTGATTAGATTTGAATTTAGGGCACGGCGGCAATCGCAGGCGAGACGTCAAGTCAGAGGCTGCTGTAAGAGAAGCATGCCACGTGAATTTGTAGCGATGTTCGCGCCAAAGTTGCGCAACAAGTTGTGCGGATCGATTGCGGTGATTTGCGATATGTCCACATTTCGCCACGCATCGCGCGTCACTGAAACGGTGGCAACGTACTCATCTGAAAGACGTCCTGTCGCCGTGTTTCTTTGGGTATAGGCCGATAGCGCAACGGTCTGGACCGCGCTTGATGCTGCAAAACTGTGTCCGACCAAGCGGACGATAGCAGAGCAGACATGGTCCAGATAGAGATTCGCGAGGTCGTTCTGGCTCAAAGGCTTTTCGGACAGTTCCATCTTGGATATCAGCACAGTCCAGCGAGTGGAGGGCATGTCCTCAATTTCTGGAAGATCTACGTCGAGCAGCAAGCGTCCGTTGCTGACGTCGAGCGCGACGTTCGTCTCGGTAGGCCAGTCGAGAGGACCAAGCGCTTGCAGGACCGCGTTGGCCACGGCCGCATCATCCGGTCCGGAATTCGCCTGGTCAGCGCGCCACTTCATCAGGGCTTCCATATATTCGCCATGTGCAGCGAAATCGTGAGACTTCGGCTTCCCGGTGTTGCTTGTCCTCGCCTGAGCGACAGAGCGCGGGATATCGTGATGAAGGTGGCGCAGAAGGTTGAGCGCTTCATTGCGTGTTGCGGCGTTGGCTTCGAGCAGATCCCGGATCAAATTCTTCATCTGCGATTTCACACCCGGAATGTGCGCAGGGTGGATGGGGGCGCCATCGCCATCGACCAATTCAATGCCGTTGCCGACCATCCGGGCCTGAGCAGAGGCTGGCATCGGCGGCAGGCCTGGCGGATTCCCGCTCGCCCGAGACCGGCTATCGGGCTTGTCCAGGCGTTCACGCCAACTCAGGCCGCTGCCGGGAAGGCCGACATTGCCGTAGACGCCGTTCTTGCCAACTGTGACCGATGCGCCGCGCGGCCCGGCGCTCATTGATATGCCTGACTTCGACAGGTTCAGCCGCAGACCGGGGCAGAGGGTGATACGCTTCTGAAATCGGAAACCCATGACCGTTCCTAAGCAAGTACGGTGATGCTGACGACCGAGTCGCGCAGTCGATTGACAACCGAGCGGCGGTTGGCGTCGTAAAGCACGGTGATGTCCGGCAGAGGCATGCCAGCCGCGGCAATCAACTCATAGACGAGGCTGGCTTTGACGCCGAAGTTGACGTTTTCCGAGATGCTGCCACGTTTGCGCACGTCGCGGTGGGCGAGCGATGCGGAGGTGATGCCCACAACATTACCGGCCTCGTCAATGATCGCGCCGCCAGACGAGCCCGAGCCGATCGGAGCGGTAAACTGGAAGCGCGAAACGTCTCCCATACCGCCGGTCAACCCCGAGACGTTTCCAGTCGTTACCTTGAGGTCGCCGCCGAGGAGATCCATCAGCGGGAAGCCCGAGGCCATGATGCTTTCACCCAGCCACAGCGGTGCCGCCAACCGGAGGGGGAGTGGTTCGCCTTGAACATTGCCTTGCAGCAGCGCGAGGTCATGAAGTTCATCGACCGCCAGGGCAGTGACGAACGTCCGGGTGCGACTCAGGAAAAAGCTGGTGCCGCCTTCGATCACGTGGGCATTGGTGACGATCAGGTTCGAGCCGACGATCACACCGCTGCCGGTGCCAATCGTGCTGCCTGAAGGTCTGCTATCGTGATGATCCGGCCCGAGCGGCGGCGTCTGCTCTGCATTCCGTCGTTTCCGATGCGGGATCGAGATTGATGTGAAATTGCGCGCGCGAATGTAAGCATCAATCCCGAACGTATATCCTTCGTTCGAGACTTTGATACGCAGAGTCCCGTCGCGGGTATAGATCTCACCGATGATGACCGCAGCCAACTGCTCGCTCGGTGCGGGCAGCCTGTAGTGATCTGAGCCTATTTGTAGGCTCGCAGGATAGGCATAGCTGGCGAAGCCGCCCTGTGTGTCGTCGGTGATGTACACGATGATATCCGCTTGCTTGCCGATGCGGTGCAGCGATTGTAGCGCCCACTGCCCATGGTCGATCTGATCGAAGGCGATGGCCTGTCCTTGTGGGGTGATGGCCGCGACTGCCAGGCGGCTGGCATCGCGTCCATCAAAACGAACCGAGATTCCCTGCCCCTCGGGCAAGGAGAAGCGCTGACCAGGTTGCAGGTCGTTCATCGCGTTTGGTGCTCCGACATCTGGGTGATGCAGGAAATGGTCTCGATCTTGCAGTCGAGATCTGGCCGCGAGATTGTATCAGGCGTAAGACGGCCGCTCAGCAGGCCGCCCCAATCGGCAAGAAGGCCAGTGCCAAACTCTTCACCATAGATCGACCCGCCGGCCGGCCGGGCGTTGATCTCAAGCACTCTCCAGCTGCCATCTCTGGCCTTGCGGAACTGGGCGTTGATCACCCCGTGCAGGCCAAATCTTCCGACCAGTTTGCGAGCCTGTTCCTCAAGAGGGTGATAGGTCTGCAAGCGTTGGTATGCGGCTTCTTTGGTGCGGGCAACGTACTTCAGGATAATGCCGTGGTGGCACAATACGTCGAACGATACCTCCGGACCTGGCAGATATTCCATCAGGACGAAGGGCGCGAGCGGGCGCTCTGCCTCCTCGAAACGCAGCGCCGCAAGGAACAGGTCCTGCTGCATGGTGCGAGCATCCGGATTGATGATGTGCGAGAGCGGCGATTCTCGGGTCAGGCGCCAGAAGCCGTGCCCGTTGACACCGCTGCGCGGCTTTATGCAGAGCGAGGTTTCATCCGGCAGCGCGGCGAATGCCGCAAGTGCGGCAGCAAGATCGGCGGAACTGGCGATGTTGATGGTCTCGAGGTGGAACGGCTCGCCAGCAATGGCATCGGCAAAGGCGAACTTGTCGTCGAGGAGTTCGAGCGTAGCGATATCGGCTGGCAGATGGACCGCACAAGGCAGCGCGATGCCGGCAAGAAGCTTGCGGTGCCGCGTTGGAATGAACAGGTCGATTTCGTTCTCGATGATCTGGTTGCGCACCCATGCGACATAGGCCTCGTCGTCGACAGTAGGCTCAACCCAGGTGTCATATGCCCCGGCATGGACCGGCCTGTTCTTGTCCACGCTGGTGACGACCTCAAGGTCGGTGTCTGCTGCCATCATCGCCTTGGCGATGGGAGCCAGCGAGAAGCCGCGATTGAACCAGATACGCATCGGATGTCCTGAAAGAGATAAAAGGGACGCACTCAGCGTGTCCGCAGGATGCCCTTGGCGCGCGCGGCTTTGAGCCAGGCCGGGAATTCGGAAAGCAGGCGGTCATAAAGTTCCTCGTCGGTGATCTTGGCGAGATCGTTGACGGCGAAGAAACCGGCGTTGTCGACGACACGGTTCGGCAGCGTGTCGAGGCTACGCAGCATGCCGAAGTTGCTGTTGCCAATGCCAACGAACTGCCAGAAGATCGGCTTGTGTGCCGCGTTGGTAATGATGCGGGCGATGTCCTTGCTCGGCGCAAACCCGCCGTCGGTCATGAAGATCACAAGGAGCGGCGTAGTGCGGTCGGCAGGCTCGTCGGCGAGCAAAGCATTGAGAATGACGATCTCGTTGTTGACCCCGCCGATGGTGACCTCGCCCTTGCGATTGATTGATGCACAAGAGTGCTTCTGCACGCCTTGGACAGGCTTCATCGGGCCGGGGAGGGTGCGAGGTACGTAACCCTCATAGTTCTTCGCGGTAATGTCCTCGGTGCGGGCACAGCCCGAAGCGTAGAACCAGGTCGGCATGGTGCCATCATCGTCGAGGCGCAGGCTGACGGGCACGATCCTTTCGACCGTTTCCTGCACTGTACCGTTGCTGTAGAGTCTGCTCATGGAGCCGGTTGCGTCGATCACGAAGAGGACTTCCGCCTTCTCCTGGTCGATCCCGAGCTTCTTGAGCGAGACGCCGACCTTCTGCTTGCGCAAGTCGACCTTGCTCAGGGAGACCGGTGGCGACGAAGGTGGAGGAGGTGGTGCTGCCGGGGCTACTTCCACCTCGCCACCGAGGTGACGGACGAGGTTGGCGAGGCCACCAGAAAAGCCCTGCACCACCGCGCCAATGCGCCATGCTCCGTTGTGGCGATAGAGGTCGAGCAGGATCACCGCCTTTTCGTCGCCGAGATGGGGCAGGGGCTGAACCAAAGCTACACCAGCGAAGTCGGCGCAGAGTTCACGCGCCTGCTTGAGCGGCACCGTATCATGGCTTGCGACGAGCGAGATGCGATCCAGCGAGGCTGGTAACCGATCGAGGGCGATCGAGATGACTGTTGCGCCCGACGTGCGGCGATAGGCGATGGCGCCGTCGGGACTGCGTTCGTTGCTGAAGAGAATGGTGTAGCGATCATCAGCAATCTTGCGCTCGGCATTCAGCCCAAAGGCGACGATGTCGATGTCGTCAGGTGCATGGCGGACGGTAACGTCGAGCTGACGGCTGGCGGTCAGATCCGATACAGCGCGCTTCTCGCCGGGTGACATGGTGAGCACAACGTGTTCCTTGTTATCAAGGGACTGGGGCCGGTGCCAAGGTGACCCGGTCCCAGTCTTGGGCAAGATGGCGTGCTAAATTCCCGCAGGTTCAGACATTGACGCCCATTGCGCCAGCCAGCCCTGCCAGTCCCGAAGCCCAACCTTCGCCGATGGCCTTCACCTTGACGTCGCCGTTTGAACGATAGAGCTCAACGAAGGTCATGGCTGCATTGGTGCTGCTGTCCTCGCTGAGGTCGAAGCGAGCGAGTTCCTTGCCATCGGCATCGTTGACTACGCGCGCATAAGCATTCGAGACCATGCCGAAGTTCTGGCGGCGGGCTTGGCCTTCATAGATTGTCACGGCGATCACGATCTTTTTTACCGTGTCTGGAAGCTTGGCGAAGTCCACCTTGATGGTTTCGTCGTCGCCGTCACCGGCACCGGTGCGGTTGTCTCCGCCATAGATAACGGCACCTTCGGGTGAAATCTTGTTGTTGAAGAAGACGAAGTGGGTGTCCGAAAGAACCTTTTCATCCTGGCCGAGGATGAAGGCCGAGGCGTCGAGGTCGAACTCCTGGCCGTCGGTTTTGCGGGCGTCCCAGCCCAAGCCAACGGTGATGGAAGAAACGCCCGGCGCTTCCTTGCTAAGGTTGACGTTGCCACCTTTGACGAGGGAAACTGTCATGGGGGAGGGATCCTTAAGGCGAGGGGGCGGGGCTGTACCCCGCCCTGGGGAAAGAGATTGCCAGCTACTTGCAAAGAGAAAGATATCTTGTGGATCAAAGCTGATTCAATATCTTTCGGCATAAATTATCCGACGTTAACTCCGTAATTGGTGGCAAGCGGGGCAAGTCCTCCCTTGTAACCTTGGCCAACCGCTCGAAACTTGAAGTCTGAGCCATGGCGGTAGACTTCACCGAGGATCATCGCGGTTTCGATGGAAGCGTCCTCAGACAGGTCAAATCGGACAACTTCCTTGCCTGTTTTCTCATTGACCAGACGAATAAAGGCGTTCGAGACCTGGCCGAACGATTGGCGGCGCTGTTCCCCCTCGTGGATGGTGACGACGATGGCAACCTTGTCGACGTCAGCCGGAAGCTTGGACAGGGTGATCTTGATCTGCTCATCGTCGCCATCGCCTGCGCCCGTGCGATTATCGCCTTGGTGCACAACCGCGCCGGTTGCGACATTCATATTGTTGTAGAAACAGAAGTCGCTGTCGCTGCGCACCTTACCGTCGGTCTTGAGCAGGAATGCGGAGGCATCGAGGTCGAAATCCTGGCCGTCGGTCGAGCGTGCGTCCCAACCCAGGCCGACCATGATCTCGTCGAGGCCGGGATCTTCCTTCGACAGCGAGACATTGCCGCCTTTTGAGAGAGAAATTGCCATGGCATTGGTCCTTTCCATTTGTGGCAGTAACCGGTGGTAGAAGTTGCGTGTGCGCCGCCTGGAACACCCGCGGATCCGGAAGAGAACGACGGCTCTGGTAGAGCCGCCTAATGGATCATGTGGTATGCGTTCCTGGCACGACGTCGCCGGTCGGCAGGATCGCATCGGCCTCGCCGTCTTCCTCATACTCGTTCGGGAAAAGCTTCTTGTGGCGGATGGAGGCCCAAAGCGAGAGACCGATTATCAGCGCGCCAATGAGGCCGGTCACGACTTCGGGAGTATGCACGCGAATGCTGATTAGCATGATGACGGCCAGAGCCACGATGGCGTAGAATGCGCCTGGCTCGAGGAATCGGAACTCGCTGAGGTGGCCGCCCTTCACGAGAGCGACGGTCATGGAGCGGACGAACATGGCGCCGATCCCGAGGCCAAGCGCAATGAGCAAGATATCGTTGGTGATGGCAAAGGCACCGATCACGCCGTCGAATGAGAACGAGGCATCGAGGAATTCGAGATAGACGAAAGCCGCCGCGCCCGAACGCACAATCTTGCCTGTTGCTGCGTCTTCCTCCCCGCCCATGAAGTCGCCGAACGTCTGGACGAGGAAATAGACCGCAACGCCCGAGAAGCCGGCGATCAGAAAGGTGCGCTGTGCGGCCGCGTCGAGTGTGAACGAGAGAGCACCGATGATCGCGGCTGTCGCGATATAGGGTGCGGCCGGGACTTTGGCGAAGGCTGCGAGTGGCTTTTCGATGAAGCCGATCCAGTGGTGCTCGCGATCTTCGTCGAAAAAGAAGCTGAGACCCACCAGCATGAGGAATGCGCCCCCGAAGCCGGAGATGCCGATGTGCGCACCGGTGACGATCGCTTCGTAAAGCTTGTGGTCGGTGATCGCGATGCGCGCTGCTTCCCATGGCGTGACCATCGCGGCGAATGAGACGATCAGGATAGGGAAGACGATGCGCATGCCGAAAACGGCGATGAGAATGCCCCAGGTAAGGAAGCGACGCTGCCACTTCTCATCCATGTCCTTGAGGATCGAGGCGTTGACCACGGCGTTGTCGAGACTGAGCGAGGTTTCCATCACACCGAGCACACCGGCGAGAAAGATCATCGAGAGGGCTTGGCCGAGAAGGCCAGTCTCGGCATACCCGAGAATGCCTGCAAGAGTGAGGCAAACGATCGTAAAGACGATCGAGCCGCGGAAAGCTTGCATGGGCTAATTCCTATTTCCAGAAGCGTCTCGAAAGACGGACAGTTTTACGTTAGTCTTTGGTCGCGGAGCGCCAGTTGAAGTAGTATCCCAGCGACTCAGCGAACGGCTGTTGGCTATCGAAATACTGCATGTAGCGCTCCATCTTGAGTTCACCGTTACGGTTCTCGATGGTGGCGATGCCGCACAGACGCTTGTCGTTCCGCCCCTCGTTCATGCGTACTTCGATTTCAGGTTGACCAGGAATATTCATACGAACAACACCGTCGGTGTGGCTCCAATCAGGCACGCCGTCGTAGATCAATGCGAAGACAGCGATACGCTCGAATTCGTCGAAGTACTTGCCGTTGATCCGGATTGTCTCACCGGCGGCAACAGCGCCAGTGCGATCGTCTCCTGACAGCTCGATCCAAGGGAACTGGTGGAAGCTGCCAAAAGTCCGTCCCAGCGCTTGGACGATGCCCCCGTGCCCATCCTTCATCTGGTAAATGACACCCAGATCAAGATCGACGCCCTTTGACCGTCCAAAGAAACCCTTCTTTCCAGTGTCCTGGTTCCAGTTGAGGTTTAGAACGATTTCACCGAACGTCGAACCTTGTTTCTTCAGGCTGACGGTTGAATTGGACTTCTCCAGTGAAATCTTACGCAGCGAAACGGGTGCCGAGGGTGTCGGCGGCGGTGGCGACGGAGAAATCGGCGCTGGCGCAAGGGCGGGCGAGGATTCAGCGACATCACCGCCAAAGTGAGCCACCAGGGCGGCAAGGCCACCGTTGAAGCCTGCGCCAACCGTGCCCAGACGCCAGCCACTGGTGTGACGGTAGAACTCGACGAGCATGATAGCTTTCTCACTCGACAAGTACGGTGCTACATCGAACACGGCTTTCCCACCATCCACACTGACGATCAGGGGGCGTGAATTGGCCACCGGTTGGCTGTCATGAGTGGCGGTCAATACAATGCGTTCAATATGTGCCGGGAGAAGATCTAGTTCGAAGTTGAAGGTCGCCGTATCCGAGTAGGGGGTGAGCCTAATCGCACCTTCCGGACTATTCAGATTGCTGAACAACACAACGTAGCGGTCGTCCCCTATTTTCTTATCGGCATTAAGGCTAAAGGCTGCAATGTCGATGCCATCAAGGCCGAAGTCGATCTTCACCGTGCACGTCGTGCCGATGCCAAGATCAGACAGCCCGCGCTTTTCGCCGCGTTGTAGCTGCATGGAGGTCCCCCGTATCACATGGAAAAGCCGTGCCACTCAGGGCACGGCATTCTGAATGCGGCAATCAGATCACGCGCTTAGCGTCGCCTACCAGATTCTTGACAGTTTTGCCGTTGGTGCGGTGGCCGATCGCCTTGAATGTCCAGTCGCCCCCGTTGCGGCTCAGGGAAGCGAGGATCAGGCCCGTGTGCGGGCCACTGTCCGAGATGGGAAAACGCGCGAGTTCTTTGCCATTCGCGTTGTCGACCACCCGGCCGTAAGCATTTTCGACCTGGTTAAAGGTCTGCCCACGAAAGCTGTTAACGGTTAGCACGACATGCTCGATCTGACCCGGCAGCTGATCTAGGTTGATCGCGATTGACTCATCGTCGCCGTCGCCTTCGCCAGTCAGGTTGTCGCCGCTGTGGCGAACCGAACCGTCCTTGCTCTGCAATTGACCGAACCAGATGGCATCGATTTCGTTCTTGTTTGAGTCTAGCAGAAGTGCTGAGGCATCGAGGTCGATGCTGTCGTTGCCACCGCCAAAAACCTTGCCAAAGAAGCCCTTAGGCTTGGCAACATCCCAGCCCACGCCCAGCGTGATTGCCGATAGGCCATTGGGTGCTTGCTTTGAGAGGCTAACGCTCTGATTTTTAGAAAGTGAAACTGACATAGATTCCCCGGTTGATAATTTCCGACCATTTTGGAATTTTACGTCTCAGATTATTTGACTGCATACTAACGTGAGCATCGAGCATTAAATTTCGTATATCCAGCAGCGGGCGTCGGTTGGCCTCCAGCACTGCTTACTTGTTTGGAAAATATTGAAACTTTTCAGAATCTTGCGATCACGGCGTGGTCTTGGCTGTGCGAAATTCTGACCTGCTCCGACCTCGTCTATAGCACTCTTTTCGTTAGATTTTCCCGCTGACCTTACGCCGATTTCAATTTATCTCAACCATAGATTTCCAATTGGTGAAAGTCATCACTCTTTTATGAGCAATTTGTGGCAGAAGGAGGTGCTTATTACGTGTCGGCGCCCATTCATCGCAGCAGCAGTTATGGCATCAGTTAAATGTGCCCCCGTGTTGGAGAGCATTTGGCCCGTAGCTGTGGCTCG
>NZ_LJHO01000006.1:0-222365 GCF_001295765.1 Novosphingobium sp. AAP1 | reverse complement strand
TTGCGATTCCGCCGCAGGAAGTGGCCCCGATCGAGACCTTTCTGCAATCGCTGACCGATCAGCGGTTTCTGGCCAATCCCGACTTCGCCTTGCCGAAATCGGCATGCGGCAAGGCGCTTTGACGCAGCATCGGCCGCGCCGTTGCGGGCCTTATCGGCCGGTTTGCCATCCTGCGCCGAAATGCACGGTCACCGCGAAGCGCAGCACATTGGCGGTACGGTGCTGGGCATATGGGCCTCGCGCCGACTGTCGGGGGCCAACGGCATGCTCAACACTATCTTCGCCTCTGGCATTGTGGTGGTCGCGCTCTACATGCTGTAGCGTAGCTAGACCGCACTTTCGGGAGGACAGGCATGAGCGAGATCGTGATTTGCCCGCATTGCGGCGGCGCCAACCGCGTGGCACGCGAAAGGCTCAGCGATGGACCCAACTGTGGCAAATGCCATATGGCTCTGTTCACCCGCTACCCCCTGCCTGTTAACGCCGCCAGCTTTGCTGCGCATGTGGGCAAGGGAACGCTGCCCGTGTTGGTCGATTTCTGGGCGCCATGGTGTGGCCCATGCCGCGCGATGGCCCCGGCGTTTGAACAGGCCGCCGGGATGCTGGAGCCCACCATGCGCCTGCTGAAGGTCGATACCGAGGCCGAACAAGCATTGGGCGCGGCGCACCGCATCCAGTCGATCCCCACCCTGATGCTGCTGGCGGGCGGGCGTGAGGTGAAACGGATTTCGGGCGCCATGGATGCGCGCCGCATCGTGGAATGGGCTCGCGGATGATGGATCACGCAAGTCACTGGAACGGCCGCTTCGCCGGGAAAGATTACTTGTTCGGCACAGAGCCCAACGTGTTCCTGACGCAGCAGGCCGCGCGCCTGCCTGCAATGGGCAACGTGCTGTGCGTGGCCGATGGAGAGGGGCGCAATGGCGTCTGGTTGGCAGCCCAAGGCCATCACGTCACCAGCATCGACATTGCCGAGGCGGGCCTCGCCAAAGCGCGCAAGCTGGCGCAGGAACGAGGGGTATCGCTCGGCCTGCAACAGGCCGATCTTGCCGCATGGGACTGGCCCGAAGACGGCTTCGACGCAGTGGTGGCGATCTTCATCCAGTTCGCTGACCCGGCCCTGCGCGCCCGGATCTTTGCCGGAATGCAGCGGGCAACCCGTCCCGGCGGCCTGATCCTGCTGCAAGGCTATCGGCCCGAACAGATCGCCTATGACACGGGCGGACCAAGCTTGCCTGACAATCTCTACAACGAGGACATGCTGCGCGAAGCCTTCGCCGGATGGGACATCAAGCATCTGGCCGTCCATGACAGCGTCATCGAGGAAGGTCCGGGACACAGCGGCATGTCGGCGCTCATCGATCTCGTGGCGCGTAAACCGGCCTAAAACAGGCTCGGGAAAAAGCGCGGCGTGATCGCGCGGTAGCGGCTGTAAGCTTCGCCATAGCGCGCCAACAGGCGGCGCTCTTCAAAATGGCTGCCCACAGCCAGATATAGACTGGCCCAAATCGCCGTGGCCAAGGCAAGTTCGTGATCCACTCTGCCCCACAGCAGCAGCAAGGCGGCGGTATAGAGCGGATGACGCATATGGCGATGCAGGCCAGCGACCGCCAGATCCTGCGCGGCATCCTCCTCGCCGCGCAGTTGTGCCCAACCGACAAATGGCCCCAGACGATAGGCCCGCAAAGCAAACAGACCCAGCACCAACCCGCAGACAACCATTCCCCAGCGCAAACTGGTCAGCCACAATGGCTGGGCAAAGGGTTGATTGCCCTGTGCCAACCATCGGCCCAGCCCCAAGACCACCACGATCTGCACGAAAGCCAGCGCATTGTAGGCGAGTCTATGCCCCCGCCCGAACAGACGACCCATACCATGCGAAGGCCCAGCCCCCGCCGTCAGGCTGTGGCATAGGGCAAAACCCGCCCAAGCACCCGCATACAGGATGTGATCTGCAAGGGTCATGACAGCTCAAGGATTCATGACCGCTCATGGATGGAGATAGACATAGCCCTTGCCCTGCAAACGCGCGATTTCAGCAACCCCGCTGGGAACGACATCATCAGGCTTCACACCATAAAGGTCCGCAGGGGTCAGCTTCATCCCCTGCATCGTATTGTTGCAGACCAGGAAGCGCACGCCCTTGGCCCGCAGCTCATCGACGGCTTTGGCAAGCTCGGCATCCTCCTTGGCCATCACGAAAAGCTTTACCCCGGCTGCAAAGTTGACAACACGGATTTCAACTTTGCCGTCCGTGGCGGCAATATGCGCGCCGATATGGCGCAACAGGCGGTTGAAATAGGCTTTGTCATCCGGCCAACCACCATCGTTCTGGTAGACCACCTTTTGAAAGACATAATAGGGCTGTTCCGCGACAGCATGCCGCCCCTTGGCGAAAGTGAGGGCTGGAAAGGCCAATCCTGCTGCGACCAAGGCCAAGGAACAGATCCTGGAAATTGCGCTCATCCCGCACCTCCTTCCAATTCCAAACCAAAGCGGCGCCGACGGGAAGGGTCGGCGCCGCTGTGTCCTGACCTGCTTAACCGTGAAGGTTCAGACCGCAGGATCCTCGTCTATCGGCGAATTGAATTCGTGCCACAGCCCGTTGATGATGCCAAAGCCCACCGCAAGGCCCAAACCCAGCACCCATGTAAAATACCACATGGAAGTTCCTTTCAGTAAAAGTCGGGGTTGGTCTGGACATCACGCAGAGTGATCCGCCCGCCCAGCATCTTCATCACCCAGGCCGTATAGCCCAGCACCATCGGCAGGAAGATCACCGTCACAATCAGCATGATGAACAAAGTCATATGGCTGGACGAGGCATTCCAAACGGTCAGGCTGGAGCGCGGGTCAATCGAGGACGGCAGGATGAAGGGAAACATCGACAGGCCCACCGTGGCGATGATGCCGGTAGTGGCCAGCGCGGTGCCGATGAGGTTCAGCGCACCGGATCGTTTGACGATACCCACCAGTGCAACCAATGGCCCGAGCAGCCCCAAGACCGGCGCCAGCACCATCCACGGATGCCCGCTGTAATTGGCCAACCATCCACCGGGCGCAGCGACGCTGGCCGACATCAGCGGGTTTGACGGGCCTTGGGTATTAACAGCCCCCGTCAGCGCCAGCCCCATGCCGCCTTTGGCCACCATCACCCCGCCGATCAGGAACAGTGCGATGCTGGCCAGCGCCGCGATACGGGCGATGGCGCGGGTGCGGGTCAGCACAACCCCCTCCTCGATCTTCACCGCCAGCCAGCCCGCACCATGCAGCGCCAGCATCGCCACCGAGAGCAGCCCGGTGAGCAGCGTAAAGGGCGTGAACAGACCAAGCAGCGTGCCCTCATAGGTCATGCGCAGATCGCTATCGAAGCGGAAGGGCGCGCCAACCAGCACATTTCCCACCGCCACACCGAATACCAACGCCGGCACGAAACCGCCCACGAACAGGGCCCAATCCCAGCGGTTGCGCCATGCGGCATCGGCATGCTTCGAACGATACTTGAACGCCACCGGCCGCAGGATCAGCGCCGCCAGAACGAGAAACATCGCAAGGTAGAAGCCGGAAAAGCTCACCGCATAGACGAACGGCCATGCCGCAAAAATCGCGCCGCCACCAAGGATGAACCACACCTGATGGCCCTCCCAGTGCGGGGCGATGGCGTTGATGACCAGCCGGCGTTCTTGATCGGTACGCGCGACGAAGGGCAGCAAAGCCCCAACGCCAAGGTCATAGCCATCGGTCAGCGCAAAGCCGATCAGCAGCACGCCCAAAAGCGCCCACCAGATTACCCGCAGCGTTTCATAATCGAGAGGGATATGCATATCCTGTCCCCTTATTCGGCGGGTAGCGGGGCAAAGCCCTGCGCCTGCGCGGTAAGCTCGTGGTGCTCGATCGGCCCCTTGCGGATCGCGGCGATCATCAGGCGGATCTCGATCACGGCCAGCGTGCCATACAGCGCGGTGAAGCCGAAAATCGTCGCCCACACCTGCGGCACGGTCAGCGAGGAGGCACCAAGGAAGGTGGGCAGCACGCCGTCCACCGCCCAGGGCTGACGCCCGATTTCGGCCAGCACCCAGCCCGATTCTATCGCGATCCACGGCAGCGGGATCATCACCACCGCCAGTTTTAGGAACCAGCGCTTTGAGAACTGGCAGGCCGAGGCGCAATAGAAGGCCATGCCGAAGAAGGCGATAAAGCCAAAGCCCAATGCCGCCATCCCCCGGAACAGGAAGAACATCACCGGCACATTGGGCACAGTGTCCCACGCCGCTTTCAGGATCAGCTGGTCATCCGCCTTGCGCGGATCGGCGACATAGCGTTTGAGCAGCATGGCGTAACCGATGTCACGCTTATGCGCCTCAAAGGCAGCGCGGGCAGGCCCATCGGCGCGGTCAACCTTCAGCTTTTCCACCGCATCATAGGCGATGATGCCGCTGTGGATGCGCTCGTCTGCGCGCAGCACCAGTTCCTCGATCCCGTCGATCTTGCCGGTCAGGCTACGCGTGCCAATGATGCCCATGACATAGGGCAACTTGATCGCGCCATGCGTGGTGCGCGCCGCCACATCGGGCAAGCCCACCAGCGTGATGGCGGCCGGGGCCGCTTCGGTTTCCCACATGGCTTCAATCGAGGCCAGTTTCATCTTCTGGTTGTCGGTCAGCGCATAACCGCTTTCATCACCCAGCACGACCACCGACAGCGCCGAGGCCAACCCGAAGGCCGAGGCCACCATCATCGAACGGCGAGCAATATTGGTGTATTTGCCACGCAGCAGATAAAGCGCCGAAACACCCATCACGAAGGTCGCCGCGCAGACATAGCCCGCGCTGACGGTGTGCACGAATTTGGCCTGCGCCACCGGATTGAACAGCACCGCCGAAAAATCGGTCACTTCCATCCGCATGGTTTCGGGGTTGAACGTGGCGCCGACCGGGTTCTGCATCCAGCCATTGGCAATCAGGATCCACAGCGCCGAAAGGTTGGTGCCCAGCGCGACCAGAAAGGTGACCATCAAGTGCTGTACCCGGCCCAGGCGATCCCAGCCGAAGAACATCACGCCGACCATGGTCGCTTCGAGGAAGAAGGCCATCAGCCCTTCAATCGCCAGCGGGGCACCGAAAATATCCCCAACGTAGTGAGCGTAATAGGCCCAGTTGGTGCCGAACTCGAACTCCATGGTCAGGCCCGTTGCCACGCCCAACACGAAGTTGATGCCAAACAGCTTGCCCCAGAACCGCGTGATCACCCGCCAGATTGGGCGCTTGGTGATCACATAGATGCTCTCCATGATGACCAGCATGAAAGAGAGGCCGAGCGTCAAAGGCACGAAAAGAAAATGGTACATGGCTGTCAGTGCAAACTGCAGCCGGGATAACTCAACAACCGCCATATCCATCGGACATGCCCCCCTTGGTAAGGCTGCGCATTCCGCACAACACCGGCAATGGCAGGCGACACATACGCGTAGACTCGCTTGCTAATTGCAGATATTTCTAATATTATTGAATTATAATATGGTCAAGTCCCTTTCCCTCGCTCGCTCCGTCCAGGGCGCCCGCTACGGCGAGCGGATGCTGGGCCACCGCGCCGCACCGTTTGCGCGGGCTGATCTGCGCATGGAGCTATTGGCCCACATCGCCAAGCCCACACTGGCGGGGCCACTGCCTTTGCGCCGCGACGAGATGGCTGCCTGCTTGGGCCGCGATGTCGATCTGCTGGAAGCGTACCCGATGGATTGGATCAATGGCTGGGCGATGGGGCGCAGCTGTCTCGCGGGCAAAGACGGCGCGTAGCCTTTGCGCGGGCTTTGCTGGCCGGGCACCCATGGCTGGTGCTGCATCAACCGAGCGAAGGACGGACGCGCCAACCGAAAGCCGCCTTGTGCAAAGGCTTGGCGCGTAGCTGGATGAGACAGGGACGGGGCTAATCTTGATCAGCTACCGCCTAGCCTTGGCCAATCAGACGATCAGTCTTT
Source organism: Novosphingobium sp. AAP1 (assembly GCF_001295765.1). Taxonomy (NCBI): domain Bacteria; kingdom Pseudomonadati; phylum Pseudomonadota; class Alphaproteobacteria; order Sphingomonadales; family Sphingomonadaceae; genus Novosphingobium; species Novosphingobium sp. AAP1. The sequence continues at coordinate 216,388 of NZ_LJHO01000006.1, read as the reverse complement.
AACCGAAACCTTCAGCAGGCCTTGGCGTGCATACCAACAGCGCCCGCATCGCATAGCGCGCACATGGCGTGGATCACACCCGAAACGACGGGATCGCTCAGGCTGTACCAGCGTACCTGCGCGTCGATGCGCACATTCACCGCACCTTCGGCGCGCAACATGGCCAGGTGCTGCGAAACGGCGGACTGCGAAAGGCCCGTCATCGCCACCAGCTCGCTCACGCTGACCTCACCTTCGTCCATGCGGCACAGCATCAACAGGCGCTCGGGATGACTCATGAGCTTGAGCCGCGCCGCCATATGCGTAGCGTTCGATTTCAATTCGGAAAGGTCAGTGGGCTTCATAGTGCCCCTCCAGATAAGGCAATCCCGTCATCCCGCAAGACCACGTAGATGGCGGGAATGACCAGAAGGGTGAGCAACGTGGAGGAAGCCAGCCCGAACAGCAGAGAAATGGCCAGCCCCTGAAAGATCGGATCGGTGAGGATCACACTTGCGCCGATCATGGCGGCAGCGGCGGTCAGCGCGATGGGTTTGACGCGAATACGCCCGGCCTCGATCAACACATCGCGCAGCGATTTGCCGGGCGTGGCGGTATGGCGGATGAAATCGACCAACAGGATCGAGTTGCGCACGATGATCCCGGCCAGCGCGATGAAGCCAATCATGCTGGTGGCGGTAAACGGCGCGCCAAACAGCATATGGCCCAAGACAATGCCGATCAGCGTCAGCGGCACGGGCGTGAGAATCACCAGCGGCAGTTTGAAGCTGCCAAACTGCCCCACCACCAGCACATAGATCGCCAGCAGCGCCACCATGAAGGCTCCGCCCATGTCGCGGAAGGTGACCCAGGTGATCTCCCATTCGCCATCCCACAGGATCGATGTGTGGCTTTCGTCGTCGGGCTGGCCGTGCATCAGGATAGTCGGTTTCGTTAGCCCATGGCCCACCCAGTCATAGGCCTCCACTGCCTTGTCCACCGCCAGCAGGCCATAGATCGGTGCCTCGTAGCGGCCCGCCATGTCGGCCATCACCATGGTGGCGCCCCGCCCGTCGCGGCGGAAGATCGCCTGCCCGCCAGATTGGGCCTTGGCATCAACCAGTTCACCAAGGCTGAGCAACTGCCCTGCGGGCGTGACCGCCACAGGCGTCGCCGCCAGCGCGCCCGACCAACTCCGCTGCGATTGATCGAGGCCGATCTCCACCGGCAGCGGTTCACGATCGGCGCCGCGCGGCACGTAGGCGAGGGTTTGCCGCCCCATCAGCGCACCGATGCTGTCGAGCACCTGGCTCTCTGCCAAGCCATAGTGATCCAGCTTGTCGCGATCAGGCACCAGTCGCAGCGTTGGGCGAGCCACGCCGAATGAGTTGTCGGTATCGACGATGAAGGGCACGGACTTGAAAATCTGTTCGAGCACCAGCGCGGTTTTCTGCCGTGTCGCCTCGTCAGGTCCGTAGACCTCTGCCAGCAAGGTCGCCAGCACCGGCGGCCCCGGCGGCGTTTCCACCACCTTGATCACACCACCGGCAGGCAGTGCCAGCGCCCGCAACCGTTCACGTAGATCAACGGCAATGGCATGGCTCGACCGGCTGCGATCGCCTTTAGCGGCGAGGCTGACCATGACATCGCCCTGATTGGGCTGGCTGCGCAGGAAATAATGGCGCACGAGGCCATTGAAGTTGAACGGCGCCGCCGTACCTGCATAGGCTTCCATCGCGCTCACTTCGGGGATCTGGCGCGCAATGGCGCTGGCCTGCTCCAGAATGCGCGAGGTTTCCTCCAGCGAAGTGCCTTCGGGCATATCAGCCACCAGTTGCACTTCGCTCTTGTTGTCGAAGGGCAAGAGCTTGACCGTCACGGCCTTGAAATAGAACATCGAGCAGGCCACCAAAGTGGCAACGCCAACGCCGATCAGAAAGCGCTTGGCGCTGGCCCGCGTGGCGATCACGCGCTTGGCATAGCGGGCATAGAGCGCGCCGAGCTTGCCGCCATCCTCGCCCGCATGGCCATGGGCGAGCGCACCCCGCGCAAAGCGGATCATCAGCCAGGGCGCGATCACCACCGCAACAAAGAAGCTGAACACCATCGCCGCCGAGGCATTGATCGGGATCGGCGCCATGTAAGGCCCCATCAACCCCGAGACGAACAGCATCGGCAGCAAGGCGGCCACCACCGTCAAGGTCGCGATAATCGTGGGATTGCCCACCTCGGCCACGGCCTCGATAGCGGCCTGCTGGCGACTGCGACCATCGTTCATGCCCCAGTGCCGGGCGATGTTCTCGATCATCACGATGGCGTCATCGACCAGAATGCCGATCGAAAAGATGAGCGCGAACAGCGATACGCGATTGATCGAGAAGCCCATGATCCGCGAGGCGAACATGGTGAGCATGATGGTGGTGGGAATGACAATCGCCGTCACCCCCGCCTCGCGCCAACCGATGGCGAAGCCGATCAGGATGACGATGGACACTGTCGCCAAAGCCAGATGGAAGATCAGTTCATTGGCCTTGTCATTCGCCGTTTCGCCATAGTCGCGCGTGACATTGACCGAAACGCTGGCCGGGATCAGCCCGCCCTTCAACGCCTCGACCCGCGCCACTACACCTTGAGAAACAGTGACGGCATTGGCCCCGTTGCGCTTGGCAATGGCGATGGAGACAGCAGGCGCTTGTCGCCATCCGCTGCCATCCTTGCTCCAGCGCCAGCTGCGCGCCTGATCCTGCGCGCCGCCTTGCTCAACCTGCGCAACATCGCCCAGAAGCACCGGCGCGCCGCTTGCAGAGCGCACTGTCAGCCGGCGCACCTCATCCACACTGGCGAAAGGCGCGCCTGCGCTCACGGCCAGCGCTGCCCCACCCTCGCGGACCGAGCCGGCGGGGAAGCTGCGGCCACCCTGACGGATGACATCAATGACGCTAGAGAGCGGCACACGCGCCGCCGCCAGCCTTGCCGGATCGGGGACAACGCGGATCGCCTCGCGCTGTCCCCCGGTGATGAAGGTCAAGCCCACATCGTCCACCTTGGCCACTTCCGTGCGCAGCTTGCTAGCCAGCGTGTAAAGGCTGCGTTCGTCCCAGCCCGGTCCTTTGGGGGTGAGCGTCAAGACCACGATGGGCACGTCGCTGATGCCGCGCACGGTGATCTGCGGGGGCTGGACGCCGGCAGGGATCTTGTCGATGTTCGCCTTGATCTTCTCGTCCACACGGGTGGCGGCCGCTTCAGGGTCTTGGCCCACATTGAACCGGGCCGTCACCATCACGCCATTGTCTTGCGCCTGGGTGTAGACATGCTCGACGCCGTCGATGCTCTTGACGATCTGCTCGAGCGGCTTGCCTGCCAGTTCTACGCTGTCCGCCGCCGAAAGGCCGGGCGCAGCAACGCGAATGTCGACCATCGGCACCTTGATCTGCGGCTCTTCCTCGCGCGGAATGGTAATCGTGGCGATCAGCCCGACAAGGATCGCCGCCAGCAGGAACAGTGGCGTCAGGGGCGAGGCAATGGTGGCACGCGTGATGCGCCCGGAAATGCCCAGATTCATGAGGCGCCTCCCACGAGCACGTCGCCGGCATTGACGCCCGAGAGGATTTCGACACTCTTGGCATCTGCGGCGGGCGATGTCTGCACGGGCACTTGCATTACCCCGCCAGATTTTGTCGCAACCTGCACATAGTCGAGACCGTAGCGCGTGACGATGAAAGCGCGGGGCACGATGATCCCGCGATGGATTCCAGCCGCCAACTGCGCCGCCATGCGCCGCCCGATCAGGCTCGAATCCAGCCCGGCCATGGCGACATCCGCACTGACCTGCCCAGCGGTCACCGCCGGATAGATGCGCGTCACGCTACCCTCGCCGCTCATCCCATCGACGCGCACCCGCGCGCCCGGTTTCACCTTGGCCGCCAGGCCTTCTGGCAGATCGAGCCGCAGCACCACCGGGCCGGAGGTGACCACCGCCACCACCATCCCTGGCACCACCGGCGATCCGGCCGGCACATCCGCGCGCAACACGCGGCCGTTGGCTGGCGCGACCACCGCACCATTGCCCGCCATCGCGCGAATGCTGGCCTGCTGGGCATGGGCGGCCCGTGTCTGGGCCGCGGCGGCGCTGGCGCTTGCCTCGGCCTGCTCCAGACGCGCCTTGGCATAGACGCCATTGGCGGCCAGGAACTTCACGCGATCCAGCTCGGCCTTGGCCTGTGCGGCCTGCGCCTGTGCGGCGGCAGCTTGGGCGCCATAAGCGGCGGATTGATAGGTGAGCTGACTGTCGGCAATCCGGCCGATGACCTGGCCCTGCCGCACCATATCGCCGGCGCGCACAGACAGGCTGGTCAGCAGGCCGGGAATGCGCGCCAGCACTTGCGCCTGATCCTGGCTGGTCACCTCGGCAGACACGCTTTGCCAGTCGGGCGTATCGCTGGCAGTTACGGTCAAGCGTGGCCCGTTCGCCGACACTCCCGCGTCAGGCACAGGTTTGTCCTGCCCACAGCCCTGAAGTGTTGCCGCCATGAGCGCAACACCCAAGGCCCCGACCGTCAAACCCCGGCCCTGCATGCCTTTCACCCCCCAGTGGCTTCTAACCATTGTCATCTCCCGTACCCACGCCCGATGCGCCCGATCCTGCGCGCCTGCACTCAGCGCTCGACCGGCAATCCAGCCTTGGCCCAGGCGCCAAAACCGCCAGCCAGATGGGTGTCGACACTGGCTTGCGCAGCCGCGCATTTGTCGAGCGCCATGCCCGACCGCTTGCCACCGAGGCAGGTCAGGACAAGTTGCCTGGCCCCGGGAGCGGGCAGCTTGCTCGGCTGAAAGGTGGACAGCGGCATGTTGATCGAGCCGGGAATGTGCCCGCTCGCGAATTCGTCCACCTCGCGCACATCGACGACGAGAACCTGATTCGCGGCAACCATGCCCGCCAGTTCCTGCGGCCCAACCTCCCGGTGTTTTGCCGACTTTCCAAAGCCAAAGACCATGATTCGCTCTCCCATTCCGCAGCGTATGAAGACGCGTAAAAAACACCACTTGCTTATATTGCTTAATAGTCATATTAGTCAAGTGCGATTGAAGCGGATGCCGAGTCCCCATCGGTCAGAAAGCCAAGGGGCCGCATATCTCTGGGAGAGCTGATCCATGTCCAAGCCTGCAAACGCATTGCCCCGCATCCTTGTGCTGGGCGCTGGTCTCGGCGGTACCATCGCCGCATACGAGATCCGAGATGCTACCAAAGGCCGCGCAGAGGTGTCCGTGGTGTCGGACAGTGACGATTACTGGTTCGTGCCGAGCAACCCATGGGTGGCGGTGCGGTGGCGCGAGACCGACGCGATCCGCGTGTCGCTGCCGCCGGTCATGGCCAAGAAGGGCATCACTTTTACCAGCGTTGGTGCCGCCCGCGTCCATCCAGCCGAAAACCGCGTGGAACTGCGCGACGGTACCAGCATGTCTTATGACTATCTGGTGATCGCCACGGGGCCTGAACTGGCATTTGATGAGATTCCCGGCTTTGGCCCCGATGGCCACACGGTTTCGGTCTGCCGGACCGACCATGCGGCACATGCCGCCGACGTGTTTGACGAATTCTGCAAAAACCCAAAGCCGATCGTGGTGGGCGCGGCGCAAGGCGCTTCATGTTTCGGTCCGGCCTACGAATTCGCGCTCATCCTCGATACCGAGCTACGCCGTCGCAAAATCCGCGACCAGGTGCCGATGACTTTCGTCACCAGCGAGCCCTATATCGGCCACCTCGGCCTCGACGGCGTGGGTGACACCAAGGGCCTGCTGGAAAGCCAGTTGCGCGAGCGGCACATCAAGTGGGTGACCAACGCCCGCGTCACCAGCATCGATGACGGCATGGCCCATGTCGAGGAAGTGGGGGAGGATGGCGCGGTCAAGAAGGCGCATGATCTACCGTTCGGCTTCTCGATGCTGCTGCCCGCCTTCCGCGGCATCAAGGCGGTGTATGGCATCGAAGGGCTGACCAATCCGCGCGGGTTCATCCTGGCCGACAAGCACCAGCGCAACCCCAATTTCAAGAACGTCTACTCGCTGGGCGTTTGCGTGGCGATTCCGGCGCTGGGGCCGACGCCGGTTCCTGTGGGCGTGCCCAAGACCGGCTTCATGATCGAGAGCATGGTGACGGCCGTGGCCCACAATATCGCCGCCGAACTCGATGGGCGTGAGCCGAATGAAGTGCCGAGCTGGAACGCGGTGTGCCTTGCCGATTTCGGCGACGGAGGCGTTGCCTTTGTGGCCCAGCCCCAGATCCCGCCGCGTAACGTCAATTGGTCGTCTCATGGCAAATGGGTTCACCTCGCCAAGGTCGGCTTTGAAAAATACTTCCTCAAGAAGGTCCGCTCGGGCGTCAGCGAGCCCTTCTATGAAAAGCTCGCGCTGCAAATGCTGGGTATCAACAAGCTGAAAGAAACCACCAAGGAGGATGTGTGATGAGCCTTGATTCCGCTGTGATGCGCTTTGCCGGGGCAGTTGTTTTGGGCAGCGCCTTGGCCGCCCAGTTCGTGAACCCTGCATGGATTTACCTCACCATGTTTGCCGGGGCCAACATGCTCCAAGCCAGTGTGACGGGCTTTTGTCCCGCCGCCATCCTGTTCCGCGCGCTGGGCGTTAAGCCGGGCTGCGCGTTCAAATAAGGGCTGATGCCATGCGTCATCTGATCATGCTGTTGCCCTTGTTGGTGGCCTCGCCCGCCTTTGCCGAAGGGCAGGATCTGAATGCCACCATCGCTGATGCCTTGGCGCACGCTCCTGTTCTGGCCGAGGCCCAGGCGGGCGAAGCGCAGGCACAAGCAAGGCTCGACGGCGCCAAGGCACAGGGCAACCCGATGCTCAGCGTCGAAGGACAGATTGGCGCCGGGCGCATCGACAATGGTGGCTTCTTTGGCTTTACCGCCAGCAATGTCACGCCGCTGGCGCTGCGAGCAGGCGCGGAAATGCCACTCTATGCCGGCGGGCGGGTGGCTGCGGCGATGGACCAGGCGCGTGGGGGGCAGGCGATCGCCACGCTGGCGTTGGCTGATGCACGGTCGCGGGTGATCGTGGGCGCGGTGGCTGCGCATGCTGAGGTATTGGCAGCGCGCCGGATCGAGACACGCTTTCAGCAAATGGCCACCGAACTGGCCGAAGTCGAGCGGCAAGCCCGCTTGCGATTTCAAGCCGGCGAAATCCCCGCCTCGGATCTTGCCGCTGCCACCGCCCGCCGGGCCGAGGGCGAAGCTGGCCTAGCTGCCGCGCAGGGCCGCCGCGTGACCGCAGAGGCCCAATATGTCCGCCTGACCGGCCATGAAGCGGGCGCGCTCGCCCCCTTGCCAGCGCTGCCCGCCACCCCGCCCAGCCTGGACGAGGCGCTCGACAATGCCCATCACGCCAATCCCGTCCTCGCACAGGCCGAAAAAGGCATCGACGTCGCCCGAGCCGGGTTACGCGGCGCAAAGGCGGAAAGCCTGCCCACCATTGGCGCCTTTGCCGAGGCGACCCGCACTCGCGACCAATTCTTCCCAGATTACCGCGCAGATGCGATGGCAGTGGGTATCCGTGGCCGCTGGACCTTGTTTGCCGGTGGTCGCACCACCGCCAAAATCCACGAGGCCGACGCCACGCTCGACGCCAGCGAAGCGCGCGCGCGCGAGGCCCGGGAACAAATCGACGCTGCGGTCATCGCCGCCTGGACCGGCCTTCAGACCGCGCGCCGCGTGGTCGACGCCAGCGCGGCCCGTTCCGCCGCGACCGCCGAAGCTTTGCGCAGCGTTCAACTGGAAGCAAAGGTCGGCGCCAAGCCCACTCTGGCCGTTCTCGACGCCGAGCGCGAGGCCACCGCAGCTGATGCGGCCGCCATCGAGGCGGAGGGCCAGCGCATGGTTGCCGCCTGGCAATTGAATGCTCTGGCTGGACAGATCAATCCTTGAGAGGAGGAACTTGATGCATAAGGACTGGCCGCAGATGGCCAAGGAACTGTCGGGCGCGATCAAGCAAGTTCGTCTTGGCGCACCGGATGTCATGAAGAATTTCTCTGCAATGGCCAGCGCCGCCACGGCCAATGGTGCATTGGACAGCAAGACCAAGGAGCTGATCGCGCTGGGCATTGCGGTCGCGATCCGCTGCGATGGGTGCGTGGCCTTTCACGCGCAGGCCGCCGTCCGGCACGGTGCTTCCCGCGAAGAGGTGATGGATGCCATGGGCCTCGCCATCTACATGGGCGCTGGTCCCAGCCTGATGTATGCCGCTCAAGCGGTGGAGGCCTACGATCAATTCGCCGCAGATCAGGCGCCGAGCGCCTGATCGCAGCGCCCGCCCTATTCATGCGAAATCCCTATAGATGGCGAGGCCCATGGCATCCTTGTTTTGAAGAAGTTGATTGGGTTTCAACCCTTCGCTGGAGCGCTTCGCTGCGTCTTCATTTCAAAGCGCTGCGGAAATGCCAACGGTTATCATCACGAGGCTGGGCATGGCCTTAACGGAATCGGCAATCGCGCGCTTGGGGTCACGCCCACTACGGAGTAGGGAGACGGCGGCCCCGTGGCAGCCCCTCACCCTTCCGCCGGTGCGCCGACCGCCGCTGCGACCAGGCAGATCAGACCGATGGCGCCAAAGCCGATCCGCTGCGCCGCTGTTCCCACGCCATTCCTGACCGAAACGATCAGCGCCAGCGCACATTGCAGCGCATAGAACAAGGCAAAGGCGCGCGATGACAGCGCGACCACCTCGAATGGGTCGGTCAGCCAGACGATGACGATCGCGAGCGCGCCAGCCAGCAGGAACGCGAGCGGCACGCTGATCTTGCGCCGTGACACCTCGTTGATCAGGCCACCCGAGCCGATAGAATCTGCCACCGCAGCGCTCAACTGGCTGGCAACCGCGCCGATCAGCACGAACACGCCGAGTGCCGGCGCGATCAGTTCCATGATGTCGAGAATGCCGGCCACCCCCTGGGTGGCCGCAGCGCGCGACAGAAACGGCGTGAGCAGCGCGATGAATGCGAGGTAGATCGCCGAGGAAATCCATTGCGCATGCCGCATCGTGCGGACCCGCAATGCCGCCGGATAGGCATGGCCGAGATAGCGCGAGGTCTCGAAGCCCTGCACCGTGATCAGCAGGCCGAGCAGCATCGGCACGCTGGCGAACGACAGCCGCGCGGGCGGCAATGCCGCTTGCATCCCGCCGATTGCCCACGCCAGCGCCAGCGCCACGAGCAGGCCGGCGATGATCCCGATCTTGAGTGAGACCGTGCCATGGGCCAGGTGCTCCACCTTGCGCAGACTGCCCCCCAGGGCCAGCAGCGTCATCAGCACGATCAGCACGGTCACGATGATATTGGCGGCAAGGGGCTGAAGCGCCGGCGCAATGGCGATCGGCTTGAGCGAGAATTCCGCCAGCAGCTTGAGGTAATAGGCCACCGACACCGCATAGGCGAGCGCCAGCACGCCCTGCGTCACGCGTGCCAGCCAGGCGACGGGATTGTTGAAGCTGGCCCTGGCGAGATAGCTTTCGACATGGACGATGTTGAACCGGATCACCGCGCCCGCCGCATAGGCAATACCCAGCAGAACGGCCATGGCACCGAGCGCCGCGCTGCCGAACTCGCGCGCAAGCAGCGGTCCGCAGATGAGAAAGCCAGATCCAATGATGGACGCCAAGGGCGTGACCGTCGCGCGCCAGGTATCGCTGCGCGCAAACCGGCCGAAGGTCAGCGCCAGGGTGACGACAAGCGCCACGATCAGGGCAACGGCAACAGTCATATGATCCCTTCCATTCGGTCTGCATCGCCGGCGCGGCTGTCTTGCGCGCCAGCATGGACCAAGGCGTTCAGCACACTGTCGGCGCGCGCCACCACGGCATCGCGACATGCGCCATCCAGCGCCTTGGCGGCTAGCGCGCGAAAGGCGCGGGCCTGTCTGGCCAGCGTTGCGATGAGTGCAGGATCATCGCAGTTGCGGGCAACATCGCCCAGTGCATCGAGATAGTGCTTTCCGGCGATCATGTCGGCGCTGGCATACTGGGCAAGGGCGCCAAACGCGCGGTCGACAAAACCCTCGAACGTTACGGGCTGCGCGACCAGCCGCAGGCTTCCCTCCGCATCCACGCGCTGGCCCGGCGGCAGGCGCCGTCGCGCCAGTGTGGCCAGCGCCGCGCCCAGCCAGTCGAGACAACTGCTGGCCGTGAACGGATCGTTGACGCCCGGCGACAAAGCGCGCGCGGCAATCTCCACCAGTTCATCGATCAGGAACCGCAGGTCTTGCAGCGCGCTGCGTCGCGAACCAAGCGCGACAGCATGGCGCAGGACTGTAGCCGCCTGCTCGGTGCAGGCATCGGCCGGCCAGGCCGTCATCAGCACGCTGTGCTTGTGCACGAAATCACCCGGCTGGCGATGCAGGCGCACGACCATGTCGTGCTCCTGGGCCACCGCGATGACGGCGTCCTCGTCAATGAGCTGGATATAGCCCATGCCGTGACACGCGATTGCGGCCGGTCCGTCCTGGCCGGCAACGGGCCTCTCGGCCAACAAGGCAGCGGGCACCGGCATGGCGCTGGCGGAAGTGGCAGATGGGGGCTCGTCCCGAGCCGGAAAGCGCGCCTCGATATCATCGACCAACCGCCCGCCGATCTGTTCGATCACGCTGTTGATGTGGATTTGCATCGGCACATGGTGGATGAAGTAGATCAGCACGGCGATCGAACACAGCACCAGGACCAGGGCGATCAACAGCGCCAGTTGCGGCACGAACGCCGCGACTGCCGATCCGCCCTCCCCCGCCGAGTGGATCGTGCGCAGCACCACCAGCGAATAGACGAACGTGGCGATGAAGGTGCCGAGGGTAACCTGGTTGCCCCGATCCGACATGAAGTTGCTGAGCAGACGCGGGCCATATTGCCCCGAGGCATAGACCACCGCCGCGATGGTGACCGAGAAGGTCGTCCCGGCAACGCCGATCATCGAACCGCCGATCGCCGACAGCAGGCTGCGCGCGCCATCGGGCCGGGCCGTGTCGAGCCCGGGCAGTCCGGTCGTCCATGTCGTCGATCCGGCATGGCTGTCGATCATCACCGTGGTCAAGGCCAGCAGCAGCGCGGCCAGGGCCATGATCGTGGGGACGAACCAATAGCTTTCGCGCAGGGTGTTCGACAGCCGCAGCAGCCGCGCCTTCATGCCGGCGCTCCTTCATCCCTCGCGGTCAGGCGCTGCAACACGCCCTTGATCGTGCCGCCCTGCCCGATGACCGAGAACAGCACGACCAGGTAGGTCGCCGCCAGGATGATCGGGCGCGCCGGGCCATCGGGCAGCCCCAGCGCCAGGGCGATGGATATACCACCGCGCAGCCCGCCCCAGATCAGCGTAACTGGGGCCACCAGACCATAGCGATGCCCCGGCCGGATCGCGCACAGTGGCAGAAGCACCGAGATCGAGCGCGCGACCAGCGCCAGCGGAATGGCGGCAAGGCCCAGGACCACCAGGCGCAAATCTCCCGGAATGGTCACCACTTCTAGCCCGATCAACAGGAACAGCACGGTGTTGAGGATATCGTCGATCAGATCCCAGAACTTGTGCAGATAATCGCGGGTCGTGTCGCTCATCGCATGGGCCACGCCGGCATTGCCGATGATCAGCCCGGCCACGGCCATGGCCACCGGCCCGCTGGCATGGAGCGGCCGCGCAATGGCATAGCCGCCCATCACCACGGCCAGGCTGATCAGCACTTCGACCTTGTAATCGTCGATCGAGCGCATCAGCCGAAACGCGATCCAGCCGATGACCAGCCCGAGCACGACGCCGCCGCCCGCTTCGGTGGCGAACAGGCCGGCGGCATGGCCGAGGGAAAAGGCCTCACCCGACAAGGCCGATACCAGCAGGATGGTAAAGATGACCACGCCCACGCCATCGTTGAACAGGCTTTCCCCCGCCACCGTCGCCTCAAGCGTGGGCGAGACGTTGGCACGCTTGAGCACGCCCATCACCGAGACCGGATCGGTCGGGCTGATCAGCGCACCGAACACAAAGCACCAGATCGCCGGCAGTTCGAAGCCGATGGCGCGGGCCAGCAGCAGGAAGCCGCCACCAATCAGGGCCGTCGACAGCGCCACACCGATGGTGCTGAGCACGATGATCGGCCAGCGACCGCGCCGCATCTCGTGCCAATCCACATGCAGCGCGCCGGCAAACAGCAGGAACGAGAGCATGCCATCCATCAGCGTGGTGTGGAAATCGATGCCGGCGATGAACCCGACGATATCCCGCGCGAACGCGGCGCCGGGCACGACGCGGGCTATGCCGACGACGAGCAACGAGGCAATCGCGCCCATGACCGTCAGCCCGATCGAGGCGGGCAATTTGAGGAAGCGATAGTTGCAATAGCCCAGCCCGGCGGCCAGCACGATGAGAATGGCCGCCGCATCGAACGGCGTCAGCGCCACGCCGGCGATCACTGGCCGTCTCCGGTCGACAAGTGGAACCGTTGGCCGCCGCCCGGTGCCGGCATGGCGCCGATGCCCTGCGTTGCCAGCGCTGCGGCGACTGCCAGCGCGCGCCGCTGGGTGAGGCTGGGCCGCGCGGGTGGCGTCCCGGCCGGCAGACCCGGCACGCCCAGCGCCGGCACATTCCACCGCCGCGCCGCCCATGCCGAAGCCAGCACGGCCTCGCGCGCCACCGGGTCCAGCGTGTCGGCATCATTGGCAAAGGCGATCTCGGGCAGCGGGCCTTGCGGTGGCACGATCGCCACGCTCCAGCCATCGGTCTGCGCGGCAGCGCGGGCTTCAAGCACGCGATAGGTAGCAACGGTTGCGCCGGGCAGCGGCACGGCCGCCGCCGTGGCGCGGTGATGATCCCGGTCGATTGTCACGTCATCGGCCGAAACACCGGTGATCAGCGCGATCATCCGCGCGATTCCGGCCAGGCGCTGTGTCTCCAGGTCCGGCTGATCGCCTGCCTGGCGCAGTTCCTCGCGCTGCGCCTCGATCGCGCCGGCCCCCGGTTCGAGCAGGATCTGGTCGATATTGAGGCGAACCGGGCGCCCGAGTTCCTGTTCGATCGCCTTTTGCAGCACCACGGTCTTCTGCGTCTGCCCGCGCGGCGTGATGACCACCGCGCGAATGACGTTGGGTTCGCGATCGAATGCCACGTCGAGCTGGGTCACGCGCGAAGCGCTGCCGAAGCGCTTGTTCAGCAGCGACCGCACTTCCGAGACGATCAGGGCCTCGCGCGCGATGCGGTTGAGCGCCAGGCCGAGCGGCACGGCCATGGCCACAAAAACCAGCAGCAGCAGGATGGTCTGGGTCCAGCTCTGACGGCTGGAAAGCTGGTGGCCAAAGCCGTAATAGCGCGCCATCGCCGTTGCCGAGAGCGCGATCGTGATGAAGTTGGTGACGAACAGCGCCAATGCGCCGCCCAGCACGGGCAGGTTCCACGTTGCCAGGCCATAGCCGACCACGGCAAGCGGGGGCATCAGGGCGGTGGCGATCGCCACCCCCACGATCGTTTCGCCCCGCCCGCGAATGATCGCAAAGCTCCCCGCGAGCGCGGCGAACAGGGCAACGCCCAGATCGAACAGATTGGGGCGCGTGCGGGCCACGATCTCCGCCGTGGGGGCCTGCAATGGCGAGACCGTGACGATCAGTGCCGTGAACGCCACCGCCGCAACGGCGCCGACGGCCAACGCCAGCAGCGAACGCCGCATTTCGGCAAAATCGAACAGCGCCAGGCTGAACCCAAAGCCCAGGATCGGGCTCATCAGCGGCGAGATCAGCATGGCGCCGATCACCACCGCCGGGGACGAGAGCAGCAATCCCAGCATCGCAATCCCGGCAGACATCATCGTCATGAAGGCATAGCGCGGTGACCAGCAGCTTTCCGCGAAGATGCGCGCAACGACCGCCTGGTGATCGACCTGCCCCACGACCCGGCGCCGCCACCAGCGGTAAAGCGCCAGTCGGCTCAGCCGCGCGCCCACCCGCTTGCCTGTGTTCCGGGCCGGTTCCGTCAATGCTTCCATGCTTGCTCCGCTGTCTGCGCAAAGGCCCGCCGCCATTCCCAAGGAAGCCGGTGAACCACCCGCGATCGGTTCAACGCCAGGCGGCGATGGTTGATCCGGCGCCACAGCACCAGCGCGGGCGCGAGCTGCAAACAGAATGCAGAGGCCCCTCGGCAAAGCGCGTGGCAAAGCCGGGCAAGAGCACTGGCAAAGTCATGGGTATGCAACACGGGAAACGTCCGGACACGACTGTTGGCCCGCTGGCGGCCCGACCAGCGCAAAAGCCTGCCCGCACCACGTTCTGGCCAGCGAGCACCCGCCCCCCTCTATTGCATCACCTTTCCCGCACCGCAATGATTTCAGGCCAGGGCACCGCCATGCAGCAGGCCATCGGTCGCCCACCGCGCCAACAAATGACCCGCGATCCTGACACCTTCTGCCTCACCATGCGCGCGCACCAGGTGGCGGCACACCTCGGCAAACGATACGCCGGCCAGCAGTCGCGGGGCGAGTTTGGCCTCCGCCGGGTCCAGCGTGCGAAAGCAGGCGGTGTCCCCTTGCCGCCAGACCAGCACAGCGACGGGGTGCGGCATCCTTTCCGCGCGCGGCACGGTGCCGCCAAGAACCAGCGCGGACCAGATCGCCGGCGCATTCGTGCGCAAGGTCACCAGGCGTGCACTGGGCACGCAGCGGAGCACGGCCTTGTCCCAATCGATCCTCCCCATCGCGGCGCTGGGCAGCGGATCGGCATCGGGGCCGACAAAAGCATCGGCCAGCGCCAGTTCCAGCGCGGCGAGGTCGGCCACTTCGGGATCGTCAGGCCATTGCGCGGCCAGGCTTTGCGGGAACAGGGCGGCATAGTGGTCCAGCGACCAGCTATCGGGCGGGCGATCATCGATGCAGCGGGCGGCGCTGGCCTGGAAGTCTTCAGGCCCCAGCCACTGCACCGTTTGCGGAAAGCTCTCGTGAAGGCAGGCCATCAACGCCGCGCGATAATTGTTCTGGTAAACCAGCAGTCCGGCTTGGGCCACCGGGCCAAAGCGCGCCGCCGCCCGGTCCGATCCGGTCATCAGCCAGTCGCCGAATTCGGCCTGAAACATGGCCAGCGTCATGCCGCAATCCCGCGCCGTGCCAGGCTCCGGGCCTGGTCGAGTTCGGCCAGCAGGTCAGCCAGCGGCGGGATATTGTCATCGCGCTCGATCATCACCGCGACCGGGCCCAGGCGATCGATGACTTGCGCAAACAGCGTCCATACCGAAGGCGGGACCGGCTGATCATGGGTATCGATCAACAGCGTCTCGCCCTGGCTGTGGCCGGCAAGGTGGATCTGCCGCACCCGGTCCAACGGCACCCCGGCCAGATAGGCGAGCGGGTCGAAGCCATGGTTGATCGCCGAAACGTGGATGTTGTTGAGATCGAGCAGCAGGCCGCAGCCGGTCCGCGCGCAGACCCGTTCGAGGAATTCCCACTCGGCCATGTCGGACTGGGCAAAGGCCAGGTAGCTCGAGGGATTTTCGATCAGCATCGCACGCCCCAGGCACTCCTGGGCGTGGGCCAGGTTGGCGCAGACGATATCGAGCGCTTCGGCGGTATAGGGCAGTGGCAAGAGATCGTGCGCGTTGAAGCCCGGCGTGCGCGACCAGCTCAGGTGGTCTGACACGAACAATGGCTCGATCTCGTCCACCAGGCTACGCAAACGCGCCAGGTATGCCGCGTCCAACCCATGGGCCGAGCCAACGGAGAGCGAGACCCCGTGCAGCGCCACTGGATAGCGCGCGCGTACCTGGTGCAGGATGCGCCTTGGCCGCCCGCCTGGAACCATGAAGTTCTCGGATATCACCTCGACAAAATCGACCGGCACGGCCGCTTCCAGAAAGGCGGCATAATGCGGTTTGCGCAGGCCGAGGCCGAAACCGGCAAAGCTGGGGTGAGGCACGATCGCTCTCCTCTTGCCTGCGCGCCGCCGCCCACTGGCCGGGGCGGCGGCGCGCAGGCCGGGGTGGATGTCGTGGCGCTTACTTGGGCTCGGTCAGGCTGCCGCCAGCGGCCTTGCAGGCCTTGACCGACAGAGCCTTGAAACCCTGGCCCTTGCAGTCGTTCTGGCCCTTGCAGTCATGGTTGCCCGACTTGCAGTCCGACGTGCCCTTGCAGCTATTGACGCCATAGCAGTGGACCACGGCCGTGCCGCTCGCTGCCATCGCCGGGGTGGCAACAGCCGCGGCCGCCACGGCCACGACGGCAGCAGTGGCAGCGAGGCTCAGGCCCGAATTGAGAGTGTTCATCATAGCGCTCCTGGGAAATGCGATTGCCGAAAGTGGCATGGGGTTATTCGCCAGGGTGCCGGCTGCGGTTACAGCGGCGAAAAAAGATTACCAGCGCAGCAGACGCGGCCCGAGGATGGCGCCGGCAAGCGCCGCCAGGCCAATCCCCAGGGTATACCAGGTCAGCACGAAGATCGCGGACACTTCGGGGCAGTGCAGGCAATAGAGCGTTGCGCCCCACGATCCCGCCGTCAGCCCTGCGGTGGCGCCGGCGGCTCTCAGGCGCGTTGGGGCAAGGCGCCGAAACGACCACAAGAGCCCGCCAAAGATCGGCACCGAGAGCAGGAACACAATCGACGAGCACACGCTCCAGCTTTGCCCCAGCCACATCGCCAGCCATTGGGCGGGCGGAACCCGGCTCATTTCGAACAAGCCGATCGCCACCAGCGAAAGGACCGGGATCGCCATCAGCCACAACCAGCCGAACCGGCCACTATCGGGCCGGGCGAGGCGCGCCGTGGCCAGCGCCGCGCAGATGCCCAGCGACACGGTGTAGCCCCATTTCATCCAGAACGAATAGTGCCGGATGGCCGCGCCAAGCTGCGGATTGAACCCTAGCAGCCAGGCGATCAGCGCAAGCGTGATCACGCCCCCCGCGGCAAGACCAATGGCCAGGCGGCGCCCCACGGCATGGCGCGGCACGGGCGTCACCTCGCGCGCCAGGGCATCGATCAGTTGGTCGGTGTTCATCCTACAATTCGCCTCTGATACGGGCCGCAAGCGCTTTCAGGCCGCGATGCACCGACACTTTCACGTCAGATTCCCCCATCCTTTCCCGCGCCGCCGCCTCGTGCGTGCTCAGTCCGTCGAGGCGGGTGGCTCGGATCGCCTGCGACTGCTTGGCCGGCAGCGCGTCCAGCAAGCGGTCGATATCGATCCGCGCGCTGCTGGCCTCCTCGAACCCCTCGGCAACCAGAATGTCGTCCAGCCCCTCGATCGGGCAGGTTCGGCCGCAGCGGCGGAAGTGGTCGACCATCTTGTAGCGCGCGATGGCGAACAGCCAGCCACCGAACGCGCGATCCCGGTCGAACGTCGCCCGCCGCGTGTGAACGGCAATCAGCGTTTCCTGCACGAGATCGTCGATGTCGTCGCGGCGATCGCGCATGCGGCGGCGGTAAAACGCTTCGAGCACGGGAACGAGCGCGCGCAGCAATTGCGCCTGGCAGGCCGCATCGCCATCCAGACCGCCAATCATCCACGCTTTCAACTGGGCTTCGTTCGCTTGCATGTGGGCTCCCACGCCATGCTTCGCGCCAGACCCGCCGATGGTTACACCGCAAGCGGCCCATCGTCGAAAATATATTCTGTAACCGACCGTCCACCCGCGCCGAAATGCTCCCTGTCGGCCGGGGCAGGAACGCCGCCCGCGCCGCACCTGACCGCCTTCATTCCCAAGGAGCTTGATCATGACCATTACCCAAGCCGCCGCTGCCGTCGCTCTCTCGGTTGCCCTCTCGGCCACCATTGCCGGGGCGAGCGCGCAGGCCGCCGATGCTCCCAAGACCGAGAAGTGCTATGGCGTCGCGCTCGCCGGCAAGAACGACTGCAAGGCCGGTGCCGGCACCAGTTGCGCCGGCACCTCGGTCAAGGACTATCAGGGCAACGCCTGGAAAGCGGTGAAGATCGGCACCTGCACGTCGATCAAGACGCCCCACGGCATGGGCTCGCTCACGCCGCGCGGTTGAACCAGCCCTCTCCACCAAGCGGTGCCCGGACGCTGCCATCCGCACTGTCCGGGCCGCCTTGCCATGTCCGCCGAACGACCAAGGACAAGCCGATGACCACGCTGATCTCGTTTTGCCACCACGCCACCGATCAGGCGCGGCGACTGCTTCCCGAATGGCTGTTGCTGTTGGTGGCGAGGCTGGGCGCGGGCGCCATCTTTTTCCTGTCGGGCCGCGCCAAGGTGGAAGGCTGGTTCACCATCACCGACGGCACGTTCGACCTCTTTGCCAGCGACTATGCGCTGCCGCTCGTGCCACCACACCTCGCCGCCTATGCCGCGACGATTTCGGAGCACCTGTTCTCGCTGCTGCTGTTCCTTGGCCTGTTTACCAGATTGGGGGCGCTGGGCCTGCTGGGCATGACACTGGTGATCGAAGTGTTTGTCTATCCCGATGCCTGGCCCACCCATCTGAGCTGGGCCGGTCTGCTGTTGCCCCTGCTGGCCAAGGGTGGTGGAACCCTGTCCCTCGATCACCTGCTGTGGCCCCGGGTGCCGGTGCCGACCAGCAAGAACACCAATATCCCCGGATCACGCGCCGAATAACTTCTGTGACGTCCACGCATCCTGGCGGCGGTAATCACCCGTGCAAGGATGCTGGAGAGGCGCGATGCGCCTTGAGCGCGATACCAAAGTTGCTATGCCGGAGCTTATCCTGACCTCGGTTCCGGCTAGCATATGATGCCATTCTGCATGTCGATATTCAGGTTGAAACACCTGCTGACCGAGAAGTCGTCAGATCATCCCTCAAGGCTGTTAATGTGCCCGGCGAGAAAACTCCCAGCGAATTCCGCGTTTTCGGGTATCTCTCTGATGATCAGAGCGCCGACTACATCTAAAGCCGATCGCCCTGATCGAGTCTGAGCGCTAGAGGATCAAATGACGGACTTGCTGTCCTGGGATACCGGCGCGATCATTCCGCTGGAAAGTTATGTGCGTCTACGCGCCAATCCAGGCTATCCCAGCGCCATCCGCTGGCTAGCACGGGCAATGCTCGAAAGCGCTGACGCCGACCCCGCTATCGCCGGCATACTCAAGGATGCAGGTCGCAAGGTCGCCGCTTTGTGCACGGCGATGCTTCACGTTTCGGGCGGCATAACCCTGCCGCGCTTGAAGGAGTTGATGACACAGCTTGGGCTCGCTAGCCCCGGCCGGGCGCGCTTGCTTCTTATCTACATGGGCTATCTTCGGTTTATCGAAGTGAGGCCGGCACGTCCCTCGCATTCCCCGGCCGTTTACCTCCCGACCGACAAATTCCTGAATACCTACACCGCTCATCTTCGTCAGGTTGTCGAGGCGACCGCTTGGATTGCACCGGCAGCAAAGCAGGTGGCTGGCGCCTTGGACGATCCCCGCACCTTTCACGCCTTGGTGCGGCACTTGACGCAAGGGTTTCTGGACAGCAGCGCGCAGGGACACGACGTGGACAACTACTTCCAGGTTTTCTCGCATCGTCACGCCGGAGCCCAAATCCTCAACCAGCTTGTGAGCGAAGCGCCGGGCGATAGCTTCCCGCCGACCGGTTCGATCCCTTTTGCAGTTGCTACGGCAGCGCGGCGCTTTCATGTATCCCGCCCCCATATCCGGCGTCTTTTCCAATCCGCCGTAGAGGCACAGCTGATCGAACTAAACGACGGAGCGGTAACTTTTACCGACGCCGGCCAGGACATGATCGAGTGGGTCTTCGCCACGAAGATGATCGTCTATCTCGGAGCCGTTGCCCGCACATTCCGCGACGTTAGCGACCAGAAGAACGTAGATCGCGACGGCATCGCCGCCTGAACCTCGATCACGAGCTGATCAAAAATGTTCCATCACCGAAATCACGCCGCTGGGATATCGCTTGGGCAGGCCACAGAAAGACGACGTCGTTAATCGCGTCGAGCGCTCATCCGGCCGCGCAAGCTTATCCTGACGCAATTAACTCGGTGGGGGCTCTATGAAGCACTTCCTTTCAGCAGTCGCGCTCCTCTGTGCGGCGTCGAGCACGTCTGCTGCGGAGCAGAGCGTTTTCAACGGCGAGTGGGTACTCGATCTTTCGTCGGCGCAGCTTTCGAACAAGCCGTTCACGGTGACGGTCAAGGACGGGCAATTCACCTGCGACAGCTGTGTCCCGTCATACACGATCCCTGCGGATGGTGCGTTTCATCCGGTGGCCCGCCAGACCAGCCTTGACGAAGCATCGGTAACGATCATCGACCCACGCACCATGCGGATGGTCGAGCGCCTCCGTGGCCGGGTGGTGCACGATGAAACCGACGTTGCCTCACCCGATGGCGCGACGCTGACCTACACCGTCGTCATTGGCGGCGCCACCAGCGGGAAGACGACCAAAGAGACCGGAGTCCAGGTTCGCACGGGGACTGCGGATCCCGCCGCACATCTGACATCGGGCGCATGGCGCACCACCACAATCGCCGATCCGAGCGCGGAAAAGACCCGCTTCACTATCACCGTCAACGGCAACGTCATGTCCCAGCGTAACTCCACCGGCCAATCCTTCGCAGCGACGATCGGCGGCGGGTTCGTGCCGATATCCGGCACGGACATACCCGGAGAGGTGTCGGTGACACGCGATGGCCCCCGCACGCTGATCGAGACGTTTCGGCGCCAGGGGCAGATCGGGATCGTACGCACGCTGACCGTGCTCGCAGACGGCAAGACGCTGGCAATCAGCAATGACAACAAACTGCTCGGCTCTGTCGACCGTCTGACCGCGCACAAGAGCTGACCAGAAGGGGTCGCACAATGAGGATCGTCATTGTTGCCGCGGCGGCAAGTGGCAGCTCGCCTCCGCCCCTATCACCAAGATGAACTGACGACACCGCGAGGGCTGACATGCGCAGGCCGGATCGCATCGAATGCGCAGGATTAAGCGATGCGTCAACAAGCGGTTGGTCCGCGACCTGGTTCGCAAATCAGGCCCAGCCCTGGGGGGTGATCTGGTGTACTCTGTGAAAACCTCATCGGGCCTGCTTCGCGTGCTCGGGACCGCGTTCGCGCTCGCTGTCGGGCTCGGCAATATGGTCGGTAGCGGCATCTTTCGCAGCCCAGGCAATGTGATTGCGCAGACCGGCAGTGTCCGTCTTGCCGTGTTGCTGATCGTCGCGGTGGGGGCGCAGTCACTGCTGTCGGCAAATCTATGGGCAGAAGTGTCGACTGCCATCGGCTTGTCGGGCGGCAGCGTCGTCGTCGCACGTCGGGCATTTGGCGACACGGCCGCCATGGTGATCGGCTGGACGGACGCGCTAAGCTGTATCGCCGGCACCGCGCAGGCTGCGGCGGGGGCGCCGATCTTTCTGGCGATTGTATGGCCGATCATCGCGCCGGACCCGAGGCTAAGCGCGGCGATTCTGCTGATCGTTTTCTCACTGATCAATTGGCGCGGTGTCGTGGCTGGCGAAAGGACGCAGATGACGGCCAGTCTGGTTCAGGCGGCGTTGGTCATCGGAATCATTGTCCTGTTGTTCGTTGTTGCCCCGACCGCAGCGCCAGTGGCAGCATTGGTGCCGGCGAAGGCCCCGATCTGGACCGCCGGGGGACTGATCATCGGCTATCAGCTGGTCTACGGCACCTATGTCGGTTGGAACAACGCCGCCTATTTCGCCGAAGAAACCGCCGATCCCGGCCGTACCGTGCCGCGCGCGCTAGGCTGGTCGGTCATTGCCTTTGGCGCGCTGTACGTCGGCATGCTGCTGGGCCTTGGCCACGCCCTGCCGTTGGCGAAGCTTTCGGGCGCAGCATTCCCGGCGCAACTGGCGCTTGGCAGCGCCCTGGGTACAACGGGTATCAGAATCTTGTCGGCTGTGGCGTTCGCCACGCTGGTCGTCTGCATGAACAGCGGGATCATGCCCGGCACGCGCGTCCTGTTCGCGCTGGGCAAGGCATCCTACGCCCCGCGTTTCCTGACCAGCGTCAACGCTGGCGGCACGCCGGATCTTGCGTTGTTGGCATTCGCTGGGGTCGCTGTCCTGTTGGTGCTTACCGGGCGATACGAGACAATCTTCATGCTGATGGGGACTTTGGCGCTGGCAGTAACCGCCGCGATGGACCTGGCGTTCTTTCAGCTGCGGCGGCGCGAGCCAGAGCTGAACCGGCCCTACCGCGCGATAGGCTACCCGTTTCTGCCAGCGCTCGCCCTGTTCATGGACCTGGCAATCCTGCTGATGATCGCGCTGTCCGACGTGCGCAGCACGTGCCTTGGGCTGCTGATAGCGGGGGCTGGCGGCATCGTCGCACTTATGCTCTCCTCAGCGCGGCGTGGGCGCGAGCGCGCTGCGGTCTCATAGCAATGAAAGAATGATCAAGCCGAAATCATGCGGAAGGCTCAACGATCAGGCGATCGCTTTGCACCCGCCAAAAAAGTCATGCTCGTTTACGAGCGGCAGTGAGACGTCGTAGAAAGACCTACCATTACCTAGGCGGCGTGGACAAATTCCACATCGCCTAGATCCCGCGAATACGCGCGACTTATCAACCTGCGCAGGCTTGTTATGATTGCGCAACGGTACGGGGCGAAATGAGCATGGCGATGCGCAAGACTCGGCAGCGAGCTCGACCGGGAGTTTTGGCCGCCGCACTCTTGATCTTGGTATCGGCATGCCAACGCGATGCTGACCCGATATCGGCGTTGGCATGGGCCTATCCGCACGGTCCGACGTCGACCTACGGACAGCCGCTGGGGAGGGGGCCGTTTCGCGTGCCCGGCAGCCCGCTCGTCTTATCCCGCGCGCAGATGGAAGCAGCGCCAAGGCCGATCGACTGGCACCCACAGGATCACCCGCCGGCTCCAGCGGTCGTAGGCGGTCCCGGACGGGCCGGGCTCACGCCATGCGCAGAATGCCATTTGTTGAACGGGGCAGGCTTTCCCGCCTCTGCGGATCTGGCCGGCCTCCCAGCCGATTATATCATCGAGCAAGTCATGGCGTTTCGAAACGGCGATCGCCGGTCAGCCGCACGCGGGCAGCCCAGCACGGCCGAGATGATCAAGGTAGCAAAAGCGGTCTCGCCGACGGAACTCAGACAGGCGGCGACATACTTTTCGCAACTGCCGAGGTCGCGCTGGGTAAAAGTCGTCGAGAGCACTACGGCGCCGCAGACCTATCCCGACAAATATGGCTGGCTCAATGTCGCTCCGGGCAGAGGAACCGAGCCGATCGGCAACCGCGTTGTCGAATTGTCCAGTGACCTGCGACGCATGATGATCGACGACGATCATGTGGTGATGACCGATTATGCCCCGTTGGGGGCAATCGACAGCGGGAGACGCATCGTCATGACCGGCGGTGGCGGGGGGATGCCGTGCCAGAGCTGTCACGGCGAACGCCTGGAGGGCATAGGCATGACGCCGCCTATCGCCGGACGGCCAGCCGGCTATGTCGCGCGTACGTTGTGGGATATGCGGACCGGAGCACGTGCCAATCCGGGGGTTGCGCCCATGAAGGTAGTTGCCCGGGGATTGTCCGCAGCAGACGTCAGGGACGTTTCCGCCTACCTTGCCTCACTACAGCCCTAGGCCGTAATGTCGGTGTGGTCACAGTCGTGCTGCCAGGCAGCGAGCACGAACTGGACCGCACTGGCTTTTCCGAAGGCTCCTGTTTGTGAAAAGGAGCTTTCGTTATGAGCAAGACCCGGAACAAATTTTCGCCTGAGGTGCGCGATCGCGCAGAGCGCATGGTTGGTGGCGCTAGGCATGACATCGGCCGAAGCCAATACCACTACTACAATTCGCTTTCACCCGATGCCAAGCACCTCGATCCAGCCGGTGATCGCTACCGCGCTCTATCATCCCCGCGTAATTGAGCATTCACCGCTGGTCTCGCTCCACGCAGTACTGATGAAGTGCTCCGATGGTTCGGGTGGAGTAAGAGGCGCACAGGCGTTAGCAGGACAGCAGCAAAGACGCGATCGGCAGGGCGATTCGGCAGCATCAAGAACTCGAACCTGCCCAAGATAATTTCTGAGGGTATCGCTTAGGGCATCAAGCAGAAGATCCTCACAAAAAGTGGCGGAATTCAGGCATAAATGGGCGTGAATGGGAGTCCTCTCCTGGCGCTACTTTCTCTCTTGCAAATCTCCCTGCGCATGCGCTGAATGGCTGGCATCGGCCAGTTTCTCCGCGATTTTCGCGCGGCGCTATTCTGGCGCGTTCGGCACCAATCGAAAGCCATACGGGTATCCTGATAGGTATTGGCCTCTGCCATTCGGCGGGGCAACGTGCGTTTGAGCACCCTTTTTGCGATGCGAAGACCAACAGCCGGCGGGCAAGCAGGTCTGGAACGGTTTACACTCCCTATCGCGTTCGAACCGCAGCAAATGCCTCGATCAGTGGGCATCTGGAAAGCTAGAGGTTAGGCCGCAATCGAGAGGAGAGGCCTTGATGGAGATTCGCCAAATCGCGCACCTGGCCGTTTTCGTTGCCACACCATACGCTGCCTCTGCCCACGCCGTGGAGCGCGCGGACAAGACCGAAACCGAGCCGCGGCGCTGCCTGGATGGCGCGAGCAACGGATCCACGGCCGGCCAGGTCGGCTGCGAGGTCGCTGCCCGCGACGCCTACGACAAGCGCATGGGCGCGGCCTACCGCGCGCTGTTGCACGCCTTGCCCAACGACGCGGCGGGTAAACTGCGCGAGGCGCAGCGCGCGTGGCTGCGCTTTCGTGACGCGCATATCCAGGCAAGCAACGCACTGTTTGCAACGCGACAGGGCACGATGTACGTGCCGATGCAGGCCGCCGACCACACGGCGATCGTCAGGCAACGCGCGATCGAACTGGAAGCGCAACTGCGCATTTTCAGGATCGACGAGTAGGCCGTTAACGCGGTGATCATGCCGCCCGCGAGGTGGCAGAGAAAAATGGCGGTTACAAAGGCCGCGCCTAACGCGAACAGCCCCATCGTTCGGCATCGAGCCGCAACGTTTCGCGATCACCCAGCAGCCCGGCGTCGCGCCGTTTCGCCTGGCGCCAGGTGAGCGCGCGCTTCTGCCGCGATCCATCTTGGCCAGCGCCACGCCTGCCTTACGCGGCACTTGCATTGGCGGCATTGACCGGCTTTGCCGCCCTGGCAACAAGGATTATGCGCTGGCGCCCGCGCGGCGGGCACAGATCGCATAACAAGCGCAACGCCTGCCCGATAGGATCGGCGCAATGACCTGCACCGCCCTGCCTGATGCCACGCCCGATCTGGCCACCCCGCCCATCGCCCCCGCGCCGATGGCTTATGCCCAATGGGTTGCCGCCGCCGTGGCGCTGGCACGCCAGGCGCCGCGCCCGATCGTGAGCCTGTTTGAAAGCGCGGTGCCCGAACCGCGCGCCTTGCTGCGCCAGGCCGTTCTGGCCACAGTCGAACCCGATTTTTCACCGCGCTATGTCAGCGCCTTTGGTGACGGCAATCCGTTCGTGCGCGCGATGCTGGCGCAAAGCCATGGCGTCGATATCGACCAGGTGCTGTGCACCACCGGCGCCACCGGCGGCCTCACCCTGCTCTATCGCGCGCTGCTCCGGCCTGGTGATCGCGTGCTGGTGGAAGTGCCGGGTTTCGATCTGTTTGCCGGCGCAGCGCAAGTGCAGGGGATTGGCGTGGATACGTTCACGCGCCCCGCCCCGCATTTCGGCATCGACGTGGACCAGGTTGCCGCCGCGCTTCGCCCGGAAACGCGGCTGATCGTGGTGTCTGACCTGCACAATCCCTCGGGCATGGGCATCCCGCGCGATACCCTGGTCGCGCTTGCCCACCTGGCACAGGCACGCGGCGTGCTGCTGGTGGTGGACGAAGTCTATGGCGACTATGCCGACAAGGCCAGCCGCCCCGGCCCGGCCTGCGCGCTTTCGCCGGCGGTGATCAGCCTGTCGAGCCTGACCAAGATTTTCGGCCTGGGCGTGTTGCGCTGTGGCTGGATCGTGGGTGCGCCCGGCGTGATGGCCACCCTGCGCGACTATGCCGCGCGCGCCGAATTCGGGGTTTCGACCCTGTCGCACGCGGTCGCTGCCGAAGTGATGCTGCGCGCCGACGCCTTTGCCGATCACTGGCGCAGCCATGTGGCGCGCGCGCGACCCCGCTTTGCCGCGTGGTTTGCCCGCATGGTGGATGCCGGACTGATGGCGGGTGAATTGCCCGATGCCGGCTGCATCTGCTTTCCCGCTTTGCCCGGCATTGCCGATACCCGCGCCTTTTCCGAAATGCTGATCGCGCAAAGCGGGGTGATCGTGGCGCCGGGCGAATTCTTTGGCCAGCCCGGACACATCCGTATCGGCTTCTGCCTGCCCGATGCCGAACTTGACGCCGGCCTTGCCGCGCTGGAAGCGGCCCTGCGCCAGGCAGCAGGCAACCGCTTGGCAATCTGACCACGCAACAGGGGATTTCTGCCAATGCCGCGATTGCCCCATTCCCTGGCCGCGTTGCTGGCCGCAGCCGTGCTGCTGCCTGCACCGGCTCGCGCCACTCCGCCCGCGTTGACGGTCACCTTTGCCCCGCGCGCCGATGTGGCCGACCGAGACCGCGTGGGCACGGTGGAGATTACGCTGCGCCTGTCCGGCCTGACTGCCAAGGCTGGTGCGCCGGTGTTGCAATTGCCGCTGGTGGCCAGCAATGTGGATACCGTGGCCAGCCTGCTTGGCCCGCTGCACGCACGCGACGCGGCCGGGCCGCTGCTCTTGCGTCCACGCGATGCGGTGCTGGCCGACAGCGCCGATGGCGATGCGGTGAGCGGCGGGCCAGGGCGGGAATGGCTGGCGCCGCGCGCGGTCCGGGGCACCCTCGTCGTCTCGTACCGCCTGCCTGCCCAGGCCAGCCTGCCACCGCGCGGCCCCGCCCCGCCCTTTGCGTTCAGCGCCGATGGTGGCGCGGTTTCCGCCGCCGGGCAGGTTTTCCTGCTGCTGCCCCCCGGCACCACGCGCTGGCGCGCCACGTTCGGCTTTGATCTGTCGGGCGCGCCCAAGGGCAGCCGCGGCGTCAGCTCGCTGGGCGCAGGAACGGTCACGGCGGCAGAACCACTCGACGCCAGCGCCCTGCGGCAGAGCTTCTTCATGGCCGGTCCGATCGGCACCTGGCCGGCGGGTCACGCGCAAGATGGCTTTTTCGGCGCCTGGCAAGGCCGCCCGGCCTTCGATGCCGGCGCCTTGCTGGCGTGGACCGGTGCGCTCCATGGCCATTACCGGCAGATGTTCGGGCAGACCCGGCCCGCGCCCTATGGCGTGTTCCTGCGCTACAACCCGATCAACGCGGGCGGCGGAGTGGGCCTCCACCATGCGTTCGTCACCACGTTCGGCACGGGGCGCGGCGCGGACCTGGCCAGCATCCGCATCACGCTGGCGCACGAAATGTTCCACACGTTCCAGCCCTATGTCACCCGGCCCGGCGGCCTTGAATCCGCGTGGTTCGGCGAAGGACTGGCCACGTTCTACCAAGCGCGCCTGCCGTTCCGCTTTGGCATGATCGATGCCGATGCGTTCCTGCACGATCTGAACTGGACGGCGGCGCGCTATTACACCAGCGCCATGGCCAGCGTGCCCAATGCGCAAGTGCCGGCGCGGTTCTGGGCCGATACCCGCATCCGCACCCTGCCCTATGACCGCGGCATGCTCTATTTCGCCACGGTGGATCACGCCTTGCGCCAGAAAAGCGGCGGGCGCGAAAATCTCGACACGCTCGTCCTTGCCCTGCTGGCCCGGCAAAAGGCCGGCGCGGCCCTCGCCAACGCTGATTGGGAAGACCAGTTGGTCCAGCACCTGGGGCCGCAAGGCGTGGCCG
This sequence comes from Novosphingobium sp. AAP1, assembly GCF_001295765.1. Classification (NCBI taxonomy): domain Bacteria; kingdom Pseudomonadati; phylum Pseudomonadota; class Alphaproteobacteria; order Sphingomonadales; family Sphingomonadaceae; genus Novosphingobium; species Novosphingobium sp. AAP1. The sequence goes on along the minus strand of NZ_LJHO01000006.1, from coordinate 188,625 downwards.
ATTTTCGCGCGTTCCTGGACGGCGCTGTGCCGCTGCCGGCGTCCGACGCCTTTGGCCCGTGCTTTGCCCGCACCACCACCCGCCTGCGCCGCTATGAGCTGGGCTTTGCAACGGACGTTCTCGCCGAGCCCAAGCGGGTGGTGCGTGGCCTGGTGACCGGCTCTGCCGCTGCGCTGGCCGGTGTGCGCGATGGCGACGAGATCGTCGATCCGGTGCCGCAGGACGGCATCCAGGGCGAGCAAACGCAAGAGTTGACCCTGCGCCTGCGCCGCGATGGCCGTGTCTTTACCGTCACTTACCTGCCACGCGGCGAAACCGTCGATGCCTGGCAGTGGCGGCGCGTGCCGGTTTCCCCCGGCACTGCCTGTGCTCTTTGAGATGCGCCCTTTGCGAAAGGTTGTCCCGATGCGCGCCCTGCTGCTTCCCCTCATCCTGGCAAGCGCCGCTGCGCCGTTGCACGCCCAGCCGGCTTCACCGGCACCCGCGCAAACCGCCCGGCACGCGCTGGCAGCGCCGGTGATCACCCACCACAAGGGCACGTTCGGCGGGCAGACCCTGGCCTATACCGCGCAGGTGGAGGCGACCGAGGTGAAGACCGTGGATGGCGCGGCCCGCCTTGTCAGCTTTGCCTATCTGCGCGATGGCGCCAACCCTGCCACGCGGCCGGTGCTGTTCGCGTTCAACGGCGGGCCGATCGTGGCCTCGGCCTATGTCCACGTCGGCGGCCTCGGCCCACGCCGCGCCACTTTCCCCGATGACATCGCCGCCGATCCGGCCAAAGTCACCCTGGCAGACAATCCCGCTTCGCCACTCGACGCCGCAGACCTGGTCTTCGTCGATCCCGCGTCCACCGGGTTCAGCACCGTGGCGCCGGGTACCGATCCCCATGCGTTCTGGTCGGTGCGCGCCGATGCTGCGCAAGTTGCCGCATTCATCCGCGCCTGGCTGGCCGCCCACGGGCGAACCGGCGCGCCGGTCTATGTGCTGGGCGAAAGCTATGGCACCAACCGCGCCTGCGAAATCGCGCGGCAATTGGCGCAGGGCCCCGATCCGCTGCCGCTGGCCGGCGTGGTGCTCTATGGCCAGGCGGCCAATATCATCGAATATGCCCAGCGCCCCGCCAATGTCACCAGCTATGTCGCCTCGCTGCCCACCCTGGCGGCGATCGCGTGGTATCATGGCCGGGCCGATCGGCAGGACCCGGCATTCCGGGGCATGGACCTGCCCGCTTTCCTCGCCGCCGCGCGCGCCTTTGCCAAAGGCGATTACCTGACCGTGCTCTATCAGGGCAGCGGCGCGCCGCTGGCCGATCGCGCCCGTGTTGCCGCGCGGCTGGCCGCGTTCACCGGCATCCCGGCCGCCTGGTACCTGGCGCACGACTTGCGCATATCCAAGGAACGCTATCGCGTCGAACTGCTCAAGGACAAGGGCCTCGTGCTGGGCCGCATGGACGCGCGCTATACCATGGCCGCGCCCGCGCAGGGCGGCGCGCCCGATGCGTCGGAAGCAATTACCGATACCCTGGCCCGCCTGTTCGAGCGCTACCGCCACGACGAACTCAAAGTGGCGGAAACGCAGCCCTATGTCCTGTCCGCTCCCGTCGAAGGGTTTGACCAGTGGGGCTGGGGATCGGGCACCAGTCCCTTTGCCGATTGGCCCTATTACCAGGGCATCACCGCGATGATGGCGGCCAACCCGCGCTTCCAGGTGCTGGTCGCCAACGGCTATTACGATACCCAGACCACGATGGGCGGGGCCGAGCTGCTCGCCACGCAATCGGGCTGGGACCCGCAGCGCGTGACCTTGCGCTATTACGACGGGGGCCACACCGGCTATTCGGTGGCAGCCACGGCCCAGGCCCTGGGGAATGACATCCGCATGCTGATCAGCAAGACTGCTCCTGCTCAAACCGGGCAGGCGCCGCGATGAGCCGCGCCCTGCTCCCGCTCGCCCTCGCTCTCGCAGCGGCGCCACATGCGGCGCAAGCGGCGGACGAGAACCTCGTCATCGTCTCCAACGGCGAAACCGTCGGCTCGCTCAAGATCCACACCCAGGGCAACCGCGTGGCCGTGGACTACCGCGTGGACGACAATGGCCGCGGGCCCAAGCATCACGAGGAGCTGGTGCTCGATCCCTCGGGCGTGCCAACCAGCTGGACGATCCATGGCACCTCGCTGATGGGCGGCACGGTGGATGAAAGCTATGCCTACGCCGGGCAGGTGGCGCGCTGGAAAAGCCAGGCCGACGCCGGCAGCCAGGCCTTTGCCCGCCCGCCGCTCTATATCGCCAACGATGACAGCCCCTATGCCCTGGCGCTCTATGCCCGCGCGGCGATGGGGCGGCCAGACCATTGCCTGGCCGTGCTGCCCTCGGGCCGGGTCTGCGCGCAGGCGGTGCGCACGTTCGCGCTGGGCAGTGGCAAGGCGGCCCTGCCGGTCACTGCCTGGCGCATCACCGGAGTGCAGCTCAACCCCGGCTATGTCCTGCTCGACCAGGCTGGGCAGTTGGCCGGCGTGTTCGGCCCCGGCGCCGATGGCACCACGATCCGCGCCGGCCATGAGGCGCAAGTGCCGATGCTCGCCAAGCTGGCGACCGAGCTGGAAACGGCGCGCGCGCTGGCCCTGCAACAGCAACTGGCGCACCGCTTTGCCACGCCGCTGCGCATCCGCAACGTGCATGTGTTCGATCCGGTCAGCGGCACCCGCTCTGCCCTGTCGACCGTGGTGGTGATGCGCGACACGATCACCCAGGTCTTGCCCGAAGACCCAGGCGCGCCTGATCCCGCCGACGAGACGGTGATCGATGGCCAGGGCGGCACGGTCTATCCCGGGCTGCACGACATGCATTCGCATGCCACGCTGCCCTCCGGCCTGCTCTATCTGGCCGCTGGCGTTACCGCCACGCGCGACATGGGCAACGACAATGCCTTCCTGCAAGACCTGATCACCCGCGTCGATGCCGGGCAGGTGGCCTGGCCGCGCATCGTGCCCAATGGCTTTATCGAGGGGCGCAGCCCCTATTCGGCGCGCTTCGGCTTCATTCCCGTCAGCGTGGACGAAGCACTCAAGGACGTGCGTTGGTACGCGGCGCGCGGCTATGCCGAAATCAAGATCTACAACTCGATGAACCCCGATTGGGTGGCGCCGATCGCGGCAGAGGCACACCGCCTCGGCCTGAAAGTGACCGGCCATGTCCCAGCGTTCGACACGCCCGACCGGGTGATTGCCGATGGCTATGATTCCATTGCCCATGTCAACCAGCTGATGCTCGGCTGGATCTTGCGGCCGGGCGAAGACAGCCGCACGCCCCTGCGCCTGACAGCCATGGCCCGCGCCGGCAGCCTCGATCTTGCCGCGCCCGCCGTGCAGCATACCGTGGGGCTGATGCAGCAGCATTATGTCGCGCTCGATACCACCGCCTCGATCCTGGAACAGTTGATGCTCAGCCGCGCCGGGCATGTCCCGCCGGGGCAGGAGGATTTCCTCGGCCACATGCCGATCGGCTTCCAGCGCTATCGCAAGCGTTCGTTCGTCAGCGTGCCCGATGCCGCCACCGATGCCGCCTATCACAGTGGCTTTGCCAAAGTGCTGGAAACCATCGGCATGTTGCACCGCGCCGGGATCGTCCTGTTGCCTGGGACTGATGAAGCGACCGGCTTTGCCGTGCAGCGCGAGCTGGAGCTTTATGTGCAGGCCGGCCTTACCCCAGCAGAGGCGCTGCGCACGGGCACGCTGGATGCCGAGCGCTTTTTCGGGCGCGAGGGGCAACTGGGCACGATCGCGCGGGGCAAGCTGGCCGATCTGGTGCTGGTGCCGGGTAATCCGGTGGAAGACATCGCCGCCATCCGCCGCCCGCGCCTGGTGCTGCGCGGCGGGGTCGCCTATTTCCCAAGCGAGATTTACACCGCGCTGGGCATTGCCCCGTTCACCACGCCACCGCCGCTTCACCCCGCCAAGGAAGCCCTGGCCAGCCAGGACGCCGGGCTCACCGCCCGGTCCGCCTTTGGATACGAGATTGCCGACCATGCCGATTGACCGTCTGATCCTGGCCGCTGCCCTGGCGCTCGCCCCGCTCGCCCCGCTCGCCGCCCCGCTGCCCGCGCAGGCTCAGGACGCCGGCCCACGCGCTTTCATCACCAAGGGCCAGGGCACCTTCGGCACCACGCGCATGGCCTATGTGGCGGCGGAAGAGGAATTCATCCTGCGCAGCCCCGATGGCAAGGCGGCCGCCAGCGTCTTTGCCACCAGCTATCTGAAAGCCGGCGGGAAGACCGCAAAACCCGATGCCAGCCGGCCCGTGCTGTTCGTGTTCAACGGCGGGCCCGGCTCGGCTTCGCTGTGGTTGCACATGGGCCTGCTGGGCCCGCAGCGCATCGATTTCGACGATCCCGATCATCCCCAGACCACTGCTCCGTTCCACACCGTGGCCAATGCCGACAGCCCGCTCGACGTGGCAGACCTGGTGCTGATCGATCCGCCCGGCACCGGTTACAGCCGCATCCTGGCCGATGGCACCCCGGCCATGTTCTATGGCGTGGAGCAGGATGCGGTGGCCACGGTGCAGGTGATGGAACAGTGGCTGGCCCGCCATGGCCGGATGAACGCGCCCAAATACATCCTGTCGGAAAGCTATGGCACGGTGCGTGCGGCGGTGGTGGCGCGGCTCTTGGCCGGCGGCCCCACCCAGACCGGGCAGATGGACGGCATCAGCTTGAACGGCGTGATCCTGCTGGGCCAGGCGATGGACATGGCCCATGGCGCGGCGGGCGACGATCGCGGCTATCTTGGCATTCTGCCCAGCCTGGCGGCCACGGCATGCCATTTCCACAAGGTGGCGCCTGGCTGCACCCCGCAGGGCCAGGTCGATGCGGCGCAGGCCTTTGTCGATGACACCTATCTCGGCGCGCTGCATGCCGGGTCGCGCCTCGATCCCGCGCGCCGCGCCGCCGTGGCACACGCCATGGCGCGCCTTGTCGGCCTGCCCGCCGAAACGATCCTGGCCAACGACCTGCGCCTGTCGGGCGCGGCCTTTGCCCGCCTGCTGCTGGCGTCCGAGGGACGGCGCACCGGGCTCTATGATGCGCGTTTCACCCTGCCGCTCGCCGCCGCCGGGCCAGACCCGGTGGCCGATGACCCGGCCATGGCGCAATATGTGCCGGGCTTTGTCGCCGCGTGGGACGCCTATGCCCGCGACACGCTCAAGATCGACCTGCCCCAGCCCTACAAGGCGATTGCCTTTCGCGATGTGAACGGGGCGTGGGATTATGGGTCATCGCCCAGCAACTATGCCACCGATCTTGCCACGGCGATGAACCGCAACCCGGCGCTGCGCGTCCTGGTCGGCACCGGGCTCTATGATCTTGTCACGCCACTGGGGACGGCAAGCGATACCATGGCCCATTCGGGTGCGCCGGCAGACCGCGTCGCTTTCCGCACCTATCCCGCCGGGCACATGGCCTATCTGGGCCGCGATGCTCGGCAGGCCCTGGCTGCAGACTTGCGCGCCTTCATCACGGGCAGCCTGCGATGAGCGCGCCGGCAACCCCGATCCAGCTCGGCAAATCGGTGGGCCTGGTCGGTGTCGTCACGTTTGGCGCGGGCACCGCGATCGGGGTCTCGATCTTCACGATCCTGGGACCGACCGCGCAAGTCGCCGGGGCGGGCCTGTTGCCGGCGATCGGCCTGGCCGCGTTGCCGATGCTGATCTTTGCCCTGGCCTATGCCTATCTCGGTTCGGCCCTGCCGGTATCGGGCGCATCGTATGAATGGCCGCGCCGCTTCATCCACCCGGCGGTGGGCTTTCTCATCGCCTGGATGCGCATCGTGGCCAACGTCGGCGCCATGGCGATCCTGAGCCAGGTACTGGTCGGCTATCTCGGCATGGTCGTGCCGCTGCCGCCCCTGCCTGCCATGGCGGCACTGATCACGCTGGTCTTTGCGCTCAACTATCGCGGCGTTGCCCTGGCGGCCAAGGCGCAGACCGCGCTCATGGCCCTGCTGCTGGTGGTGCTGGCGCTGCTGGTCGCGCTTGGCCTGCCGCATGTGCGCGTGGCCACGATGGGCGCGCCGCTCTCGGTGCCGCTGCCCCAGGTGCTTGCTGCCGTGCCGCTGATGATCAGCCTGTTCCTGGGCATCGAAAGCGCGGTGGAAATCGGCGAAGAAGTGCGCAATCCCGCCCGCACCATGCCCTTGGGCATCGCGCTGGCGATTGCGCTGACGGCGCTGGTCTATGGCGCCGTGGCGGCCACGGCGCTGGGCCTGGTCGGCCCGGCCGGATTGGCCGCCAGCAAGGCGCCGCTGCTCGACGCCGCGCGCGTGGTAATGGGCAGCCCGGCCGCCACGATACTGATCGTGGGCGCCGCCACGCTCTCCATCGTCAAGTCGATGAACGCGCTGGCGCTGACCTTTTCGCGCAGCCTCTTTGCCATGGGGCGCAGCGGCGCGCTGCCCACCGCACTTGGCCGCGTCCACCCGCGCTTTGCCACGCCCCACGTGGCCGTCCTGCTGGCCTGGGCCTGTGCCATGGCCGGCATGCTCCTGCCGCAAAGCCTGGTGTTCCTGCTGCTCGCGGTCAATCTGCCGACCATGCTCAAATACGCGGCCTGTTCGTGGTCGGCCACGGTGGTTGCCCGCCATCACCCCGAAATCCATGCCCGCGCGGCGCTGGGCATGGCGCCGGCCACGGTCACGCTGATCGGCCTGGCCGGCGTGGTGGCGGCGCTGGCCATTGCGGCGTTTGGCGTGGAAGCCGATCCGCGCCCCTATCTGCTGGTGGGCGGCTGGCTGGTCCTGGGGCTGGCCTGGTGGTTCGCGTTCGCGCGCAGGAGCTGATCGATGACCGCGCGCATGGCCCGGCGGCCGGGGGCATCGGCAAAGACCGAATGCCCTGCCGGCAAGGCCACCAGCCGCGCCCGTGATCGCGGCAGCCAGGCATGGCGCAGCGCGTCGCGCGTCGCCATCAGCGGCACGGCCATATCGTAATAGCCCCCCACCAGCGTCACCTCGAGGGCAGGATGGTCGGTCATGGCCTGGGCCAGGTTGCCCAGCAGATCGGGGCGGCGATCGGCCTCATCCCCGTCCGCCCCCTCCATGCGCGGCCAGCGCCACTGGAAATTGACGTCCAGCGTGAGCGAGACATAGTCGCGCGTGGTGTGCACACCCAGTTCGCGGCGCAGGTAATCGCCCAGCGCGGCAGACACGATCACATTGCTCGCGCCCAGCCCCAGCGCGGGATCGCTGGCCGCCGATGGCCGCCCGGCCACCTGCGCCGGACGCGGCGCGGCGATGCGACTGTCGAGCCGGCCCACCACCTGGCCCTTGCTGGCCAGCAGCGCGGCGCGAAACATCTCCACGTCCACCCGCAGGCGTGCAGCGCGGATCGTGGCGGGTGGCAGGCCGATCAGCCGCGCCATCTGCATCGCCACGCGGGCCTCCTCTGCCGGGGCCAGGGCGCTGCCCACCAGCAGGGCGCGGGCATAGGGGCCAGCGGCAAAGGCAGCCGCGCGCGCTTCCACGCGCGCCGGGGGAAGGCCGGCAAGCGCACTCTTGCCATGGGCCGCTGCGGCCACGGCCATGGCCGGCAGTGCCTCGACCAGTTCGCTGTCCCCCTGCGGCCCGATCGCCAGGGCGGGAGACAGCAGGACCAGCCCAGCCAGGTTCACGCCCTTGAGCAAGGGCAGCATCGCCGCCGCACGGGTGCCGCCATAGCTTTCCCCCACCACGATGACCGGCGCACCCGCGCGGCCATGCGCGGTAAGCCAGCCGGTGATCGCCTGGGCCATGGCGCGCGCATCACCGGCCACGCTCCAGAACGGGGCACCGCCGCCAGGCGTGAGCGGGCGGCTGAACCCGGTGCCTACCGGATCGACGAATACCAGGTCGGCCCGATCGAGCGGGGTCTCGGCGTTGTCGACCAGGCCAGCGCCATCGCGCCGGCGCGGCCCCATGGCGTCGATATGCAACGGAGAGGAGGAAGCACCTGGCCCGCCGTTGAACGCAAAGATCACCGGCCGCATGGCATCGGCCGTGCCGCTGCGCAGATAGGCGATCGTGGAAATCGTGGCCGCCGGTTGCCCATCCGGCCCACGCAGCACCTGCTGCTCAAACACGGCGTCATAGTCCAGCCGCCCGGCGGGCGTGGCCAAGGCGTGATGGCTCGTCGCCGGGGCAATCGGGCCATCCTGTGCGGGCGCAAGTGCGGGCGCAGCGGCCAGCAAAAGCGGCGCCAGCGTCAGGGCCGCGGCATTCACCGGCATGCCCCGGCAGGCGCCGCCGCCCGGTGCCCCGCTGGCGCAGCTCGTTGCCATTGCCAGCCATCGACATGCCCATGGGGCGTATCCCACTGCGCCGCCACGCGGGCAAAGCACGGGCCAAAGGCATCGGGGAGCGGATCGAGCGTGTCCGTGCCATCCAGGATCAGGCGCTTGAAGCGATCGCGCTCGCCCTCGTCGCCCAGCTCGCGCACGATCGCCGCCAGCCAGGCCTCGGTATCGAACCGCACGCCCTGCTCGCGCGACAGGAACAGCGGGAACAGCACGCTTTCGAGCGTGCGCTGGCCCTGGCTATGGGCGCGGATGCGCGCGTCCAGATCGTGGAAATACATCGCCGCGCGGTAATAGACGATGTGGCGCACCTCTTCATCGCCAAAGCCGATCTTGACCACATCGGCCGCCGCCATGTTGCGCGCCTTGCTGGTGAAGTAGCGCCGCGCCAGCTGGTTGACCGCCGCGAGATAGGCATCGGCGCTTTCAAAGCCGCCGCGCCATTGCAGATCGTCTTCGTAAAAGGTGGTCAGCCCTTCGGAAAACCAGCTGGAAATGCCGCTGGGTGCGTCGATCTGACCGGTCCACTGGTGGATCATCTCGTGAAAGAACAGGGAACTGGGCATTTCGCTCTGTTCACCCGGCGCCAGCGGACCGCGCGAGAGCATGAACGACTGATCCAGCGCGGTGCCACCGCCATAGGGCGCCGCGTCGCGGAACTGCACGAAGATGCGATAGGCGCGCTGGCCTTTCAGGTGGGGGAAATACCCTTGCAGATAGCGGTGCGCCGCCCCGGCCCGCGCCAGCGCCGTGGGCACATCGAACACCGGCTGGCCCAGCCAGGTCCCGGCAAAGCCGTCGCGCGTGCCGGTCGCCGGCCAGTGGCCCAGCGGCCCGGCCATGAACCAGCTATCGGCCAGCGCCTGCGCGCCACCGGGCACCACCACGTCGCCCGCGCCATAGGAGATCGCCGCGCTCGCGCCCTTGGCCATGGCCGAAAGATCCCAGTGCAATCGCGCGGGTAGCGCATCGCGGTTTTCCGGCAGCAGCAGGAACCCGCCGCCCGATGCAGCGAGGCCCCCGCCCACCGCGCGCAGGCCAAAGGCCGGCCCGCCGGGCCCACCCGCCGGCATCACGGCGGCGCGATAGCGGATTGCCACTTGCCCCTGCACCGTGCGGGTGGCGCGCCAGTGCCGATACCATGGGAATCCGCCTTTGACCGGCGCATCCTCGCTCACGGCCAAGGGCACTGGCCCCCGCGCGTCGGTAACAGCCAGGCCGCTGAGCCGGTCGGCCACGCCCGGCGCACCGGGATAGACCACCGGCGCTGCCAGCAAGAGCGTGCCGTCTGCCGGCGCGGGCAAGTCCATCGCCACGGCCACCCCCGCCACCGCGCCATCGGCCATGTCGGGCCGCAGCGTGACGGCAAGCTGGTCTGGCTGGCGCGGCGCCGTGCCCATGGTCAGGGCAGCAGCCAGGGGCAGCAGGGCCCGGATGGAAAGCACGGTTTGAAACTGGGGCATCGCGGCGCTCGCTATGATGATGCTGCGCAGCCTAGCGTAGCGGCCCGGGCAGTGCGTGTCTTTCGCGCGCCCATCCTGGACGTGGGCGACATAGATTATGCGGCAAGTGCCAGCGATGCAGGTGAATCGCGCCAGGGGCCAGGGCACGGCTCACACCCCGCAAGCACGCTTTCACGCATAAATATAATCGGCAGCCGGTCAGCCCACGCCATATCCAAATAAAAATTCCCGCTCCGTTGTGGTGTTCTTGCCGATAACGAACCAACCAGAACATGAGGGCATCCATGCAGACCAACACCACCGGCGCGTTCCGCCGTCGATCCGCCCTGGCCCTGACCCTGGCGCCGATTCTGTCCGGCGGCCTGGCCCTGGGTGCCCATGCGCAGACCGCCACGCCGGTCGCGCCGCAGGCCAGCACAGAAGAGCCGGGCGATACGATCATCGTCACCGCACTCAAGACCAGCCAGCGCCTGATCGATGTGCCTGCCCCGGTCACCGCGCTGTCGGCCAACACGCTCACCGAGCAGAACCTGACCAACATCCGGGACTACTTCAACCGCATCCCCGGCCTGCAGTATTCCGGCCAGGCCGTGCACAGCCTGTCGCTGCGCGGCATTACCACCGGCGGGGCCACCAATCCCACGCTGGCCGTGCTGGTTGACGATGTGCCCTTCGGTTCGGCCACCGCCAACGGCGATACCGACATTCCCGATTTCGACCCGGCGATCCTTTCGCGCATCGAAGTGCTGCGCGGCCCCCAGGGCACGCTCTATGGTGCGGCCAGCCTGGGCGGCATCATCAAGTACGTGACGCAAGACCCCAGCACCACGCAATTTACCGGGCGGGTGGAAGCGGGCGTTTCCACCGTGGCCCATGGCGGCCAGGGCAATTCGCTGCGTGGCTCGCTCAACGTGCCGCTGATCAAGGACCGCGTCGCGCTGGCGGTCAGCGGCTTCTATCGCCGCGATCCGGCTTGGGTGGACAACACCGACAGCAACACCGGGCAATTCCTGGCCAATGCCAACCACCAGCGCCAATGGGGCGGCCGCGCCGCGCTGCTGCTGCGCCCGGTGGATAACCTGACGATCACGCTCAGCGCCATTCGCCAGCGCCTGCGCACCGAGAACAGCGGGTTGGTCGATTTCAAGTCCGACACCAATTTCAACAGCGTCAACGCCGATCCCTATTCGGTCACCCGCGTGCTGGGCCAGCCCAGCCGCAGCCAGTTCGATGTCTATTCGGCGCGCGCCGTGCTCGATCTGGGCAAAGTCCAGGTCACCTCGGTCACCGGCTGGAACGTCAACGAATCCGTGCCCTACCAGGATCTCACCAGCATCTTCGGCGGTTTGCTCGGCCGCTATTACCCCGGCCTGTCGTCGGTGTTCCTGACCAATTCGCACCGCGCCACCCGCTTCTCGCAAGAACTGCGCCTCTCGGGCAGCAGCACGGCACTCGACTGGATGCTCGGCGGGTTCTATTCGGTCGAGCACGCCAATATTTCGCAAACCATGCTGCTGATGAACGCCAGTGGCAGCCTGATCGACACGCCGTATGTCGGCGCCGGGCCTTCCACCTATCGTGAACTGGCGGCGTTCGGCACGGTGACCGGGCACCTTGCGCCCGGCCTCGATCTGCAAGTGGGCGGCCGCTATGCCCACAACAAGCAGGACAACCTTTCCACCGTCGCCACCACGGGCGTCGCGCAATACATCTTCGGCTTTTCCAGCAGCGAAGAACACCGCACCTCGGAAAGCCCGTTCACCTGGCTGGTTTCGCCCAGCTGGCACATCACGCGCGACGTGATGGTCTATGCGCGCGTTGCCAATGGCTATCGCCCCGGTGGCACCAATACCCTGGCCGATGGCGTACCTGGCACCTATCGCTCTGACCGCGTGGTCAACTATGAAGCGGGCGCCAAGGGTTCGGTGCTGGAGGGCAAGCTCGATTTCGACCTGTCGGTGTTCCAGATCGACTGGAGCCGCATCCAGTTGCAGAACACCTCGGCCAACGAGCTGACGTTCACCACCAACGGCGCCAAGGCGCGCAGCCGGGGCGTGGAACTGGCCGGAACGGTGCGGCCTTGGACCGGCGGCGCGATCAGCGGCAACGCCACGTTCACCGATGCCGTGCTGACCCAGGCGCTGCCGGCGGCCACCGATGGCGGTTCCGCGCTGGTTGGCGCCAAGGGCGATCGCCTGCCCAACTCGGCGCGGTTCACTGCCAATATCGGGCTCGATCAGAAAGTGCGCCTGGGTGAAGGCGTCAGCGGCTCGCTGGGCGTGAACTATGCCTGGACGGGCAAGCGGCCGGGCGATTTCCTCAACAACCTCGCCGCGGCCGGCCGCGAACGCCAGATGCTGCCCAGCTATGGCCAGCTCGACGTGCGCGCCGGTGTCACGCTCGATGCTGGGTGGAGCGTCAACATCTTTGCGCGCAACCTGACCGACGAACGCGCCGTGCTCTATGCGATCAACCGCAACGGCACCACCGCGCCCTATGGCCGCTACATCCCGCCCCGCACGGTCGGCGTGCAGTTTGCCGGTTCCTTCTGAACGGCCAATCCCCCGAAACATTCGGGTCGCAACGGTCCGCTGCCTTCATTCCACGGAGGCAGCGGATTTGCCGTTTCAGGAAGACTGACTTTCCCCGCCCGCATGCACGCGGGCACCCCCTACCCCGCCCGCACGCGCTCCAGCAGCAACTGCGCGGCGGCGATATCCTGCACGGCGTGGCCGAGCGACTTGTAGAGCGTGATATCACGCGCATCGCGGCGTCCGGGTACCTGGCCGAGCAGCACCTCGCCGATCTCGGCCACGATATGGGCGTCGTTCACCACGCCGGCGGCGCGGGCGACCAGGAATTCGGCAGCAGCCTCTAACGCGTTGGCCTTGCTGTCGGCGATATAGCGCGCGGCCGCGACAAGGGCGGTGTCGGCTTCCACCGGGCCGGGCGCGCTCGATCCCACCAGGTTGACGTGCGTGCCGGGCCGCACCCATTGCCCCAGCAGGATCGGCTGGGCAGCGCCGCTCACGGTGCAGATCACATCGGCCTGCGCCACTGCCGCTTGCGCGTCTGGTGCCACGGCCACGGGCAAGCGGTCCTGCCATTGCTGCACCACAGCCGCCGCGCGGGCAGGATCGCGGCCCCAGATCAGGATGCGCTCAAAACGATGGACCAGCGGCAGCGCGGCCAGGTGGGTATGGGCCTGCCCGCCGGTGCCCATGATCAGCAGCACGCGGGCATCGGCGCGGGCCAGGGCGCGCGTGGCCACGGCCGTCGCCGCGGCGGTGCGTATGTGAGTCACCGCCTCGGCATCGACCACGGCCACGGGATGGCCTTGTGCCGGCTCGAACAGGGTGATCACGCCGCGATGGCTGCGCTGGCCCGGCCGGGCCGGATCGGCGAACACGCTGATCAACTTGGCCCCGAACATGCCATCGTCTGCCAGGCTCGCGGTCATCTGGGCAAAGGTGCGCCCCTCGCCCATGTGGATCATGGTGCGCGGCAATTGTCGCGTTGCGCCGCCCGAAAGCGCGCGCATCGCCGCCTCCATGGCCGCGATGCAGGCAGGATAATCGAGCAGGCGATGCACGCGCTCGCCATCGATGAACACCAGGTCTTGCGCCATCTTGGCCTCTTTCATGCGCGCGGCAGGGCCGCCAGGAACCGGTCTATGTCGGCATCGTCGTTCTGCACCGAAGGCGTCAGGCGAAAACGGTTGGCCGACAGCGTCAGCTTTACCCCCGCCGCCGCCATTGCCGGGCCAATCCTGGCGCGGGCATCGGCGCAGATCGCTGTCACGATCGGGGCGCCGCATTCGGGCGGGGTCATGACCGTATAGCCGCGCCCAGGCAATTCGGCTTTCAGCCGGGCTACCAGCCCTTGCGCATGGGCCTGGATGCGCGCCACGCCCGTGGCCATGATCCAGTCGAGCGAATGGTGCAGTTGCGCGATCACCGCGTGGCTGTGGGTGCCCAGGGCAAAGCGGCCGGTGGCATTGTCGGCAAACGCGTAGTCGGCCACCGCCTGCCCCGGCGGATCGAGCGGATAGATATGCGGCTGGAACGTATCGATGCCGTAGTACCCATAGGCACAGCGCTTGAGGCGCGGCCAGACATCGCGCCGCACATAGAGGAACCCCAGCCCGAAATCGCCCATCAGCCATTTGTACGATGCGCAGGCGGCGAAATCGACGCCGCTGGCTTTCACGTCCACCGGCACGCAGCCGGCGGCATGAATCATGTCGGCATAGACCAGCGCGCCATGGGCATGGGCCAAGTCGCACACCGCTTTGAGGTCATGCTCGAACCCATTGATCGTCGACACTTGCGAAAGTGCCACGAGCCGCGCCCCACCGGCAAGCGCCCTGGCCATATCCTCCATGCGGATGCGGCCATCCACCGCCTGCACCCAGGTGACGTTCACCCCCTGGCGCGCCATTTCTTCGTAAAGCGGGATGGAGCCGAAGAAATGGAGCGCGTCGGTCACCACGCGCGCACCGCCGTTACCCGGCAGGTCCAGGGCGCGCAGCACCATCTGCTCGGCCGCCGTGGTGCTTTGCACATAGGTCACTTCGTCGGCATCGGCGTTGATCAGCCGGGCAAACTTGGCCAGCAGGCCGGCCTCGTCCAGATCATAGCCTTGTGCCGCCGGGTCCAGCCGCCGCTTGGCGAGATATGCCTCAATTGCCGCCTGGCCGCCTAGGCTTAGCGGGTGCTGCGATCCGTTGTCGAGGTAGGCCAGGCTGGTGGGCGCAAAGGCAGCGCGGGCCGGCAGCGTGGTGGCGATTGGCGCGATGACGGTTGGTGCAGTTGCCGCCGCCCCGGCGTGCGCAGCCTGCGGGCCCACTGCCATGCCGGCAGCCACGCCCGCGCCGAGCCCCTGCATCGCCTGGCGCCGCGTCAGCCCCGCGCCCGCCATCGCCTCTTTGCCCTGCCGATATGCCATGGTGCCCTGCATAGCCGCGCGCCGCTGCCAATTCATGCCGTTTCGCAGCGTGTTTGCGCATAACCATGCCGGACAGGGACACAGCGCGGCGTTCATGCAGGATGACCATGCATTTCGTCGATTTAATCTTGTGCTGGCTCAAAACCCAGATAGCCATTGCGCAAATTGCAGGAATTTTCGCATGGCCGAACCGCTCAGCCCGATCGATCTCAAGATTCTCGACCAGATCCAGCAGGATGCCAGCCTTTCCACCACGGAATTGGCTGAAAAGGTGGGCCTTTCCCAATCGCCGTGCTGGCGGCGGCTGCAACGGCTGCGCGAGGAAGGCTATATCAAGGGCCAGGTCGCCCTGCTCGATCGCAAGCAATTGGGCGATGCGATCATTGTTTTCGCCACGCTCAAGATGGCCGCGCTGTCGGACAAGCAGCGCGAGGATTTTCTGCGCAAGATCGAAATCACGCCTGAAATCCTGGAGTGCCACACCATTTTCGGCGAGCGCGACATCCTGATCAAGGTCATCGCGCAATCGCTGGAATGGTATCAGAAATTCATATTCAAGGTGGTGCTCAAGCTGCCCGGCGTGATCGACATCGTGTCTACCGTCACGCTGTCGGAACTCAAGCACACCACAGCCATTCCTGTGCGCGGTTTTGCCAGCGTGTGACGATCCCGGCGTGGTGCCGTGCCCGCGATCCTGCGTTCGAACGGAGAGGGGTCATCGCCGCGCCTGCTGCAACACGGCCATCTGCGCTGCCAATGCCGCCTGGAAAGCAGGGCGCGCCCTGCCGCGTTCGACGTAGGCGGCCAGGTTGGGGTGGGCTGCCACGAGGCCGGGTTCTGGAACATTGCGCAGCACGTCGATCATCAGCAAGTCACCGATCGTGAAGCGATCCTCCAGCCAGTCGCGATCCCCGATCTCCCGTGCCAGTTGCGCCAGCCGCATGACGGCCAAGGGGCGCACCGCGGCCTTGGCTTCGTCTTGCCACGGTTTTCCATCGGCGAAGAAGCGCAGGATGGTCAGCGTGCCGAGAAACGGCTCGATACTGTTGAGCGCCGCGAACGCCCAGCCGATCGCCCGCGCCCGCCCGGCGGGGTCGCGGGGCAGCAGCCGTTCGTCCTTTTCGCCGATGTGGATCAGGATCGCCCCGGATTCAAACAGGGTCAGGCCGTTCTCGCGATAGACTGGAACTTGGCCAAAGGGCTGCTCGGCAAGGTGCTCTGCGGATTTTTCGGTGCCCGCCCCGCCGACAAGACGGACGCGATAGGGCAGGCCGATTTCCTCCAGCGCCCATCGCACCCGCAGATCCTTGACCCGTCCGCGCGCCATGTCGGGCACCCAGTCGTAGGCGGTGATTTCGATGGCGGCTTGCGGATCGATCGGCATGTCAGGCTGCCCCTTGCTGCGTCGCAGCGGCGATAGCACATCTGCGCCGGGATGGCGCCGGATCACGCTACCTGGCGCTATCGACGGTAGAACCATGGGGAATAAAACGGCCCCGTTCCGTTTTGCCGGAACGGGGCCGTGCGAGACGCGTCAGTGGGTTTGCACGGGCTCTGCCGCCGCGTCGCTGGCCAGCATGTCCCGGCCCTTTTCGCCCAGCATCATGCCGATCAGCGCGGCGAGCGGGCCGCCAGCGATGCCGCTGGCTTCGCCGCCGGTGCTGATCTGGATGCGGGGCACGATGTCCACGCCCGACTTTTCCAGCGCGTCGGCCAGGCGCTCCACGATCTGGCGGGTGAGCTGGTTGTGCGCGCCGCCCGATGCCTCTGCCTGGCGGGCAATGGTTTCGGCGGTGGCAAGGCCGGTCTTGGTGATGCGTTCGGCATCGGCCGCGGCCAGGGCGATCATCCGGGCAGCCTCGCCCTCACCGATGATGCGCACGCGCTCGCTTTCGGCCTTGGCCAGGGTGCGGGTCTGCTCGGCCTGCTGCGTGGCTTGGCGCAGGGCGGCCTTGCCTTCGTTTTCGCGCACGATGATCGAGAGTTCCGACTGGGTGATCGCGGTCTGCTGGTTGGCCCGCGCCTCGGCCTCGCGCAGCGCCTTTTCGCCTTCGGCGGCGATCCGCTGCTTTTCATAGGTCGTCACGCGCTCTTCGGCCACCTGGCGTTCGCGCAGCTGTTGCAGCACTTTCTCGATCTGGTCGTTGCCGGCGCTGGCGCGCGGCGTACCGATCAGCACTTCCTGCATTTCCAGGTTGTAGGTGGCAAACTTGGCGCGCATTTCGGCGCCGGCCTGTTCCTGGATGTCGCTGCGTTCCTGCAGCAGTTCGATCAGCGTGCGCTTCTGCGCGATGTTCTTGAAATAGGCCGAGACCATCGGATCGAGCGTCTGTTCGACCAGCTTCTTGATATCGCCAAAGCGCTGCACCACCAGCGGCGCCTTGCGGTAATCGATATGCACCACCACCGACAGCGGCAGGGTGGGTTCGAACGCGTCGCGCGTGATCAGCGAGACTTCCGAGAGGTTTTCGTCGAACTTGTGCTGGCCGATCGTGTCGCTTTCCCATTTCAGGATGAAGTTGGTGGTGGGCACGATCAGGATCTTGCCGGCATAGGTGTTGAACGCATATTTGCCGGGCAGCAGCGGATCGCTCCACACCCCGCGTGACCCGCGCGCGACCAGCTCGCCATGGCGATAATCATCGCCCGAGGTATCGGCCGTGTCATTGCCGGTATAGCTGATCACGACGCCGACATGGCCCACTTCGATCACCGTCTTGGCAACCATTTCCACCGTGGCGAACAGGCGGTTGATGTAATAGCTGCCTTCGACCAGCACCTGCAGCTGGCGCCCGCGCCGGCCACCGGCGGCGATGAACTTCTCCGGGTCCTGGAACGAGTTGTGGAACGTGGCGGCATCGCCCTGCTGCGTGCCCACTTCGGGCGCGATGATGTGATCGGCGCTGAGCGCGGGGCCATCGTGCACGGTGACAATGCCGATCTGGTCGGCCGAATCCTTGATCACCACGGCCTCGAAGCCGCCGCGCCCGGCGATCAGCGTCTGCATCTGGCCGAACAGATCGCCGTCATTGGCATTGAGCATCAGGCCATGGATGCGATCACGCGTGATGATCACGAACTGCGCGGTGTTGATGGCATAAGTGCCCTCGCGCAGGATCGTGCGCTGCGGCCCCTTTTGCCCACCGGCCGAGAGAAACGCGCGCACATCGAGGAAATCAGCGGTCTGGGCATTGCTCGCCAGAGTCTGCGTGGGGCCAAGCGGCGCACCATCGCGGGCAAAGACATAGCCGACCTGCCCCTGCGGAATGGTCACCAGCGACTGGCTGTGGATGCGATACTGGAACGGGAAGAAGAAGTGATAGCCGCCGCGCAGCACATCGGGCTGGAACCCGGCTTCGCCGCGCAGAGCGATCAGCCCGTCGGTGATCGAACCGGCGCCGCTCCACAGCTTTTCGACAATCGCCACGCGATTGTTGCCGACATAGCGCACGCAGCGCGACGCCACGAACAGCACGAAGACGAACACGACGAGCACGGCAGCAGTGCCGAGCATGATGGGATCAAGCATGGATGACATCCTGTGGAGTCTGGATCAGGGGAAACAGCAACCGGGGTGACGCAACCCTCACAGCAGGCCGCACGCATGCCTGCCAACTGCGCCGGCTATCCGGCCCGGCTAGGGCAAGCATGGCGCCCGGCATGGCATACCGGCGTGCGGGAATCGTGCGGATGGGGTGGTGCGGTTGCGCAAGAACGCGCGGCCACTGTCAGGCGTGGTTGATGCCTGGCGCGGACTGTGCGCCGTTAAGGCCGCAAGCGGCCTGGGCTTTCAAACCTGTGCTTGGTGAAAATGAGCCGGGCGATACGCCGGGCCGAAGGGAAGAATTGCACACCCATGGGTGCTGTTGCCCTGTTAAAAGCCGCTCGATGCGGCCACCGACTCATCTAGGCCGTTTTCACAGCGAAATCCACAACAATCGCAATGTCACACAGTATCCTGCCCGTCAGAACCGGGCCGATACTTGAGGTCGATATACCGCGCCATGACGCGCGCCTGGTCCTGTGCTGCGCCTGATCTTTGGCGCACGTCCTGCTCCAGGGCATCGGCCAAGATTGCCAGGGCCTGGGCCGTGCCTTGCTGCACTCCGGGATCGGATGCGGGCGCGGCGCTGCTGGCGGCGAGCAGGCGGATGATATCCTGGGCGATCGGGCCGGCCTCGGTGGGCGCGGCCAGGCTGGCGATGCGTGCCAGTTGCGCATCAGCCGCCGCGCCAAAGCGGCCCTGCGCTGCGGCCAGGGCCGGGGCCAACGACACTGCCGGCGGTGCCGCCACCGCGCGCTGGCGCCGATCGGCCAGCGCCGCCACGCCGCTTGCCACCACGGCCGCGGCGCCATAGGCGGCCAGGAACCAGCCGCCCAGATGCAGGGCATGGGGCAGCCAGGCCGCCCACGCATGCGGGGCATGGCCCAGCGCGGCATCGGTCACCAGCACCAGGCCATAACCGGGCGCCAGGAAATGCAGGGCAATGCCCGCCACCAGCCGTCCGCGCCGGATCGGGCGAACGGCCGAACGGGCAGGCACGCCGAGCACGGCCGACTGATCAGCGAGGTAAACCGGCGGTCTGTCTGCGGTCATCGTGCGTCGATCCAGGCACCGCGCGCTGCGGCATGGCCCATCTGCCCCGCTTCCCGCGAAACTTGAAGCAATTTCGCGCCAACCCTGGCTGGACGGTTCCCGGCGCAGGCGATAGCAATGGCAACAAAGACAAATCTGCCGTTACCATGCGGCACAAAGGTGGGGGCATTCTTGGGGGTTTTTCGTGCAGCCGCGGCGCTGGCCGCCGCTTCTTCGCGGCCATGTGCAGCGCTCGCCCTGCTGGGCTTGGGCCGGGGTCTGGGGTTGGGCGTGGCACCCATTAGCGCCCACGCCACGCCCGAGGGCAAGGCCAGCGCGGCCAGCGCGGCGCTGGCCCGCCCGGCCATTGCCCCGCCCGAACCGTGGGTCTTGCCGCCCGGCGCCGCGATCACGCCCACCGGCGCCGGCGCGCAAGGTGCCGCCACGATCGACCTGCTGATCGATGAGCAGGCGCGCCTGATCGATGGCGGCAGCAGCGTCTATCGCGCCAACCGCTTTCGCATTGCCACCACCCAGGGATTGGACGATGCCGCCCTGCAATTGAGCTGGGACCCCAGCCTCGAAACGCTGACGCTGCACCGCTATCGCATCCTGCGCGGCGATAGCGTGATCGACCTGCTGGGCGATGGCAGCGCCCTTTCCGTGGTGCGCCGCGAAAAGAACCTCGAAGATGCGATGCTCGACGGCAAGCTGACCGCCACGCTCCAGCCCGATGACCTGCGCGTCGGCGATGTGATCGATGTTGCCTATACCCGCACGCGCCGCGATCCGGCGATCGGTGGTCGTGCCGAACTGGTGATGGGCCCGGCAGACGGCTATCCGCTGGGCCACTATCGCCTGAGGATGACCTGGCCGGTGGGCCGCGCGGTGCAATGGCGCGCCTGGCCCGGCGTAGTGGAGCCCAAGCTGACGCGGCAGGGTGACACGATGGAGCTGCTGGCCGAACGCACCGACTTTTCCACCGAGCGGGCGCCCAGCGGTGCGCCCGCGCGCTTTGGCCTGGTCAACCTGGTGGAGCTGACCGAATTTGCCGATTGGCCCAGCGTCTCGCGCACGGGACACGCGCTGTTCGAGACGGCCGAAACGCTCAAACCCGATAGCCCGCTCAAGGCCGAGATCGCGCGCATTGCCGCCGCCAGCGCCGATCCGGTGCGCCGCGCCGAACTGGCGCTGGCCCTGGTGCAGGAACAGGTGCGCTATCTGTTCATCGGCATGAACGATGGCGGTTTCGTGCCCGCCCCGGCAGACCTGACGTGGCAGCGCCGCTTTGGCGATTGCAAGGGCAAGACCGCGCTGCTCGTGGCCCTGCTCAAGGGGCTGGGCATCGCGGCGCGGCCGGTCTTTGTCGATACCGACAGCGGCGATGCCGTGGCCGCGCGCCTGCCGGCGATGAACCTGTTCGATCATGTGCTGGTCGAGGCGCAGATCGGCGGGCGCAGCTATTGGCTGGACGGCACGCGCCAGGGCGATAGCCGGCTCGACCGGCTGGAAGTACCAAACTACGTGAGCGGCCTGCCCACCACGGCGCAAGGCAGCGGCCTGGTGGCGATGGTGCCGCCCGCGCCAGGCGCGCCGCAGGTGGTGACCAGCCTTGCGCTCGATGCCTCGGCCGGGGTGGAGGTGCCCGCCCCGGCGCGGGCGGAAATGCGCGCGCGCGGCGATACGGCGGCGCGCTGGCGGATGAAATATGCCGGTCTTGCCACGGCGGAGCGCGAACGCCATCTGCGCAAGCTGTGGCGCGATGTCTATGATTTCGTTACCCCGCAAACCGTGACGGCCACTCTGGACGAGGCCAGCGGCGACTATGTGCTGGGCATGACCGGCACCGCCAAGATGGAGTGGACCTCAAGCGGATCGATGCGCTGGTACGAACTCGATCGCGCGCGCGTGGGGTGGAAACCCGATGTGCAGCGCGAGGGCACCTTGCTGGCCGATGCGCCCTTTGCGTTTGATTATCCCGATTGGTGGGCCAACCACGAAACCGTGCGCCTGCCGCATGGCGGCAAGGACTTTGCCTTGCAAGCGAGCGACGTGGATGAAACCGTGGGCGGCCTCTATGCCTTTCACCGCCGCGTGACGCTGGATGGCGATACGGTGACGATGGACAACGACACCCGCGCTCTCAAGGCCGAATTGCCCGCCGCCGATGCCGCCAAAGTGCGCGATCGCATGGCCGAACTGGGCAACCATGGCCAGTTCATCCGCCTGCCCGCGATGTATGAAGCGACCGATGCCGACATGGCTGCCCTCGCCGCCGACAAGCCGGCGCTGGCCCATGCCTGGCTGGTACGCGGCGCGGCTGCGTTTGACCGGGGCGACATGCCCGGCGCCATCGCCGGCCTGAATGCGTCGCTGGCGGTCGATGCCAAGCAGCCGATCGCGCAAGGGCTGCTGGCCTTTGCCTATGCCAGCCAGGGCGATGCCCGCGCCACCGAAACGGCCGATGCCGCACTGGCGCTGGACGACAAATACGACATGGCCTGGGCGACCAAGGGGCTGGTCGCGCTCAAGGCGCAGAAGATGGCCGACGCCATCGCTGCCTATGACCGCGCCATCGCGATCGATCCGCGCAACCCGCGCACTCTGGCCGGGCGAGCCAGCGCGCACCTGGCGATGGGCCAATATGGCCCGGCCCTGGCCGATACCGACGCCGCGCTTGTCCTCGCGCCCGATCTGCCGCTGCAGCCCGTGCGCGTGGTCGCGCTTTCGATGCTGGGCCGCACGACCGAGGCACTGGAGGGAGCCGACGCGCTGCTTGTCAAGAACCCCGACGCGCGCGACATGCGCCGCCTGCGCGCCGCCCTGCGCGCACAGGAGGGCGACCGCACCGGTGCCCTGGCCGATGCCGACTGGCTGGTGGCGCATGACGGCACGACGGCAGACCTGCTGACTCACGCGTCGATGCGGCCGGTGGGCGACAATGCCGGACGCATGACCGACGTGACCGCCGCATTGAAGCGCGATCCCGACAATATCGATGCCCTGCTGCAACGCGCCGCCCTGGAACGAGACGCTGCCGCCACTGACGCGATGGCCGCCGATATCACCCACGCGGCCAAGCTGGCGCCCACCTCGCTCAAGGTGGCGGCCGCGCAGATGGACATGATGGCCGCGCAGGGGCGCACCGCCGCCGCGCTGCAACTGGCCGGCACCACGCTGGCCGGCCATGCCCAAGACCCGGAGGCGCACAACCTGGTGTGCTGGTTCAAGGCCACGCACAACCTGGCGCTCGACAGTGCCGGCGGCGATTGCGACAACGCCCTGCGCCTGGCGCCGGGCCGCCCCGATTTCATCGACAGCCGGGGTTTCCTGCGCCTGCGCCAGGGTGACAACAAGGGCGCGATTGCCGACTACGACACCGCGCTGCGCATGGCGCCGACGCTGATCGCCTCGCTCTATGGGCGCGGGCTGGCCTATGCCCGCCTGGGCGAGCGTGACCGCGCGCTGGCCGATCTGTCCCGCGCGCGCAGCCTGTCACCGGGGGTGGACAAGACCTGGGCCGAATATGGCATGCAACTGCCGCCAGGATTCTGAGCGCCGCGCGCGCCATGTGCGGTGCGGACGAGGCCCAAGGCTGGTGACGCGCCGGTTGCGGACGGTCTGGCAGGACGGGCCACCAGAAAAGCGGGACCCCGGGTCAAGCCCGGGGTGACGAAGAAGGTGTTGTTTTCTAAAACCTTACGTCACCCCGGGCTTGACCCGGGGTCCCGCTCAATGATTTGCGCCATGGCAATCAACCACCAATCCTTGCTCCCAACCCACACAATGGATCGACGCAGCGCGGATTGGCAGCGGCCTAATCCACCTGGCGCCACTCTCCGGGCGCGAGGCCATCGAGCGTCCAGGCGCCGATGGCCCAGCGCACCAGGCGCAGGGTGGGATGGCCCACGGCCGCCGTCATGCGCCGCACCTGGCGGTTGCGCCCTTCGCGCAGGGTCAGCTCCAGCCAGCAATCGGGCACGCTCTTGCGAAAGCGTACCGGCGGCACGCGCGGCCACAGCGCGGGCGGATCGATGCGGCGCACCCCGACCGGCAGCGTCATGCCGTCCTTGAGGCGTACGCCGCGCCGCAAGGCGGTGAGCGCCGCCTCGTCCGGCTCGCCCTCCACCTGCACCAGATAGGTCTTGGGCGCCTTGAACCGGGGATCGGCAATGCGCGCCTGCAAGCGGCCATCGTCGGTCAAAAGCAGCAGCCCCTCGCTATCGAGATCAAGCCGCCCGGCCGGATAGACGCCCGGCATGGTGATGTGATCGGCCAGGGTGGGTCGCGCCGGGCCGGTGCTCTCGTTGGTGAACTGGCACAGGACGCCATAGGGCTTGTTGAACGCGATCAGGGTCATGGGTGCTCAATCCGCCCAATCGCCGTCTTCGTCGTCCTCGCCATCATCGAAAGCGAGCGTGCCCTGGTCGATCAGTGCGGTCACCAGCGCGGCGGTGCCCGGCGCGCTGGCCAGGCCCGGATCGAGCAGCACCAGCGCCCCGCCGCACAATGCCTGGGCCAGGGCCACGTCGGCGCAGGGCCACGCTTGGCCATCGGCAAATAGCAGCGAGCCGGCCCCTTCGCGGATATAGGCCAGGCGGTGGGCCGGGTTGCGGCGCAGCGCCACGCCCTGCGCCAGCAGCGCGGCGACATCGGCCGGATCTGCCGCCGTTTCGGGGCGCCAGTCGGTATCGGCGTATTTGGCCTGGGTGTTCATCTGACCAAACCAGCGG
The DNA here is from genome assembly GCF_001295765.1 of Novosphingobium sp. AAP1. Lineage (NCBI taxonomy): Bacteria > Pseudomonadati > Pseudomonadota > Alphaproteobacteria > Sphingomonadales > Sphingomonadaceae > Novosphingobium > Novosphingobium sp. AAP1. Next base: position 164,586 of record NZ_LJHO01000006.1, on the reverse strand, counting down.
GCAAAGGCCGCGCGATCGCCCAGCGCTTCCAGCGTCATGGCGTGCAGCCGGTCGAGCGCGGCCGGGGTGATCTCTCCGGGGTGATCCTGCAGGACGAGATCGGGATCGGCATAGCGATCGGCCTCGTGATCGGCCGCCGCTTCCAGTTGGTCGGCGACGTGGGCGCCCCAGCCCTCCACCAGTTCGGCGCGCGAGGGGGCGCGAAACCCGATCGAATAGGTCATGCAATCATCGCCCAGCGCCACGCCATCGTGGGCAAAGCCGGGCGGGACATAGAGAATGTCGCCCGGTTCCAGCACCCAATCGCCGGTGGCGGCAAAATCGTCGATCAGGGCAAGATCGGCGTGCTGCTGGCGCGGCGTGGCGGCATCGCAGCGCGGACCCACGCGCCAGCGCCGCCGGCCCAGCCCCTGGATCAGGAACACGTCATACTGGTCGAAATGCGGCCCCACCCCGGCCCCGTCGGTGGCATAGCTGATCATCACGTCGTCGATCCGCCAATCGGGCACGAAGCGGAACGGCGCGATCAGATCGGCCACCTGCGGCACCTGCTGGTCCACTGCCTGGACCAGCAGCGTCCAGGGATCGGCGCCCAGGCTGGCAAAGCGGTCTTCGGGCAAGGGCCCGTGTTCGAGCACTGGCCCGCCCGCGCCGCGCACGATCAGGCGCGATTCCACCCCGGCCTCGCAGGCCAGGCCGGCCAGTTCGTCGGGATCGAGCGGATTGTGCCACGCCCCCCACGGATTGCGGATCAGCATGGGCTGCTTTTGCCAGGCAGTGGCGAGGAACCGGGCGATATCGAAGTGGGCAAGGTGCATGGCGCCGCTCATGCGCCGATGCACCGCCCCTTGTCAAAAGGTGGCCCGTCACCCGGGCTGCCAAGCTTGAATTTGCCGTGCCGCCGTTCCATGCAGGGCCAGCAGGAGACGATATGGCCAAGCGCGCAAAAGCCGAACAGGCAGAGCCTTCAGAAGCAGTTATCGAACAATTGACCACCGGATCGGGCGCCCCCAGCAACGATCCGCGCGCGCTGGAAAAGGCGCTGGGCCTGCGTGTGCGCCAGTTGCGCCGCCAGCAGGATCTGTCGGTGGCCGATCTGGCCACCGCCGCCGGGCTTTCCACCGGCATGCTCTCCAAGATCGAGAATGGGCAGATTTCCGCCTCGCTCACCTCGATCCACTCGCTTGCCCAGGCATTGAGCGCGCCGATCTCGTCGCTGTTCGCCCTGGCCGAAGAGCGGCAGGACTGCTCGTTCGTGGCGGCAGGCGAAGGCGTGAAGATCGATCGGCGCGGCACCAAGTCGGGCCATGTCTATCAATTGCTGGGCCACCTGATGCGCGGCGACCTGGTGATCGAACCCTACCTGATCACGCTGTCGGACCGGGCCAGCCCCTATACCAGCTTTTCCCACGCCGGCACCGAACTGATCCATGTGCTGGAAGGCGAACTGTCGTACCGCCATGGCGACCGGCGCTATGACCTCAAGCCCGGCGACACGCTGCTGTTCGACAGCCAGGCCCAGCATGGTCCGGAAACCATGGGGCCGGGCACGATCCGCTATCTGTCGATCATCGCCTATCCGCGCGGGCAGGCGGGGGCCTGACGCACCCCCGCGCTGCTGGGATAACCGCCGGCAGGTTAGGCCAGTTCGCCCCGCAATACTGCGATGTGTTCGGGCCCGATGCCGCAGCATCCGCCCAGGATCGTGGCGCCCTCGGCCGCCCAGGCACGGGCAAAGGCGGCATAGCCCTGGGGCGTGAGGTCGGCGCGGATCGGGCTGAGGCCGTTGTTCGCCTCGGCATCGGCGCCCTGCGGGGGGAAGGCATTGGCATAGACGCCGATCGCCACCCCGCTGCCGGCCAAGGCGGCCTTGGCCTGGGCCACGGCGGCAGCCATCACTTCGGGCTGGCTGCAATTGAACAGCAGCGCCTGGGCGCCCAGCCGCCGTGCCGCAGCCGCAGCGGTTTCGACGCTTTCGCCCGAGCGCAGTTGCGGGGCTGCGGCCGGGTCTTCATCGGCCAGGGTGAACGAGAGCCACAGCGGCTTGCCCGTGGGCGCGATCAGATCGGCGACGAGTTCCGCCTCGGCAATCGCCGAAAGAGTTTCGGCCTGCCAGTGATCGACTTGCGGCGCCAGCGCCGCCACCAGGACCGCCAGCACCGCGCGGCTGCGTTCCAGATCGATCAGGTCAGGGCGGTAAGACCCCGAGACCGGCGGCAGCGATCCGGCCACCTTCACGCTACGCGGCGCGGCATCGGCCACCTCCCGCGCCAGGCGTCCGGCCAGCGCCGCCCACTGCGCACCATGGGCATCGAAGCGGTCCTGCCCGATGTGGAACGGCACCACAGCATAGCTGTTGGTGGTGATCACATCAGCCCCGGCATCGACATAGCGCTGATGCACCTGGGCAACGAACTCTGGCGCCTCGATCAGCGCCAGCGCCGACCATTCGGGCTGGCGGAACGGCGCGCCGCAGCGCGCCAGCTCGCGGCCCGTGCCGCCATCGAGAATGACCAGGCTCACAGGTTCACCGTCAGGCGCAGGTAATACGATCCGCCGTTGATGCCATAGGGCGCCACGTGGGAATAGCGATCGTAGTTGAGCGCCTGGCCGATCGCGGTGGGGATCATGCGCGGGTGCACGTCGAACAGGTTGTTCGCGCCCACGCCCACGCGCACCTGCGGCGTGACGCGATAGCCGATGTCGAGATCGGTGATCACGCGCGCGCCGGTATCGATGATGTAATAGGGCTCGGCATAGCCCTGCGCCTGGCGCGCATTGCTGTAGAACGTGTTCCGCAGCGTAAGATCCAACGGACCGCTGCTCCATGCCGCGGCCAGCGAGGCTTTCCACGAAGGCGTGGCGGTGGTGAGATTGGTGCGCTGCACCGCATCGACCAGCGACAGCCCGGCATCGGCCAGGACCGCCGGCGCGGCATGCACGCGGCGGATCGTGGTATCGACATAAGCCAGCCCCGCATCCCAGCGGATCGTGCCCAGCGCGCCGGCCGGCATCACCCAGCTGGCGGTCATGTCCACCCCTTGGGTGCGGGTGTCTACGCCATTGGTGAAGAACACCGCACTGACATTGCCCGGATCGAGCCCGGCGGGGATCGTGGTGCCGTTGGCGGCGATCGCGGCCTGGGCCAGATCGCCATAGAGATAGGCGCTTTCGATGATCCGGTTCTTCACATCGATGCGATAGGCATCGACCGTGATCGACAGGCCGTGCACCGGCTCTGCCACAAAGCCCAGGCTGGCGCTGGTGGAGGTTTCCGGCTTAAGCGCGGGCGCGCCCAGCAGGTTGGCGCCGGGCGAGCCGAGCGGCAGCTGGATCGAGGCATAGCCGGTGGTGACCGTGGTGGCCGAATAGTTCTGCTGGGCCAGGGTTGGCGCGTGGAACCCGGTGCTGACACTGCCGCGCAGGGCAAAGCGGTCGGTCACGTCATAGCGGCTGGCGAGCTTGCCGTTGAGGCGGCTGCCCACGCCGTTGTAATGCTCCCAGCGCAAGGCGCCCGAAAGCTCCCAAGCCTTGACCGGGCGCAGCGTCAGGTCGGCATAGCCGGCCACGCTGTTGCGGTGCACGTTGGCCGCGTCGCTGGGGCGAAAGCCGGGAAACGCCTGCGGCCCGCCGCTGTAGTACGACGTCGGCTCGCCGGCGCGGATCTCGTAGGTTTCATAGCGGTTTTCCGCGCCGAACGCGAACGTCGCCGGACCGGCCAGGCCCAGGTCGAACTGGTGCTTCACATCGAGGTTGCTGGTCCATTCCGACGCGGCAAAGCCCCCGACGTTGAAATCGGTCTGGGCATTGCCGGTATCGGCCAGCAGATCGGGATTGATCGTGCTGATATTGCGCAGCTTGACCGTGTCGCGGCCATAGGTGGAGGAAAGGTCCACCGCCCAGTCGCCATGGCTCTTGATGCCGCCGGTCACGCTGAAATCGTGCTCGTTCAAGGTTTCCTGCGGGGTGAAGCCCTGGGGATAGAGCGCATCGACCGCATCGGAAAACCAGCCGGGCTGGCGCGGGTTTTCATTGGCCCGCGCCTTGCGCCAGGCATAGGTGCCAAAGCTGTAGAAATCGAGGGTTTCACCCAGCGGCCGGGTATAGTCATAGCCGCCGCTGACCACCACCGAGCGCGGCATGCCCTGCACCTTGGCCGGCTGCACGCCGCCGCTGTCGCCGCTGCGGTTGGTGAAATCCTGATAGCGATAGCCGGCCGACAGATGCAGCACGCCGCCATCCTTGAGGGCGACGCCCTTGTCGGCATTGGCCTGGATCGAGGTGCCATCGCCGGCATAATACTTGCCGCCCTGCACCGAAACGCCGCCCGAATTGGCATCGTCCTTGAGGATGACGTTGATCACCCCGGCAATCGCGTCAGACCCATATTGCGCCGCCGCGCCATCGCGCAGCACTTCCACCCGGCCCACGGCGGCCAGCGGGATCATATCGAGATCGACGACATTGGAGCCCTGCGAGGGATCGCTGTCGGCATAGATGCTGGATGACAGGTGCCGGCGCTTGCCGTTGACCAGGATCAGCGTCTGGCTGGGCGAAAGGCCGCGCAGCGCAAAGGTGCGCGCCAGGGCGCCCACGTCATAGCCCACGGCCGGGGCATTGAACGAAGGCAGCACGCTGCGCAGCGAATCGACCAGGTTGGACTGGCCCGTGGCCGTCAGGGTATCGGCCTTGACCACGTCGATCGGGGTGGCGCTCTGCCGGGCCAGGCGGCCGCTTTCGCGCGTGCCGGTGACGATGATGGCATCGCCGCTGGTGCCGATGTCGGCAGCCGGCGCATCGGCGGCCGGTGCCGGTGCCTGGGGCGCGGCCAGCGCCATGCTGCTGGCCGAGAGGCCAAGGGAAACCAGCGCCAAACGCAGCGGCGCGCGATAGGAAACGACGGAAAGTGCCACGAAAACCCCGGATCGGTTGGACGTCGGAAAAATCCACCTAATGACTTGAGTATTATTCGGTCAAATGAGCAGTTCAAAACATGCCAATCCTTGCACGGACTGTGGCAATCGCGCACTAGGTGCGCTGCTCGTGGCCCCCAGCCTGCGGAAAGTGCCTGCTTGACCGATCTGCCCCCTTCCGGCCCCCTTACTTCCGGCCGTTCCACTTCTGGCCCACGCGCCCATCTCCACGTCGGCCACGCCATGCTGGTGGCGCTGGGGATGGTCATGTCGACCGACAGCCTCAAGACCGCGCCCACCGTGGCGGCCAATGCGCCGGGCGGGCATGTGCTGCTGCTGTGGGTAGCCGGCGCGCTGGTCACCATGGTGGGCGCGCTATGCTATGTCGAAATGGCGGCGGCCTTTCCGGATTCGGGCGGCGAATACAGTTTCCTGCGCCGGGCCTGGGGCGGCCGCGTGGCCGCGCTCTATGCCTGGTCGCGCTTTGCCATCATGCACACCGGCTGGATCGCGCTGATGGCGCATCTGTTGGCCGACTATGCCAGCGCGCTGTGGCCGCTGGGCCATGCCGGGCGCACCGTGCTGGCGCTGGCGATCGTGGCGGCGCTCACCGCGCTTAACCTCGTGCATGTCAGGCTGGGTTTCCTGACCCAGGCACTGCTGGTGGCACTGGTGGCGGCCGGCTTTGCCTGTGTTACTGCGGCCGGCCTGCTCGTGCCGGCCCCCGCCGCCGGCGCGCCGCTGGCTGGTGGCGGCAGCGTGGGCGTGGCGCTGATCTATGTGTTCCTGGCCTATGGCGGGTGGAGCGACATGGCGACGCTGTCGGGCGAGGTGCGCGGCGGGCGGCGGGCCATGCTGGTGGTGGTGATCGGCGCGCTGGCGCTGCTGATGCTGATCTATTGCGCGATGAACTGGGCGCTGCTGCGCGGGCTGGGGCCGGCGGGACTGGCCGCGAGCACCGCGCCCGGCGCCGATCTGGCGCGCACCGCGTTCGGCCCGGCCGGCGCGTGGCTGACCGTGGGGATCGTGGCGATCTCGGCGATCAGCAGCATCAATTCCACGCTGATCGTGTGTTCGCGCGTCACCGCCTCTGCTGCGGCAGACCTGCCGGCACTGGCCGCGCTGGGCAACTGGCACGACGCACGCGGCACCCCGGCGCGCGCCACGCTGGCTGTGGGCGGATTTTCCCTGCTGCTGACGGCAGTATCGGGCCTGTCGCAAAGCGGCTTTGGCGCGATGGTCGATTACATGACCCCGGTGTACTGGCTGTTCGTGATCCTGGGCATGGCTGCCTTGATCCGCCTGCGCCGCACGATGAAGGCGCACGACTGGCCGGTGCGCACGCCGCTGTTTCCGCTGTTTCCGCTGGCCTTCATGGCGCTGTCGGCCGCCATGCTGTGGTCTTCGCTCACCCAGCTGGGGCCGGGTGCCTTGGCCGGGGCCGCCGTTCTGCTGCTGGGCCTGGTGCTGGGCCAATTGGTGCAGCGGCGTGGGAAGACTGTCCAAGCCGTCCAACAAAGCTGAACAATTCGACCAGCCTTATCGGTATTTCCTTGAATAGCTGCGCGCTTTAAACCGGCCACATAGCCCGTCACGGGCGCCAGCTTTGGGAACACCGCCATGACCATCCGCACCCCCGATGTGCCGGGCATCGAATTTGCCCTCCTGCCCCCGGTTCGCGATCTGGGCGAAGGCTTCAAGGTGCGCCGCGCGCTGCCTTCGGCCCACCGCCGCATGGTCGGGCCATTCATCTTCTTTGACCAGATGGGCCCGGCCGCCTTTGCCGGTGGCGAAGGGCTCGACGTGCGCCCGCACCCGCATATCGGCCTCGCCACGGTGACCTATCTGGTGGAAGGCGAAATCCTGCATCGCGATTCGCTCGGCTCGGTCCAGGCGATCCGCCCGGGTGAGGTCAACTGGATGACCGCCGGGCGCGGCATCACCCATTCCGAACGCACTGGCCCGGAAATGCGCAGCAGGGGCGGCCCGCTGTTCGGCCTGCAGGCCTGGGTTGCCCTGCCCACCCATGCCGAGGAAACCGATCCCGCCTTTGCCCACCACAAGGCGGATGAAATCCCCACGGGCGAAGTCGATGGCACCCGCCTGACGCTGATCGCCGGGCAGGTTGATGGCCTGACCTCGCCGGTCAAGACGCTGTCGGACCTGGTCTATGCCGAACTGGTGATCGCGCCGGGCGGGCGCTATCGCGTGGCGGCCGAGCATGTAGAACGCGCGCTCTATGTCGTGAGTGGCGAGATCAGCGTGGGCGGCCAGACCGGCGGCTTTGCCACCAGCGAGCTGATCGTGCTCAAGCCCGGCGCCGAAGTGGTGATCGAAAGCACGACCGGCGCGCGGGTGATGCTGATGGGTGGCGAACCGTTTCCCGAAAAGCGCCACATCTTCTGGAACTTCGTCTCGTCGCGGCCCGATCGCCTGGAACAGGCCAAAGCAGACTGGAAGGAAGATCGCTTTGCCCATGTTCCCGAAGAGCACGAGTTCATTCCGCTGCCCGAATAAGTGGCTGTGACGCAAAAGCCACAGCAGAAACACAGCAACACTTCGTTGCATAAGGGAAAAGGACCAGACAGCATCGCAGCCTAACCCCGGTCATCTCGGCGCAACCTGCTGCCGGAGATGGCCGGGCTTTCCCTTGCCATCGTCCGAGACGGGCAGGCGCCGAGACGCAGGCGGAACCGTTTCTCGATGACCGTGAGGGAAGGACAGTTCCGATGATTCAACGCTCTGCACGCCGCCGGGCCGGCCGTATCGCCTTGGCCGCCACGCTGGCCGGCGCATCCATGGCCCTGGCCACCGCGGCCAAGGCGGAAGACACCGCGCCGCCTTCGGCCATCACCATTTCCGGCAGCGCCGCCGTGGTGACCGACTATCGCCTGCGCGGCGTGTCGCAATCCAACAATGGCTTTGCCCTGCAGGCCGGCGTCACCATCGCCCATGAAAGCGGCTTCTACGTCGGCACCTGGGGCTCCAACCTGGCCGGCTGGGGCACGTTCGGCGGTCCCAACCTGGAACTCGACGCGATCGGCGGCTTCAAGAAGTCGTTCGGCCCGGCCACGCTCGACGTTGGCCTGACCTGGTACATGTATCCGGGCGGCGCGGCCAAGACCGACTTTGCCGAACCCTTCGTCAAGCTGTCGGGCACCGTCGGCCCGGTCTCGGCACTGGCCGGCGTGGCCTATGCGCCCAAGCAGCAGGCGCTGGGTCAGTGGTATGATTCGGGCGCCAGCTACGTCGCCGGCACGCCCGAACATCCCGGTGCCAAGAACGACAACCTCTATGTCTGGGGCGATGTGAGCGGCGCAATCCCGACTACCCCGGTCACGCTCAAGGCCCACCTCGGCTATTCCAAGGGCAATCCCGGCCTTGGCCCCAACGGCACCAGCGTGGCGCCGACCGGTTCCTATGCCGACTGGCTGCTGGGCGCCGACCTGGCGCTGGGCAAGGTGGTGCTGGGCATTGCCTATATCGACACCAACATCAGCGATGCCGATGCCGCCTATCTGCGGCCCAACTTCACCAAGTATCAGGTTCAGGACGGCGCCTCGATCTCGTCCTCGCGCGTGGTGCTCTCGGCCACGGTCAACTTCTAACCCACCCTTTCCACCAGGTACGCACGACTGTCCCTCGCCAGCCCCCAAGCTGGCGGGGACTTTTTTTATGTGCCGTTGTCGCAGGCCTGGCTCAACGAAACTGCCCCCACAGGCCAGAGGCCGTGGGGGCAGCGGCGCGTGGTGCGCCATCCATGAGCCGGGATGGGGGTGGGCTCAGGAGTTCGACAGGGCCTCTGCGCGATCAGGCGGCGTGGGGCACCGCGCGCAGGATCGGCTCGGGGCCCGAGACGGTTACCGCGTTGCCCTGCTGGCGGCGGCGGGCGAGCCATTCGCGCAGGGTTTCGGCAGTGGTGTGGTCGATCGCCTTGACCCGGCCGAGATCGAGGTGGACACGGCGATCGGCCGGCAGGTCTTCGAGCACGGCGTTGAGCTTGGTCAGGCGCAGGAAGGTGGCCGCGCCCTTGAGTTCCACGTTGGTGGCGTCACCATGGTCGTGGGCATGAACACCCAGGTTGAGGTGCTTCACGTGCGGCAGCAGTTCCACCAGCGACAGCGCCATGCCCACCAGCACGCCGGTCAACAGGTCGGTCGTCACCACCAGGGCAAAGGTCACCGCCCAGATCGCCGCTGGCAGCGGGCCATAGTGGGTGAACAGGTGCTTCACATGCTTGAGGCTGACCAGCTTCCAGCCCGTCACCACCAGCACGCCCCCGAGCGCAGCCATCGGCACTTCGCGCAGCAGCCAGGGCAGCAGCGCGACAAAGCCAAGGATCCACGCGCCATGCAGCACGGCCGACCAGCGGGTTTGCGCACCGGCCTGGACGTTGGCCGAAGAACGCACAATCACGCCGGTCATCGGCAGGGCGCCAACCATGCCGCACAGCAGATTGCCGATGCCCTGCGCGCGCAGTTCCTTGTTATAGTCGGTGCGCACGCCATTGTGCATGCGATCGACGGCTGCGGCCGACAACAGCGTTTCCGCGCTGGCGATAAAGGCAATGGCCACGGCCGAGACCAGCAGCGCCGGCTTGGCCAGCAGCGGATCGAGGAACGCCCCGCCCGGCGCGGCAAACGCGGCGCTGAGCGAATCCGGCACGGCAATGCGCGCCACCGGCAGGCCCAGCACGGCGGCAAGCACCGTGGCAGCGACCACCCCGATCAGGGCGCCCGGCACCAGAGACAGCGCCTTGGGCTTGAGCTTGTCCCAGCCCAGCATGCCCACGATCGTCACCAGGCCCAGGACCAGCGCCATTTCGCTGGCGCGCCAATCGAACGGCGAAAGGCCCAGCACACGCGCCGGGATCATCGACAGGTTGGCCAAGCCATTGGACATCGGCTTGGCATCGAACAGGATGTGGAACTGGCCCACCACGATCAGCGCGCCGATGCCGGCCAGCATGCCATGCACCACCGCCGGGGAAATGGCGCGGAACACACCGCCCAGCCGGGCAATACCCGCCACCAACTGAATCAGCCCGGCCACGAGCAACACCGGGCCAAGCGCGGACAGGCCATTGTCGCGCACGAATTCGAACACGATCACGGCCAGGCCCGCCGCCGGGCCCGAAACCTGCAAGGGCGAGCCGGCGAGCAGCCCGACGACGATGCCGCCGATGATGCCGGTCACCAGGCCCTTTTCCGGCGGCACGCCCGAGGCGATGGCAATGCCCATGCACAGCGGCATGGCCACCAGGAACACCACGATCGACGCGGTGAAATCGCGAACGAGGCCGCCCCTTGTGGGGGCAGCCTCGGGCGATGCAGCGATTGCTGCCTGGCTCATTCGGCCGCCTCCGCCAGGGCGGGTTCGCGCGCAAAGCGCGGTGCGGCCGCCAGGGCGACGGGCAGCGGGCGATCTTCACGCAGCGGCACGAATTCGCCGGTGTCGCCATCCAGGCCCAGCACCTGGCCGGCGCTGATATCCACGAACCAGCCATGGAGCGACATTTCGCCGCGCGCGATCGCCGCCGAAACCGACGGATGGGTGCGCAGATGATCGATCTGGGCGATGATGTTCTGCAGGCTGACCGCGCGCACGCGCTCGCCGCCGTGCAGGTGCGGCGAACAGCTCGACACGACATGCTCAGCCGCGGCGCCATGGCGCAGCCAGGCGACCACGTTGGGCATGCCCTGCGGCGGCTCGGGCGCGGCCAGCGCTTTCATCGCGCCACAGTCAGAGTGGCCGCACACGATGATGTCGCGCACGCCCAGCGCCACCACGGCATATTCCACCGTGGACGACACGCCGCCGTTCATCGTCGAATAGGCCGGCACCATGTTGCCAGCGTTGCGACACACGAACAGATCGCCAGGCTGGGCCTGCATGATCTGCTCGGGCACGATGCGCGAATCCGCGCAGGACACCATCAGCGCCTTGGGCGCCTGGCCGTGGGCAGAAAGCTGGCCATAAAGCTCGCTGCTCTGCGGAAAGACGGTCTTTTCGAAACGGAAAACCCGGCCGATAAGTTCGTTCATGGGGAGGTACCTCCTCTTGAATATCTGATGCGCGGGGCGAATGCCGTTGCGCTTGATGCAAGAGGTACGCGGATGTCTTTGCCCGCAGCCGTCGCAACTGTAAGGAACTATTTCCCTGGCTTGGCAGCGGGGTAGCCAGCCTTGCGCGGCAGACGAACCGTGGCGACCAGGCCGCTGACCGGCCCGGTCTCGCCCGGTTCGGGGCGGCGATTGGCGAGAATCAGCGTGCCGCCTTCGGCCCGGATCGCGCGCTTGACGATGGCCAGGCCCAGCCCCATGCCCGGCGTATCGCGCCCGCGCGCCGCATCCAGGCGCACGAACGGCTGGGTCACTTCATCCAGCCGGTCCACCGGAATGCCCGGCCCGCGATCGGCCACCACCACTTCGGCCCAATCGCCATCGGCGCGCACGATCACTTCCACATGCCCGGCATAGTGCAGCGCGTTTTCCACCAGATTGCCCAGCGCACGGCGCAGCGACACCGCGCGCGCCTGGATCACCAGCCGGTCTGGCCCGTCATAGGTGGCATCGCCCCCCTGGTCATAGGCGTTGTCCACCAGCGTCATCGCCATGGCCGCCAGGTCCACCGGCTCTGCCGGGATCTGCCGCCCTTCCCCTTCGACATAGGCTTGCAGCGAGGCGAGCAGGTGCATCATCTCGTCAATGTCGTGGACCATGTCGGCCTGGGTTTCGCGGTCGATGCCGGCATCGTCCAGCCGCAGCCGCAGCCGCGCAAGGGGTGTGCGCAAGTCATGACCGATCGCCAGCATCGACTGCGTGCGATCGAGCATCTGGCGATAGATGCGGCTTTGCATGCGGTTGAACGCGCGGATCAGGCGGCGCACTTCGTCTGGGCCACGCTCGGTCAGCGGTTCGGGCGGGCCGGCGCCAACCCGCCCGGTGGCGGATACCAGCGCCTTGAGCGGGCGGATCGTGGCGCGAAACAGCACCCAGGCCAGAACCACCAGCAAGGGCGTTGGCACCAGCAGCACCGCCAGCCGTCCGGCATTGAGCGTCCAGGCCTCGCTTGCCTGGGTGCGGAACACCACGCCCGAGCCATCCTTGAGCAGCATCGCCCCGTTTACCGATCCGGGCGAGGCGAGCGATTTCAGCGAAAAGCGCGGATCGCCTGAGGCCAGTTCGGGCGCGGCATCGAGCACCTGCGCGCGCAGCCGGTCGAGCGAAAGGGCATCGTCGCCATGGGCCAGGCGCGGTTTCCACGCCAGGGAAAAGCGCGGCGAAGACAATCGCTCGGCCAGCGCCGGGCGGTCGGCCGGCTCTTCTGCTTCCAGCGCGCGGCTGGCGATTACCAGGTTTTCGGCAATGCGCGCCGCATCATCGCTGCGCAGGGCAAAGTTGCTGGCGCGATCGAACAGCACGGCGTTGGAGCCGAAATCGATCGCCGCCATCAGCACCAGAATGGCCAAAAGCCGCTCCGGCAAACCGAAGCGGCGCATGGCCCGGCGCAGCGACAGCCGGCGCCGGGAAATCATGAGCGGCGCTGCATCACGTGCGGGTGACTTGCGCCTTGAACATGTAGCCAACCCCGCGCACCGTCGCGATCGGGGCTTCGCCCCCGGCCGCCGTCAACTTGCGGCGCAGGCGCGACACCAGCACGTCGATGCTGCGGTCTGAACTGTCACCCAGGCGGGTGCGCGACAGCTCGATCAGGCGTTCGCGGCCCAGCACGCGCTGCGGCTGCGCCACGAACGTGGCGAGCAGATCGAACTCCGCCCCGGTCAGGTCCACCATCACACCATCGGGGGCATGCAGTTCGCGGCGGGCGAGCGAGAGCGTCCAGCCATCAAAGCGGATTTCGCTGGCGCGCTCACCCGGCTCGGCCGCCGCCAGGCCATCGCCGCCCTGCCCGCCACGGCGCAGCACGGCGCCGACGCGGGCGACCAGTTCGCGCGTGCCGAATGGCTTGGCGAGATAGTCATCGGCGCCGAGTTCCAGGCCAAGCACGCGGTCTTCCTCGCTGCCACGGGCGGAAATGAAGATGATCGGCACGTCGCTCAACCGCCGCAGCTTGCGGAACAGCTCGATCCCGTTGGTGCCGGGCAGCATGATATCGAGCACGACAAGGTCGGCCGGCGCGCTATCGAGCAGCACCCACATTTCCGCGCCGGTGGCGGCCGGGCGCACTTCATAACCATGCTCGCGCAGGGCGCGGGCGGTCAGCGTGCGCAGGGGGCCATCGTCTTCGACAAGCACGATGGAGGGGGCAAGACGGGTGGCCAGCATGGCTGTGCTACGCAATGGCGCTCCTTTGGTTCCAGGCTCGATCATACCGCCGCCTCAGCGCGCATCCTCGCGCACCACGGCGTTCTGGGCAAGAGCAGCATCAGTGCCGATCGCGGTGCGGCGGAAACAACCGCGGTTCTTGCCCGGATCGGGATGGCAGGCCACCACGGCGACACGGCCAGCGGCTGCATCGGTGCGTTCCGCCACCGGCGCGGCGACGGCAGCGGGGCGGCACAGCGCGGGACGGCCAGGCGCGCCCTGGCACACCGGGGCCGGGTGAGCAGCGGCAGTGGGAGCGGCCAGCAGCGGAGCTGCCGGGGCCGAAAGCGTCGCCAGAGCGAGGAAGGAAGCGAGGATCATGAGGGGGACACTCCGCAGGAAATTGATCGTGAAATTGGTCGTGTCCGGGGTAACACCATGCCTTTTGCGCGATGGGTGCGGCTTCGTGAAGAAGTGTTGCTGCGCAAGAAAAGATTGCGCCTTCATGTCCACCCTGCGCGCCATGCCGCAGCAAAGTGCCGGTGCGGCATGGCGCCGGCATAGGGACGAAGCTGTTAAAGCAATTACGTTTCGTTGCGCGGACGTGTCTCGATCGCGGCGCTTTCGCGCGTCGACGCAGCGCCTGGCGCCAGGGCCTTGCCCGGCGCTGCGGCAAAACCATGCAGCCCCAGCCACCATTGCAGCGCGATCACCGCGCCCTTGGCCGGTTGCAACAGGCCCAGCACCATCGTCACCGTCATGGTCAGGCACACGCCCATCATCACCGGCCATGACAGCGTGGTGTGCAGGCCCAGCGCGATGATCACCGGCGCCATGACATGGCCGGTGATCAGGATCGCCACATAAGGCGGAAAATCGTCGGCGCTATGGCCGCGCCAGTCCTGCGCGCAGGCCGGGCACTGTGCCACCGGGCGCAGCCAGGCGGCAAACAGGCGCGCGCCGTCACAGCGCGGGCAATGGCCCCGCGCCCCGCACCACAGGGCATCTGCCAGGCGGCGCGGGGGGTTGCGGGTCATTTCTTGGCGAACGGGTTGGTGGGGCTGCGCAGCGTCAGCCGGATGGGCACCGCTTCGAACCCCAGCGAGCGGCGGATGCCGTTGACCAGATAGCGGCGATAGCTTTCGGGCAGCTGATCCAGCCGCGTGCCGAACATCACGAAGCTGGGCGGGCGCGTCTTGGCCTGGGTGATATAGCGCAGCTTGATGCGGCGGCCGCCTGGCGCGGGCGGCGGGTTGGCCGCCAGCGCATCGTCGAACCAGCGGTTAAGCGCCGCAGTCGGCACGCGCTTGCTCCAGGCATCGCGCAGCGTAAAGGCGGCCGACAGCAGCGTGTCCAGCCCCTTGCCGGTGCGGGCCGACACCGCCACCAGCGGCACGCCGCGCACCTGCGCCAGGCCATCGTCGAGCGCCTGGCGCACGCCGTTGAACAGGCCGCTGGCATCTTCGGCCACGTCCCACTTGTTGATGGCAATCAGCAGGGCGCGCCCTTCTTCCAGCACCATCGAGGCGATCTTGAGATCCTGGTGTTCCAGCCCGCGCGTGGCATCGAGCAGCAGGACCACCACTTCGGCAAAATCGATCGCGCGGCGGGCATCGGCCACCGACAGCTTTTCCAGCTTGTCGACCACCTGGGCCTTCTTGCGCATGCCGGCCGTGTCGATCAGGCGAATCGGGCGTTCTTCGCCGTCCTTGGGATCGGTCCAGTTCCAGTCGATGGCGATCGAATCGCGGGTGATGCCCGCCTCGGGCCCGGTGAGCAGCCGATCCTCGCCCAGGAACCGGTTGATCAGCGTGGACTTGCCCGCATTGGGGCGGCCAACGATGGCCAGCTTGAGCACGGCCTTGGGATCGTACTCGGCCTCCTCGTCGGTGGCCTCTTCCTCGTCCTCGGCTTCCTGCTCGGCAAAGTGGGGCAGCAGCGCCTCGAACAGGTCGCCCAAGCCTTCGCCGTGTTCGGCCGAAACGCCCACGGGATCGCCAAAGCCGAGCGAGAACGCCTCGAACAGGCCATGATCGCCAGCGCGGCCTTCCGCCTTGTTGGCCAGCAGAATCACCGGAATATCGTGGCCGCGCAGATAGCGGCCGATTTCCTCGTCCAGCGGGGTGATGCCGGCACGGGCATCGATCACGAACAGCGCCACGTCGGCGCCTTCGAGCGATGCTTCGGTCTGCATCCGCATCCGGCCGGGCAGGCTGGAGGGATCTTCGTCTTCCCACCCGGCGGTGTCGACGATGGTGAATTCAAGGCCCAGCAGCGACGCATCGCCAAAGCGACGGTCACGGGTGACGCCGGGCTGGTCGTCGACCAGCGCCAGCTTCTTGCCGACAAGCCGGTTGAACAGAGTGGACTTGCCCACGTTGGGCCGTCCGATGATGATAACCTGGGGACGCATAGCCCCCGTTGGCCCGGCTTGGCGCCAAAGGCAAGCGGGCGTTGCATACCAGGCCCGGTTGGTCGCGATTCGTAAAACCGCCATTAACCAAGCCGGTCAGGCGGGCATTGACCATTTGCCGGCACAACAGCGCCATGGTGTGGTGGACAAGAACAGGGCCGTTGGGCCTGGCCGCGGGGGCGGCACTGATCGCCGGGATGATCGCTCCAGGGGCTGCCATGGCCGCCCCGATCGCCCTGATTCCCGGCCCGGATCAATCCGATGGCGCACCGGCCGATACCGCCGGCGCCTTGCCCTATCTGCAATGCGTGCCCTATGCCCGGCAGGTTTCAGGCATCCAGCTGTTCGGCGATGCGCACACCTGGTGGGACCAGGCCGAGGGCCGCTATGAGCGCGGTTTCACGCCCAAGCCCGGCGCGGTGATGAGCTTCCATCCCTATGGCGCGATGCACCTGGGCCATGTCGCCATGGTCAGCCGGGTGATCGATTCGCGCACCGTGCTGCTGCGCCATGCCAACTGGTCACCGATCAACGGCACGCGCGGGCAAAAGGAAAACGATGTACGCGCGGTCGATGTGTCCGACGCCAACGACTGGAGCGCGGTGCGCGTGTGGTATGCGCCGATCCAGGGCCTGGGCACCACGCATTGGCCGGTCGACGGCTTTATCTACAATCGCCCGCCAGCACGCCACCTCGGCACCGCCACGCCGCTGCGCCTGGCGAGTGCGAGCGCTGCGCCGCGCAGCATGATGCAGCCGGCCGTGCAGCGCCAGGTGTTGATGGCCACGCGCGCGACGGCCCCGGCGCGCAGCCCGATCGATAGGGATTTCCTGAGTGGCGTTGCGGTGGAAACGGCAGTGCCGAAACCGGCCGCGCCCGTGCGCACCACGGCGCGGATCAGGATGGCGCAGGCCACTATTGCGGCCAGTGCCGCACTGCCGGCTCCGGCGCGGCGCGATCAGGCCAGCCTAGCGCGCGACGATGATCCCATCGGCCGCATCATTGCCAGCCGCACCGGCGGCGCCGGGGTGGGCAGCGCCGGCATGGGGATCGGGCGCCTGCGCTAACGCCGGCACCCGAACAACCCAAAGATCAGGCCTTGGCCACCGGGGCGTCTTCGCCCAGGTCTTCGTACCATGCCTCGACCGGGCCGGAGAGCTTGAGCGTCAGCGGGTTGCCCTTGCGGTCCATGGTCTTGCCGGCCTGCACGCGCACCCAGCCTTCGGAAATGCAATATTCCTCGACATTGTTGCGCACGGTGCCCTTGAAGCGGATGCCCACGCCACGGCCCAGCTTGTCTGCGTCAAAGAACGCGCTGCGCGGGTTGATCGCCAGGCGATCGGGCGGCACATCGGCGCCGGACGTGGCAGGTGCGGTGGAAGGAGCGGCGACGGCGTCCGCGTTTTCGGGCGTTTCGATTGGATCGGTCATGGGGAGCGAAATATCTTCACATGCCCACTTGTCAACGTTGCGCAACGCCGTTAGAGGCCGCCTCCACACCCCGGGGCCGACACGATCGACCACCGCGGGACGCCATTTCGGCGGGCGCGTAGCTCAGCGGTAGAGCACACCCTTCACACGGGTGGGGTCACAGGTTCAATCCCTGTCGCGCCCACCATAAAATCCCAACAGATCCGGATTTTATGGTCACGGCAGGTAATGTCCTGCATCACGCTTGGTCGCCTTTTCACACGCCAGCCGGCGACTGTCCAATTCATACCAATCTGGATGCATCGCGCAGGGATTTGCGGCGCCGTGCGTTTGGCACAGGTACAAGCGCGCGCCTGATGCGGCAGCGGCGGCGCAGGGCCGGGCGGGCTGTCCGTTGTTGTGGCCAGACATCACCGGGTTCCTGCATGCGCATACTGCTTGTCGAAGACGATGCCCCCCTCGCCCGTGCGCTGGCAGTGTGCCTGGCCGGCGCCGGGCTGACTGTCGACCATGCTGCCAGCAGCGAGGAGGCGGAACTGTACCTAGCCGCCAATACCTATGCCGCGCTGGTGCTCGATCGGGGATTGCCCGATGGCGACGGGTTGGCCCTGCTCGCCCGGTTGCGCCGCGCCGGGCATGGCCTTGCGGTTGTCGTGCTCACCGCGCGGGGCGAGGTGCAGGCGCGCATCGCCGGACTGGACGCAGGCGCCGACGATTACATGGCCAAGCCCTTTTCGCCCGACGAACTGCTCGCCCGCCTGCGCGCCGTGCTGCGCCGCAACGGCACGTTCCAGGGCCGTGAAATCGCCTGCGCCAACCTGGTCTTCGATCTCGACAATCTCTCGCTCAGGGTCGGGGGGCGCATTGTTGCGCTGTCGGCGCGCGAAGCCGGGCTGCTCGGCCTCCTGCTGCGCCGCGAGGGACAGGTGGTGACCAAGCGCCTTGCTGAAGACCAACTGTTCGGCGCCAACGATCCGCTCGGCTCCAACGCGATCGAGGTCTATGTCCATCGCCTGCGCCAGAAACTCGATGCCGCGCAGGGCGAGGCGGAGATCGTGACGGTGCGCGGCGTCGGCTATATCATCAAGCCGCGCGCATGAAGCGGCTGGTCCGCCGCGCGGCGACCTCGCTGCTCACGCGCATCCTGCTGGTAGAGGGCATCACCATTGTGGTGGCCAGCCTTGCCATGCCCTTTGCCGCACGCACCGTGCTGGAAAGCAGCGTCCGCGCGATCGAGCGCGATACCTTGCGCCAACAGGCCGAACTGGTGGCGCGCCATGTCATCCCCGCACCAGGCGGCCATTGGCAGGTGGCCCTGCCGCGCGAGGAGATGGCGATCTATGCCACCGGCTATGACGGGCGCGCCTTTGCCGTGATCGATGCGCGCGGGCAGGTTCTGGCCCACAGCCCGTTTTTCCTGCCCGATATCTGGCCGCAGCCGCCCCGGGCCTGGCACGAACAAGCCCTGACCAGCGGGCCGCTGGTTGGCCTGAGCGTGCCACGCGCGTTTGCCGATCAGAACGTGCGCATCGTCGTGACCCAGGACCAGACCCGCCCTGGCGCGGTGGTCGACGATGTGGTGCGCAGCTTCCTGGCGCATTACCTGGTCTGGCTGGTGGGACTGCTGCTGCTGATGCCGTTGGCCAATATCACCATGCTGTGGCCATTGCTGCGACGGATGCGCCACACGGCGCGGGCCGCCACGCAGCTGGCCCCGCAGGACCCGGGCGCCCGGCTCGATGCGGCGGGCCTGCCGGCCGAGGCGACCGCCATGGTCAGCGCGATCAACGGCCTGCTCGACCGGGTGGAGGCAGCCCTGGCGCTGCAACAGGAATTTGCCGGCAACGTGGCCCACGAACTGCGCACCCCGCTTGCCACCCTGCGGCTGGAAGTGGGGCGCATGGCCGCTGGGCCGGCGCGCGACGAGGCGCTGGCGCAGATCGCGCGGATGGCCCACGTGCTCGACCAGTTGCGCGATCTGGCCAGCCTGGAGCACGATGCCGCGCCCGCGTTCGAGCGTTTCGACCTAGCCGGGCTGGCCGTGGCCGTCGTGGCCGATCGCACGCCCGATGTGCTGGCGGGCGGGCGCAGCATCGCCCTGCTCGGGGCGGAAGAGGTGGTGATGACCCACGGCAACCCCGGCCTGGTGGCCATGGCCATTGCCAACCTGCTCGACAACGCGCGGCTGCACACCCCGCCGGGCACGGCGATCGAGGTCAGCGTTGCCCGCCCGGCGCAGATCAGCGTTGCCGACAATGGCCCCGGCGTTACCGAGGAAGACGCCACGCGCCTGGCGCGGCGGTTCTGGCGGGCCGACCATCGCCGCAGCGACGGCGCCGGGCTGGGCCTGTCGATAGTGCAGCGCATCGCCCACGTCCATCATGGCCGCCTGGTGATTTCCCGCGCCGCCAGCGGCGGGGCGTGCTTCACTCTGTCGCTGGCAGAATACGCTTTGCCGTAAGGTTGATGTAAGCGAGCCTGCCTAGGCCCGGCCCGATTTCAAGATCGAGGCCTTTTGCATGATGGATCATCTTCCCGCCGACGAGCCGGAACGGCCCGTGCCGGTTCTGTCGCGCCGCGTGCAATGGCGATTGGCCGCTGCGCTGGTCGTGCTGGTCGCTGCCGGGGGCTGGCTGGCGCCGCGCATGTTCGGGCTGGATGGCGACCCTGCCCCCGCGCCGCCCCCGGCCACCAGCGACGGCAGCTTTTCCGCCACGCAGGCGCAGTGGGATACATTGCGCTTTGCCACGGTGCAGACCAGGCCGCTGGGCGATGCGACGCAAAGCGATGGCAAGATCGCGGTCGACGATGACCTGACCACGCCGGTCTTTTCGCCGTTCACCGGGCAGGTCACGCGCGTGTTTGCCAAGGCAGGAGACCGCGTGCGCGCCGGCCAACCGCTGTTTGCCGTGGCCGCCAACGAAGCCGCGCAGAGCGAGGCCGACATCATGACCGCCGCCGCCGCGGTCAAGGTGGCGCAGGCCAATGCCGCCCGCCTGCACGATCTGGCCGCCAACAAGGGCGCCGCGCTCAAGGATGCGCAGCAGGCCGATGCCGATCTTGCCGCCGCGCAAGGCAATCTGCTGGCCGCCCAGGGCCGCCGCCGCGCACTGGGCAGCATCAGCCATGGCGAAGGGATTGTCCGCGCGCCAGTGGGCGGCGTGGTCACCCAGCGGTTGATCGGCATGGGCCAGAACGTGGCCAGTGCCACCGGCGGCGCGGCCACCCAGGCTTTCACCATTTCCGATTTCTCGCGCGTGTGGCTGGTCGGCAACCTGCGCGAGGAAGACGCCGGGCTGGCCCGCCTGGGCCAGATGGCGCTGGTGCGCCTGCCCGATGGCACCACCTTGCGCGCGCCGCTGACCTATGTGGCGCCGATGATCGATCCGGCCACACGCCGGCTGACCGTACGCGCGCAGATCGCCAATCCCGATGGGCGGCTCAAGCCCGAAACCTATGTCAGCTTTGCGCTGGAAACGGGCGGCGCACGCCAGGCGCTGATCGTGCCGGAAGAGGCTGTGATCTTCGAAGGGGACACCGCGCGCGTCTGGGTGGCCGACATGCGCCGCCACAGCCTGGTGCTGCGCCCGATCGGCACGGGCCAGGTGGGCGGCGGCATCGTCGAGGTGACGAGCGGGCTCAAGCCAGGCGAAACGGTGGTGACGGCAGGCAGCCTGTTCATCGACCGTGGCGCCAAGGCGGATTGAGGGAGCGCGAGGCATGAACCCTGTCGTTGCCCTGGCCCTGCGCCATCGCGTGCTTGTGCTCATCTTGCTGGCGCTGTTCCTGGTGGGCGGGGGCATTGCCTTTCGCCTGCTCAATATCGAAGCCTATCCCGATCCCGTGCCGCCGATGGTGGAGGTGGTGACGCAGAACCCCGGCCAGTCCGCCGGTGAGATCGAGCGCACCGTCACCATGCCGATCGAGATCCAGCTGGCGGGCATCAAGAACGTCAAGAAGGTGGAGACGATCTCGCTGTTCGGCCTGTCGGACGTGCGCGTGCAGTTCACGTTCGATTACGACTATGACCAGGCCAAGCAGCAGGTCATCAATGCCCTGTCGCAAGTGCCGCCCCTGCCCGGCGGCGCCCAGCCGGGCATTTCGCCCACCAGCCCGATCGGCGAAATCTATCGCTATCGCATCGTCGGGCCGAAAAACTATTCCGTCACCGATCTCAAGACCATCCAGGACTGGATCCTGCAGCGCCGGTTCAAGGCGGTGCCCGGGGTAATCGATGTCAACGGCTGGGCCGGCAAGAGCAAGACCTATGAGGTCACGATCGATCAGCGCGAGCTGGTTGCCTACGGCCTGTCGCTGGGCCAGGTACTCAACGCCATCAACAATGCCAACGGCAATGTCGGCGGCCAGACGATCAACCTGGGCCCGCAATCGGCCGTGGTGCGCGGCGTGGGCCTGATCCATTCGATGGACGATATCCGCGATACGCTGGTGGCCACCCCGGCGGCGGGCAAGCCAGTGCAGGTCAAGGACATTGCCACGGTAGAGGTGGGCAACCAGCCGCGCCTGGGCATCGTCGGCCAGGACAACGATGACGACATCGTCCAGGGCATCATCCTGATGCGCCGCGGCGAGCAGAGCCTGCCCACGCTCAAGGCGGTGGAGGCCGAGGTCGACAAGATCAACAACGAGGGCATCCTGCCACCCGGCGTCCATCTCGAAAAGATCTATGACCGCACCGACCTGATCGACGTGACGACGCATACCGTGCTGGAAAACATGGTATTCGGCATCGCGCTGATCTTTGCCGTGCAGTGGATCTTCCTGGGCACGTTCCGTAGCGCGCTGGTGGTGGCGGCCACGATTCCCTTTGCCCTGGCGTTCTCGATCCTGATCATGGTGCTGCGCGGGGAATCGGCCAACCTGCTGTCGGTCGGCGCGATCGATTTCGGGCTGATCGTCGATGCCACGGTGATCATGGTGGAAAACATCTTCCGCCATCTGGCCCAGCCACCGCGCGCGCGCTTTGCCGCCACTGGCGCGCTCGATCACCAAGGCGGCATCGCCAGCTTCTTTGGCAAGCTGGGCATCATCGAAATGTCGGCCGCCGAGGTGAACCGCGCGATCTTCTTTGCCGCGGCGATCATCATCGCCGGCTTCCTGCCGCTGTTCACGCTGACCGGGGTGGAAGGGCATATCTTCGGCCCGATGGCCAAGACTTATGCCTATGCCATCGTCGGCGGGCTGATCGCCACGTTCACCGTGGCGCCGGTGCTTTCGGCCTTCCTGCTCAAGGACGAGGAGGAAGAGCGCGAGACGCCGATCGTGCGCGCGATGCGCCGCGTCTATGATCCGGCGCTGCGCTTTGCGCTGGCCAATCGGGTGGTGGCGCTGGGCACCATGGCGGCGCTGCTGCTGGCAGCCGGCATTGCCATGCATGGGCTGGGCCTGGAATTCCTGCCCAAGCTGGAAGAGGGCAATTTCTGGATTCGCGCCACGCTGCCGCCCTCGATCAGCCTGGAAGAGGCGCAGGGCCAGGTGAACCGCATGCGACACATGCTGATGAAGTATCCCGAGGTGAAGACCGTCATCAGCCAGCTTGGCCGCCCCGACGACGGCACCGACACCACCGGCTTCTTCAATGCCGAATTCTACGTGCCACTCAAGCCGGCCAGCCAATGGCCGAAGGGCGTGACCAAGGAAGCACTGACCCGCCAGGTGAATGCCGAACTGGCCGCACCCTTCCCCGGCGTGGAATTCAATTTCAGCCAGAACATCGAGGACAATGTCGAGGAAGCCGCGAGCGGCGTGAAGGGCGCCAATTCGATCAAGCTCTATGGCAACGATTTGCAGGCGCTGGAAAAAACCGCCTATCAGATCAAGGGCATCATGGCCAAGATCCCCGGCATTACCGACCTGTCGGTGTTCGATGCGCTGGGCCAGCCCACGCTGAACATCAAGATCAACCGCGACAAGGCCGCGCACTATGGTCTTGCCCCCGGAGACATCAACGCCGTGGTCCAGGCCGCGATCGGCGGGCAGGCGGCGGGCAACCTCTATGAATATGGTTCTGACCGCAATTTCCCGATCGTGATCCGCCTGGCGCCGCAGTTCCGCCAGGATCTGGCCGCGATCCGCGCCATCCCAGTGGCGGTGCCCAATGCCACCGGCGGGGTCAGCCAGATTCCGCTTTCGACCGTGGCCGATGTCAGCCTCGTCTCGGGCTATTCGTTCATCTATCGCGAGAACCAGTCGCGCTACATCCCGATCAAGTTCTCGGTGCGCGGGCGCGACCTGGGCAGCGCGGTGCTGGAAGCGCAGCACAAGATCGCGGCCGAAGTGAAGCTGCCCGCCGGCAGCCGCATCGAGTGGGTGGGCGAATTCGGTGATCTCCAGGCCGCGCTTGCCCGGCTGGAAGTGGTCGTGCCGATCAGTCTGGCGCTGATCGTGATGCTGCTGTTCCTCAACTTCGGGTCGGTGCGCGACACCGCCCTGGCGGCCAGCGTGATGCCCATGGCGCTGGTCGGTGGCGTGCTGATCCTGGCGCTGACCGGAACCCCGTTCAGCGTGTCGGCGGCGATCGGGTTCATCGGCCTGTTCGGCATTTCGGTGATGGAGGGCATTCTCGTGCTGGCCTATTTCAACCAGTTGATCGGCAATGGCATGGACCGGGCGCAGGCCGTGCTGCATGCCGCACGCACCCGCTTCCGCCCGGTGATGATGACCTGCATCGCCGCCTGTGTCGGCTTGCTGCCGGCGGCGGTATCGACAGGCATCGGCAGCCAGGTGCAGCGCCCGCTGGCCATGGTGGTGGTGGGCGGCATCCTTCTGGCGCCGGTGCTGATCCTGATCGTCTTGCCGGTGATGATCGATCTGTTTTCCAACCGCCCGGTCCGCCCGGCCCAGGAACCGGAGCAGGCGGCATGAGCGCGCGGCAGGTAATTGTCGCGGCCGCCTGCGTGCTGACCAGCGGGTGTGCCGTGGGGCCCGATTTCCACACCCCCGCGCGCCCTGCGCAAACCGCCTATGCCCCGGCCACGCCCAGCGCGATCACCGCGCCCGATGGCGTTGCCGGCGGTACGCAGGTGCTGTCAGCGGGCGCGGTGGCGGGCGAATGGTGGCACGCGTTCGGCTCGCCCGCGCTCGATGCGCTGATCGACCGGGCGCTGGCAGCCAATACCGATCTGGCCGCCACGCGCGCCGGGCTGAGACAAGCGCGCGAGCTGTGGCTGGCGCAGCGCGGGGTGCTGTTTCCCACGGTCGATGCCGGGGCCACCACCAACCGCGTCAAGGGATCGCAATACCTGGCCCCGGTGCCCAACAATTCAAGCTTTACCTATAGCCTCCAGACCGCACAGGTGAATGTCGGCTACACGCTCGATCTGTTCGGCGGCAACCGCCGCAGCGTGGAACAGGCCCGCGCCCAGTATGATGCCCAGGCCTATCAGGCGCAGGCCGCGCGGATCACTCTGATCAACACCGTGGCGGCCACCGCGTTTCAGCGCGCCGCCCTGCAGGAACAGGTCGATCGCCAGCGCCAGGTGATCGCCCTGCAACAGGAACTGCTGGCGATCACCCGCCACCAGCTGGCCGTGGGCCAGGCCGCCGGCGTCGACCTGATGGCGCAAGAGGCGCAACTGGCGCAGGCGCAAGGCGCGCTGCCGCCGCTCGAACATGCCCTGGCGCAAAGCCATGACCTGCTCGCCTATCTTACCGGACAGGGCGCGGCCGATGGCTCCCTTCCGCCGCTGGCCCTGGCGCAGGTGACGCTGCCGCATGACCTGCCGCTCAGCCTGCCGGCGCAGCTGGTGCGCAACCGGCCCGATATCCGCGCGGCCGAAGCCAACCTGCACGCCGCCAGCGCCGGGGTGGGCATCGCGACCGCCAACCGCCTGCCGCAGATCACCATCGGCGCCAGCGCCGGCGGCAATTCCGGGGGCTGGTCCAGCCTGCTGTCGGCCGCCAACGCGTTCTGGTCGGCCGGCGCTGGTATCACCCAGCCGATCTTTGCCGGCGGCGCCCTGCTGCACCGGCAGCGCGCGGCGCGCGCCGCCTATGACCAGGCCGACGCGCAATACCGCTCCACCGTGCTGGCCGCCTTCCAGAACGTCGCCGATACGCTCGCCGCGCTTGCAGCCGATGCGGCGGGCCTCGCCGCCGCGCAAGACGCGCGCGAGGCGGCACATGACACCCTGGAAGCGACCGCACGCCAGGCCCGCGATGGCGCCGTGGCCCCGGCGGCCGAAGTGCAGGCCCGCATCGCCCTGCTTCAGGCCGACCAGGCCCTGGCCCAGGCGCAGGCCGCGCGGCTGAGCGATACCGCCGCCTTCTATGAGGCACTGGGCGGCGGGTGGCATTCTCCGGCCGGCTGATCTAGGTGCCGGTCATGTCCGTTGCATCACATAACCTGCCCGATCCGGCCTCTATCGCCGCGCTGTTCGATGTCGATCTGGTCGGGCTGATCACCAGCCTGATCTGCCTGTCGACCGCGTTCGTGCTGGGCACGCTGATCGGGCTGGAGAGGCAATGGCGCCAGCGCACCGCCGGGCTGCGCACCAATGTGCTGGTGGCGGTGGGCGCGGCCGCGTTCACCGATCTCGGCCTGCGGGTTGCCGGGGTGGATGGCGGGGTGCGGGTTATTTCCTATGTCGTATCGGGCATCGGCTTTCTCGGCGCCGGTGTGATCATGAAGGAAGGCACGCAAGTGCGCGGGCTGAACACGGCGGCCACGCTCTGGGCCAGTGCGGCGGTGGGCAGCTTTGCCGGCGCGCGCAAACCGGCGGAAGCCGTGCTGGTTGCGATCTTCGTGCTGGCCGGCAACACGCTGCTGCGCCCGCTGGTCGATGCCGTCAACCGCCGCCCGCTGACGCCGGGCGAGACGGAGGCGCTCTATCGCGTGCACGTGGTCTGCGCGGCGGAAAACGTCGCCACCGCGCGCGATCTGCTGTTCGAGGAACTCGACATGCACCACTATCCGATCCGCGAGATCGAGACGCTGACCGATGGCGACACGCAGGTCGAACTTGGCGCGATCCTGGTGCCGACCACCGCCAACCCGGCGGATCTCGATGCGATCACCGCCCACATCGGCCGCCACGCTGCCATTACCAGCGCCACCTGGACGGTCAGCACCACGCATTGATCGGGCGCCGGCAGGCATTGCGGTTACCGGCGCGTGGCATATATGGTCGCGCCCGGCCGGAACAGGAATTGCCCCCATCGCCGCGGCTGCTGGAGTAAGCGGGAATGAGCCTTGTTGTGCGCACGCTGGCCGATCGGATTTTCGATCTCGTGCGCGAGAAAGTGGTGTCGGGCGAGTTGCCGCAGGACCAGCCGATCCGGCAGGATGCGCTGGCCGCCGAATTTGGCGTGAGCAAGATCCCGCTGCGCGAGGCGCTGGCCCGGCTGGAGCAGGAGAACCTGCTGGTTTCCCATGCCAACCGTGGCTACTTCGTCCGCGCGATGAGCGCTGACGAGGCCGAGGAAATCTATGCCCTGCGCCTAGCGATCGAACCGGCGGCGGTTGGCCTGGCGGCACTGGCCGCCACCGACGCCGAACGCGCCGCCGCCACCGCCGCGATGGACGCGCTGGACAAGGCCGCTGCCGGCCAGGCCGAGCAGGTGGCCATGCGCAACCGCGAGTTCCACGTTGCGCTGGCCCGGCCCTGCCGCCGCGTGCTGACCGTGCAACTGATCGAGCGGCTGCAGTTCCTGTCGGAACGCTATACCGTGGCCCATCTCGCCCCGGCCGGACGCGGCGACCGCGCCCATGACGAACACAGTGGCCTGTTGCAGGCCTGGCTGGCACGCGATGCCGCCCATGCCGAGGCACTGGCCGCCGCGCACATCACCGGCACGCTGCAGGACCTGCGCCAGCAATTGCACCAGGCCTAATCCCGCTTGGGCAGCGCAGCCGCAGCATCAGGCTCCGGTGAAGCGCGCCGGCCGCCGCTCGAACACGGCTGCCACCCCTTCGGCATAATCGGCGGTTTCGCGCAAGAGTGCCTGCCGCGCCAGTTCGTGGTCGAGCGTGGCCGCCACCTCCTGCGCCAGGCCGCGAGCCAGGGTGGCCCGCACCTCGACCAGGGCCAGCGGCCCGTTGGCGGCCACGGCGCCGGCCATGGCCAGCGCCGCTGCGTCAAGTTCCTCTGCCGGCACGAGGCGATCGACCAGCCCCCATTGCAGCGCCTGCTCTCCCTTTACCCGTTCGGCCGAGAGCATCATCCACGCCGCGCGCTGCTGCCCCACCACGCGCGGCAGGGTGTGGCTGATGGCAAAGCCGGGGTGAAAGCCCAGCGCCACGAAATTGGCGCAAAAGCGCGCTGCCGGGCTGGCAATGCGGAAATCGGCAGCCAGGGCGAGGCCCAGCCCCGCCCCCACCGCCGCGCCGCCCACCGCCGCGATCATCGGCTTGCGCCGGGCAAACAGGCGCAGCGCCTGGTCATAGAGCCGGCGGATCGCGGCCAGCCCATCGGGCCCGCTTTCCCCGGCTGCGCCGCCCACCAGGTCTGCCCCGGCGCAAAAGGTCTTGCCTTGCGCGCGCAGCACGATCGCGCGCACCTGCGGATCGGCATCGCAGGCCTCCACCGCATCGGCGATCTCGCCCAGCAATTCCACCGAGAGGAAATTTAGCGGCGGATGCGCGAGGGTGATGATGCCAAGATGATCGGCAACCTGAAGGGCGAGGCGGTGCGGGGTCTGCGTCATGCGCGCCTTGTTCCTGATCTGCCCTTTTCCGGCAAGTCTCATCGCATCGGGCCGATTGCATCCGCGCAGCCTTGCGGGCATAGCCCGGCAACCATGCATGATATCCGCCTGATCCGCGAAAACCCGCAAGCCTTCGACGCCGCCCTCGCCCGCCGTGGCGTGGCCCCCGTCTCTGCCGACATCCTGGCGCTCGACGCCCGCCGCCGCGAGATGGCCACGCGGATGCAGGAGGCGCAGGGCCGCCGCAACGAAGCCTCGAAGCTGATCGGCGCGGCCATGGCCAAGGGTGACAAGGACACCGCCGAAGCGCTCAAGGCCGAAGTCGCCACGCTGAAGACCACGCTGCCCGCGCTGGAAGAGGAAGAACGCCAGCTTTCCGCGCAAAGCCTGGCCGCGCTGGCCGCCCTGCCCAACCTGCCCGCCGATGCCGTGCCCGAGGGGGAAGACGAAGCCGGCAACGTGGAAGTGGCCCGCTGGGGCACCCCGCGCAGCTTTGCCTTTGCGCCCAAGGAACACGCCGATCTGGGGCCGGCGCTCGGCCTGGACTTTGAAACCGGCGCGCTGATTTCGGGCGCGCGTTTTACCTTCCTGCGCGGCCAGATGGCCCGCCTGCAACGCGCGCTGGCGCAATTCATGCTCGATCACCAGACTGGCGTGAACGGTCATGTCGAATGCGCCCCGCCGCTGCTGGTCAAGGACGAGGCGGTGTTCGGCACGGGCCAGCTGCCCAAGTTTGCCGACGACCTGTTCCGCACCACCGACGGGCGCTGGCTGATCCCCACGGCCGAAGTCTCGCTGACCAATGCCGTGCGCGAACAGATCCTGGCCGAAAGCGCGCTGCCCCTGCGCATGACCGCGCTGACCCCGTGCTTCCGCAGCGAGGCCGGTGCCGCCGGGCGCGACACGCGCGGCTATATCCGCCAGCACCAGTTCGACAAGGTGGAACTGGTCACGATCTGCAAGCCCGAGGATTCGGCCGCCGAGCACGAACGGATGACGGCGGCGGCGGAATCGGTGCTCCAGGCGCTGGACCTGCCCTATCGCAAGATGCTGCTGTGCGCCGGCGACATGGGCGCGACTGCCCGCATCACCTATGACCTGGAAGTGTGGCTGCCGGGGCAGGATGCCTATCGCGAGATTTCCTCGTGCTCCAACTGCGGCGATTTCCAGGCGCGGCGGATGAATGCGCGCTATCGCCCGGACAATGCCAAGGGCACCGAATTCGTCCACACGCTCAATGGTTCGGGCCTGGCCGTGGGCCGCACGCTGGTGGCCGTGCTGGAAAACTACCAGCAGGAAGACGGCTCGGTAGAGGTGCCGGCGGCGCTGGCACCCTACATGGGCGGGCTTACTCGCCTGGTGCCGCAGGGCTGAACGCCATGGGGCGGATGCAACGGCGCGGCCTGGGCTTTCTGCTCGCGCTGCTGCCGTCGGCATCGCTGGCTGCGCCGCCCGCCCCGCCCGCACCGCCGCCGCCGCCCTATGAAAGCCCGATCATCGCCTGGACCTACGTGGTCCAGCCGGGCGATACCTTTGCCGCGATTGCCCGCCGCATGGGCGTTTCGATGGCGGCGCTGGCTGCGGAAAACCGCGTGCCGCTGCCCTATCTGATTACCCAGGGGCAAGTGCTGCGCCGGCCGTCGCCAGCAGGTGACGCCGTGCCGCCCTCATCCACCCATGCTTCACGCCCGGCGCCAGTGCCTCGGCCGGCACCCCGCCCGGCGCCCGTCGCACGCCCCGCGCCGCCGCTACGCCCGGCCCCCGAAACGGCCCCGGCACACCAGCGCGAAACTGGCGCCCCGCGCCTGTCCTGGCCCACATCAGGCACGATCGTGGCGCGCTTTGGCGTGCGCCAGGCGCAGGGGCGGGCCAACAACGGCATCGATCTGGCCGCGTTTACTGGCATGTCGGTCCACGCTGCCGCCGCCGGGCGCGTGCTGTTTGCGGGCACGGAGCCGCAGCGCTTTGGCCAGTTGATCGTGATCGATCATGGCGGCGGCTGGGTCACCGCCTATGCCTATCTCGGCCGGGTTGACGTGGTGGAAGGCCAGCGCGTGACTGCCCGCCAGCCGATCGCGCGGATCGGCCGCAGCGGCGAAGCGCAGAAACCGACGCTGCATTTCGAACTGCGCCGCGACAACGTGCCGCGCGATCCGGCGCCCTATCTGCCGGTGCGGTTGTAGGTTTGTTCATGGCCCCAGCACCACCCCCCAACCCCCTCCTCTGAAGAGGAGGGGGAGTTAAGGTGCTAAAGATAAAGCCCCATCCTCTTTAGAGGAGGGGGTTGGGGGTGGTGCGAGGCCTTACGCCGACTCTAGAATATCAGAACCGGCCGAGCAGCCAGAACACCGTGCCCATGGCCAGATAGCACAGCATGACGCAGCCGGCATCGATCATCGCCAGGCGCGTCGAGGTGCGCTGCTGGGTATAGCCGATCCACAGGCCGGGAATGACAAAGGCACCGGCCAGGCCGCCCGACATCATGAAGAAGAGCCAGGGCTTTGCCGCCAGGGTGGCCGCGCCGACGCGGGCGAACATGTGGCCCATCATTGTGGAACTGACCAGCAGCAGGCCCGCGGTGATCGCCAGCGTACGCCAGGGCGCCATGCGCAGGCCCAGCCCGCCCGGTCCAACTTCGGCCAGGCGCGCCCGGCCAAAGAGCGGGCCATACCACAGGCCCTGCACCGCCAGCGCCGCCAGGACGGCCAAAATCACTGCAAACCAGTTTACCGGACCCATTGCACCTCTTTCCTGTGCCACGCCCCCGTGTGTGCCTGTGCCTAGACCCAGCGCACGCAAAGCGCAAACATGCGACAGGAAATCATCGTTTTCCTTCCACGATCCGTCGCAGCGATCGCCGCCCAAGCCCAGCAAGGCCGGGGAAAAGCCATGATGAGGTGACGCGCGCGCCTTTTGCGCGTATGGGCGCGCGCACAATGGCCACTCTCCCCCCCGATTCCCGCGAAAATTCCGCCACCCCCGCCCCCGAGCCCAAGCGCGTGGGCATGGTCAGCCTGGGCTGCCCCAAGGCGCTGGTCGATTCCGAACGCATCCTCACCCGCCTGCGCGCCGATGGCTATGCCATGAGCGCGGACTATGCCGGGGCCGATGTCGTGCTGGTCAACACCTGCGGGTTCCTCGATTCGGCCAAGGAGGAAAGCCTGGCCGCGATCGGCGAGGCGATTGCCGAAAACGGCCGCGTGATCGTGACCGGCTGCATGGGCAACGAGGCCGAGGTAATCCGCGCCCGGTTCCCCGATGTGCTGGCCGTGACCGGCGCGCATCAGTACGAAGCCGTGGTGGAAGCGGTGCACGAAGCCGCGCCGCCGGCGATGGGCCCCTATTTCGACCTGATCCCCCAGGCGCTGGATGACATGGGCGGGGTCAAGCTCACCCCGCGCCATTACAGCTATCTCAAGATTTCAGAGGGCTGCAACCACGCCTGCTCGTTCTGCATCATTCCCGACCTGCGCGGCAAGCTGGCCAGCCGGCGGATCGATGCCGTGCTGCGCGAGGCGGAAAAGCTGGTGGCCGCCGGCACCCGCGAACTGCTGGTAATCAGCCAGGATACCTCGGCCTATGGCGTGGACGTGCGCCACGAGACACGGACCTGGAAAGGCCGCGAGGTGCGCACCCACATGACCGACCTGGCGCGCGAGCTGGGCCAGCTGCGCACGCCCGATGGCCAGGTGCCGTGGGTGCGGCTGCACTATGTCTATCCCTATCCGCATGTCGACCAGGTTATCCCGCTGATGGCGCAAGGGCTTCTCACGCCTTATCTGGATATCCCGTTCCAGCACGCCAGCCCCAAGGTGCTGCGCGCGATGAAGCGCCCGGCCAACGAAGCCAAGGTGCTCGACCGTATCAAGGCCTGGCGCGAAATCTGCCCCGACCTGGCGATCCGCTCCAGCTTCGTCGTCGGCTTCCCCGGCGAAACCGAAGAGGATTTCCAGTACCTGCTCGACTGGCTCGATGAAGCCCAGCTCGATCGCGTCGGCGCCTTCCGGTTCGAACCGGTCGAAGGCGCGGCGGCCAATGCCTTGCCCGATGCCGTGCCCGACGCGGTCAAGGAAGAGCGCTATGCCCGGATCATGGCCAAGACCGAGGCGATCAGCGCCGCGCGCCTGGCGGCCAAGGTGGGCCGCACGATCCGCGTAATCATTGATGACGTCGGCGAGCCGGACGAAGACGGCGATATCGGCGCCACCGGTCGCAGCCAGGCCGATGCCCCGGAAATCGACGGCGCGGTCTATCTGCGCAACGTGCCAGCCAGCCTCAAGGCCGGTGATTTCGTCGACGTGGTGGTGGAAGAGGCCGATGCCCACGACCTCTATGGCGTGATCGCCTGACCACCTGAGCGCCCCGCTGTTCAGCCGTCGAGGGCCTCGGTCGCGCTGTCGCGCGGGCGAACATAGACGCGCGCCACCAGGGGAAAGCGGCTCGATACATCGGTCTCGATCGCCAGCACGATGCGTTCCACGTCGCGCGCGGTGATCGTGTCGTCGAAATCGGCGCTGATGATCACGGTCACCATCGTCGGCGCGCTGTGCACGGTCAGCACTTCGTGCACGCGCACCACCCCGGTGTGGGCAGCTGCGGTGGCGCGGATCGCCGCGACCAGCTGGGGATCGGCGCTTTCGCCGATCAGCAGGCCCTTGGCTTCATAGAGCAGGATCAGCGCCAAGGCGCCCAGCACCAGCCCGATCACCACCGAGGCCATCCCGTCCCACAGCGGATTGCCGGTGAGCAGGCTGAGGCCAAGGCCCAGCGCGGCGACGACCAGGCCGACCAGCGCGCCTGAATCCTCCAGCAGGATGACCAGCGTGGGCGCATCCTTGGTATCGCGGATCGCGGCCCAGACCGTGCCGCGCCGCCCGCGGTTGAAATCGCCCAGCGCCGCCAGGATCGACCAGCCTTCCAGGCCAAAGGCCACGCCCAGCACGGCAAAGGCGATCAGCGGGCTTTCCGCCGGCTCGGGATGCAGGATGTGCATCACCCCTTCGAACACCGAAACCCCCGCGCCCAGGGCAAAGACCAGGATCGCGACGATGAAGCTCCAGAAATAGAGCTCGCGGCCATAGCCGAAGGGATGCAGCGCATCGGCCGGCTTCACCGCGCGCGAGCGGCCGTGCAGCAGCAACAGCTGGTTGGTCGAATCGACCATGCTGTGCACGCCTTCGGTGAGCATCGCAGAAGAGCCGGTAAACGCGGCGGCCACGAACTTGGCCACGGCAATGCCGAGATTTGCCCCCAGGGCAATCAGAATGGTGCGTGTCGATCCACCGGCCATGCGCGGTCAGGTCCCCTGTTGTCGTGACGAAGCACGGGGCTAACGCGCAAGGACGGTGAATGTCACCCGATTAGTTGCGCCGGTCGCTCAGGCCGCCAGGCGGGTATGGCCGGCGGGGGCATGGCCGGTGCCCAGGTCGAACTGGCCGACCAGCTGGCCCAGGGCATTGGCTTCATTCGACAGGCTGCGCGAGGCGGCCGTGGCTTCTTCCACCAGCGCGGCGTTGGCCTGGGTGATGCGGTCCATGTCGGATACCACGGTATCGACCTGGCCGATCGCGCCGGCCTGCTCTTCGGCCGAGCGGGCGATCGCCTCGATCATTTCCGACAGGCGCGAGGTGCGCTCCACGATCTGGCCCAGCGCGCTTTGCGTTTCGCCGATCATCTGCACACCATTGCCCACGTCGCGATCGCTCTCGCGGATGATCGCGGTGATTTCCTTGGCCGCTTCGGACGAGCGCTGCGCCAGGCTGCGCACTTCGCTGGCGACCACGGCAAAGCCCTTGCCAGCGTCTCCGGCGCGGGCCGCTTCCACCCCGGCATTGAGCGCCAGCAGGTTGGTCTGGAACGCGATGCCTTCGATCAGCGCGACGATTTCCTGCATGCGGTTGCTCGACTTGGCGATGTCTTCCATGGCCGAGACGGCCTGGGTCATCGTCTCGCCGCTGGCACGCGCCTCATGGCGGGTCTGCCGCGCGGTGTCGCTGGCGTCCTTGGCGGTCTGCGCGGTCTGCGCCACGGTGGTGCTCAGTTGGCGCACGGCAGCGGCGGATTCTTCCAGCGCGGCGGCCTGGTTTTCGGTGCGGCTCGACAGGTCATGGCTGGCCGATGCGATCTCGCTGGCACCCACGCGCACGCCCTGCGCGGCCTGGGTCACCTGGCCAAGGGCATCGGCCAAGGTCGCCATCGACTGGTTGAAATCGACGCGCAGCTGCTCGTAATCGCCGGGGAAAGTTTCGGTGATGCGGTGCTGCAGGCGCCCTTCGCGCAGCGAGGCAAGCCCCGCGCCCAACGCGCCCACCACCTGCTGCTGCACCGCCATGCGTTCTTCCCCCGCACGCGCCGCCCGCCGCGCCACGAAATCCTTGATCCCTTCCAGCGCACGGGCAATCTCGCCCACTTCGTCGGTCAGCTCATGCCCCGGGATGCTGCGATCGATCTGCCCCGATGCCATGTCCTGCATCGCCTCGGACAGGCGCATCAGCGGGTTCGACAGGCGCAACCGGAACAGCAGGGCGACGCCCAGAGCAACGATCACGGCCAGCACACCCGCCCCCACGGCCATGGACCGCAGACGGTCTGCCTGGGCCACGCCCGCTGCGGTGTCTGCCTTGGCCAGCGTGGCATTCCGCGTGGCCAGGCCAGCAATGCGCTTGCCCATGGTCAATCCCAGGGGATTCATCCGGTCGCGAAACTGGTTATAGGCTTCGTCGTTGCGGTTTTGCAGCGAATAGTCGCGCACCGGGCGGGCTTCCTTGACCCAGGTGTGGAAGATCTGCTGCAGTTCACCCACGGCGTTCAGTTCGTCCTGATCGCCGGTCGGCGCTTGCAAGGCGCGATAGTCGTTCAGGGCCTTGTCGAAATCCGCCACGCGCTGGTCGAACTCGGCATCGAGGCGGCGGGTTTCGGTCAGTTCGTTCGACAGGATGTGCTTGGCGATGGTCAGCCGCAGATCGCCCAGCATGCCACGCAACTGAGTCAGCGCGGTGAGCGTGGGAACCGTGTCGGTTGACATCGCGGTCAACCGCCCACCAAGGCTGCTGGTCGCCGAAATGGCCATGGCCGCACTGCCCACGGCCGCCAGGGCCAGTAGCAGCGTGCCCAGCAGGGAAATGGTGCGAATTCGCAAAGACCCGAAAACAGACATGTGAGAGCCACCCTTGCCTTGCATCATCCCGCGCGACAGATGGCGCGGCCTTTCGCAGTGCATGGACCATGGCGCGTTAAGCCTGCGCCGATGCCGGCATAGGGGATTATGCGAGAGGGGGGCGATGCGCGATGCCGGCCGGAATCAGCCGGTCACAGCCAGCCGATCCGGCGAAAACGCCAATAGAGCCCGCCGCATATCGTCAGGATCACGCCCCAGACGAAGAAATAGCCGTAGTGCCATTTGAGTTCAGGAATGTACTCGAAGTTCATCCCATAGATGCCGGCAACGGCGGTGGGCACGGCGAGCAGGCCCGCCCATGCGGCCAGTTGGCGAGTCATTTCCCCCTGGCGATGCTGTTCGAGCAGGCTGGCGGTTTCGACGATCGCGGCCAGCGTCTCTTTCAGTCCGCGCAGGCGCGCCATGGCGCGGCGCACATGGTCGAGCACGTCGCGAAACCAGATGCGCGCGGTGGGATCGATCAGCGCCACGTGGGATTCGGCCAGGCGCTGGCACACTTCCTCCATCGGGCCGATGATCCGCTCGAACCGGCGCAATTGCCGGCGCAGGCGGAAGATGCGGCGGATCGTCTGCTGTTCGGGAAAGACGTCGATCGCCGATTCTTCCATGGCATGGGCCACGGCTTCCAGGCGCTCCATGATCGGCAGATAGCCATCGACGATGAAATCGAGCACGGCATGCAGCACATAGTCGGCGCCTTCAGCCAGGCGCTCGGGATCGGCCTCGAGCTTGTCCCGCAGGCCCAGATGCGCCCGGCTGGAGCCGAACCGGACCGAGATGATGAAATCGGCGCCCAGGAAAAATGCCGTCTGGCCATAGGCCAGCGTCTCACCCGGCTCCAGCGTGGCGGTGCGCGCCACCACGAACAGGTGCTTCTGGTACTGGTCCAGCTTGGGCATCTGCTGGGGGTTGAGGGCGTCTTCCACCGCCAGGGGATGCAGGCCATAGTGGCTGGCGACCTGCGCCATCTCCTCGTGCGAGGGCTCGCACAGGCCAATCCAGTCGAATGCCCCGTCGGGCACGGCGGAGAACCTGTCGTCCAGGGCAAGCGGGCCGGGAATGCGGGCGGCCGAGCGGCCAGTGGGATCGGGCACATAGCGGCGCGCGGCAATGATCGTCATGGCGGCCTATTTGGCAATGGCACGGGAAAAGCGCAATCGTGCTGGCAAAAGCCGGGCAAAGCCTTACGTCCATGGCCATGACGATACACACGCCCGACCTGGATGTGGCGATCATCGGCGCGGGCATCAGTGGCATCAGCATGGCCGCCCACATCGCCCGCGATTGCCCCGGCCACCGCTTTGCCCTGCTGGAGCGGCGCGCCAGCCTGGGCGGCACCTGGGACCTGTTCCGCTATCCCGGCGTGCGATCGGATAGCGACATGCACACCCTGAGCTTCGGCTTTGCCCCGTGGCGCGGCGCCGATACCATTGCCGATGGCGCGGCGATCCGCGATTATCTGAACGAAACCGTTTCATTGTTCGATCTGGACCGGCACATCCGCCGCAACACCCGCGTGACGGCGGCCGATTGGGACAGTGCCGCCGCCTGCTGGCGCCTGGTACTGATCGACGCAGCGGGGGCGGAGCAGCACCTGGTGGCGCGGTTCCTGGTGCTGGCCTCGGGCTATTACGATCACGATGCCGCGCACGATCCGCCGCTCGCTGGCGAGCAGGACTTTGCCGGGCCGATCGTGCTGCCGCAGTTCTGGCCGCAGGATCTGGACGTGGCGGGCCGGCAGGTGGTGGTGATCGGCTCTGGCGCGACGGCGGCCACGCTGGTGCCGGCACTGGCGCAGCGCGGGGCGCAGGTCACCATGCTGCAACGCACGCCCACCTGGTTCATTGCCAGCCCACGGCAAGACCGGCTGGCACAGCTTCTGCACCGCGTGCTCCCGGCCCGCCTCGCCGCGCGGCTGGTGCGGGCGCGCAACATCCGCCTGGGTGCCTGGTTCTACAACCGCGCCCGCCGTGCGCCCGACAAGGTGGGCGCCTGGCTCAAGCGGCGAGCAGCCCGCGCGCTCGGCCCGGCCTGGGACGAAGCGGCGTTCACCCCGCCCTATGGCCCGTGGCAGCAGCGGCTGTGCCTGGTGCCCGACGGCGACCTGTTTGCCGCCATCCGCGCCGGGCAAGCCAGAGTGGTCACTGGCCACATCGCCCGGATCGAGGCCGGCGGCGTGGTGCTGGCCGATGGGCAGCGCCTGCCGGCCGATGTGATCGTCAAGGCCACCGGCCTGAAACTGGCCGTGGCCGGCAAGATCGCGCTCAGCCGCGATGGCGTGGCGGTGAACCTGGCCGATCACGTCAACTACAAGGATTGCATGCTGTCGAACCTGCCCAACCTGGTGCAGGTGTTCGGCTATCTCAACGCCTCGTGGACGCTGCGCGCCGATCTGGTGGCCGCGTTCACTACGCGGGTGCTCGCCCACATGGCGCGCACCGGCACGCACGTGGCCACCCCTGTGCTGGCGGCAGACCACGGCCTGGAAATCGACGATACGCCCGCGTTTTCCTCCGGCTATCTGCTGCGTGGGCAAGACATGCTGCCGCGCAGCAGCACCGACCGACGCTGGCGGCTCAATCACGATTACCTCGCCGATCGCGCGTTTCTGGCCAAAGACCCCCTGGAGGATGGCGTACTGCGCTTTGACCGCGCGCCCCAGCCGCTTGCGCCCGCGCCCGATTGCGTTATCGATACGCCCCGATGAGCGACGCATCCCGCACAAGCCCCGCCCGCATCTGGACCGCAGCCCTGCTGGTGATCGGCGACGAAATTCTTTCGGGCCGGACCCACGACAAGAACATCGCCCAGGTTGCCACTTGGCTCAACGTCCAGGGCATCCGCCTCAAAGAGGTACGCGTGGTGGCCGATGACATGGCCGCGATCGTCGAGGCGGTGAACGCGCTGCGCGCGCGCAACGACTACCTATTCACCACCGGCGGCATCGGCCCCACCCATGATGACATCACGGTGGACGCGGTGGCCGCCGCGCTGGGTGTGGAGGTGGTGATCCACCCGGCCGCCCGCGCGATGCTGGAAGACTATTACGGCCCGCGCGGCGGCGTGAACGAGGCGCGGCTGCGCATGGCGCGCGTGCCAGCGGGCGCCACGCTGATCGAAAACGCGCTGTCGGGCGCGCCGGGCATTGCCGTGGCCAATATCCACCTGCTGGCTGGCGTGCCGCACATTGCGGCAGAGATGCTGGCGGCACTGACCGGCACGCTGCAAGGCGGGCTGCCGGTGCTGTCTGGCACGATCGGCTGCTGGGTGACCGAAAGCGAAGTGGCCGATCTGCTGCGCGAAACCGAGCAGGCCCACCAAGGCTGCCAGATCGGTTCCTACCCGTTTTTCCGCGAAGGCAAGGTGGGCGCCAATTTCGTCATCCGCGCCACCGACCAAGGCATTATCGATGCCTGCATGGCCGATCTCATGGCCGGCCTTGCCGCACTGGGCCGGCAGGGCGTGACCGGCGGGATCTGACCGCAAGCGACGGAAATCTCTCTAGACTTGGCTGGCACTTGGGGCATTATTCCCGCCGATGGGCGGCGCATGGCGCGCCGCATGGGGGGAACGGCGTGAATATATCCAGGGGCTTGGCTATCGCGGCCGGGCTGTCAACGGCGTCTGCCATGGTCTTGGCAGCAAGCCCCGCCTGCGCGGCCGCGCGCAGCACCACGCGCGAGGTGATCGTGGCCGATCCGGCGCCCTGGGTCTTGCCCCCGCCACAGCCGGCCACCGCCACGCCGCCTGCCACGGATGCCGCGCTCGCCGCGATCTATAGCGACACGCAATACATGGCTGGCCCCGATGGCCTGCAGGTCTACAATGCGATGCGCTATCGCATCGTCAAGCCGCAAGGACTGGCTGCCGGCAACCTTACCCTGACCTGGTCACCCGATGCCGGGCGCATGGTGCTGCACCGCCTGCGCGTATTCCACGCCGGGGCGATGCGCGATCTGACGCATACCGCCACCTTTTCGGTGATGCAGCGCGAGCAGAACCTGGAACTGGCCACGCTGGATGGGCGGCTGACCGCCGCCTATCAGATCCCCGGACTGGAAGTGGGGGACGAGGTGGAACTGGCCACCACGCTGACCGCGCGCGACCCGACGCTGAGCGATGCGCGCGGCGATCTCTATATCATGCCGCAGGCCAGTGCCACGGGCACGTTCCGCCTGCGCGTGTCGTGGCCGCAAGGCCAGGCGATGCGCTGGCAGACAACGCCCGATCTTGCCCCTACCCCGCTGCCCGGCGGCGGCAAGCTGGACGGCATCGCGCTGGAACTGCACGATCCTGATCCGCCGGCCGACGTGCCGCAGGGCGCGCCGGCACGCTATGGCTGGCGCCGCCTGGTGGAATTCACCAACTATGCCAGCTGGCCCGATTTTTCACGCCGGTTGTTCCCTCTCTATGACAAGGCGGCGCGGCTCGCCGCCAATAGCCCGCTCAAGGCCGAAGTGGCGCGGATCGCGGCCGCATCGCCCGACCCCGCCCGCCGCGCCGAGGCCGCGCTGCGCCTGGTGGAAGAGCAGGTGCGCTATGTCTATGTCGGCATGGATGGCGCCAACCTGACCCCGGCCGATGCCGATACCACGTGGCAGCGCCGCTATGGCGATTGCAAGGGCAAGACCGCCCTGCTGCTGGCGCTGCTGCGCGAACTGGATATCGAGGCGCAGCCACTGCTGATCCAGACCAAGGGGGGCGATGGCCTGGCCGATCGCCTGCCCAATGCCGCGCTGTTCGATCATGTCGTGGTGCGCGCGACCATCGCCGGCAAGCCCATGCTGCTCGACGGCACGCGGCTGGGCGATCGCTCGCTGGCGATGATCCTGCCACCGCCGTGGCGCCAGGGCTTGCCGATCACGGCAGAAGGCGCGCCGATCCTGTCGCTGCCCACGCCGCCACCGGTGCTGCCGCGCATGGTGGCGGTGCTCGATATCGATGCCAGCGCGGGGTTGGCGACCCGTGCCAAAGTGCGCGCGCGCCATATCCTGCGCGGTGACGAAGCGCTGGTGATCCGCAGCTATCTGAGCAGCCTGCCCGCCGTGGACGCCGAACGGGCGCTACGCAAGTATTGGGAAGCGCAGGAAAACTGGCTGGTTGCCGACAAGGTTTCGTGGGAAGCGGACGAAGCGCATGGCGCCGTGGTACTCAGCGCGCAAGGCCTGGGCGACATGGATTGGGAAGACATGGGCGATGGCGCGCATCGCTATTACCTGCCGGGCGCCGGCTTCAGCCCGCCCGATCGCCTGCGCCGCCGCGCCGACCAGGACCAGACGCTGCCCTATGCCACCGATTACCCGGCGTTTCGCTGCTGGGCCACCACGGTGCGCCTGCCCGCACCGGCCGCCGCGCACGACTGGACCTATTACGCCAAGCCGGTGGACCGTTCGCTGGGCGGTGTCGCCTATTGGCGCAAGGCCGGGCTCACCGGCACGGTGATGCGCACGGTGATGAGCCGGCGCGTGCTGCTGCCGGAAATCAGCGCGGCCCAAGCGGCCGAACTCAACCGCCAGATTCCCAAGTTCGACAACGACATGTCGTCGGTGTTCGAACAGACTGCGGTGAAAGGCGTGGCCCCGGCCAACCACGATGCCGCGCCGTTTGCCGACGATACCGACTGGCTGGCCGCCAAGACGCCATGCACTGCGCCATGATCGTCGGTCGCACCCTGGCGGTAGCCGCTCTACTGGACACCACGCTGGCGGGCTGCGTGCCAGCGCGCCTGCCGGCGCTGGAGGCGACGCTCGCCGCCCAGCCCAGCGCCACGGCGGCCCTGGCGCAATGGTGCGCGGTGCAGCACCTGGCTGATCCGGCCACGATCCATGCCGCGGCCGATCGCACACCGCGCGCGGCACCTGCGGCCGTACGCGCCGCGCTGGGTGTGGGAGCGGATGCGCCGCTGGGCTATCGCCATGTGCGCCTGTCGTGCGGCAATGTCGTGCTGTCTGACGCGCAGAACTGGTTCGTGCCAGCCCGGCTGACCCCGGCGATGAACCAGACCCTGGCCAGCACCGACACGCCGTTCGGCACCGTGGTGGCGCCGCTGCATTTCACGCGCCAGCGCCTCGCCGCGCAGCGCGGCCGCATGGCCGAATGCCCGGCCGGCACCGTGCTGTCACACCGCGCCGTGCTGCGCCGCCCCGATGGCGCAGCGATCAGTCTGGTAGTGGAATGCTATACCCGCGCCAGCGTTCAGACCCCACCTGCCTCGCTGCGCTGATTGGCCGGAACGACCGCCG
The DNA here is from genome assembly GCF_001295765.1 of Novosphingobium sp. AAP1. Taxonomy (NCBI): domain Bacteria; kingdom Pseudomonadati; phylum Pseudomonadota; class Alphaproteobacteria; order Sphingomonadales; family Sphingomonadaceae; genus Novosphingobium; species Novosphingobium sp. AAP1. The sequence goes on along the minus strand of NZ_LJHO01000006.1, from coordinate 123,478 downwards.
TGCGCACCCGCGAAAGCGCTGCGCCCAGCAGCAGCACCGGTTCGAGCACGGCCATACCCACCAGGATGCCGACCAGGCGATCAAAGCCGGGGGCGATATGCGCCGCTTCCCAGCTATCGGGCACCAGCACGACCAGCACCGCCAGGGTGAACTGCGTACCGACATAGCCGCGCCCGTGGTTGCCATTTTCCAGATGGCGGCCCAGCGCCACGCCCATCGCGGTGCCTGCCAGCATCAGCGCGGCCCGCGCCGGGCCATGCAGCAGCGCGGCCAGCCCCAGCACCAGCGCCGCCAGGGCGCCACCCGCCAGGCAGCCGAGCAGGCGATACCACAGCCGCCGGCTGACCTGGCGCAGGCCATTGGGGCCGTCCACCGCCGTCACGGGAATCAGCATCACCGCCATGATCGTGATCGCGCCCGATACCAGCGAGGGCAGATCCCACAGCGTGGCCAGGCCGAGCAGCAGGGCCAGGGCCAGGCCGCCGCGCGCGCCGTGGAGCAACGCATCGGGACGCCAGCCCACGCCCTGCGGCTTGGGTGCGCGAATCGCCGGCCAGCGGCGGCGCAGCGTCCAGGCCGACGCCAGGCTCACCGCCATGCAGGCGGCCGTGCCGGCCAGGGTTTCGATCATGCGCATCACCGCAAAGGCCCGGGGATCGGCCAGCGGCATGGCCACGCGATCGTAGAGCATCATGGCAAAGGTCAGCCCCAGGAACAGCCAGGCATAGGCATGGCGCCCGGTGATCGCGCCATAGAGGCTGACCGTGCCGGCCAGCGCCATCGCCATGGCCAGCACCACCATGTTGCCGCCCAGCGGGCTTTCCAGCACGGCGAGGCACGCCAGCGCGCCCAGCGCCGTGCCGATGATGCGCAGCAGCGCACGGCGCAGCGTTTCCAGCGGATAGCCGCGCATGACCATGTAGCCGGTGAATGCCGCCCACGAGACATGGGTGGCACCGATATGGTGCGCCACGAAGATCGCGAGAAGCACTGAGGCAACGCACTCCGCCTCGTCCACCAGGCGCGGGGCCAAAGGATCGGCATCGGGATCTGGCGCTGCGAGAGAGGCAGAAGACACGGTCACAGCCCTGTGATTAGGCGAGCCAGGCACGCGCGCCTAGAGCGTTTTCAAGGCAGGTGGAATCACCTGCCGACTCGGAAAATGCGGAAAATCAAAAGGCTAGAGCGCCGGCTTTGACGCAGTCAAAGTCGATCGCGCTCTAGCCCCAACGGAAAGGGGCCGGGAAGGCAAACCCTCCCGGCCCCGAAATCCTGTTTGCCTTGACGGCGTGCGGCTTAGCTGCCGTGCACCTGGGCAACGTCGATCTTCAGGCCGGGGCCCATCGACGAGGACAGGCCGACCTTGCGGACATACTTGCCCTTGGCGCCCGACGGCTTGGCCTTGACGATCGCATCGACGAAAGCGTCGAAGTTGGCGCGCAGCGCTTCGTTCGAGAACGAGAGCTTGCCGATGCCGCCATGGATGATCCCGGCCTTTTCGACGCGGAATTCGATCTGGCCGCTCTTGGCCGACTTCACGGCGTCAGCAACGTTCGGCGTCACGGTGCCCAGCTTCGGGTTCGGCATCAGGCCCTTGGGGCCCAGCACCTTGCCGAGGCGGCCAACCAGGCCCATCATGTCGGGCGTGGCGATCACGCGACCGTAGTCGAGGTTGCCGGCCTGCATGTCTTCCAGCAGGTCTTCGGCGCCCACGCGGTCAGCGCCGGCGGCCAGAGCCGCTTCGGCCTTGTCGCCACGGGCGAACACGGCAACCTTGACGTCCTTGCCGGTGCCCGAGGGCAGGCTGACCATGCCACGGACCATCTGGTCGGCGTGGCGCGGGTCGACGCCGAGGTTCAGCGACACTTCGAGCGATTCGTCGAACTTGGCGCTCTTCAGATCCTTGAGCAGCTGGATGGCTTCATCCACGCCGTAGATCTTCTGGTTGTCGCCGAGCTTTTCGACGAGGGCCTTCTGCTTCTTGGTCTGCTTTGCCATGGTATCAGCCCTCCACAACCTGCAGGCCCATCGAACGGGCCGAGCCCTCGATGATCTTGGCGGCCTGTTCGATGCTGTTCGCGTTCAGGTCCTTCATCTTGGCCTGGGCGATTTCTTCCAGCTGCGAGCGCTTGATGGTACCGGCCGAAGCCTTGCCCGGGGTCTTCGAACCCGACTTGATACCCACGGCCTGCTTGATGAAGAAGGTGGCGGGCGGAGTCTTGGTCACGAAGGTGAACGAGCGGTCCGCATAGACCGTAATCACGGTCGGCAGCGGCGTGCCCTTTTCCACTTCCTGGGTGGCGGCGTTGAATTCCTTGCAGAAACCCATGATGTTGACGCCGCGCTGACCCAGCGCGGGCCCGATCGGCGGCGAAGGCTTTGCTTCGCCGGCCTTGATCTGCAGCTTGATATAGCCTTCGATCTTCTTGGCCATGATGGCCTCCTTTCATCCTGTTGGGGCATGTGCCCCGCAGAGTAAGCGGTGATAACGAGCGGCCGAAACTGCTCTACCGCGCGGAATCGGGCGGGCACGAAACCCGCCGCGAAGTGGGCGCCCTTAGCAGGCAAGGCCGGAAACGCAACCAGAAACGGCCGCGTCCGGCAAAAGCTGGTGCTTACTTGACCAGTTCGACTTCGTCGAAGCCGAGTTCCACCGGGGTGGCGCGGCCGAAGATCGACACCGAGACCTTGACGCGGTGCTTGTCGAAATCGAGCTCTTCCACCACGCCGTTGAACGTGGCGAAGGGACCGGCGTTGACCTTGACCGAATCGCCGATTTCGTAATCGACGGCAACCTGGCGGGCGGGCTGGGCAGCGGCCTGTTCGCGCGCGCCGAAATAGCGTGCGGCTTCCTTTTCAGAAATCGGCTGCGGCTTGCCGTTATGGCCGAGGAAGCCGGTCACCTTGGGCGTGTTCTTGACCAGGTGATAGATGTCGTCGTTCATCGCCAGCTTAGCGAGAACGTAACCGGGCATGAACTTGCGCTCGACCGAGATCTTCTTGCCGCGCTTCACTTCGGTCACGGTTTCGGTGGGCACTTCCACCGCTTCGACCAACTGCGACAGGCCGATGCGCTCGGCTTCGGAGATGATCGATTCGCGGACCTTGCTTTCAAAGCCGGAATAGGCGTGAATGATGTACCAGCGGGCCATAAGTGGGTCTCTTGTACGAAGGTTTGTGGATCAGGCCAGCTTGAGCAGCCACTGCACGATCATGCCGAACACGCTGTCGATGCCCAGGAAGAACACCGCCAGGATCAGCATCATGATGCCCACGAAAATCGCGGTGGTGGTCGTTTCCTGGCGCGTGGGCCACACCACCTTGCGCGCCTCTGCCTTCACCTGATTGAAGAATTCGCCGGGGCTGGTCTTGGCCATAGCCGTGCTGCCTTCGCTGCCTGAATGAATCTCGTCCCTTCCGCCTAGGGGCCATCGCCGCCCCGGACAGGTCCGGGAGGGGCAGGTCAGGGCTCCGATGTCGGAAAGTTTGCCGTATCTAGGGCCAAGCGCGCCGCTTGGCAAGGGTGCAGGCTGGCTAGGCGGCGTGGACCAATTCCACAACGCCACGGTTGCCCTATAAAAGGCCCTGGCGAGGCGTGAGGACGAAGCAAGAGTGGGCCTCTTGCAAGGCCGAGCAACGCTGCCAGGGCCTTTTATAGGGCAACCCCTTTGGGGCTGGACCAAAAACCGCCATTCCCGCGTCGGCTCGTCGCGCAATATTCCCGATATTCCGCCTCCTCGCCTCCTTGAACTGGCGGTTTTTGCCTCCAGCCGTGGCGCTGTGGAATTGGTCCACGCCGCCTAGCACCCAAGGCGCCTGCTGCGCGCCAGCGTAAAAGACTCGGATACGAGCGGGCATTGATCCGTTAAGGTGAGCAAACGCATCCTCAAGGAGTGCCCGACCATGCGCGCCATTGCCGCAACCGCTGCCCTGATCCTGGGCACCGCCATCAGCCTGCCAGCCATGGGCCAGCAGGCCACCACCGACACCACCTCGCGCACGCCGCTGCCGGGCACCCCGCCGGGCGTCAGCAGCCGGGCCACGATCGGCGCCGGCATCGGCCCGATGACCGGGGTGAGCCCCGCCATCGGCCCGGTGCGCTCTCCCGGCGGCGACGGCACGGGCCGGCCCCAGCCGGGCACGCCTGCCGATCCGGCAGCCACCAGCCTCAACAGCACCGGCATGGCCGGCGGCTTTGGCACCAGCCGCCGCACCACGATCGGCCAGGGCGGCGCAACCGGCACAGCGCAAAGCGCGCTGGGCAGCACGCTGCGCAGCCCGGTCGATCCGATGGGCCGGGCTATGACCGGCGCCACCGGCGGATCGACCCTGGGCGGTAGCGTAACCGGCAGCGCGGGAAGCCGGGCCGGCCACGCGGGCACCACCACGGGTGGCGCTGCCAGCGGAACCACGGGCGGGCTGTGAAACGGCGGTGAACCAATGAAAAAGGCCGCATCCCAAACGGGTTGCGGCCTCTATTCAACACATGGCCATCACGCGGTGGTGATGGCAGGAGCGGGGGGACTCGAACCCACGGCCCTCGGTTTTGGAGACCGATGCTCTACCAACTGAGCTACGCTCCTGTGCTCGTGACGGCCCCTTAATGGGTTGACGCGGGCAGCGCAACCGGCGGATGAAGATTTTCAACGATCATGTTGCAACCTGTGAATTCCATCATTCCGCCCGATCTGCTGCTCAGGGCCTATCGCGCCGGGATCTTTCCCATGGCCGATAGCCGCGACGATCCCGATGTCTATTGGGTGGAGCCGCGCCTGCGCGCGATCCTGCCGCTCGATGGCTTTCATTGCTCGCACTCGCTGGCACGCACGCTGCGCCGGGGGCGCTTTACCGTCACCTGCAACGCCGCGTTCGATGCCGTGATCGATTCGTGCGCGGCCCCGCGCGATGGCGCGCAGGACAGCTGGATTTCGCAGCGTATCCGCGAAAGCTATCGCACGCTCCACACCCTGGGCCATGCCCATTCGATCGAAACCTGGGCAACCGGGCCAGATGGCCGGCGCACTTTGGTGGGCGGGCTTTATGGCGTGGGCTTTGCCCGCGTATTCTGCGGCGAAAGCATGTTCAGCCGGCAAAGCGATGCGTCGAAAGTGGCGCTGGCCTGGCTGGTCGCGGCGCTGCGCCATGCCGGCGTGGTCTTGCTCGATTGCCAGTTTTCCACCCCGCACCTGGCCTCGCTGGGGGCGGTGGAAATCCCGCAGGCCGATTATCTTGCCCGGCTGGACGACGCGGGGCGTTACTGCGTGGGCGAATCGGCAGGCGTGCCGCCGTCTTCCATCACCGGGGCATCATCGGCCGGGGCGTTGTCATCGGGCTCTTCCGCAGGGGCGGCGGCGGGCTTGCCGGCAGGCTTTGCCGCGCTCTTGGCCGCAGCGGCCGAGGCTGGGCTGTCTTCCTCGCCGGGGAACTTCATCGCGCAGTTCTTGACCCAGACATCATAGACCGGATGCTCGACGACGTTGAGCGACGGCGAATTCTTGAACAGCCAGCCGGAAAAGACCTTGTGCCAGGTCAGCTTTTGCTCGGTGGTGGCGCGTTCCTCGACAAACAGCTGGACGAAAGCACCAGTTTCGGCCGGGTCTTCCCACGGCGCGGTGCGCTCGCATGTGCCCAGGCGCACGATGGCATTGCCGATGCGCCGCGCCTCGCCCGAACGCAGCACGATGTCCTGCGTGATGTTGTTGCGCTTGTTGAGGAAGCCCAGCGTGGCGACGCGGTCCTTGACCGGGGTGCCGTAATCGCTTTCGGCCGCGCCGCTGGCCGCCGGCATCGGCGCGGCGGCTGTCGCCTCGCCCGGGGGGGCGGTTTCGGCCGGCTCGCGGTGGTTGCAGCCGGCCAGCAACAGCGTGCCGCCGGCCAGCAGGACCGCAACCGACAGCGCGCGGCGGGCAGGCATCAGCCTTCGGGCGACCAGGCTTCGTAATCGCCGGTGGCAGCGGCGCGATGGCCACCGCGTTCCAGCGCGCCCTGCGGGCGATAGGCCGCGGCCGTGCCCGTGGCATTGGGGGTGAATTCCACTTCCCAGATGCGCGGCGGCGGCAGGTTGCTTTCCGGCACGCCATCGAGCGTGCCATGCAGCCAGCCATGCCATTCGGCCGGCACGCGGCTGGCATCGTTGGCGCCGTTATAGATCACCCAGCGACGCTCGCGGCCCTGGAACGGGTGTCCCTTGGGATACGGCTTCTTGGCCCGGTAATACTTGTTGCCCTGGGCATCGTGGCCCACGAGTTCGCCATTGCGGGCGCTGTCGAGCAGGGTGCCGAAGGTGGCGCCGTCCCACCAGGTGAAGATCTTGCCGAGAATGCTCATGAAGCTCTTGTTCCAGTTGCCGCCCGCCGCGGCGGGTTTCCTTGCCCCTAGCCCCTGCAAGGGGGAGTCGGCAAGGGTGCTGTTGCACCTGCGTTGCCGACGATCCCTCGAGGCGTTTACCAGGCGATCTTGTCACCGGGCTTGAGCCCGATCTGCGCGGCGCGCCCGCCATTGAGTTCGAGCACCGCCGCCGCCGGCCCGGTGGAGGGCAGCGGGCTCAGGTCATAGGGCACGGCGTTGGCCGCCACGTTGAGCACGCGGTGGTTGGGCCCGATGAAGATGATGTCGAGCGGGATCACCGTGTTCTTCATCCAGAACGCGGCCATGCGCGGCGGGTCCATCGGAAAGATCATGCCTTCGTCCGCGCCCATCGCGGTGCGGAACATCAGGCCCTTTTCCTGTTCCTCGCCGGTCACGGCCACTTCCACGCGAAACTGGTGGGTGCCGCCCTTGGTGGCGATCGCCAGGGGAATGACCTTGAGGCCCGAGATCGGATGGACGCCAACCGCGCCGGTGGGCGCGGGCATCGCATCGGACTTGTGATGGCCGGCGTCGGCCGTGGCCGGGGAACAGGCCATGATGCCCAGTGCCAGGGCGAGTGCCGCGCCCATCATCCCGGTCTTAATCGTCTGCGTCATAAACCCAATCTTCCGCTTCGCGTTCGCCCGCTGCATTCACCAGCGCGCGCGCCATGGCAAGGGGGTGCCCTGCCCTCAGGAACACGGCCACCTGCTTTTCCCGCACGGCCGGGTCGATCCGCCCATCGTCATCGCGCGGGCCGAACGGGCCCAGCCGCCGCTTGCGCGCCAGGGCGAGCGCGGCGGCGCGGGCCTGCTGGGCCGAACCCATCGCCTCTTCGCGCAGATCGGGCGCGATGCCGGCCTGGCCCAGATCCTGGGCAATGCGCCGCGCCCCCAGCCCGCGCCGGCGCAAGCTGGCGCCGCGCATGCGCGCATAGCCTTCATCGCTGACATAGCCCGCGTCGGCCATGCGCGCGATGATCGCGGCCACATCGGGCGGGCTGGGCGCATCTTCATCCCAGCCGCGTTCGCGCAGCTTGCGGTTGAGATAGGCCGACAGCTTGCCGGTACTGGTGGCAAAGCGGGCGACGTAACCCAGTGCCAGTTCATCGAGCAGCGCCGCATCGAGCGGACGAGGAGGCCGCCGTGTGCGACGATCTGGTACATCAGGGCGGTTCACGCCATATTCGTGCCACACTCCGGACTAAATGAGAACCTCGGGTTACGGTTTCTTGACCATGGGGGCTTGCGCCAAGGCGCTGCCCACGCAAGGAGCCGCAGCCAGTCAGCCACCATTCACTGCCTTGGGCGGAAGTGGCGGCACAGACCGACTGTTTTAAGACCGATATCTTGTTCCATACCTGGGGTACCGCATGACCGTTACGGCCGCCGTCGCAGAGAAGATGGCTCTTGTTCCAACGCCAAACGACGATGCGCAGCCGCGCCGTTATGCGGATTTTGCCACGTTCTGTGATGCGCTGGACTATGCCGCCCAGGGCGAGCGCGGGTTCAACTTCCACGATCCGCGCGGCACGCTCACGCAGGTCTATCCGTTTTCCCAGCTGCGCAGCGATGCGCTGGTTGCGGCCCGTCGCCTGGTGGCGCGCGGGGTCAAGCCGGGTGACCGGCTGGCGCTGATCGCCGAAACCGGCCCGGAATTTGCCGCGCTGTTCTGCGGCGCGGTCTATGCCGGTGCCTGGCCGGTGCCGCTGCCGCTGCCGACCAGCTTTGGCGGCAAGGAAAACTATATCGACCAGCTCGCTGTGCAGTTGGCCAGCTCGGACCCGTGCCTGCTGGTCTATCCCGGCGAACTGGCAGAGATGTGCGGACAGGCCGCCGCGCGCCAGGGTTGCCCGGGGCTGAGCTGGGCTGCGTTCGACGAAGGCGCGCTGGCCGATGGCGAACTGCCCACGGCCGATCCCGACGCGATCTGCTATCTGCAATATTCCAGCGGCTCCACCCGCTTTCCCCATGGCGTGGCCGTTACGCACCGCGCGCTGCTCGCCAACCTGGCCGGCCATTCGCATGGCATGGACATTGGCGACGGCGATCGCTGCGTCAGCTGGCTGCCGTGGTATCACGACATGGGCCTGGTCGGCTGCTTCCTCTCGCCGATCGCCAACCAGGTTTCGGTCGATTACCTCAAGACCGAGGATTTCGCGCGCCGCCCGCTCGCCTGGCTCGACCTGATCAGCCGCAACCAGGGCACCACGCTGTCGTATTCGCCGACCTTTGGCTATGACATCTGCGCCCGCCGCATTTCCAGCCAGACCAGCGTGGCCGACCGGTTCGACCTGTCGCGCTGGCGCGTGGCCGGCAACGGCGCCGACATGATCCGCCCCGACGTGATGCAGGGCTTCGTCAATGCCTTTGCTGATGCCGGGTTCAAGGCCAGCGCCTTCCTGCCCAGCTATGGCCTGGCCGAAGCGACGCTCGCCGTCACGGTCATGCCGCCGGGCGAAGGCATCCGCGTGGAACTGGTGGAGGAAGAGCGCCTGTCGGGCAGCCCGCGCGACCTGTCGCGCCCGGCCCGCTATCGCGCCATCGTCAACTGCGGCGTGCCGGTGCTGGGCATGGAAGTGGCGATTCGCGGCGAGAATGGCGAAGAACTGGCCCACCACCACATCGGCAAGGTGTGGTGCCGCGGCTCCTCGGTCATGCACTCCTATTTCCGCGATCCCGAATCGACCGCGGCCTGCATGGTCGACGGCTGGCTCGACACCGGCGACATGGGTTACGTCAACGCGCAGGGCTACCTGTTCATCGTTGGCCGCGCCAAGGACATGATCATCATCAACGGCAAGAACCACTGGCCGCAGGATATCGAATGGGCAGTGGAACAGCTGCCCGGCTTCCACCAGGGTGACATTGCCGCGTTCTCGGTAGAAACCGAAAATGGCGAGGAAACCCCGGCCGTGCTGGTGCACTGCCGCGTCTCGGACCCGGAAGAACGGGTGAAGCTGCGCGACCAGATCCGCGACAAGGTACGCTCGATCACCGGCATGAACTGCGTGGTCGAACTGGTGCCGCCCCGCACCCTGCCGCGCACCAGCTCGGGCAAGCTGAGCCGCGCCAAGGCCAAGAAGCTGTACCTGTCGGGTGAAATCGAGCCCTATAGCCTGGCGGCCTGATTGGTTTTTAGGGGGGAACAGGCCCTCCCCCACCCCCTCCCGCAAGCGGGAGGGGAGCTAGACCTTCTCCCCCCCTCCCGCTTGCGGGATGGGGTCGGGGGGAGGGTTTGTAGCTCAGCTCAAAACGGAATTTCCGCCCCATCCCACGCCCACAGCTTGCCGCTGTCGGCCGGGCCGAGCCGCTCCAGCACATGCAGCAGGGCACCGGCCGAATAATCTGGGCTAAACAGCTTTTCGGGCTTCACCCCGCGCTGGAACGGGGCAGACAGCGCGGTATCCACCGTGCCGGGATGAAGCGCGGCGGCCACGGCCTGCGGATGGCTGCGGGCCAGTTCGATCGCCAGCCCGCGCAGTAGCATGTTGAGCGCCGCCTTTGCCGCGCGATAGCCGTGCCAGCCGCCCAGGCGATTGTCGGAGATCGAGCCGACCCGCGCCGAGAGCACGGCAAAGACCCCGCGCCGATCGCGGGACAGCAGGGCCGGGACATGGGCCATGATCAGCGCCGGGCCGATCGTATTGATCGCAAACTGCTGGGCCAGCGATGCCTTGGCCAGGGACCGCACGCTCTTTTCCGGCGCGGTACCATCAGGCAGCGTCAACTGCCCGGTGGCGACGAGCACCAGGTCCAGCGGGCCGTGCCGCGCCAGCGCGGTGCACGCCTGGGCCACGCTGGTTTCTTCTTCATAATCAAAGGTGAAGGGGCGTACCTTGGGAGTGGCGGCAACGGGGCGGCGGGCGCCGGCATGGACCACGGCAACATCGTCTTTCCGCGCCAGCGCCGCCACCAGTGCGGCGCCGATGCCGCCCGATGCACCGAACACCGCCACGTGGCGGCCCGGCGCTTGCTCATCGTGTACTGTCATGGCCAAAGCCTGTGCGCCAGGGCCGCCACTGTCGAGCGGGCAGAAAGGGCACGCCTGCGCCGCCGGGCGAAACGCATGGGCCGTTCATCGGAATAGCGCCTTGCGCAGCGCGCGGGCCGGGGCCATCTTCCACGCGCGGAGGGCAAACACCCGATCCGCAGAGGAAAAGACAGGACCGCGTCATGGCATCGACCCCTTCGACCACCACCGCAGAGCAGGCGCCCGGTATTACGCTGACCCCGCCCGATCCCGTGCCGGTGGTTGCCCCGCAGCAGGCCGCCGGGCTGGTTCCCGTGGCCGAGGAAACGCGCGGCAAGCTGGAAGCCAAGGCCGACGCCTTTGTCACCGAACTGTTGGCCCAGGACGCGGCCAGCCCCGAATTCGGCAAGCGGGTGGACCAGTTGACGGCCATGGGCCGCAAGGAAATCGCCCAGGCGGCGGGCATGTCCAACCGCTTCCTCGATCGCCCGATCCGCGCGATGGACAAGGATTCGGGCGTGGGCGCCGATCTGGCGCAGCTGCGCCGCACGATCGAAGAGCTTGATCCAGCGCGCAAGGGCAACCTGTCTTCGGGGCGCAAGATCCTGGGCATCATCCCCTTTGGCAACAGCATGAAGAAGTATTTCGACGGCTATGTCTCGGCCCAGGGGCACATCAAGGCGATCCTGGAACGCCTTGCCGCCGGCAAAGACGAGCTGCTGATGGACAATGCCGCCATCGATGTGGAGCGGCAGAAGCTATGGGAGGGGATGGGCCAGCTGGAGCAGATGATCACCATTGCCCGCCTGCTCGATACCAAGCTGGAAGATGCCGCCGCCGATCTCGATCATACCGACCCGGCCAAGGCCAAGGCGATCCGCGAGAGCGCGCTGTTCTATACCCGCCAGCGCCTGCAGGATCTGCTGACGCAGATGGCGGTGACCGTGCAGGGCTATCTGGCGCTGGACCTGGTCAAGAAGAACAACGTCGAACTGGTCAAGGGCGTGGACCGCGCCAGCACCACCACGGTGGCCGCGCTGCGCACCGCCGTGACCGTGGCGCAGGCGATGACCAACCAGCGCCTGGTGCTGGAGCAGATCACCGCGCTCAACACCACCACCGCCAACATCATCGATTCCACCGGCAAGCTGCTGCGCGAGCAGACCGGGCGTATCCACGAAATGGCGGCGTCCAGCACAATCCCGCTGGAAACGCTGCAGCGCGCGTTCCAGAACATCTATGACACGATGGACACGATCGATACCTTCAAGCTCAAGGCGCTCGACGCCATGAAGCAGACGGTCGACACGCTGTCGGGCGAGGTGGAAAAGTCCAAGGGCTATATCGCCCGGGCCGAAGGCGCAGCCAAGAACACCACCCAGGCCAGCGCACCGTCGCTGTTGAGCCTGGAGGGGTGATGCCGGCGTCAGGTTTCCACCACCCCCAACCCCCTCCTCTGGAGAGGAGGGGGCTTCTACGTCCCTTCTCCCCGTCTTCGTCAGAGGAAGGGCTTTTACCGTTCTTCTCCCCCTCCTCTTCAGAGGAGGGGGTCGGGGGGTGGTGGAAACCCAGAACCCATACGTCCTCAACACAGGCCAAACCATGACTGCTTCGCAATCCGACCACATCCTGCGCGCCGCGCGCGACAGCCTGGCGCATCAGCGCGCCGGCGGACGGCGGCGGTCGATCGGCTTGCGCTCGGCCGAACTCAAGCGGCAGCATGTGGCCAAGAAGGCCGCGCGCATCGCGATGGCGGTGGGCGTGGTGCTGGTCGCGGCCATGGCGCTGGGCCTGGTGATCGACGGGATCGGCCTCGTCGGGCTGTTGCTGACGGTGCTGGCGGTGATCGGCGTGGTGGGTTTCTTTGCCACCTATCCCCGGCTCAAGGTGCCGGACCTCGCGACGATCAACCGGGGCGACGTGCGCACCATGGTGGGCCGCACGCAGCTGTGGCTGGAAGCGCAGGCCCCGGCTTTGCCCGCCCCGGCGGTGCGGCTGGTGGATCAGATCGGCGCGCAGCTCGATGGGCTGGGTGCGCAGCTGGAAGGGATCGACGCCAGCCAGCCGGCCGTGGCCGAAGTGCGCAGCCTGGTGGGCGAACACTTGCCCGGCATGGTCGAAAGCTGGCGGCGCATCCCGACCCATCTGCGCCAGGAAGAGCGCGGCGGCCGCAATGCCGATCAGCAATTGGCCGATGGCCTGGCCCGCATCAGTGGCGAGATCGACCAGATCACCCGCCAGCTTGCCGCCGGAGACATCGATGCCCTGGCCGTGCGCGGCCGCTATCTTGACTATCGCTATGGCGATGCGCTGGAAGGCGATGCTTTGGCCGACAACGGCGCGCTCCCCGTGCGCCTTGTTCCGCCAGTGGAGAAGACATGATGCAAATTGCCCTGCCCCATTCTCTTGGCAAGGACGAGGTCCGCGCGCGCATGCAGGCCCGCCTGGGCGATGCCTCGGGCAAGGCCAGCGAGTTGATCGGCGGCATGGCCCAGGTCGAAACGCAGTGGAACGATGCCGATCACCTGACCATGACGGTATCGGCCATGGGCTTTACCATCCCCAGCCAGGTGACGCTGGAAGATACCCAGGTGCTGTTTGACGTGGACATTCCCGCCGGGCTTGGCTTTGCCCGCGGCATGATCGAGGGGATGATCCGCGAAAAGGGCGAAAAGCTGCTGGCCTGATATGGGGCCAGATCGCTGCCGAACCTTGCGCGTTCGGCAGCGATTTTTTCACAGGTCCTTGCGTTCCAGTTCCAGGAATTCGGGCGGCAGGCGCAGGGTGCTGGCGACCAGCCGCGTTTCCAGCAGCAGATAGATCAGCGCCACCATCAACAGCGCAATGGCGATAAAGAACGTGGTGGCCGTGACATCGCCCAGATGCGCGATGCCGGTGATCTGGTTGAAGAACAGCGACCCCACCGTCACCCCGATGCCCAGGCCCGAGAGCACCAGCAGCAGGAGCGCGCGGCCGATCAGCTGGATGCGCCGATCGACATAGCGCATTTCTACCACCACGGCATCGTGCGCCACGCCGGTGGTTTCGGCATGCAGCTGCTGCAAGTGGCGTGACCGATCGACGATGCGTCCCAGCCGCGTGGTGAGGATGTTCATGATATTGCCGATCGCCACCAGCACGAAGACCGGGGCGAGCGACAGCTGGATGGTTTGCGCGATCATGCCGTCCCTCTTGCGGCCAAGAACGCGGCCCTGGCAAGCACGGTCATTCCATCAGATCGAGGATATCATCCACGCCGATCGTGGCGAAACCCACCGCGCTATCGGAAATACCGTAGGGCACCAGCAGGTTATCCTCCACCATCAGCGCGCCGCAGGTATAGACCACGTTGGGCACGTAGCCATAGCGATCGGCATCGATGGCGGTAAGCAGCGGCACCTTGCTGCGGGCAATGACGCGGGAAGGATCATCGCGATCGAGCAGGGCGCAGCCCAGGGCATACTTGCGCATCGCGCCCACCCCGTGGGTGAGCAGAAGCCAGCCCTGATCGGTCAGGATCGGGCTGCCGCAATTGCCGATCTGCACGAATTCCCACGGGAATTTCGGCTCCATCAGCAAGACGCCATCATCGTCCCAGCAATCCAGCCGGTCTGAGCGCAGCAGGAACAGGTTCTTGCCATCCTGGCGCCCGACCATGGCATAGCGCCCGTCGATCGCCTGGGGAAACAGGGCCATGCCCTTGTTGCGCCCGGCGCGGCCCTGGATCGGCTCAAGCCCGAAGCGGCGGAAATCGCGCGTGCGCAGCAGTTCCGAGCGGATCGAGCTGCCCGAATAGGCGGTATAGGTGCCGATCCATTCGTAATCGCCGCCGCCGTGATCGAACCGCACCAGCCGCAGGTCTTCCAGCCCGCCGCGCTGCTGCTCGGTCACGGGGAAGATCACGCTGTTCGACAGGGTGCTTTCGGCATGGCGATGCAAGGCCACGATCTGGTCACCGGCGGGCGGAGTGCTGGCGTCGGGCAGCATGGCCGTGGCAAACGCGCTTTGCGGCCACAGCTGGAAGCTGCCATCCGCATTGGCCACGCCCTCACGGAACACGATCGAGCTGATATGCCCTTCGCCCACCGCGCGCAGGCTCATGACAAAGCGCACCGCGCCATCGAGCATCCCCGATTGATCGGGATGGGGCACGATCGACGGGTTCATCAAGGCTGCCGCGGCATAAGTATATTCGTGGCAGAAATAGGCCCCGATCAGGCGCCGCCGCACCGGCGGAATGGCGCCGTCATCCAGGTCAAGCGCCTGGCGCACCTCGACATAGCGTTCCTCGAACAATTGCTCGGTCTGCCAATGACGCTCCTCGAAATCGCGCAAGACGCGGGCGTATTCCTCGGCCGCTTCTGCCTCGTCCAGCGAGAGGACATCGGCGACCAGCCGCGCCGCGCGCGAGCCGCCGCCCGCGCCGCCCTGCCAGCCCAGATGAAAGGGCCGCAGCACGACGCGTGACGGATCGGCATGAAGCCGTTGCTCAAGAATGCGCAGGCCGTTGCCCACCCCGTCGGGGCGCGTTCCCACAGGGTTGGCCGCCACCGTGTCAGCTGGCGTGAGACTGGGATTTGTAGGCTCGGTCGCCAAGGACACTCCTTACCTTGCTGGATGGGCCAAACGATTGGCCAAGGGCTGCGGTTTCGCTGCCAACGCGCGGGCCGCTGGCCCGTTCCAACTCGGCAAGCGCATAATGTGCCAGCTGGAATGCCAGGATTGATTCGGCACCGCAATTGGCATTGATGCCGCGCGGGGTAATGCCATCGCGACACCGCCCGCTAGCCAGATCACCGAGCGGCTGGGCACGGTCGTTTGCGCCCAGGAACCAGCGATAGGCGGCCTGGGCATGGCTGCGCCACAGCGCTTGCGAAGCGCCGCGCGCACCGTGCTCGTCCCAGCTGGCTTCGGCCTGCCAGGCTGCCGCGCATGCTTCCACCGCGGCCCAGGCTTCCAGCGGCTGCTGGTCGAATGGCTTGGCTTCATAAGATACGGCATGAGGCGGGGTAAAGGTTTCCGAACCAATCGCACGAAACTGACCTGTGGCAGTGGTCTGTTGCGCCACGATGAACCGCAAGGCTTCCAGCCCGCTTTCCAGCCAGTCTGCCCGGTTCATGAGATGGCCTGCGCGAATCAGCGCCTCGGGCAGGCGGGGGTTGTCATAGCCCAGCATGGCTTCGAACCACGCCCAATCGGGGCGCCGCCCTTCGGCCAGCAAGGCATGAAGCACCGCGCCGCCGCGTTCGACCATCGCACGGCTGGGACGGTGATCGGGCTCCACCGCCAGAACCTGTGCCGCGCCGAGAACGGCAAAGGCGATGCTGCGCGGATATTCCACACTGCCCAGCGGGTCGAGCACGATGTCATACCACTGCCGCGCCCATGCGCCCAGGCCGGCGTCCGGCGCGTGGGCCACGGCATGGCCCAAGGCCCACAGGGCGCGGCCATTGCTGTCTTCCGAGCCGACGTCTTCGCACCACGAGCGATCGAACGCCATGAAGTTGCGGAAGCGGCCGGCCTCGGGATTCCAGGCGTGCTGGACGAACGAGGCGAAGACCGTGGCCCAGCGCTGGCGCTCGGCCAGGGGAATGCTATCGGCCACACCCATCAGCATCAGCGCGCGGACATTGTCATCCAGGCAATAGCCATGGCGGCGATCGGGCACCACGCCGATTGCATGCTGCAACATGCCGGTGCTGTCACACATCGCCCAGACCCCGCTGGTGCCCGGCGTGGCGGTCAACGGCGGCAGCTGCGGCGCGGTGGCGGCCACAGTGTTGACCAACTGGGCGCAGCTTTCGGCAAAGCGCGGCCAGATCGTTTCGCGGCCACGCGCATAGGCGCGGCGCTGCATGGCATCGAGCGCCGCAGGATCGCCGAGCAACGCGTTGACGGCATCCGCCAGCGCCTGCGCCGAGCGCGGCGGCACCAGCGCGCCTACGCCATCGGCGAGAAGTTCACGCGCGTGAAGATAAGGCGTGGAAACCACCGCCTTGCCCAGCGCCACGGCATAGCTCAGCGTGCCCGAGGTGGACTGCTGCAGGTTGGGATAAGGCGTGAGGTAGATGTCGCAGGCTTCAAGCTGGTCAAGCAGTTCGCCGGTTTCGAGGAAGCGATTTTCCCACAGCACGTGATCGGCCACGCCCAGCTGGCGCGCCAGGTCCATCAGGCTGTCGCGATAGGCTTCGCCTTCTGCGGCAACCAGGTTGGGATGCGTCGCGCCGACAATGCGATACACCGTGTTGGGGTGTGCCGCGACGATCGCCGGCAAGGCCTCGATCGCGGTTTCCAGGCCCTTGCCTTGGCCCAAAAGGCCAAAGGTCATGATCACGTTCTTACCTTCAAGGCCAGCGCGGGCCTTGAACTGGGCATGGCGCCCGAACGGGCGATCGGGTGCGCCGTGGGCAATCACGGTAACCCGCTTGGGATCGACGCCATAGACCGCGGCCAGAACATCGCGGCCATGTTCGCTCATGACCATGACGCCGCTGGCGCGATCGAGGATATGATCGAGCACCGCGCGCTGCTCGGCAGAAGGGCTGGCCAGCACGGTGTGCAGCGTCACGATCAGAGGCGCGGCCACGCGATCGAGCAGTTCGAGCACCATGGCGCCAGCTTCGCCGCCAAAGATGCCATATTCATGCTGAAGCCACACCGCATCGACGGCGTCCTCGTTGATGCGCCGCGCGGCAATGCGATAGTCTTCGGGCTGATCGGCCCGGATCACGCTGCGCGCATCGGGATAGGGCAGCGGCTCGGTCGGGCTGTCGATGACATGCAGGTCGACCGACAGCTCGGGGTGATGCAGCCCCAGCTGCTCGAACACGTCAGTGGTAAACGTGGCAATGCCGCACTTGCGCGGCGCGAAGCCCCCAATCAGCGCCACGCGGCGGGCGGGTGCACGGGAAGCTGCATCGGTACCGAAGAAATCAAGCACGGCCCCTGCAACAGGGGTGGCGCGCCGCAAGGAAGTGGAAAGGTCACGTGTCATCTGGCTGGCTCGCCCCGAATATGTCTGTTCGATGAACCAACGATGGAACCGGGATAAAGTTGCATTGCGCCGCAACGTCATCGTCACGTTACGTGCTGATTTTGTCGCTGAAAAAAGGCGACTCACAGGTGCGGCGCTGCAAAAACAACAAGGTTTCCGCGCCACGCTAACACATGTTAGGGCGCCCACCAGCGTTGGCGCCAGCCATATTCGGCTTCTATCGCCTGGCCTTGCGCATCGCGCGCCGGGCGGAAGCGGAAGCGCTGCATAGCCAGGCGGCAGGTGATGGCATCAGCTTCGTCGTTGCCGCTGGCCTGTTGCACGCGGCACCCCACCGGATTGCCCTGCGTATCCACCCGCAGCACGATCACCACCTGGCGGCCGGCACGATCGGCGCGGCCGGCGGCGGGATAATCGCGCGCGGCGGTGATGTCTCCGGCGATCTTGGCGACGCGCTGCGCCCCGCCACCACCATCGCCATTTCCTGCAGCGCCGCTACCGGTTCCAACACCGGCCGCTGCACCGCCGTTACCCATGCCGGTGGTGCCAGCACCAGATCGGGCAGCATCGCCGGTCCCCGCCACGGGAGCGGCGGGAAGAGCTGGGATAATGATGCGCGGCGGCGGGGCCATGATTTCTTTGGGCCGCGCCTTGCGCCCC
This sequence comes from Novosphingobium sp. AAP1, assembly GCF_001295765.1. Taxonomy (NCBI): domain Bacteria; kingdom Pseudomonadati; phylum Pseudomonadota; class Alphaproteobacteria; order Sphingomonadales; family Sphingomonadaceae; genus Novosphingobium; species Novosphingobium sp. AAP1. The sequence goes on along the minus strand of NZ_LJHO01000006.1, from coordinate 105,504 downwards.
ATCGCCCCGGCAGCCCCCGAAGCGGCATGGCTTGGCCGCATGCTGCTGCTGCTGGGCGGCGGGGTGGGCGTGGGTGTGGGTTCGGGCGGAGCGTAGAGCACGAACGCCGGATCGGGCAGGCGCAGCGCGACAATGCCCCCAGCCAGGCCGTGCACCAGCGCCAGAATCAGGCCGACATGGAGCAGCGCAACCACGCCGCCGATCAACAGCTGGCGCTGCCAGCGGACATCCAGACCGGGGGTCTCGTAAGGAAAACGAATCGCGCGCGGGGCCATGGCCAAGCCATAATCCCTGGCGCATCGCGCTGGTTCCCAAGGGCATGATCCGGGCGAAAAACGGGCCAAAGCGTTGCAATCAGGGGATAGACCCCCTGGATGCAACCCTATTCGTATCATCGGCAGTTTCGCGTATGCCGCAGATGGGGTAGGGTTTTGTGGAATTGGCGTTGTGCCGCGCCTTCGCGCCCGGCACCAACAAACGCCACCAAGGATTGCAATGATGAGAATTCTGGTTGTCGAGGACGAGCCCCTGCTCGCAATGCTGCTGGAGGAAAACCTGGCAGACCTCGGCCATGACAAGGTAACGGCAGTGGCCACGGTGGACCAGGCGCTATCGGCGCTGGACGAAGGCCCGGTCGATGCCGCCCTGCTCGATTTTTCACTGGGCAGCGACACCACCTCGGTGCCAGTAGCGCTGCGCCTGCGCGAGGAAGGCACGCCGTTCTTTTATCTGTCGGGGCATGCCTCGTTCGATCCCGATGCCGGCGCGCCCGAAGCGCCGATGCTGCCCAAGCCGGTCAGCCTCGAAGCGCTGCGCGAGGCACTCTCCACGCTCGCCGACGCGCGCTGAGCCGCTTATTCCCGGCGGGCAGGCCAACTTTCCCGGGCCGGGTCGCTCAACTTTCCAGGAAACTGTCGTCCCGCGCCAGGCTGACCAGCCGCAGCCCGTGCGCCTGCGCGCGCTCTGCCGCGAGGGTCGAGGCCGCCGATACGGTGACGAGCAGCGGCACCCCGGCGATCACCGCCTTCTGCACCAGTTCATAGCTGCACCGCGCCGTCAGCACGACAAAGCCGCTGGCCGGATCGATCCCGGCACGCGCCATAGCGCCGACCAGCTTGTCGAAGGCGTTGTGGCGACCAACGTCTTCGCGCAGCGCCTGGATCGTGCCATCGCCCGTGCAGAATGCGGCGGCATGGGCGGCGCGGGTGGCACGGCCTAGCGCCTGGTGATCGCCCATGGCTGCGGTGGCGCGAAAGATTGCCGCATCGCTGACGGCCAGTGCCGCGCCTACCTGCGGCAAGGGGCGCAAGACCTGCTCCAGGCTTTCGATCCCGCACAGGCCACACGATCCTTCGGACAGGCGCAGCCGCGCGCGCTCCATCAGCGGGGCAGCATCGGCCATGGTCAGCGTGATCCGCAAGATCCAGCCGCGCCCCTCGATCTGCGCCGCCTGCGCCGCCACGAAACCGGAAGGATCGGCGATCAACTGTTCCGACAGGCAAAAGCCCAGCGCATAGTCTTCAATATCGGTGGGTGTGGCCATCATTACGGCATAGCCCAGGCCATTGATCTCGATCGCCACGGGCGCTTCCTGCGCCAGCGCGCGGGCGCGCGGCACGGGCGGGCGGCCATCGGCGAAATGTTCGACAAAGGCGTGGTCGACCGCGCCGGGCGGCAGGTCAGCCGGCATCGGCGCCATGGTACGCGGGGTCGGTCGCCTTGGTTTGCGGTGGCGGGGCGTGGCCCGCGGCCAGTTCGGCCAGGGCCGTGCGGGCGATCGGATCGAGCCCGTCCTCGCCATGGGCGGCAAGGTGGGCAAATATCTGGCGCAGCATCGCCGGGGTCCAGAACGCGTGCAGGTGATCGGCCAGAGCCGCCGCCGGGTGCGGCTCGTGCACCAGGTTGCGGGCGATCTGGTTGGCCATATAGACCAGCTTGGCTTCGGTTTGCCCGCTCATTCGGCCGGCTCCATCGCGCTGCCGGCGATGCGCCGCGCCTGGCGGCTTTGCGCGGCATAGTCTTCCTGCCATTCGCTCGGCCCGTTGGACGGGGTGATCTGCACCGCCGTCACCTTGTATTCCGGGCAATTGGTGGCCCAGTCGGAATAGTCGGTGGTCACCACGTTGGCCTGCGTGGCAGGGTGGTGGAACGTGGTATAGACCACACCCGGCGCAACGCGATCGGTCACCGTGGCGCGCAGCGTGGTTTCGCCCGACCGGCTGGCCAGGCGCACCCAGTCGCCGCTGTTGATGCCGCGGTTTTCCGCGTCGGTCGGGTGAATTTCCAGCACGTCTTCGGCGTGCCACACGCTGTTTTCGGTGCGCCGGGTCTGCGCGCCGACATTGTATTGCGAGAGGATGCGCCCCGTCGTGAGCAGCAGCGGGAAACGCGGCCCGGTGCGCTCGTCAGTGGGCACATAGTCGGTCACCACGAACTTGCCCTTGCCGCGCACGAAGCCATCGACGTGCATGATCGGCGAACCATCGGGCGCGGTATCGTTGACCGGCCACTGCAACGACCCTTCGGCATCGAGACGGGCATAGTTCACCCCGGCAAAGCTGGGTGTGAGCCGCGCGATCTCGTCCATGATTTCGCTGGGGTGAGTGTAGTTCCAATCGAGGCCCATGGCGCGCGCCAGTTCCTGTGTCACTTCCCAGTCCTGATAGCCATTGAGCGGCTCCATCACCTTGCGCACCGGCTGGATGCGGCGTTCGGCATTGGTGAAAGTGCCGTCCTTTTCCAGGAACGAGGAGCCCGGCAGGAAGACATGGGCATAGTTGGCGGTTTCGTTGAGGAACAGGTCATGCACGATGACACAGTCCATCGCCGCCAGGCCCGCCGCAACATGCTTTGTATCAGGGTCTGACTGGAGGATGTCTTCGCCCTGGATGTAGAGCCCCTTGAACAGGCCATCAGTGGCCGCATCGAGCATGTTGGGAATGCGCAGCCCCGGTTCGGGATCAATCCTGACACCCCATTCCGCTTCGAACAGCGCGCGCGTGGCGGCATCAGACACATGGCGATAGCCCGAAAGCTCGTGCGGGAAGCTGCCCATGTCGCAGGCGCCCTGCACGTTGTTCTGCCCGCGCAAGGGGTTAACCCCCACGCCGCGCCGGCCGATATTGCCCGTCGCCATGGCGAGGTTAGCAATCGCCATCACGGTGGAGGAGCCCTGGCTGTGTTCGGTCACGCCCAGGCCGTAATAGATCGCGCCGTTGCCGCCCGTGGCATAGAGCCGCGCCGCCCCGCGCACGAGATCGGCGGGAACGCCGGTGACAGGTTCGAGGAATTCGGGGCTGTTGCGCTCTTGCGCCACGAATTCGGCCCAGTGCTGAAACTCGTCCCAATCGCAGCGTTCGCGCACGAAAGCTTCGTTGACCAGGCCCTCGGTCACGATCACATGCGCCAGCGCGGACAGCACTGCGACATTGGTGCCGGGGCGCAGCGGCAGGTGATAGTCTGCCTCCACATGCGGGCTGCGCACCAGATCGGTGCGGCGCGGATCGATCACGATCAGCCTGGCGCCCTGGCGCAGGCGGCGCTTCATCCGGCTGCCGAACACCGGGTGACCATCGGTGGGATTGGCGCCGATCACCAGGATCACGTCGCTGTCTTCGACCGAATCAAAATCCTGCGTGCCGGCAGACGTGCCGAACGTGGTCTTGAGGCCATAGCCGGTGGGCGAATGGCACACGCGGGCGCAGGTATCGACGTTGTTGGTGCCAAAGCCTGCGCGCACCAGCTTCTGCACCAGGAAGCCTTCCTCGTTGGTGCAGCGGCTCGACACGATGCCGCCCAGGGCATTGTTGCCATGGCTGGCGGCGATCGCCTTGAAGCGGCTGGCGGCAAAGCCCAGTGCTTCGTCCCAGCTGACCTCGCGCCAGGGCTGGTCGATGCTGTCACGCACCATGGGTTTCAGGATGCGGTCCTGATGCTGGGCATAGCCCCAGGCAAAGCGGCCCTTGACGCAGGAATGGCCACGGTTGGCCTTGCCGTCTTTCCACGGCACCATGCGCACCAGCTGTTCGCCGCGCATTTCGGCGCGGAACGTGCAGCCCACGCCGCAATAGGCGCAGGTGGTGACGACGGCCCGCTCGGGCTTGCCGATTTCGGTCACGGCCTTTTCCATCAGCGCCGAAGTGGGGCAAGCCTGGACGCAGGCGCCGCACGATACGCATTCCGACGAGAGGAAATCGTCAGACTTCACGCCCGCCGAAATCTGCGAGCCGAAGCCGCGGCTTTCCACCGTCAGCGCCAGGGTGCCCTGCACTTCATCGCAGGCGCGCACGCAGCGCGAACAGACGATGCACTTGGTGGCGTCGAAATCGAAATAGGGATTGCTGGCGTCGGTCTGCGCCTCCAGGTGATTGGCCCCCTCATAGCCATAGCGCACATCGCGCAGGCCCACGGCAGCGGCCTGGTCCTGCAACTCGCAATCGTTGTTGGCGCTACAGGTAAGGCAGTCGAGCGGGTGGTCGGAGATATAAAGCTCCATCACCCCGCGCCGCAGCCTGGCCAGCTTTTCGCTTTGGGTATGAACCTTCATGCCATCGGCCACCGGCGTGGTGCACGACGCCGGCGTGCCGCGCATGCCGTCGATTTCAACCAAGCACAGGCGGCACGAGCCGAATTGCTTGAGGTTGTCGGTGGCGCACAGCTTGGGGATCGACCCACCCGATACGGCCGCCGCGCGCATGACGGTGGTGCCGGCCGGCACGGTCACGGCGCGGCCATCGATTTCCAGCGTCACCTGGCTGTCGGAACGAACCTCGGGGGTGCCGAAATCGGCCTGGCGTTCATAGCCCATGGGGAAGCTCCTGCACGGCGGCGAGATCCGCCGGGGTGTTGATATTGTGGGGAATAGTGGTGAGCGCAACCGGGCGCGCGCCTATCGCTTGGGCAAACGCGCGCAAGCTGTGCTTGGCCGGGCTGGCCAGCAACGCATCAAGCGCAGGCGCGGCGCTCGCCGGCCACAGCCCGATCACCGGCTGGCTTTCGCAAAAGGCAGGCGCGGGGGAAAGCTGGGCAGCCGTATCGGCGGCAAGGCCAAAACTGTCGACCGGGACCGTGAGCACGGTATCAAACCCGTGGCCAGCGGCATGGTGGAGCGCGGCGGCGATGCCACCCAGCGGCCCCATGCCGGCACGCGGGCGATCGGGCAGACAGGGCGCCGGCGCATCATCCCGCCCCACAACCACGACCGTGCCGCACTGCTGCTGCAGGGTATTCACGGCATGGGCGAGCAGGCTTTGCCCTGCCAGTTCGGCCACAGCCTTGTCGCTGCCAAAGCGGGTGGATTGGCCTCCAGCGAGGACGGCGCCCAGAATCATGGGCGCACCCCTGCGCTGGTGCCCTTCGACAGGCTCAGGGCGAACGGGATTTGGGTTTTCACACCCTTGAAACCCGTTCGGGCTGAGCTTGACGAAGCCCCTTGGCAGCAAGGCGCCATCACTCGGCTGCCTCCGCGTCAGCCGGCACCGCACCGAAATCCTCGGGGAACCGGCGCAGGGCCGAGAGCACGGGATAGGGCGTAAACCCGCCGAGCGCGCAAAGCGAGCCGAACTTCATCGTTTCGCACAGGTCTTCGAGCAGGGCGATCTCGTCGGCCAGGCCGCGCGCGCGCTTTTTCGCGTTATGGATCTGCGGTAGGCTTTCCACCGCATCGGCGCTGCGGCCCTGGCGGGCGCGGATGCGGTCGATCACTTCGACGCCGCGCGTGGAACCCAGGCGGCATGGCGTACACTTGCCACAGGATTCGGCGGCGCAGAACTGCATGGCAAAGCGGGCCTGCGCGCTCATGTCCACGCTATCGTCAAACACGGTCAGGCCGGCGTGGCCGATCAGGCCATCGGCGGCAGCAAAGCTTTCATAATCGAACGGCAGGTGGAAATCGGCCGGCGGGTGATAGGCGCCCAATGGCCCGCCCACCTGCACCGCGCGCACCGGCCGGCCCGTGGCCGTGCCGCCGCCGACCACCTCGACCAGTTCGCCCAGCGTGATGCCAAAGCCGACCTCGTACAGCCCGCCATACTTCACGTTGCCGGCGATCTGGATCGGCATCGTGCCCTTGGACCGGCCAAAGCCGACATCGGCATAAGCCGCGCCGCCGTTCGCCAGAATCCACGGCACTGCCGCCAAGGTCAGCACGTTGTTGACCACGGTGGGCTTGCCGAATAGCCCTTCGAGCGCGGGCAGTGGCGGCTTGGCCCGCACTTCGCCGCGCTTGCCCTCCAGGCTGTTGAGCAGCGAGGTTTCCTCGCCACAGACATAGGCGCCCGCGCCCACGCGCACTTCCACCTCGAATGGGGCGATATGCGGACGTGCCGCCTGGGCCGCGGCCTGCATCTTGGCGATGGCATGGGGATATTCGCTGCGGATATAGACATAGCCCTTCGCCGCGCCGACGGCATGGGCGGCAATCGCCATGCCTTCGATCAGCATGAAGGGATCGCCCTCCATCACCATGCGATCTGCAAAGGTGCCGCTGTCGCCCTCGTCGGCATTGCAGACGATGTATTTGGGCGTGGCCGGCGCCTTGGCCACAGTGGTCCACTTGATCGCGGCGGGAAAGCCCGCCCCGCCCCTGCCGCGCAGGCCGGAGGCCATGACTTCCGCAATCGTCGCTTCAGGCCCCATTTCGCGCGAACGGGCAAGACCCGCCCAGCCGCCATGCGCCGCGTAATCCTCAAGGCTCAACGGCCGGGTCTTGCCGGCGCGGGCGAAGGTAAAGCGCTGCTGGCTGGCGATGAAGGGGTGATCGGCGATCGGGCCGATGCCCTTGTCGCTGGTGCCGGTCAGCACGGCAGGCACGTCGGCCGGCTCCAGCGGGCCGAATCCTTGCCCGTCGATTTCGGCCATGGGCTCAAGCCAGTGCATGCCCCAGCTCGATACGCGCTCCACCGTGCAGCCCGCCGCTGCGAAGGCGGCAGCCACGGCATCGGCGCCACAGGCGAGGGCCAGTGCGTCGTCGGAAATGCGCACGGTCGTGCTCATGCCCACGTCCTTCATGCCAGGCCTCCTACCAGAACATCGAGCTTTTCAGGCGTAAGCCGGGCGTGGAGCGTGTCGCCCACCATCGCGTTCGGCCCCACGCTGCAAAGCCCCAGGCAATAGACCGTTTCCACCTTCACCGGCCCATCGGCGCGAAGGCGCGCGGCCAGTGCCTCCACGCCGCGTGCCTGGCAGCTTTCCGCGCGGCACAGCTTGACCACCGGGCGCGATTCGGGCGCGGTGCGGAAATCGTGATAGAAGCTGACCACACCGCGCACTTCGGCGCGGCTGAGATTGAGCGCATGGGCAATCGCCCGCTCGGCTGCTTCGCTCACATGGCCAAAGACAGCCTGCACATCATGCAGGATCGGCAGCAGGGATCCCTCGCGCCCGGCGTGCGCGGCAAGGATCCGGTCCAGTTCGGCAGGTTCGGTCATGGCGCGAAATGTCGCCCCGTTGGCGCGCGTGGTCAAATCGAATTGCGCAAAGTTTGATAGAATTTCTCTATCACGCCGCCAGAGCGCGCGCCACGTCGAGCGCAGCCAGCGCCAATGGCCCCATCGGCTGGCGATCAAGCACCACCAGCCCCAGCCGCCGCGCAGTTTCGACGCCCTCCATCGGCTGGATCGCCGCCCAATCCAGCCCGGTCAGCAGCGCGGCATAGCTATCGGGGATGATCGTGGCAAAGCGGCCCGACTGCACCAGCGACAGCAGCGCGACATAACTGTCTGCCACAGCACGCGGCGCCAGGGCCAGGCCGCGTGCGGCAAACTGCGCGTCGAGGATGCGGCGATACTGCATGCCCTGGTGCAGCAGGCACAGCGGCATGGCAGCGGCCTCTGCCCAATCCATCGCCGCGCCGCTTTCGCGCGCGGCATCGCCATGGGTTACAAAGAGATAGCGTTCCTGCGCCAACGGCACGGCGATGACGTTGGCGGGTGGCTCGTGATCGAGATAGGTCAACCCGGCATCGCACGACAACGCCTGGAGATCCTGTTCGATCACCCGGCTGGTGGCCTGGTGGACGGCGAGGTGCAGCCCGGGATAGCGGCCCAGCAGCGCATCGCCAAAGCGGCCGACGAGCGGCAGCGCGGCGGGAATGGCGGCAAGGCGGAACCGCCCCGCCAATGGTGCGGCGGTGGCCGCCACGGCCTGGGTCATGCTGCCCATCGCGCCAAGGATCTGTTCGGCCCAGGGCAGCATGGCCTGGCCCTGCGCCGTCAGGTCGATAAAGCGCCGGTCACGCTCTACCAGGCGCTTGCCCAGATCCTGTTCCAGCGCCACCAGCCCGGCCGACAGCGTGGGCTGCGACACGCCGCATTCCGCCGCAGCGCGTGCGAAGTGGCGCTGACGCGCCAGGGCCACGAAATAGCGCAAGTGGCGCAGCTGCATGAGTGGGGCAAACTCCCTCGAAAATTGAGAGGCTGTTTCTATCACGAAACGCACGGGCAGGCATGGCCCAAAGCCGCCGCCAGAGCCAGCGGCGACGCGGTTATCGCTTCATTTCCGTGGGAACAGGCGCCGCATGGCGATCCAGTAGGGATTACTAAGGGCCATCCCGATGGGCGGCGGCACGGATCGCGCTGACGCCCGCACGTGGGGCAGGCATTCGGGACCGGCGCAAGGGGGACGGTGATTTCATGAAGCCAGAGGGCCAGATCGTTGCACAACCCGCACCGGGCGCGATGCCGGCGGTAGACCTGCTGGCGCGGGGGCGCCGGGTGATCCAGACGGAAGCCGACGCGCTCGATCGCCTGGCGCGCACGCTCGATGCCCGATTTGCCGATGCGGTGAACCTGCTCCTGGCCACCAAGTCACGCGTGGTGGTGAGCGGCATGGGCAAATCGGGGCATGTCGGGCGCAAGCTGGCGGCGACGCTCGCCGCCACCGGCACGCCGGCCTTCTTCGTCCACCCGGCAGAGGCAGCGCATGGTGACCTGGGCATGCTCACGCCTGACGATCTGCTGCTGGTGCTGTCCAATTCGGGCAACACGCCCGAACTCAGCCCGATCCTGGCCCACGCCGCGCAGCTGGGTTGCCCGGTGATCGGCATCAGTGCGCAGGCGGATTCGATCCTGCTGCGCAGCGCGGATATTGGCCTGGTCCTACCCCCGGCGCGCGAGGCGTGCCCGGCCCATGTCGCGCCCACTACCTCGTCCACGCTGATGCTGGCGCTGGGCGATGCGCTGGCGATTGCCACCATGGCGGCGCGGGGCACGACGCATGCACAGCTGCGCCAGCTTCATCCAGGCGGCGCCATCGGCACCAGCCTGGCCACCGTGGCCGACATCATGCATCGCGGCGATGCCGTGCCCCTAGTGCCCATGGCCATGCCGATGCGCGACGTGCTGCTGGAAATGACCGAAAAGAGCCTGGGCATCGCCGGCGTGGTCGATCGCGCCGGCTGCCTGGTGGGGGCGATCAGCGATGGCGATCTGCGCCGCCATGTCCATGGCCTGCTGACTTCCTGCGCCGAAGACGTGATGACCCATGCCCCGCGCACGGTGCGCGCCGATGCCCGCGCCGCAGACGCGCTGGCCGTGATGAGGCAAGCCAACGTCACCGCGCTGTTCGTGGTGGAAGGCGCAGGCGCCCCGCTGCCCGTCGGCGTGGTGCGCATGGCAGACTGCGCCACGCTCGCCGCTGGCCCGGCGCCCGAAAGCGCGGCAGCGGTGCCTCCGCCCCCTCGGAACCCTCAGGCGCTGTTTGCCTGGGATCGTCCGGCCCAGGCGGCGTCGGCGTAACGGCGATGCCCTTCCCCGTCTTGCCGCCTTCTCCTGATCTTGCCGGCCCGGCTGCTCCTGCGCGCTCCTCGCTGGCGGTCACCTGGTCGGTTTGGCGCGCGCTGATGCTGCGTGAGGCACTCACCCGACTGTTCGCCACGCGCATTTCCTGGGCTTGGGTGCTGTTCGAGCCGGTGTTCCACGTCGCCTATCTGCTGGCGCTCTATTCCGCCGTGCGGGTGCATAGCGTGGGCAACCTCGACACGCCGGTGTGGATCATGGTCGGCATCCAGACCTTCTTCCTGTTCCGCAAGACGGCCGACCACGTGGCCGGCGCCCCGGCCGATAATTCCGCCCTGTTTGCCTATCGCCAGGTCAAGCCGGTGGACACGCTGGTGGCGCGCGGGCTTCTGGAAGGAGCAAGCTGGCTGGTGATCACTCTGCTGCTGATCGCGCTCCTTGCGCTGTGGGGCCACCCTTTTGCCCCGCAGTTCCCATTGGCGATGATGGGGGCCTGCGCGGCGATGTGGCTGCTGGGCGTGGCGTTCGGCATGGTGGTTTCGGCCTGCACTACGCTGATGCGCGAAACGCGCCAGGTGCTGCACATCGTGCTGCGGCCGCTCTACATGATTTCGGGGGTAATGTTTCCACTTGGCTCGCTGCCGGCCGACTGGCGCGCGCTGCTGATGCTCAATCCCCTGGCCCATGGCGTGGAACTGGTGCGCATGGCCTTGTCAGACAGCTATCAGGCCGTGCCCGAAACCGATGCCGGCTATCTCTTTGCCTGGGTTCTCGGGCTGCTGCTGCTCGGCCTCGCGCTGCAACTGCGCCTGGCGCACAAGGTGGGTGCGCGATGATCGTCGGGCGCGGCCTGTCCAAGCGTTACATGACCGCGCATGGCGCGGGGCCCTGGGTGCTCGACAACGTCAATTTCGTGATCCCGCCACGCGTTAGCGTGGGTATCCTGGGCGCCAATGGCGCGGGCAAATCCACGCTGCTGCGCATTCTGGCGGGGGTGGACAAGCCGACGCGCGGCGCGGTGGAGCGGCATTGCCGCGTATCGTGGCCACTGGGCTTTGGCGGCGGCCTGCAAGGCACGCTGACCGGGCGCCAGAATGCGCGCTTTGTCTGCCGCATCCACGGGCACGAGGATGACATTCCCGAACGCCTGGCGCGCATTGCCGAATTTGCCGCGCTGGGCGAACGTTTCGACCAGCCGATCCGCACTTATTCCACCGGCATGGCGGCGCGCCTGCGCTTTGCCATTTCGCTGGCGTTCGATTTTGACGTCTACATTTCCGATGAAGCGACCTCTGCCGGCGATGCCAGCTTTCGCGCGCGCGCGGCCGAGGAATTCCGCCGCCGCGCCAACCAGGCCAGCGTGATCATGGTCAGCCACGATCCCGGCACGCTCAAGCGGTTCTGTACTGCCGGCATGCTGCTCCACCAGGGCAGGCTGACCTGGTTCGACCGGCTGGGAGACGCCATCGCGGCCTACAAGGACACCCTGCCCGCATGAGCACCGACCTTGCCTATCCGCCTGCCCCCCCGGCCCCTGCCGCGCCGATCGCGCGCCGGCGGCGCCCCCCGGCCGATCTGCCCGAGCAGGACGCCGGGCCGGGAGAGGCGCCAGCCCTGCCGCTGTCGGGCCCGCGCGAAGCGCAAGGCGCCACCACGCTGCCGCCCAGCCTGCGCCCGCGCTGGCGCGCGGCGCGGATTCGCCATCTGGTGCTGGGCCTAGCCGGCGCGGCCAGCCTTCTCGCCACCGCCTATTGGTGCCTGATCGCGTCTGACCTCTATGTTTCCGAAACCGACGTGGTCGTGCAGCGGGCCGACATGGGCGCGATCGATCCGGGCGGGCTGGGTGGCCTGCTGTCGGGCCTGGCTGGCGCGGGCGGTGGCAACCGCAATGACCAGATGCTGCTGCGCAACCACTTGCTTTCGCAAGACATGCTCGCCCGGCTCGACGCCCGGCTGCATTTGCGCGCGCACTATGCCGATCATCGCCACGACTGGCTGTCGCGCCTGGGTGCCGCCAACGCGCCGATGGCCCGCTTTCGCGATTACATGAAAGCGCGCGTCCGCGTCGATTATGACGACAATGCCGGCGTGCTTCATGTGGAGGCCAGCGCCTATGACCCCGCCACGGCGCAGGCGATCGTGGCGGCCATGCTGCACGAGGGCGCCGCCTTCATGAACGCCAACGATCACCGCCTGGCCCAGACCCAGGTGGATTTCCTGGCCAGCGAGGCAGCGCAGATGGGCAAGCGCAACCAGCAGGCGCGCCAGGCCGTGCTCGATTTCCAGAGCCGGGAAGGCATGGTGTCGCCCGATGGCACGCTCGATGCCGTGGCCGGCACGATTGCCCAGCTCGAAGCGCGCAAAAGCGCCTTGCAGACGCAGTTGGGCACGCTGGAAGCCTACCTGGTTTCGGCCCATCCCGACGTGGTGGCCGTGCGCCAGCAGATCGGCGCGATCGATGCCGAACTGGCACGCGAGCGCGCCCGCGCCGCCGCGCCCGAGCCGGGCGCGCTCAACCGCCGGGCTGATGCGTTCCGCCAATTGCAGCAGGAAGCGCAGTTCAGCCAGTCGCTCTACCAGACGACGCTGGCCGCGCTGGAAAAGGGGCGGATCACCGCGATGCAGGCGATGAAGCAAATCTCGGTGGTCCAGGCGCCAACCCTGCCCGAATATCCCGCGCGCCCGCGCCGGCTCTACAACGCCCTGGTCTTCACGCTCGCCGCGTTTCTTGCTGCGGCCATCGCACTGCTGCTGGTGTCGGTGGTGCGCGACCACGTCGACTGATCTTTCCCACCCTTCGGTTTGCCAAAAAGGAGCGCCTACCCATGCGCCGCACCTGCCGCCCCCTGCCCAGCCCTGGTCGGCTGGCGCTGGGCCTTTCGCTCACCTTCGCCGCACTGGCCGCGCCTTTGCCAGCCCTGGCGCAGGGACTGCCCCCCGGCTTGATGGGCCAGATGCTGCAAAGCGCCGATCCGGCAACGCTGGCTGCCATTGCCAATGCCATGGGCAATACCGGCGGCAACGGCGCCAGCCTGCCCGCCATTCCGCTTGCCGTGCCGACCGCCAGCCCCGATCCTGCGCAGCCGGTGCCAGTGGACGGCGCGGCCCCGGCGGTGGCGCCAGGCAATGCGGCCGCCTCCGGGCAGTATGTTGCCAACGCGATCAGCCCGGTGTTCGGTGCGCAGCTGTTCACCGGCGCGTTTGCCCGCGCGGGCGCAGCGCATTTCAACCCGGATTACGTGATCACCGCGGGCGATCAGGTCGTGCTGCGGCTGTGGGGCGCATTCCAATATGCCCAGGTCCAGACCGTGGACCCGCAAGGCAACGTGTTCCTGCCCAACGTCGGCCCGATCCATCTGGCCGGGGTGCGCAACCAGGATCTGCAACGCGTGATCACCGGGGCGGCGGCGGGCACGTTTCGCAGCAATGTCTATGTCTATGCTTCGCTGGCAGAGGCGCAGCCGGTGCGGGTGTTCGTCGGCGGCTTCGTGCGGCGACCGGGGCTCTATGACGGGACGAGCATGGACGGGCTGCTGCACTATCTCGATGCCGCCGGCGGCATCGATCCCGATCGCGGCACGTTCATCGATGTGGAGGTCAAGCGCGGGGAGCAGGTGCGCGCGCACGTGAACCTCTACCAGTTCCTGTTTCGCGGGGTGATGCCGCCCTTGCCGCTGGCCGATGGCGACGTGATCTTTGTCGGCCCGCGCCAACAGACGGTGACGGTGCTGGGCCTCGCCAACAATGCCAATGTCTTTGAATTTCCGCGTAATGCCCATCCCACCACGGCCGATGTCGCCCTGCTCGCCGGGGCGCAGCCGGTTGCCACCCACATGCGCATTACCCGCGCCACCGGGCCGATCCGCAATGTCGACTATCGCCCACTGGGCGAGGCCGGCGCTTTGCCGGTGGGCAATGGCGATACCATCGAGTTCACCTCGGACCAGAAAAACGGCACGATCACCGTGCGGATCGAGGGAGAGCATGAAAGCCGGCAGGAATATGTGCTGCCCTATGGCGCGCGCCTGGGCGACTTGTTGCGCCAGATCCGCTTTTCCGAGCGATCGGATGCCACCAGCATCCAACTGTTCCGGCAAAGCGTGAAGGACCGCCAGAAAACCATGCTCGACGCCAGCCTGCACAGCCTGGAGCAGGCCGCGCTGACCGCGCGATCGGGCACCAATGATGAAAGCCAGTTGCGCCACAACGAGGCTGACCTGATCCTGCAATGGATCGACCGCGCGCGGAAGGTGCAGCCCCTGGGCCAGGTGGTGATCGGGCAAGGCCCCGCGCGCGATGACCTGCTGCTGGAAAACGGCGATCTGCTGCGCGTGCCGACGCGCGATGGGCTGGTGCTGGTGAGCGGGGAAGTGCTGTTCCCCAATGCCGTGGCCTGGCAGGCCGGGCTTGACGCCACCAGCTATGTCGAGCGGGCCGGCGGCTTTACCCAGAAAAGCGCCGCCCGCCGGATCGTGGTGGCCCATGCCGATGGCAGTTTCGAGGAAGTGGCCGCGCAAAGCCGCGCGGTGCGCAGCGGCGATGATCTGCTCGTGCTGCCACGCATCGACACCAAGTCGCGCCAGATCCTCAAGGACATGACGCAGATCCTCTATCAGATCGCGGTTAGCGCCAAAGTGGTGCTAGGGCTTTGATCCTCGCTGTGCTTTTTGCTGTTCATGACTGGCGCGCGGCCCCTATGCTGGGTGCCTCAGCCCGCCGGAGACCGCATGATCGCCGCATTGCCACCGACGATCGAACCGGCCGTTCCGGCAGTATCGGCCACGACGCCGGTGCCGCCCGCGGCCGACGTGATCGAGGTGACTGCCGCGCGCACGCCCGCCACCCTGCATATCGACCGGCGCACCTATCAAGTGCAGCAAACGCCGCAATCGGCGCAGAAGGATACGCTGCAACTGCTGCGCGGGCTGCCCGCCGTGACGGTAACCCCTGATGACCAGATCCTGTTGCTGGGCGCCGGGAACGCCAGGATCTATGTCGATGGGCATCCCTACGCCGGCAATGCGCAGCAATATCTGCGCACCCTGCACGGCAGCGATATCGCGCGGATCGAGGTGATCACCAACCCTTCGGCGCAGTTTTCCGCCGAAGGCACAGGCGGCGTGATCAATCTTGTGCTGCGCGAGACACAGCGCACCGGCTGGTCGGGTAATGCCAGCGTGGAAACCTCCAGCTATGGCCATGGCCTGCTCGATACGACGCTGCATTACCGACGCGGGCGGTGGAGCTATGAACTGAAAGCCGGCGGCAATATCGGCACGATGGTGCGCGCACACGATGCCGCCAGCCGCCGCGTCGAGTCCGATGGTGGCGGTGCGGCCACGGCCTATACGCGATCGGGGCAGACCGATACCGGCGGCACCGACGGCCGGCTGAGCGGCAAGGCGACCTATGAGATCGACGCCAAGACCACCGTGTCGCTGGGCCTGGGCGGTGGAGGCGGCCACGATATCACCCACACCCGCGCCAGCTATCAGGGCCTCACCCCCGATTTCAGCAGCTTTGCCGAAACCCGGCGGTTGAGCAGCATGGCCAGTTTCCTGACCGGCGAACTCGATGTCGATCATCGCGGCACGCGCGAGGGGGAGACTCTCACCGCCACGGCGCAGCTCTATACCAACCCCGTGGTGCGGGATGAAACCGTGGCCCGGTTCAGCAACGGCGGTGGCTTTGCCACGGTCTTGCGCAATCCCACCACCACGATCGACGGGCAGGTGGACTGGAAGCACCCGATCGCCGCGCACCGGTTGCTTTCGCTGGGCACCAGTTGGCACCGCGACAGCACATCGCAGGCCTATTCCCTGAGCAGCGAGGCAAGCGACGGCGCACCGGCAACCCTTGCCAACGATCGCTTTGCCGGGCGCAGCACCACGCTGGCGGCCTATGCCACGCTGCAGCAGACGCTGGGCAAGCTGACCATCGCCCCGGGCCTGCGCGCCGAACGCAACCTGCGCCAGATCGACAGCCCGGGTGAAGACCGCCTGGTGCTTGGCCGCACCGCCGTTTTTCCGAGCCTGCATATCCAGTTCGCGAGCAGCAAGATGCTGACCCTGGCGGCCAGCTACAGCAAGCGGATCGAGCGGGCACCGCTGGATTATCTGCGTCCCTATACCGTGGTTGAAGACCCGCTCACCCAGTTCCAGGGCAACCCGGCGTTGCGGGATCAGACCACCGCATCGTGGGAAGGCAGCCTGCAATACCGGCGCGGTGCGATCGAAACCAATCTCACTGCCTATTGGCGCACGACCAGCAACGTGTGGAGTACGACCTATGCCGCCACTACGGCAGGGGCGAGCATCTATAGCTATGTCAATGCCGGCCGCAGCCGCAGCGCCGGCGCGCAGTTCGATCTGAGCGCGCCGCTGCTGCGCCATGTCAAGCTCAGCGCCAGCGCCAACCTGTTCGACCAGCGCAACCCGATCGATGTGCCGGGCGGGCAGCAGTTGCTGCACACCATGCGCGCCAGCACCAACGGCACGCTGGAATGGAGCGGAACCGCGCGGGGCGACGTGCCGGCTGACGTGGCGCAGGTGCAATGGTCCTACAATAGCCCGTCGCGCGCCTGGCAGGTGCGCGACGCTGCCTGGGGCGAAGCGAGCATGATCATGACGCACAGCTTTGATCGCACGCTGTCGCTTTCGGCTACGCTGCGCGTGCCGGGCCGCACGCGCCAGGAACTCTCCGCGCCGCTCGTGCAGGGATCATCCTGGCGCCAGCGCACCACGGAATTTCAGCTCAAGCTGCTCAAGACATTGGGCTGAACCGTGCCGGCATCAGGCCGGGTCCGGCAGGGCGCGATAGCGGAAGGCGCGGAACACCACCTGCCCCTTGCCGGCAGCGAACAATGCCGGGCGCAGGCTGAGCAGATTGTCGAGCGTGTTGGCGTTATACCCCTCGACATAGCTGCGCACGCCATGGCGCGTCCAAGCCTGGCCATCGAGGCTGTAGTAGAAGGTCACCACCTGCCGTTCGTTGGTGATGCGCATGTGCAAGCGGCGCGTGGGCGGCGCCGGTTCCTGCCAATAGGTGGGCTTGCCGCCCCGATAGCTGATCATGCGCCGTCCATCGATGCCCATGCCCAGGAACAGCCGGTCATCGAAGAACAGCAGCAGGCCACCCTGCGTTTCGCCTTGCAGTTCGACATCCACCTCGATCGCATAGGCGCAGTCCCCCACTTGCTGGGTCAGCACCGTTGCATCCTGCGGACTGCTGCCCTTGGCAGCCAGCGCCAGGCTGTTGCCAGACACCTGCACGCGTGCGCTGTCCGAAGGCGCGCTGGCATAGAGCGACCACAAGCGACCGAGTCCATCGGCGGCAAAGTCGTCGGAATGCGCAAGGCCATGAGGCAACGCCTGGCCGCCAGGCTTGGCCAGCGGCTGTGAGAGATCACCCCCAGTGGCGCGGAACCAACCATCGGCGGTCCATTCGATGGGCTCGAGCAAGGTTTGCCGGCCCAACGTGAGATAGCCGTTTTCATACCCGTGATAGACCATGAACCAGCGCCCGCCCGGCCCTTCCACAACGGTGGCATGGCCGCGCGACCACCACGGGTCGGCATCCGATGTGGCGCGCACGATCGGGTTATGCGGGCAATTCTCCCAGGGTCCATTGATCGATCGCGCCCGTGCGACCGCGACCATGTGCCCTGTCGCCGGGCCACTGGTGCCACCCACTGCGTTGACGAGGTAGAACCACGGCCCACGGCGAAACAGCTTGGGCCCTTCGGGAGACCACGCCTCGGTGATCCAGTCATCGGGATAATGCCATGCCTGATAGGCGGTTTCGACCGGGCCAGCGGTGGCCAGGCCATCGGCAGTCAGGCGCACCCGCTTGCCACCATTGAAGAACAGGTAGCGGTGGCCATCCTCGCCTACGACATGGCCAGGATCGATCAGTTCGCCGATCCCAAGATCGATGGGATCGCTCCACGGCCCTTCCATCGACGGCGCGTGGATGACGTAGATATTGGCAAAACTGGCGAGCGGCGGTGACCACGGCGCCTTCATGAACGGGATGTAGATGAAATAGCGATCGCCATGCTTGGCAATATCGACGGCGAACACGGTGCCCAGGGGCTTGGCCAGGGCCGGGCCGAGCGGGCGCCAGTTCACCAGATCGCGCGAATGCCAGATCAGCAGCCCGGGCGCTGCATCGAACGACGAATGCGTCATGTAATAATCATCGCCGTCCTTCAGCACCGAAGGATCGGGATAGTCGCCCGCCAGGATGGGGTTGAGATAGCGCCCATCGCCCATGTCGGCCTTGCGCTGGCCCTCGATTCCGTGGGGCCACGCAGGCCGGAACGACTGGCCAAGCGCGGGGCAGGCACGCCGGTCGTCGGTTGCCAGCGCCTGCCCCGACGCCGCGCCCGCCCCGACGCCCGAGCCTGCCACGGCACTGGCGAGCGCGAGCTTGATGGTTGCGCGGCGGGTTTGCATCGGCTTCTCCAGATTAGAATTATCATACTTGTATGAACGGGGCGCTGGCGCATGGCAAGGTGGCATCAGCCGTGGCTGGCCGGAGGCGCGGGCCGGTGCAGCGGCCATGACCA
The DNA here is from genome assembly GCF_001295765.1 of Novosphingobium sp. AAP1. NCBI lineage: Bacteria > Pseudomonadati > Pseudomonadota > Alphaproteobacteria > Sphingomonadales > Sphingomonadaceae > Novosphingobium > Novosphingobium sp. AAP1. The sequence continues at coordinate 87,201 of NZ_LJHO01000006.1, read as the reverse complement.
AATTGTCATGGAACACATCCTCCACCCCGCGCTTTATCGCCCCAAAGGAGATTTCTCGATGCGCAAGGCTCTGGTTCTGATCGCTGCGATGGCTGCCACTGCGACCGTTTCGGTCCAGCCGGCCATGGCCAAGGGATGCATCCGCGGCGCCATGGCGGGCGGCGTTGCCGGTCACTTCGTTGGCAAGGGCCATGCGCTGGCCGGTGCTGCGGCAGGTTGCATCGTTGCCCATCACCACTATGCCAAGAAGGCCCGTGAAGCCAAGGCCGCTGCGCACGCAGGCCATCCGGGTTGAAGATCACCCCGGAACGCCGGCATGCCGCGCTGGAGGCGCGCCGGGCGCTGAAAATGGCGCGCTCGGTGCACGCCTATGTGCGCGGCAATACGGCACAATTTTATGAATGGCTGGAAGCCTCGCCGGCTATGGCCCAAGTGCCGGTGGGGCCGAAGGTGTGGATCTGTGGCGATTGCCATCTTGGCAATCTCGGGCCGCTGGCCGATCGGCACCACGATTTTGCTGTCCAGATCCGCGATCTTGACCAGACGGTGATCGGCAATCCGGCGCTAGATCTTATTCGCCTGGGCCTTTCGCTGGAAACGGCGGCGCGCAGTTCAGACCTACCGGGCATTGTCACCGCGCAGATGCTGGCCGCGATGATCGACGGCTATTCCCGCGCGCTTTCCCCCGAGCCCGAAGACGATCCCACCGAGCCAAAGGTGGTGCGCGCGGTGCGTCGCCGTGCGGCCGGGCGCAAATGGCGTCATCTTGCCAACGAGCGGATCGACGGCCCCACGCCCAGCCTGCCGCTGGGCAAGCGTTTCTGGCCCTTGGCGGCGGCCGAACGCGACGCCATTACTGCTCTTTTCGACGATCCAACCGTGCGGACAAAGGCGCTGGCCCTGGCCGGGCATGCCGGCGAAGGGCGGGTGCGCGTGCTGGATGCGGCCTATTGGCGCAAGGGATGCAGTTCGCTGGGCCGGCTGCGCTATGCCGTGGTGCTTGGCGTTGGCGCGCAGGACAAAGGCCCGGAATACCTGGCGCTGGTGGATATCAAGGAAGCGGTGCATTCCGTGGCGCCAGCTGCCGATGGGGTGGCGATGCCCAGCAACCCGGCCGCGCGCGTGGTTGCGGGGGCCTGTGCGCTGGCGCCCAATCTGGGGGAACGGATGATCCCGGCCCATCTCTTGGGCAAGCCCGTGGTGCTGCGCGAACTGGCGCCGCAGGACCTCAAGATCGAGGTGGAGCAGTTCTCGCGCCGCCAGGCCGTGTCGGCGGCCTCCTATCTCGCCTATATCGTCGGCATGGCCCATGCCCGGCAGATGAGCGACGATGTGCGCCGCGCCTGGCAAGACGCATTGCAACCAGCCCCTGCCGACGACCAGGCACCATCGTGGCTGTGGCGCAGCGTGGTCGATCTCGCCGCCCGGCACGAGGCGGGCTATCTCGACCATTGCCGCCGCCTGGCGTGATGCGGCGCCACTGACGCGGCTTGAGCGTTCCCGGAAAACCCGAATCCGCAGCGATTCCCGCCCTGTGGCGCGGGTGAAATCGTGCGCCAGCTTTATGCATGCAGCGGGTCGCATCCGAAACGAAGTTAAATACTCAGTATTTGTGCGGATGGCGCTTTAGCCGCGTCCGCGATTGATTGCTTCCGGAGGTTTCTGGGCTCGCGAGGCGGGCGGAACTGGGGAATGATCCTTTCACCGGCAGCAACACGCCGCCGATCACTCGCAATACGGTCGCCCGCGCGGCGGTGGCTCCGGTCTGCCATCCACTGGCCGAACCACCGTCCGCCATGGCGGCCCACTGCGCACCGGTTTCGCGGCTTTGGCCGGGCGTGCCGCCATCGGCATCCCGTCCAAAGCCCGGGGCTCTGCAATCTTAAGGCTTTTGCCACGGGATATCACGTAGGAAAGGGGGCATGCGCCATGGCCACTGCGGCGCCTTTGAGGGATGAAACCGAAGAGATGATGACCCCAGCCCACCGCTTCAAGCGGGTTTCCGTGATCGGCCTTGGCTATATCGGCCTGCCGACGGCCGCCGTCTTCGCCTCGCGCGGGATCGAAGTGATCGGTGTGGACGTCAACGAAATCGCCGTGCAGACGATCAACAAGGGGCGCATCCACATCGTGGAGCCTGACCTTGACATGGTCGTCCACGCCGCTGCCCGCGAAGGGCGCCTGCGCGCAACCTTGCGACCCGAACCCGCCGACGCTTTCCTCATCGCCGTGCCCACCCCGTTCCGCGATGGGCACGAGCCGGACCTTTCCTATATCGAGGCGGCTGCCAACGCGATCGCCCCGGTTCTGGCCAAGGGCAACCTGGTGGTGCTCGAATCCACCTCGCCGGTCGGCACGACCGAGCAGATCGCCGCGTGGCTGGCGCAGGCACGGCCCGACCTGACTTTCCCGCAAGACGCGGGCGAGGCGGCAGACATCGCCGTGGCCTATTGCCCCGAACGCGTGCTGCCCGGGCATGTCCTGCGCGAACTGGTGGAGAACGACCGCGTGATCGGCGGCCTCACCCCGCGCTGCTCGGCCGAGGCGGTCTCGCTCTACAGCACGTTCGTGAAGGGCGAATGCGTGGTGACCACAGCGCGTACCGCGGAAATGTGCAAGCTGACCGAAAACGCCTTTCGCGACGTGAACATCGCCTTTGCCAATGAACTGTCGATCATCTGCGACAAGCTGGACATCAGCGTGTGGGAACTGATCCGGCTGGCCAACCGCCATCCGCGCGTCAACATCCTGCAGCCCGGCCCGGGCGTGGGCGGACACTGCATCGCGGTGGACCCGTGGTTCATCGTCAACCGCAGCCCGGAAGAGGCGCGGCTGATCCACACCGCGCGCCAGGTCAACGACAGCAAGCCACACTGGGTGGTTGAAAAGGTGCTGGCCGCCGCCCGCGCCGTCGCCGCGCGCAAGGGCTGCACGCCCGATCAGGTGCGCGTCGCCACCTTTGGCCTCGCCTTCAAGCCCGATATCGACGATCTGCGCGAAAGCCCGGCGGTGGATATCGTGAAAGACCTGTCCACCCATTTCACCCGGCCCTTGCTGGTCGTGGAACCCAACATTGCCGTGCTGCCGCCCGCGCTGGCGGCCTGCGGCGTGGAACTGATCGATGGCTTTGCCGCCCTCGACCAAGCCGATGTCTGGACCCTGCTGGTTGACCATCGCCCGTTCAAGACCGTTTCGCCCAAGCGGCGCGACGGGGTGGAGATCGTCGACGCGCGCGGGATCTGGACGGACTGAGCACCCGATCCGCAAGGCCTGCTGTCTTATACGCAGCCGGGCCGGCGGATGACGCGGCCAAGGTGGCGCCATGCCACCGCTACCGGCCATGCGTTTCGGATCGGGTGTTCGCCACAGCTATGCTCGCCCCGCCTCGCCGGGGCGCCGTGGGGAGCCGATGACCGACACGCAAACCCTTGCCCATGCGCTGCCCGCGCCATCATGCCCTGCACCCGCGCTGGCAACGGCATCGGCACTGGCCCTGTCACCAGCGCTGGGCCAGGAAAGCGGGGTCATGCAAGGCGGCAATGACGGCGCCGGTATCTCCCCCGGCGATGGCGACCACAGCGACGCTGCCGCAGATGCCGCCGCCGCTCCGTGCGTCAACCGTGGCGACAGCGCGGCACTGCTCGCAGCCGATCTCGCCGCCTATGCCGCAGAGGCGGCAGCGTGGCGCGCCGCCGCCCAGCACGCGCGCCTGGCCGCGGCGCAGCAGGCCGAGCGGCACGAACGCGCCTTGGCCAGCTACGAAACACGCGTGGCGGCGCTGGAAGATTCGCCGGCCTATCGCCTGGGAGACGCACTGTTGCAGCGCTGGCGCAAGCCGCAGCGCTGGCTCGGCATGCCTGCCGCGCTGCTTGCGCTGCGCCGTCCGGCAACGCGTCCCTCCCCCGCCATCCCCGCCTTACCCGAAGCCACCCCGGCGCAGGACGATGCCTTGGCACAGGTTCCGCCTCCCGCCGCTCTCCCGCCTCTGCCGCGCCTGTCACCCATGGCTCTGTCACGGGCAGAGGCCCAGGCCGCGCGCAAGGCCCAGCAACACGAACGCCGCGCGCGGATCGCGCGGGCCGACGCCCATGCGGCACGGGCACGAGCGCTGCGCCAGTCTGATCCCGTGGCGGCCGCGCAGGCCGCGCAAGAGGCCCATGCCGCCGATCCGCAACCGTGGCGGGCGAAATGGCTGGCATTCCGGCTATACGATGCCGGCGAACTGACCCGGCCTGCCGCACTGCTTGCCGGCCTGCCGGCCGATACCGCGCTCAGCGGATCGGAAAGCAGCCGCGCGCAGCAAATCCAGGCCCTGGCCGCCATGGCGCAGGCCCTGCCAGACCTGCCGCCTGTGGCTGCCCCGGCCTATGACCCGCGCCCGCAAAGCCTGCTCTATTGCGCTGCCAGCGCCCTGCCCTGGCACACCAGCGGCTATACCACCCGCACCCAGGCCTTGCTGCGCGCACTGCTGGCGCAAGGCGTCGATCTGGTGGCGCTGACCCGCGCCGGCTATCCCTGGGACCGCGCCGACAGCAACGGCACGCCAGAGGCCCTGGCCAGCAGCCATGAGGGCCTTGATTGGCAGCACGTGCGCCAGCCCAGCCAGGCCCTGCCGCTCGATATCTATATCGAGCGGGCCAGCGTGGGCATTGCCCGCCTGGCCAAGGCACGCCGCGTCGCCGCGATCCACGCCGCGTCCAACCACGTCAACGCCCTGCCCGCGCTGATCGCGGCGCGGCGTCTGGGCATTCCCTTCCACTATGAACTGCGCGGCCTGTGGGAAATGAGCCGCGCGGCCAATGTACCCGGCTTTGCCGGCAGCCAGCGCCATGCCCTGGGCCTTGAGCTGGAAGCCTTCGTGGCGCGCCATGCCGATCGGCTCTTTGCCATCTCGGCGGCGCTGGCCGATCATGTCATCGGGCAATGGGGCCTCGATCCCGCCCGCCTGGCCTTGCTGCCCAATGGCATCGACGTGTCGGCCTTTGCCGGGATTGCCGCCGCGCGCCAAGCCACCACCACCACGATCGGCTATGCCGGCGCGCTCGTCGCCTATGAAGGGCTGGACCTGCTGCTCGATGCCCTGGCCATGCTGCATGCGCAGGGCTTGCGCATCGATCTGGTGATCATGGGCGATGGCCCCTTGCGCCAAAGCCTGGAGGAGCAGGCCGCGCGCCTGGGCCTGGCGCAGGCCGTCACCTTTGCCGGCCGGCTCGAACCCGATGCCGCACGGGCGCGCATGGCCGCCTGCCACATCGCCTGCCTGCCGCGCCGCCGCAGCGACGTGACCGAACTGATCCCGCCGATCAAGCTGGTCGAGGCCATGGCCCTGGGCCTGCCCGCCGTGGTGCCCGATCTGCCGGTGTTCCGTGCCGAGGCGCAGGAGGGCGAAACCGCCCTGTTCTTTACCCCCGGCGATGCCGCCGACCTGGCGCGCGCGATTGCCGCCCTAGCCAACGATCCTGCCATGACCCGCCGCATCGGCCAGGCCGCCCAGGACCATGCCGCAACCCACCGCGACTGGGACACCATCGCCCGCGCCATCACCCTGATGCTGCGCGAGCCGGAACCGGAACCGGAACCGGAGCCAGAACCGGAGTCACTGCCCGAGCCGGCTGCGCCCGCCACAGACGACGCCGATGCCGCGCGCCGTGCTGCCGAACACGTGTTGGCCCGGGCAGCTACGTGGACACGCGAGGCGCGCGCCCTAGCCGCAACAAATCTGCCAGCCGCGATTGCACTTGCGGAACAGGCCCAGGCGATCGATCCGCAGCCCTGGCGCGCCAAATGGCTGGGCCTGCGCCTGCACGAAGCGGGTGAAACGGCGCGGGCGATGGACCTGTTGCAGACCCTGCCCGCCGACCTGCCGCTCAACCGATCGGAAGCGCGGCGCATTCAGCAGATCCTGCATCCACGCGCGCCGGAACCGGCCCCCGACCCGGCGGAACTGGCCGCCGCGCAGGCCGCGCGAGAAAGGGCCCAGGCCCAGGCGCTGGCCCGCACCCTGACCGAAGAGGCGCGCCAGGTTCAGGACAGCGATCCACTGGCGGCGGCCCGGCTGGGCGAGCAGGCTTATGCCGCCGATCCGCAGCCCTGGCGCGCCAAGTGGCTCGGCCTGCGCCTGCACGAGGCGGGCGAAACCGCGCGGGCGATAGACCTGTTGCAGACCCTGCCCGCTGACCTGCCGCTCAGCCGATCGGAAGCGCGGCGCATCCAGCAGATCCTGCATCCACCCGCGCCCGAACCGGCCCCCGATCCGGCGGAACTGGCCGCCGCGCAAGCGGCGCGGGAACGGGCCCAGGCCCAGGCGCTGGCCCGTACCCTGACCGAAGAGGCGCGCCAGATTCAGGACAGCGATCCTCTGGGGGCAGCCCGGCTGGGCGAGCAGGCTTATGCCGCCGATCCGCAACCGTGGCGGGCGAAATGGCTGGCATTCCGGCTCTATGACGCCGGCGAACTGACCCGGCCCGCTGCACTGCTTGCCGGCCTGCCGGCCGATACCGCGCTCAGCGGATCGGAAAGCAGCCGCGCGCAGCAAATCCAGGCCCTGGCCGCCATGGCGCAGGCCCTGCCAGACCTGCCGCCTGTGGCTGCCCCGGCCTATGACCCGCGCCCGCAAAGCCTGCTCTATTGCGCTGCCAGCGCCCTGCCCTGGCACACCAGCGGCTATACCACCCGCACCCAGGCCTTGCTGCGCGCACTGCTGGCGCAAGGCGTCGATCTGGTGGCGCTGACCCGCGCCGGCTATCCCTGGGACCGCGCCGACAGCAACGGCACGCCAGAGGCCCTGGCCAGCAGCCATGAGGGCCTTGATTGGCAGCACGTGCGCCAGCCCAGCCAGGCCCTGCCGCTCGATATCTATATCGAGCGGGCCAGCGTGGGCATTGCCCGCCTGGCCAAGGCACGCCGCGTCGCCGCGATCCACGCCGCGTCCAACCACGTCAACGCCCTGCCCGCGCTGATCGCGGCGCGGCGTCTGGGCATTCCCTTCCACTATGAACTGCGCGGCCTGTGGGAAATGAGCCGCGCGGCCAATGTACCCGGCTTTGCCGGCAGCCAGCGCCATGCCCTGGGCCTTGAGCTGGAAGCCTTCGTGGCGCGCCATGCCGATCGCGTCTTTGCCATCTCGGCGCCGCTGGCCGATCATGTCATCGGGCAATGGGGCCTCGATCCCGCGCGCCTGGCCTTGCTGCCCAATGGCATCGACGCGCCTGCCTTTGCCGGGATTGCCGCCGCGCGCCACGCCACCACCACGATCGGCTATGCCGGCGCGCTCGTCGCCTATGAAGGGCTGGACCTGCTGCTCGATGCCCTGGCCATGCTACATGCGCAGGGCTTGCGCATCGATCTGGTGATCATGGGCGATGGCCCCTTGCGCGACAGCCTGGAAGAGCAGGCCGCGCGCCTGGGCCTGGCGCAGGCCGTCAGTTTCACCGGGCGCCTCGAACCCGATGCCGCGCGGGCACGCATGGCCGCCTGCCACATCGCCTGCCTGCCACGCCGCCGCAGCGCGGTGACCGAACTGGTGCCGCCGATCAAGCTGGTCGACGCCATGGCCCTGGGCCTGCCCGCCGTGGTGCCCGATCTCCCGGTGTTCCGTGCCGAGGCGCAGGAGGGCGAAACTGCGCTGTTCTTCGCCCCCAGCGATGCCGTAGACCTGGCGCAGGCCATCGCCACCCTGGCCCGTGATCCCGGCATGGCCCACCGCATGGGCCAGGCCGCCCGCGACCATGCCACCGCCCACCGCGACTGGGCCAGCATCACACAAGCCATCACGCAGACGCTGCCCAGCCGCGATATCGATGCGCAGGATGAGGCGGCGGACCTCGCCGAAGTGGATGAAAGTGGCTGGATCGTGGCCGACGCGCCCCGGCTGATCGCCGCATTGGGCGACGATGACTTGGCCAGCGTGAACGCCGCCATGGCTGCCACCGCGTTTGCCGATGCGGCGCAAGCCGCGCGCGAATGGCTGCGCCTGGGCAAGGCGGCAGGCGAAGCGGGCCACCTGGCGGCGGAGAAGCAAGCCGCCGAGGCCGCCGTGGCGATCGACCGGGGCCTGAGCACCCTCACCGGCGCCTATGCCGCCGCACAGCGCGCGGGGGCGTTTGACCACTGCGCGCGCTGGATGCTGGAAATGCGCCACCATCCCGATGCGCGGGCCAATCCTTTCGCGCAGGCCCGGATCGAGCGCCTGGGCCTGGGGCTGGCCGGGCAGCTGGACCTGCTCCAGTTGATCGCCCCGCGCGGGCCACGGCTGCTCGCGCCGGTGCCAGGCCGTATCTGCTACATGCTACACAACAGCCTGCCCTATGCCACCGGCGGCTATGCCACGCGCACCCATGGCCTGGCGGACGGACTGATCGCGGCGGGTTGCGATGTGCTGGCGATGACGCGGCCGGGCTTTCCCCATGATGTGCTGCAAGACCTGGCGGACAGCGCCGTGCCCGAGGCTGACGTGATCGACGGTGTGCCCTATCTGCGCACGCCCACGCCGGCCCGCACCGATCTGCGCTATGTGCACTATATTCCCGCCGCCGCCCGCGCGCTGGAAGAACGCTATCGCGCGCTGCGCCCGGCGCTGGTGATGGCGGCATCGAACCATCTCGTGGCGCTGCCCGCGCTGATCGCGGCGCGACGGCTGGGCATTCCCTTTGCCTATGAAGTGCGCGGTTTTTGGGAAGTGACCAAGATGTCGCGCGAGGAAAGCTATCGCGCGACGCCGGCCTATCAGGTGCAGGAACGGCTGGAGGCCGCGATTGCCCAGGCGGCCGACCAGGTTTTCACGCTGACCACGCCGATGGCCGAGGAACTGGCAGCACGCGGCGTGGCGCCAAGCCGCATCGCGCTGCTGCCCAATTCCTGCGATCCGGCACGCTTCACCCCGCGCCCACGCGATGCTGCGCTGGCCCGCCAGTTGGGCATTCCTGCGGACGTGCCGGTGATCGGCTACATCGGCACTTTCGTGGATTACGAAGGGCTGGACGATCTTGCCGCTGCGTGCGCGCTGCTCAAGGCGCAGGGCTGCGCGTTCCGCCTGCTGCTGGTGGGCAGCGAGAATACCAGCAGCACCATGGACGGCCCGATTGGCGCAGCGATTGCCGCCATGGCCGAGAACAGCGGCTTTGCCGACTGGCTGATCATGCCCGGCCGCGTGCCGCATGAAGCGGTGGAAAGCTGGTATTCGCTGATCGATATCTGCCCGTTCCCGCGCAAGCCCTGGCCGGTCTGCGAAATGGTGTCGCCGATGAAGCCTTTGGAAGCGCTGGCGATGGAAAAGGCCGTGGTAGTTTCCGACGTGCGCGCGCTGGCCGAGATGATTGCCGATGGGCACACCGGGCTGGCCTTTGCCAAGGGCGATGTGCCTGCCTTGGCTGAGACGCTGGCGCGGCTGATCGCTGATCCAGCCTTGCGTGCCTGGCTGGGCCGCCGGGGCCGCGCATGGGTTGCGGCGGAGCGCACCTGGCGCGGGGTGGGCGAGAGCGCGGCGCGCCTGCTGCACCCGCTGCTGGCACTGGATCATACACCGCTGATGCTGGAGGCGGCGCAATGACCAACATGAGCGCCTTTGTCCGCAGCCTGCGCCGCAAGCTCGCCACGCTGCGCCCCGGTGACAACCGCTTCAACGTGCGCACCCACACACTTCTGGCCCCACGCGGCCGGGATACGGTGCCGATTGCATTCCGTGTGCGCCTTGTTCCGCAGGCGACGCGCATGGTAGTGAGCCTGCACGGCGCGGCCGATCCGGCGCGACGCCACCGCGGGGTGTTCAACGGCTTCAATCCCGATCTGGCCGATTGCATTCAGGTGTCGGTGAGCGATCCCTCGCTGCAGGTGCCGGGCGATTTTGCCATCGCCTGGTATGCCGGGCACCAGGGTTTCGACACGCCCGCGCTGCTTGCCCGCGCCTTTGCCGAAATGGCCAAGGCCTGGGGCATCGAACGCACGATCTTTTTCGGCACGTCGGGCGGCGGATTCGCCGCCCTGGCGCAATCGCACGCCATGCCCGGATCGATTGCCGTGGTGGGCAACCCACAGACCCGCATCGCCCGCTATCACGCTCCGCTTGTGAGTGCCTATCGCGCGGCGTGCTGGCCTGCGCTGGCCAGCAATGCTGCGCTCGATGGGGTGATCATGGCCGATTGCACCGCGCTCTATGGCGCGGGCTTTCGCAACCTGGTGGTCTATATCCAGTCGCTGGGCGATCGGCACCATCGCCGCGCGCACATGCTGCCATTTGCGGCGGCGATTGCCGGGCTGACCGAGGCCGATCGCGTGCTGTTCCACAGCGATTTCCATGGCGTTCACGGCCACAGCCTGCCGCGCGATGCCTATGCCGACTGGTTGCGCGCCGCCGTGATCAGCCCCACCGCCACGCCGGCCGATCTGCTCGACACCTGGCATGCGCTGCGCCAGCGCCCGGCCCCGCCCACAGTGCCGGGCGGCGGCAAACCGGCCAAGGCCAAGCCCGGCCAGGTCGATGCCGCCGCGCAAGCCGCCAGCACGCGGCTGGAAGCCTGGCTGCGGCACCAGTTCACCAGCGCCGATGCCGCCACGCCTACTACGTCATTGCCTGCACCAGCCAAGGAACCTGCCTGATGCGCAACCCCTATCGCGGCCTGCCGCCGCGCGCCTTCTGGACGAGCGCCGTGGCCGAGCGCCACTTGGCAGACATTGCCGAACTGTGGGACCCGATCGCGCTCTCGCCCGAAGACCGCATAGCCACGGCCGGCAGCTGCTTTGCCCAGCATATCGGCCATGCCCTGGCCGCGCGCGGCGCGCACTTCCTCGATTGCGAGCCGCCGCCGCCGGTCTTTGCCGATGCGGACGAAGCGCGGCGGTTTGGCTATGGCGTGTTTTCGTGCCGCTATGGCAACGTCTATACCGCGCGGCAGATGCTGCAACTGGCGCAAGAGGCGCTGGGCCGCCGGCGCCCGGCCGAGGTGGTGTGGGAGCGCGAGGGCCGCTTTTACGACGCGCTGCGCCCTGCCGTCGATCCCGCCGGGCACGCCACGGCCGACACGGTGCTGCTGGCGCGGCGCCTGCATCTGGGGGCGGTGCGCACCATGCTGGAAACCATGGATGTCATAGTGTTCACCCTGGGCCTGACCGAATGCTGGGAAAGCCTGGCCGATGGCACGGTCTATCCCACCGCGCCCGGCACGCTGGCGGGCAGTTTCGATTCCGCAGCCCATGCCTTTCGCAATCTGCGCCATGCCGAGGTCTTGGCCGACATGGCCGCGTTCTGGGCCCTGGTGAAAGAGGTGAACCCCGCCGCGCGCATGCTGCTGACGGTTTCGCCCGTGCCGCTGATGGCCACGGCCAGCGCGGAGCATGTGCTGCCGGCCACGGTCTATTCCAAATCGGTGCTGCGCGCCGTGGCGGGTGATCTCGCCGCCGATCATGACGATATCGCCTATTTCCCCAGCTATGAGATCATCACCGGGCATCCCAGCCGGGGCATGTTCTTCAACCCCGATCTGCGCACGGTGAACGCGATGGGGGTGGACCTGGTGATGCGCCATTTCTTCACCGGCCCGCTGGCCAGCACCTTTGGCCCGCAGGGCCACGCTCCCGCAGCCGAGCCGGAGGCGATCTGCGAGGAAGGCCGCATTACCGAGACGCTGTGACACCCCCCTCTTGGCCAAGGACCACGACGCCCGTGCCCCCATCCCAGCGCCTGCCGCTTGAAACCTTCATCGTGCTGTGCGGCATGCCCCGCTGCGGCACGCGCCAGTTTGCCGATTTCCTCAATGCCCATCCGCGCCTGTGCCTGCAGGGCGAGATCCGCAGTGGCCTAGTGCAGACCATTCGCGCCACCCTGGCCGCCGGTGATCGCGCCTATGCCACGGGGTATGCCGCCAACTATTACCGGCAAAAGCGCGCGCAGGGCGTGATCGACCTGTTTACGCTGCTGTCCAAGGCGCGGCGGATCAGCAAGCCGGGGGCTGATCTGCACGGCTTCAAATGCCCACAGATGGAGCGGCAGAGCGCCGCGATCCGTGCCATCGTGCAGCCGGCATTTGCCCGGCTGGTGTGGTTGCACTGCATCCGCAACCCGGCCGATTGCTGGCTCTCGCTCAAAGCCATGCCATGGTTTTCCGACGACATGGACCAGTTCGTAGCGCGGTATTGCGACAGCCTGGACCAGGCGCGTGCGATTGCCGATGCGCCGGCCGCCGAGGGTCCCGACACCCGGATCAGCCCGCTCGATCTCGATGCCTTCATCGCGGCGGCAGACAAGCCTGCCTGGCTGGGGCGCCAGCTGTTTGCGCCGCTGGGCCTGGCGCCTTCACCCGAAGACCTCACCCGCATTGCCACCACGACAGACAACCGCAACGCCACGGCGCGCGCCACCGGCAGCGCGCGGGCGACGGCGCTGGACATGGCCGACCACGCGGCGATGGGGCGCCATGCGCCAAGGTTGGACCAGGCGATTGCCGCCTACAATGCGCGGTTCGGCACCGCGCTGGCGCTGCGCCTGCCGGTGGCAGAGGCGGTGGCGGCATGATCCGCCCCGGGCTTGTCGCCTTGGCCTTGCTGGCCCCGATCGCTGCGCACGGGGCCACGCTCTATCTGGCGCCCGATGGCAACGATGCGGCCGATGGCCGCAGCGCCAAGACGCCGCTCGCCACGCTGGGCGCGGCCATCGCCCGTGCGCAGCAGGCACCGGCGGGCGAGGAAACCCGCGTGATCGTGCTGCCCGGCGTCTATCGCGGGCAAAGCACCGATATCGACGGGCGGCGCCTGCATGGCCCGTTGACCCTGGCCGGGACCAGCGCCGATCCGGCCACCTATCCAGCGTTCGTGGGCGATGGCAGCGACACTTGGCTGCACTTTCGCGGCGCGGAGGGGCGCGACAGCGGGTTGACGGTGCGCGCCTTGCGTATCGCGCACTATGCCACGGCGATCAGCCTCAACGGCAATCGCAACGATCCGGCCGCGTTCAACCGGGGCACCGTGCTGGAAAACCTGGTGCTGGCGCAGATCGGCACGGACACGGGCTCCGCGCCAGGCCTGGCCCTGTCGACCGCCGCGATCCGCCTGGTCAATGCGCGCGATACCGTGGTGCGCGGGGTGTTCTTCCACACCATCCGCAATGCCCCGCGCGATAAATGCGGCGGCCTCCATGCGATCTATCTGGCCAGCCATTCCACCGGCGCACAGATAGAGGGCAACACCTTTCAGGATTTCTGCGGCAGCGCGATCAAGCTGCGCGATGCCTCGGGCGGGGCCACGATCCGCGCCAACCATTTCCGCGATGCCGATGGCGCGCCGGCCATCGAGGAGTGGTTCTGCGACATGACGCGCACTGATGCCTGCACCAAGGCGGGCGGGGAATGCCCCTCCACCGGCATTCGCGTAACCGGCAACGATTTCGGCAACCTGCCGGCAGACCGCCGCGTGATCGTGCGCGGATCGCGCGTGGCGCTATCGTGGTGTCCGCCGGGCAGCGCCACGGCGCCGCGCTTTCTGCTCGATGGCGGGCGGGCACTGCCGTGATCCTCGCGCCCTTTGCCCGGCTCAAGATCGCGCTGGTGGCCGATGAATTGACGCGCGCCTGCCTGGCGCCGGAATGCCAGATCATCGACGTGCCGGCACTGGCCACAGCCTATGGCTTTCACCGCCTGCTGGCCGCCGCGCGGCCCGACATGCTGCTGGTGGAAAGCACCTGGGCCGGATGGGGACAGACCTGGCAATATCGCGTGGCCAGCTATCCCGACCATTGGCTGCGTTCCAACCGGCGGCTGCGCGTGCTGGTGCGCATCGCCCGCGACATGGGCATTCCCACGGTGTTCTGGAACAAGGAAGACGGGGTTCATTTCGACCGTTTCATCGCCAGTGCGCGGCTGTTCGATCATGTCTTTACCGTCGATGCCAATTGCCTGGCGCGCTATCGCGCGGCGATGGGCGCGGGTGCTTCGGTCCATGTGCTGCCGTTTCCGGTGCAGCCGGCCTATCACCGTTTTACCGGGTTTGCCTTTGCCCGCCGCCAGGCCAATTTCGTCGGCAGCTATTCCACCCATGTGCACCCGGCGCGCCGTGCCTGGCAGGACATGGTCTTTGCCGCAGCGGTAAACAGTGGCCTGGGGCTGACGGTCTATGACCGCAATTCGGCGCGGCCATCATCGATCTATCGCTATCCCGCCAGCGCCGGGTTGACCGTGCATCCGGCCGTAGCCCATGCCGAAACCGCGCGCATCTACAAGGAAAACCTGGTCTCGCTCAACGTCAACACGGTGACGGATTCGGCCACGATGTTTTCCCGCCGGCTGGTGGAAATCCTGGCCTGTGGCGGCATTGCCGTTACCTCTGCCGCGCGATCGGTGGATACGCTGTTTGCCCGGTACTGCCACGTGGTCAGCGATGGCGCGCAGGCGCAAGACCTGTTTGCCCGGTTGTGCCACGGCCCGCAGCGGGATGACCTGGAACGCGCCCGCGCCGGCGCGGCGCATGTCGCCGCGCACCACACCTGGGACCGCCGCCTGGCCGAAGTGGCGGCGGTGGCCGGGGTCTGATCCTGCAACGCCAGCGGCAAACGGCCGGCGGAATGGCTCCATATCGAACAGGCTTTGCCAGGCGGGCGAGCGGCATAGGGCCCATTCCGGTGGCGCGTTACGGTGCTGCGCGATCTGCCACACGCTGCCTTGCCACCAACCCCACGGAAATCGGGCGTTTACTGCCTGCGAAACGGTTGTTTCCGCGCTGGTGACGCGGCGCGATCGCGATCACCCATCATCGGGTTGGCACGACCATGATGGAGCGGAGACGCACGGTGCGCGAAGGCAGCGAAAGCCGCGATGCCCGGTTGGCAGCAAGCGCTGGCTGGCACGGGCGGGCGGCAGACGGGGGATGGGCCAGCTTTGCGGGGAAACGCATCTTGCTGTTGCAGGGTCCAGTCGGGCCGTTCTTTTCCCGTCTCGCGCGCGATCTGCGCCGCGCCGGTGCCCAGATACGGAAAGTGAACTTCCACGCCGGAGACCAGGTGTTCTTTCCCGGCGGACATACTTGGCGCGGACCGATGGCGGAATGGCCAGCCTGGCTGGAGCGGCACCTGGCCGCCTGGCAGATCGATTGCGTGATGCTGTTCGGTGATTGCCGCCCGATGCACCAGGCAGCGCGCACGGTGTGCCAGCGCCACGGCGTGCCGGTGGGCGTGTTCGAGGAAGGCTATCTGCGGCCCAATCATGTCACGTTCGAATGGGGTGGGGTCAACGCCAACAGCACCCTGCCCCGTGATGCCCAGGCGCTGGTTGGCGCGACGCCAGCCGGGCCGTCCTGGCCACGGCCGGAAGGCGCTGCGCCGGCCGTGCCGGTCCCGCCCACTTTCTGGCGCATGGCGCTGTGGGCGATGCTCTATTTCACGGCTGGGGCGCTGTTTGCCTGGCGGTTTCCCCACTATGTCCACCATCGTCCGCTGGAACTGGCGCAGGCGCTGCCCTGGCTGCGCTCTGCCTGGCGCAAGCCGCTGCGCGCCCGGGCGCAGCGCGCGCTGCTGCCACGGCTGACCGGGGCCGAGAGCGGGCGCTGGTTCCTGGTGCCCTTGCAGGTGCACAACGATTCGCAGGTGCTGCACCATGCCGATACCGGCGGCGTGGCCGGGTTCATCGCGTCCACCATCGCCTCGTTTGCACGCCATGCGCCGCCCGATTGCCTGCTGGTGATCAAGCATCACCCGATGGATCGCGGGTATCGCGACTATCGCGCCCTGGTGGCGAGCGAGGCCGGGCGACACGGTTGCGCCGAACGGGTGCTGTGCCTGCACGATCAACCCACCCTGCTCCTGTTGCAGCATTGTCGCGGGGTGATCACCATCAACAGCACCGTTGGCTTGAGCGCCTTGGGCGCTGGGCGCGCCACAAAGACCATGGGCAAGGCGTTCTACGATATCCCTGGGCTTACTTACCAAGGCCCGCTGCACCGTTTCTGGCACGAAGCCCCCCAGGCCAGGCCCGACCGCGCGCTGTGGTTGACGCTGGAACGCACGATCATGGCCGAGGCGCTGCTCAACGGCAGCTTTTACCGCCGCGCCGCTCCCGGCAGTGCCACTGGTCTCACCACGGCGCCGCCGCCCGTCCCGCAGCATGGCCCGGTGAGCCTCGGCGCCTGGCCACCAGTGCCGCCTACAGACTCCAGTACTGCACCCCAGCCGGCAGCGCTTGTGGCGTAAGCGCGGATTTCACGTCGATCAACACCCCGCCGGGGCGAAGCATCGCGGCAATCGCCGCGCCGCCCAGCGCCGCATATTCGCGGTGCGACACGGCATAGATCACCGCGTCGAGATCGGCAAAATCATCGAGCGAACTGAGCGTGATGCCAAATTCGTGCGCCGCTGCGGCCGGCTCTGCCAGGGGATCGTGCACCAGCGGGGCGATGCCGAAATCGGCCAGCTCGCGCCAGATATCCTCGACCTTGGAATTGCGGATATCGGGCACGTTCTCCTTGAACGTCAGCCCGAGGATGCCGACCCGCGCCGACTTAAGCGCACATCCCGCCCCAGCCAGCATCTTGACCGTGCGCTGCGCGATATAGGCGCCCATGCCATCGTTGATGCGCCGCCCGGCCAGGATCACCTGCGGGTGATAGCCCAGCTGTTCGGCCTTGGCGGTGAGGTAATAGGGATCGACGCCGATGCAGTGGCCGCCGACCAGGCCGGGATAGAAGCGCAGGAAATTCCACTTGGTGCCGGCGGCCGCCAGCACTTCGCTGGTGCGGATGCCGACCAGATCGCAGATCTTGGAAATCTCGTTCATCAGGGCGATGTTGATGTCGCGCTGGGTGTTCTCGATCACCTTGGCGGCTTCGGCCACCTTGATCGAACTGGCCTTGTGAATGCCCGCTTCCACCACCGCGCCATAGAGATCGGCGAGCAGGTCCAGCGTTTCGGCGTCTTCGCCGGCCACGACCTTGACGATCTTTTCGAACGGATGCTCCTTGTCACCCGGATTGATCCGCTCGGGGCTATAGCCCAGCTTGAAATCGACGCCGGCCTTCAGGCCCGAAACCCGCTCGATCGTGGGGGCGCAGACTTCCTCGGTCGCGCCGGGATAGACCGTCGATTCGAACACGATCACGGTGCCCGGACGGATCACCTTGCCCAGCGTTTCGCAGGCCATCTGCACCGGGGTGAAATCGGGGCGGCGGCTTTCATCCACCGGCGTGGGCACGGTCACGATGATCACCGGGCAATCCGCCAGGGCCGCGGCATCGTCGGTCACCACCAGCGTGGATGCAGCCAGGTCCTCGGCCGAAACCTCGCCGGTATAGTCATGATGGGCGCGCAAGGTGGCGATGCGATGGGCGCTGACGTCAAAGCCCACCACGGCAAACTTGCGGGCAAAGGCAATCGCCAGGGGCAGGCCCACATAGCCCAGCCCGACCACACCGATCCTGGGACCGCCCGTCTGCGAAAACACCCCGTTGCCCTGCACGCCTGTTCCATTCCTGCTGATGCCAATTGCCTTTGGCCATAATCCCATGGCGTTACCAATCCGCAAATGGCCCAAGCCCTGCCCAAAGGACAGCAAAGCGCGCGTTCACCCCGTGCAACGGTGGGCCTTCCCCTGTCCGCGCTCTTTGACTAAGGGCACGATTAAACCGCTTTCATCCCGTCCCGCCACAACGGAGTCGCCCGATGTCCGACCTTGCCACGCTCGAAGCCCCCGTCACCAATCCGACGGTGCGCACCGACTGGAGCCGCGAGGAAATCGCCGCATTGTTCGACCTGCCGTTTACCGAGCTGGTGTTCCGTGCGGCGGCCGTGCACCGCGAACATCACCGCGCGGGTGAAGTGCAACTGTGCACGCTGCTGTCGATCAAGACCGGTGGTTGCCCGGAAGATTGCGGCTATTGCTCGCAAAGCGTCAAGGCCGACAGCGGCGTGGCGGCGAGCAAGCTGATGGATGTGCAGGCCGTGCTGCAATCAGCCGCCCAGGCGCGCGATGCCGGCTCCAAGCGGTTCTGCATGGGCGCAGCCTGGCGCAACCCCAAGGATCGCGACATGGACGCCATCGTGCAGATGGTGAAGGGCGTGCGCGAGATGGGGCTCGAAACCTGCATGACGCTGGGCATGCTGACCCCCGATCAGGCCGGCAAGCTGGCCGAGGCCGGCCTCGACTATTACAACCACAATATCGACACCTCGCCCGAACGCTATAACGAGGTGATCACCACCCGCACGTTCCAGGACCGCCTCGATACCTTGAGCGTGGTGCGCGAGGCCGGGATCAACGTCTGTTCGGGCGGCATTGTCGGCATGGGCGAAACCCGCGCCGATCGCGTCGGCTTTGTCCACGCCCTGGCCACGCTGGAACAGCACCCCGAAAGCGTGCCGGTCAACGCGCTGGTGCCGGTCAAGGGCACCGTGCTGGGCGACATGCTGGCCGATACGCCCATGGCCAAGATCGACGATATCGAGTTCGTGCGCACCGTGGCGGTGGCGCGCATCACCATGCCGCTGTCGATGGTGCGCCTTTCTGCCGGCCGCGAAAGCATGAGCGAGGCCACCCAGGCGCTGTGCTTCCTCGCGGGGGCCAACTCGATCTTCACTGGCGACAAGCTGCTGACCGCGCCCAATGCCGGCGACGACAGCGACGCGGCGATGTTCGCGCGCCTGGGCCTGAGGCCCATGGAAGGCGAAGAGCCGCTGCGCGCGATGAAGGCCGTTGGCGGCTGCTCGGGCGGCTGCGCGGCCTGATCGCATGGACAGCGTGAGCGCCACGGATCTGTGGCAGGCCCAGTCCGCCGATCTGGCGGGGTTGCAGGCGCGCGCCCGCCTGCGCACGCTGGCCCCGCGCGCCGGCGTGGATTTTGCCAGCAACGATTATCTCGGCCTGGCGCAGGCACCGCGCCTGCGCCAGGCCGTAGCCGATGCCCTGGCGCGCGGCGTGGCGGTGGGGTCGGGCGGATCACGCCTGCTGCGCGGCAACGATCCCGAGCACGAGGCGCTGGAGGCAGAAGCCGCCGCTTTCTTCGGCTGCGAAAGCACGCTGTGGTTCAGCGCCGGCTATGCCGGCAACGTGGCGTTGATTGCCACCCTGCCGCAGCGCGAAGACCTGGTGATCTATGACGAACTGATCCACGCCTCGGTCCACGAAGGCCTGCGGCTGACTCGCGCGCGCACGGCGATGGCGGCGCACAACGATGCCGATGCCTTTGCCACGCTGGCGGCGCAATGGCGCGCGCAGGGCCATACCGGGCGCCTGTGGCTCTGCGTGGAAAGCCTCTATTCCATGGATGGTGACCGCGCCCCGCTGGATGATCTTGCCGCTGTGGCGCAGCGCCATGGCGCGATCCTGGTGATCGACGAGGCGCACGCCACCGGCGTGTTCGGCCCCGATGGGCGTGGCTTGGCCGCGCATCTCGACGGGCGCGAAGACGTGATCGCGCTGCGCACCTGCGGCAAGGCGCTGGGCTGCGAAGGGGCGCTGGTGTGCGGCCCACGCGTAGTGCGCGATTTCCTGGTCAACCGCGGGCGCCCGTTCATCTTTTCCACCGCGCCCAGCCCGCTGATGGCCAGCGCCGTGCGCGAGGCCTTGCGCATCTGCGCCGACGAGCCAGAGCGCCGCGCCGCACTGTCCGCACTGATCGACCATGCCGCACGCCGGCTCGGCCCGCTAGGCGCCAGCGTCAGCGGCAGCCAGGTCATGCCGCTGATCCTGGGCGATGACGCGCGCACCATGGCCATGGCCGCACGGCTGCAGGTCGCCGGGTTTGACGTGCGCGGCATTCGCCCGCCCACCGTGCCCGCCGGGACCAGCCGTCTGCGCATTTCGCTAACGCTCAACGCCGCCCCGGCCGATGTCGATGCGCTGGCCGCCACCCTTGAGGAGATCCTGTGATGACCCGTTATGTCGTGACCGGAACCGATACCGGCATCGGCAAGACCGTGTTCAGTGCCGCCCTCGCCGGTGCGCTGCGCGCGCATTACTGGAAGCCGGTGCAATCCGGCCTGGATGACGGGGCAGACCGCGATGCCGTGGTCGCGCTGGCACAATTGCCGCCCGAACTGATCCTGCCCGAAGCCTATCGGCTGACGCAGCCGCTTTCGCCCCACCGCGCGGCAGAGCTGGACGGACTGCAGATCGATCCGGCGCGGCTTTCGCCGCCCGATCATGAACGCCTGGTGGTGGAAGGCGCCGGCGGCGCGCTGGTGCCGATCACGCGCGGCACGCTCTATGCCGATCTGTTTGCCTGGTGGAACCTGCCGGTGATCGTGGTGGCGCGCACGGCGCTGGGCACGATCAACCACAGCCTGCTGACGCTCGAAGCCCTGCGCGCGCGCGGCGTGCCGATCCACGGCATCGCCTTCGTCGGCGCCGAGAACGCAGATAACGAACAGACCATCGCCGCGATGGGCAAGGTGCGCCGCCTGGGCCGGCTCGACCCGCTCGATCCGCTTACCCCGGAAACCCTGGCCGCCGCCTTTGCCCGCGGCTTTGCGCTGGAGGATTTCGCATGACCCGCTCGCCCGTCTGGCATCCGTTCTGGCAGCACGGGCTGGGACTGCCCATTCCCAAGGTGGCGCGCGGCGAAGGGGCGGCGCTGATCCTGGAAGACGGTACCCGCGTGATCGATGCGATCTCGTCGTGGTGGGTGACCACGCATGGCCACAACAACCCGCGCATCATGGCCGCAATCCGCGCCCAGACCGAGCGGCTGGACCAAGTGATCTTTGCCGGCTGGACACACCAGCCCGCCGAAGACGTGGCGCGCGGCCTAGTGGCCATGCTGCCCGAAGCGCTGACCCGCGTGTTCTTTTCCGACAGCGGCAGCACTTGCGTGGAAGTAGCGCTGAAAATGGCGCTGGGCTTCTGGGCCAACCGTGGCGAGGCACGCCATCGCATCCTGGTGATGGAGCATTCCTATCACGGCGATACCATCGGCACGATGTCGGTGGGGGAACGCGGGGTCTATAACGCGGCCTATGCGCCGTTGCTGTTCGATGTGGGCACGATCCCGTTTCCAACCGGCGATGGCGCCAACACGATCGAAGCCCTGGAAGCCGCATGCCGCGAAAACCCGGCTGCGCTGATCGTGGAGCCGCTGGTGCTGGGCGCGGGCGGCATGCTGTTCTATCCGCCCGCTGTGCTGGCCGCGATGGCCGAGGTGTGCCGCCGCCATGGCGTGCTGTTCATTGCCGACGAGGTGATGACCGGGTTTGGCCGCACCGGCACCCTGCTGGCGTGCAACCAGGCCGGCGTGGTGCCCGATATCCTGTGCCTGGCCAAGGGCCTGACCGGCGGATCGATGCCGCTGGCCGTCACCGTGGCGCAAGAGCCGATCTTTGCCGCGCACTGGTCAACCGACCGGGCCAAGCTGTTCTACCACTCGTCCAGCTATACCGCGAACCCGATCGCCTGCGCGGCGGCGGTGGAAAACCTGGCGATCTGGCGTGAAGAGCCGGTGCAGGCGCGCATCGATGCCCTGGGGCAGAACCAGCAGACACTGCTCGATCGCCTCGCCGCGCTGCCCGGCGCGCAACATCCCCGCCGCTGCGGCACGATCATCGCCGTGGATTTCGCCACGCCCGATGGCGGCTATCTTTCCGCCCTGGCGCCACACCTGATGGCCTTTGCCCGCGATCACGGCGTCTTGCTGCGCCCGCTGGGCAACACCGTCTATGTCCTGCCGCCCTATTGCATCAGCGCGGCAGACCTGGCGCGGGTGGGCGATGTGGTGGAGGAAGGGCTGGCGGCCCTGCCGCGCCCCGAGCGCGCCATCTAGCCAGGCGTTGAAATCAATAGAGGTGGCGCGTCGATGCACCCATGAACGGGAAACGCACGACGCGGCCGGTGGCCAGCGATGACTTGAACAGGATGCGCGCCTTGTCGGCATCCTCGATCGTCACGAATACCAGATGCGTGCCGCCAGACTTGAGCGGCTCGATCGAACTGATGCGCAGGGCATTGGCCTTGCACCGCTTGGCGGCATCGCCCTCGTCGATGGACAGGTTGAGCGCGCGCGTGGTGGTGATGGTTGTCATGGGAAAACCTCGTGCAGGGGGGAGGCAGGGGGCGCCGGTTGATCACTCGCCCGTGCATGGTGCGCAGGCAGAAGGAAGCGGGGCCGAAAAATGGGTGACGTGCTGTCCCGTCAGCCCGCCTCAGGCGGCAGCGGCTGACTCGCCCGCAGGCAGCGTGCACCATTCCGGATAGGCTGCCACGCCCAGCTTCTGGCGCAGCCGCGCAATGCGGGTTTCATAATGCCGCACGAGATCATAGCGGCTGCCCACGTGATGGTCTTGCCGCGTCTGGGCATCCATCACGGCAACCTGATGCTGAAAAAGAAGATGATTGAGGTCCACAGCCGTTCTCCTGCCAGATGCGGGAGCACGATGGTCTCTCAGGCGCCGATTGCATCCAAGATTTTGCATCATGACGGGGGGCGATGCGCAGCCTATGCAGAATTTCTGCAAAAAATTCAAGCGGAAATTTCGAAATTCAGCAATTATATAATTCAAAATCAATTTGCATAATATCATTCACTCCCTCGCCATTTCAGAATTATAAATACCTATTACAGATAATATTCAGTGGTAATTTATTCGCGATGGCAGATTTTACTTTCCTCCCAACTGCACGCACTGCCTGAAAAACCGCATCGGCCTTGCCGGCAACAGCAAAGCCGGTGCCCGTTCCCCCGCCGTGATCATCACCTGATCCAGCGGCACCGCATCAGCGGACGCGCCAGCGGGGAAAGCCTGGACAAGGCAGCGGCCATGCCGGGGCCTGAACGCGGCAGGAACCGGAACCGGTCTCGCGCCCGAGGCCGCAAGCCATGCCGGGCGGCCAAAGCGGTAGCGCCGGGCAGGATGGATCACCTGAAGGTCCACCGCGCCGGCATATTGGCCCAGCACCAGTGGCTTGCCCTGTTCGAACAAGATGCCAGGCCGCCCACCCAACAGGCGCGCTGCCGCCACCTGCGCCGGGCGCGCGCCGGCATCAAGGTCGGTCACCGTAGCCTGATCGATCGTCAAGGGATCGATACCGGTCATGCGTTTGAGCCGCGCCGCCATCCAGTCAATCTTGGGATTGCCTTCGCCGGTCTCGTTGATCGGGGCTTCGGCGACATGGCTATGCCCGACATAGATCAATACCTTCTGGCCCGGAAAGCGTGCCATCAATGCCGCCAGATTTTCGGCCTGAGCCTGTTCGCGCGCCACGACGTTGGCCTGCCGATCCGCAGGATGGGCGGCGGCAGATTGTTCCTCGGTCTGCTCATAGGCGGCAGGGGCATACCCCATGGCGAGCGCGGCGCGGACGAACCGCGCATAGACTGGGTCAAGGGTGTAAAAGCCGGTTCCACGGCGGACAAAGCCATCGTGCCTGAGCCGCGCCATGATCTTTCCAGCCGGGTCGTTGTAGAACGCCTCCGCCGCCAGGACGCCATAGCCCAAGGGGCGCAGGGCGCGGGCAACCTGCAAGGCGAACATGCGATCGCGCGGGCTGATATGCGCTTCGTTCAGGATGACGATGCGAGTATCTTTCGCCCGCTTGACGATTTCGGCAATCGCATCGTGGGCAACCGCCTGCTGAACGCGCGCGATCCAGTCGCGCTGGATCAATGGGGCTGAATGCGCCCGATCCAGCGTTGCCAAGTCGAGTTCGCCAGTCACCATGACGCTTTCTTGCTGCCACATCTGATAGGCATATTCGTCTTTCACCCGCCCCTGCGGATCGAACGCCAGCTTGGCCAGTTTGTCGCGCGCCGTAAGGTAATGCCCCTGGTCGAGCAGGGACATGGCCGCGTCGACCTGGGGCGGTGGCCCGGACGATTGCGCCATGGCCGGCGCGGCGATGAGCAGAGCCAGCGGGACGAGAGCTTTCATCGGTAGCGCTTCCCTCGACAGCAGAGACCTGCCCGGTTGTGGCATGGGCGGCTGGCGCTGCCAACCGCGGCACGGGGGTTTCGGAGCACGGCTCCGCTACGCATTTCCCCCTAATAGCCAATATGTTCCTGGCAAAGAAGACTGCGCCGGCGTCAACCGCGTCTGGAGCGGCCATGTTAAACGATTGCGGCAAGACTGTGCCTCTCGGGTGGCGAATCCCTGCCGCCTGTTGCTGGCAACGTGCAGGACGGCCGCTAATGGCGCTTATTAAGAACACCCGGTTTCGCCAGTCGCTGCTGGTCACGGCCGGCATTGTGGCGGCCCCCGCCCTGGCGGCGACGGTGATCATCACCACGGGCAAGGCCACCTCTTCGGCCAGCGCCACGCCAGGCGCTGCGCCGGTAACGCTGGCAAGCAGCGCCGGCGGCGTGGCCCCTGCGGCCGCAACGTCAAGCGCGGCCAAGGCGGCAGCGCCTGCCGTGGGCGCGTCCCTGCTGCTGGGTGCGCAAACCCATTTCAGCCAGGGCTGGCCAGCCGGGGTGGGCGATCTGGCGGCACAGGCGCAAGCGCCGCTGTTGCGCGATTCGCTGCCCTGGGCGGCGGGGGAGACAGCCAAGGGGCGCTACACCCTGGACAGCGCGGCGGCGCAGAACCTGATGGCGGCGTGCCAGGCCGGGCGGCGCCTGATCCTGACGGAGATTCCTGCCAACCCGCTGTATGACAACGGCCTGTGGGTCTCTTCAGAACAGGGCCGCACGGCGTTTGCCGCCTATCTGGGCGCGCTGAAGGACAAGTTCGGCAACTGCCTGGCCGCGATCGAGCTGGGCAACGAGATCAACGGCAGCCGCGCTATGGTCTTTGCCGCTGGGATCGACAGCGTGGCCGCCTATGTGCGGATCGCGGCAGCGGCCCATGCGCGGCTGGGCGGCAACCCGGCGCTGCTCGGTGGATCGACCAACATGATCGGCACCGGTTATCTGCGCCCGCTGTTTGCTGCCGGGCTGCTCGCCCAGGTCGATGGGATTGCCGTGCACCCCTATCGCAACCGCGCCGAAGGGCTGGACGTGGAACTGGTGCAACTCGCCTTGGCCATGGATGCAGCGGGCCCGCGCGTGCCGGTCTGGGCCACCGAGTTTGGCCTCGCCACCAGCGACCAGGCCACCGCAGCCGGCGAACTGGTCAAGCAGGCCACGATGCTGGCCGCCAATGGGGTGGGCCAGGCGAGCTGGTATGCCCTGATCGACCAGGGCGGATTTCCCACCATGGGGCTGTTTGCCGGCACCGCGATCAAGGACCAGGGCCGCGCGTTCCGCTTCCTGCAGGCCAGCGTGCTGCCCAAGGGGCGCCCGGTGCGGCTGGATTTGGGCGATCCGCTGCTGTTCGCCTATCGCCTGGGCAGCGATACCACGGTGATCTGGGGCGCACCGCGCGGGCTGGTGCTGGGCAGCGGCACGCGTGCCTATGGCCCCACCGGCCAGGCGCTGGCAACGCCGATGATCGGCGATCAGCCCATCGTGCTCGTCGGCACAGGCTATACGCTGGGCGCCTCGGCCGTGGTGGCCGATACCCTGCTGGGATGGGGCACGCCGGCCTGGCGCTATTTCGTGCGCAACCGGGCGGGCAGCGACACCGCGCTCGATTGGCTGGACGATACCTGGACCGGCTATTTCGGCAACAAGTTCAGCAAGCCGCTGCGCATCAACGCCACCAGCGCCGCGCCGGCCGGCGATGCCGCTGCGCCATTGCGCGCGGTGTGGCGCTATACCGCGCCGGTAGCCCAGGCGCTGGACCTGCGTGGCTGCTTTGCCAAGGCGCCGGGCGGCGACGGGGTGGACCTCGTCGTGCTGCGCAATGGCAAGGCGTTGTGGCAGGGCGTGCTGACCACTGGCCTGCAACCCGGCCCGGTGCCGGTGGACCTGGCGAAGGGGGATCGGCTCGACATCGTTGCCGGGCCGAACCAGGCCTTTGGCAGCGACGCGTTCTTCTATCGCGTGGTGCTGTTCCGCCGGGGGCAGAGTGCGGCGGTAGCCTGCCCCAATTGATCAGGGTGTCGTTGCCGGCGCGGGCACAGGCGCAGGCGCAGGCGCCTGGTTTGCCACGCGCCGCGCGGTGATCACTTTCACCGGCTGGGCCAGCATCTGCCCGCGCATGGCGCCTTCGCCCATCGTCGGCGAAATCGGCATGTCCCAGATCTTGCGCACCACATCCATGCCCGAAACCACATGCCCGAAGGCGGCATAGCCCAGCTGCCGATCGGGATCGGCATTGGCCGGATCGGCATCGAGGCCGGGCATGTCTGACAGCAGGATGGAGAAATCCGAGGTCGCCGTGCCCGGCGCCAGCCGCGCCAGCGACAGCGTGCCGGCTTTGTGCAGGATGCCGGTCTGGCTGGTCGGTTCATGGGCCACCGGCTTGAACAGCTTGGCGGCATCGCGAATGCCGCCCTGCAACAGGCCATTGGGCTGCTGCCCCCAGGCAAGGTGCATGGCGCGATAGAACGTCATCCCGTCATAGCGCTTGGCATCCACGTAATGCAGGAAGTTGCCCACGCTGATCGGGGCATGCTTGCCATCGAGTTCGACCACGATGGTGCCCTGGTCGGTCACCAAGGCCACGGTCGCGACATCGGGCACGGGCGCCGGCGCGGGGGCAACCCTGGCGGGCACAGCCTTGCGTGCGGGGGCGGCGAGGGCAGCAGAGGCACAGGCGAGATTTGCGGCGGCAAGCGCCATCACGGCGAATCGGATCTTCATCCCGGTATCCTGCCCGATCAGGGCCAGGCCGGTAAATGGCCCGATGCACGGCATGGTTAACGCCGCGATAGCAACGATCCACAGGGGTATGGTTACCGATCCGTGAAGGCCCGCACTCTAGTTTTCCGGCGATTGCCGCAAACCGCCGGAGCCAGCCGCCATGCTTCGTTTCAATATTTCTGCCAAGCTGATGTCAGCCTTTGCCGTGCTGCTGGCGGTGATGGCCGCGATCAGCGTCGTGGGCGTCAACCGCATCGGCGAGGTGAACGCGATCGCCACCGAAATGCGCGAGCGCTGGCTGCCGGCCTCGCAATCGCTGGGTGATCTGCACAGCTATCTCTCGCAATACCGCATCAAGCAGGCCGAGGTGGTCTATACCCCCGGGCCGCGCTCGGCCAAGCTGGCGCGCAACGCGCAAGTGGTGATCGACAAGACAATTGCCGATTACCGCAGCGAGATCGCCACGCCGCAGCAAACGGCGCTGCTCGACCAGTTCGAGAAGGGCTGGCGCGATTTCACCGCCGATACCGATCGCCTGATCACCGTGGCGCAAAGCGATCCTGCCGCCGCCCATGCCGCGCTTAATGCGCAATCGCTCGATCACTATTACGCGCTGGAAGACCTCGTGCTGCAGCTGATCGATCTCAACGCCAAGGGCGCCGGGGCGATTTCGGAACAGAGCGCAACGATCTACACCTCGGCCCAGCGCTTCATGGTGGGGGCAGCCGTCGCCGCGCTGGTGGTGGCGGTGTTCATGCTGGTGGTGCTGATGGCCACGGTGGCGCGGCCGGTCAAAAGGATGAGCGCGGCGGTGGACCGCCTGGCCGCCGGCGATATCACGATCGACGTGCCGGGCCTGGCCCGCGCAGACGAACTGGGCCAGCTGGCCCGCGCGCTCGACGGGTTCAAGGCGCTGTTCGCCCGCGACGTGCAGCGCGCGCGCGAAGAACAGGCCCGCGCCGAAGAAGCCAACGTGACGATTGGCGCGATTGGCGGCGGCCTTGCTGCCTTGGCGCAGGGAGACCTGACTCACCGCGTGGCGGAAAACGGCCATGGCGCGATGGGCAAGCTGCACCTGGATTACAACGCCGCGCTGGGTGAAATGAGCCAGGTGCTGGGCCGCATCGTGGCCGGCTGCCGCACGATCAAGCTGGGCATCGACGAGATCGCCGCCGCCTCCTCAGACCTCTCGGCCCGATCGGAGCAGCAGGCCAATGCCCTGGCGCAGACCGCGCGCACGCTCAACGAATTTACCGGCACGGTAAAGATCACCGCCGACAATGCGCGGCAGACCAGCGGCCGCCTGCGCGTGGCGCGCGATACCGCCGGCCAGGTGGAAACCATTGCCCACGATGCGGTGGGGGCCATGCGATCGATCGAGGACAGCTCGCGCCAGATGGCCGAGATCATTGCCGTGATCGACGGCATCGCGTTCCAGACCAACCTGCTCGCGCTCAACGCCGGCGTAGAGGCCGCGCGCGCCGGGGATGCCGGCAAGGGCTTTGCCGTGGTGGCATCGGAAGTGCGCGCCCTGGCCCAGCGCAGCGCCGACGCGGCCAAGGATATCAAGACCCTGATCACCACGAGTTCACAGCAGATCGCCGGTGGCGTGGCCCTGGTCGAAGGCAGTGGCGAAGCGCTGCGCCAGATCGTGGGCGAAGTGAACGCGGTCTCGGGCCTGGTCGAGGAAATTGCCGAAGCAGCCGAAAAGCAGGCCGACGGCATCGGCGAAATCTCGCGCATGGTGTCAGACATGGATTCGTTCACCCAGCGCAATGCAGCGATGGTGGAGGAAAGCACCGCCAGCACGCGCACCCTGTCGAGCGAGACCGACAGCCTGATGGAACAGCTGGGCCGCTTTCGCCTGGCCGGTGGCGATGCCACGCCTGTGGCCGCGCCGCGCGTGGTGCCTATGCCGCCGGCCGAACCAGCGCCAGTTGTCGTGCGCCCGGCCTCACTCGCTCTGGCGACGCTGCCATCGGAAGAACCGGCCGCCCCGCCCGCGCGTCCGGCTCCCGGCCGGGCGGCGGCCGCAGGCAACCTGGCGGTGGATGACTGGAGCGAGTTCTGACGCGCAGCTGCGTAATTGTCCGCAGGGGCGGCGCATGGCGATGCTAACCCCGCGCCGGGGATAACGGCAGCGTTGCAGAGGCGAGGCGAATCCTTGCGGCTGCAACGCCCCTTGTTTCGTCACCCTTGTTCGACAACGAAGGACACCCCCGATGCATCATTCCCGTGTGCGCGCCGCGGCCCTTGCCGTTGCCTGTTTCGCTGCCGGCCTGGCCGGCGCCGCCCATGCCCAAAGCGCCGACTGGTATCGCCAGGTCACGCGCATCATCGCCTCCAAGCAGACCTATCCGCCCACCGCGCAGATGCGCGGCGAGGAAGGCACGGCCAAGGTCAAGGTCTATATCAGTGCGGTGGGCGCGATCGAGAAAACCGAATTGGTCGGCGGCTCTGGCTCGGCCACGCTTGATCGCGAAGCGCTGGCCCTGCCGCGCCGCGCCGGCAACCTGCCGGCCCCTCCCGGCGGGCCGACCACGCTGACCGTGCCGATCACCTGGCGGCTGATGTAATGCTGAACGAGAGGCTTGCCCTTAAGGGCGAGCCTCTCGTCAACACCAGTAATCAGGATCAGAGCCCGGCTTCTACCGCCACGCGGATAGCGTCGGCGCTGGTGCGCACGCCCAGCGTGCGGATGACGGACGAGCGGTGCATCTTCACCGTGCGTTCCGACAGGCCGAGTTCGTAGGCGATCTGCTTGTTGAGCTTGCCGGCGGCCATGTGCACCAGGATTTCGCGCTGGCGTGGCGACAGCAGCGCCACGGCATCGCGCGCCGCCTGGGCGCGGGCAGCGCCAGCCGTATTGCCGGCCTCGAGATCGGCAGCTTTGCTGACATCCACTTGGGAACCAAGGAAATATTCCAGCTCCCCCTGGGCGTCGAAGATCGGCGCGACCATCACGGCATTGCGGAACGGCGTGCCGTCCTTCTTGTAGTTGATGATCTCGACCAAGACCGGCCGGCCTTCGCGGATGCCGGCGCGCAGCTCTGCCGTCAGGTCAGGCTCGGTGCCTGGCCCACGCAAGAAGCGGCAGTTGCGGCCGATGATCTCGTCCCGCTCATAGCCGGTCAGTGCTTCGAACGCGGCATTGCATTCCACGATCGGGTTATCAGGCAAGCGAGGGTTGCTGATGACCGCAGCGACCGGGCTTGCCGTTATCATCTCGGATATCAGCATGTTTCCTCATGTGGCACGGCGCGCGCTTCGCTCCAGTGTCCTTTCGGCCATGTTGTAGCGGCCCGCTGCCAACTGCAAGTCCGAAGTGCATGCCCGGTCTTGCTCTGATGCGCATCTGCGCGCAGCCTCCCCGGGCCGGAGAATTCCGCCATGAACCTGATGACACTCGATTTCGCCTCCGCGCAAGACAGCCACGACGGTTGCGATGACGCCAGCCACAACCACGCTGCCCACGACAACACCGCCCACCAGCATGCCCCGGCGGCCAAGCCTGCCGTGCCCGAGCCGGTGCAGGAAGCGATCCGCACGCTGCTGCGGTTTGCTGGCGAAGATCCCAGCCGCGAAGGCCTGATCGATACGCCGGCGCGCGTTGGCCGCGCCTGGCTGGAATATTGCCAGGGCTATCGCGAAGATCCCAGCGTGCACCTGACCCGCACGTTCGAGGAAGTGGGCGGCTATGACGAGATCGTGCTGCTGCGCGATATTCCGTTCCAGTCGCACTGCGAGCACCACATGGCGCCGATCACCGGCAAGGCCTCGATCGCCTACCTGCCCAACAACCGCGTCGTCGGCATTTCCAAGCTGGCGCGCGTGCTTCACGGCTATGCCCGCCGCCTTCAGGTGCAGGAGCGCCTGACCGCCGAAGTGGCGCAGTGCATCTGGGACCATTTGCAGCCCCAGGGCGTGGCCGTGGTGATCGAGGCGCAGCATGGCTGCATGACCGGGCGCGGCGTGTGCACGCCGGGCGTGGGCATGGTCACCAGCCGCATGCTCGGCTGCTTCCTGCAAGACGCCAGCTCGCGCCGCGAGGTGATGTCGCTGATGGGCCGCGGCTGACGCGGACGGGAGGGGACATTGCATTTCGGGATCATCGGGGCGGGGCTTGCTGGCCTGACCTGCGCTGACCGGCTGGTGGGGGCCGGCCACGTGGTCAGCGCGTTTGACAAAGGGCGTGGGCCGGGCGGCCGCATGTCCACCCGGCGGATCGATACGCCGCTGGGCCAGGCCCGGTTCGATCATGGCGCGCAGTTCTGCGCCGCCACCACGCCCGGCTTTGCCCAGCAGGTGGCCGAATGGGCAGAGCGCGGCGTGGCCGCGCACTGGCCGGATGCAGGCCCCGATGCCTATGTCGGCGTGCCGGGGATG
This sequence comes from Novosphingobium sp. AAP1, assembly GCF_001295765.1. NCBI lineage: Bacteria > Pseudomonadati > Pseudomonadota > Alphaproteobacteria > Sphingomonadales > Sphingomonadaceae > Novosphingobium > Novosphingobium sp. AAP1. The sequence goes on along the minus strand of NZ_LJHO01000006.1, from coordinate 56,238 downwards.
AATGCCCTGGTGGCCGATCTGGCACAGCGCCACGACGTGACGTTCGAATGCCTGGTCAAGGGTTTGGTCCATGATGGCCGGCACTGGTGGCTGGTTCTCGAAGGCGAACGACGCGGCCCGTTCGATGCGGTGGTCGTGGCCACGCCGGCCGAACAGGCCGCGCCGCTGCTGTCGCTCCATGCCTTTCCTATGGCCCGCGCCGCCGCCGGCAGTGCATCCCAGGCCTGCTGGACGGCGATGATGGCCTGGGCCGAACCCTTGCTGCTGGACTGGACGGTGTGGCGTGGCGATGGCCCGCTTGCCTGGGTGGCGCGCAATTCGGCCAAGCCGGGCCGCCCTGGCCCGGCCCAGGGCGCACCCGATTGCTGGGTGATCCAGGCCAGCGCGGATTGGTCGCGCCAGCATCTCGAACAAACGCCGGAAGAGGTGATTGGCCAGATCGCTGCTGCCTTTGTCGATCTGGCCGGCATGGCCCTGCCCGAGCCGCTGGTGGCGCGCGCGCATCGCTGGCGCTTTGCCCGGCCGGTGGGCGCGGGCAGCACCGCGCTGTGGGACGATATGCTGCGCCTGGGCGCCTGCGGCGACTGGCTGACCGAACCGACCGTGCAGGGCGCCTGGCTTTCGGGCGATGCGCTGGCGGGCCGCATCCTGGCGCGCAAGGCGGCCTGATCCGGCGCAAAAAAGAGGGGGGCGAGCCAGGCTCGCCCCCCTTTTGCCTTCTTAACCATACCCCCCGCTTACTGCGGCAGCACCGGATGCTTGACGATCGGCGCCGGCTTGGGGAACTGCTGCGGCGGATTGGCCTTGAGCAAGGCCATCGCCTCGGCCACAGCGCGTTCCAGCTGCGGATCATGGCCCTGCCGGATCAGCGCCGGGTCCTGCTCCACCTCGATATCGGGCGGAATGCCGATCCCTTCCACTTCCCACTGGCCGGTGGTGCCATAGATCGCCCAGCGCGGCGCGGTGACACTGCCGCCGTCGATCAACTGCGGATAGCCACCGATGCCGACCAGCCCGCCCCAGGTGCGCTTGCCCACCAGCGGACCCACGCCTTCCTTGTGGAACAGCCAGGGCAAGGCATCGCCGCCCGAGCCTGACATTTCGTTGATGATCATCACCTTGGGGCCAAAGATCGCCGCGGCCGGCTCGATCTGGTCTGCCCCTTCGCGGGTGTGGTTGATCATCTGCGGGGTGCGCTTCAACTGATCGACGATATAGTCGGCGATCTGGCCGCCATGGTTGAACCGCTCGTCAATCACCGCGCCCTGCTTGCCCACCTGGGCATAGTAATAGCGGTTGAAGTTGGCAAAGCCGCCAGCGGCCGTATCGGGCACATAGACATAGGCCAGCTTGCCGCCCGAGAGGCGATCGACCGTGCGGCGGTTGCCTTCCATCCAGCTGCGCAGGCGCAACGCGCCTTCGTTGCCGATCGGCACCACGGTAACCTGGCGCGATCCCGCGCCCGCCGCCGTGCTCGCCACGGTCAGCACGGTCTGCTTGCCGGCCGTGCCATCCAGCGCGCGATCGATCTCGGTCTGGGTATCGACCGGGCGGCCGTTGACCGCCAGGATGAACTCCCCGGCGTGCACGTCAACACCGGGCTGGCTGAGCGGGGCGACCAGCTTGGGATTCCAGTTCTCGCCCGGCAGCACGCGGGCAATGCGCCAGCGCCCATCGACCGCCTCGTAATCGGCGCCGAGCAGGCCGCCGCGCGCGGTTTGCTGTTCGGGCAGATCACCGCCGTTGATGAAAGTGTGGCCGACCGAGATGTGCCCGGTCATTTCCTCCAGCAGCACGTTGAGATCCTGCCGCGCGGCAAGGCCGGGCAGGAAGCGGGCATAGAGCGCCTCGGCCCGCGCCAGATCGAGGCCGTGGTGGTTGGGATCGTAGAGGAAGTCGCGCTCGATCCGCCAGACCTCGTGATAGATCTGCTTCCATTCCGCCTGGGGATCGACCCACACGCGCACGTCGTCGAACTTGATCGGCTTGGCGCTTTCGCCGTCCTTCACTTCCTTGTCGGCATCGGCCACCAGCCAGGTGCCGCCACGCTGCAGCAGCATCTTGCTGCCGTCTGCCGAAAGGGAGAAGGTATTGGCAACAACACCCTGCGCCAGTTCCTTGTTCTTGCGCTCCTTGAGGTCGAAACGGAACAGCGTGCGCGGCGGGCCGGCCTCGTCGCCTTCCAGGTAATCGGCATCGGTCGCGGCGGGCGGGATGGTCAGGGTATAGACCACGCCATCCTTGCCGGCCTGCAGTTCCACGATATTGGCGCGCGGGATCGGCAGCGCCAGGATGCGCTGATCCAGCCCCTCGAAATCGATCCGCACCGGGGCGGGCGGGGTTGGCTTGCCGCCCTTCCCGTCCCTGCCGCCATCCTTGTCCTCGTCCTTGGCATCGGCCGGCTTGTCGTCACTGGCGCCAGCGTCGGTCTTCTTGGCCTTGCCTGGCTTGTCGCGGCCCGGCAGGGTATCGGCGGCGCTTTCCTCGTCGCTTTCCGGCGCGATCGGCGATGCGCTGTCCTTGCGCAGCACCATGACATAGGCCGCGCCATCGATCGCGCGGCCCATGCTCGACATGTCGAGCCAGCCGGCCGCCGGGCCCGTGGCGGTGGTCGCGGCGAAGTAGAGATACTTGCCGCCGTGGTCGAAGCGGGGCGAGATCACGTCGCTCAACCCGTCAGTCACTTGCGTGTTCTTGCCGGTGGCCAGCGAATGCACCCAGGCGGCATGGAAATGGCTGGGCAGCTGGCGGGTATAGACGATCCACTGGCTGTCGGCCGACCACGCCGCGTCAAAGCTGCTGCCGGGCGCATCGAACAGGTTGGTATCGATCTTGACCGGCGCTGCGGCCGCGCCGGCGGCAAGGTCGATCAGCCACAGGTTCAGCCGCTTGTCCTCGAACACGATCTTCTTGCTGTCGGGCGACCAGCGCGGGTTGTAGAAGAACGAGGGCGGCGTCCCCAGCGCGATCTTGCGCACCGTGCCCAGGCCATCAGCCGCGCCGATGTGCAGCGCATATTCGCCGGATTCATCGGAAAACCACGCAATCTTGGTGCCATCGGGCGATGGCGCGGGATCGCGATCGGCCACGCCGGGCGAACGCGTGATGTTGCGCACGTCGCCCTTTTCGGCCGGGGCAGACAGCACCTCGCCGCGCACTTCCATGATCACGCGCTTGCCGGTTTCGCTCAACAGCGCATGGCTGACGCTGTCGGCCTTGATCTCTTCGAAATGGGCGCGGCGCTGCGGCAGATCGGCATCGATGGTGACCGGCACCGGACTGACCGTGCCGCTGGCGATGTCATAGATTTCCAGCTTGCCGAAATGATCGATCACCACCCCGCCGGGGCCAGCGCCGATCGCGGCCATGTCGAACCCGGCGGAATTGTCGATCAGCCGCGCGACCGCGCCGCTGGCCGGATCATAGCTGTAGAGCGTGACCGGGCCATCGCGGTCGGACAGGAAATAAACCTTGTCCCCGATCCACAGCGGGTTGCGATCGTTGCTGTTGGGGCGCGGGATCGGCGTGACGGCCGAATCCGCCAGGCGCGCCACCCAGATGCGCGCGGTCTGCCCGCCGCGATACTGCTTCCACGCCGGCTGCCACTGCTCGATCGGGGAATAGGCGATGCGCGTGCCATCGGGCGAAAACGCGCCTTCCTCCCCCGAGGGCAAGGGCACCGGCGCGGGCGCCCCGCCACTGGCGGGCACCAGGTACATCTGGTGCGCATCGCGCACGGCCATGCGCGGGGAGCGGAACAGCACCTGCTTGCCATCGGCCGACCAGCCCAGCGCCACGTCGGCGCCAGAATGCCAGGTCAACCGGCGCGGCTCACCGCCTTGCGCCGGAACGACATAGACATCGGTATTGCCATCATAGCGGCCGGTAAACGCGATCTGGCTGCCATCGGGAGAGAACACCGGGCCCGACAAGGCGCCTTGCCCGGTGACCAGCCGCGTCGCCCGGCCACCGCTGCGCGGCACCACCCAGATTTCGCCGCCATAGACAAACGCGATCTGCGTGGCCGAGAGCGTCGGCTGTTGCAGCAGCAGCGGATCGGCGGCGGCCTGCGCGGCCGGTACGACAAGAGTGGTCGACGCCAGCAGCGCCGATGCCAGCAGGATAAGCTTGCCTCGCATGGTTCCCCCACGGGCCGGAAAGCGGCCGGTGGACAGGCTAGCGCAGGCAAACATTCCTCACAATTGGCGAAACGCGGCGCAACGCATGGTTGATGCCGAATTAGGCCATCGTCATGCCGCGTCCGGCGCAGGATGCGTCAAGGTGCGGCGCAAGGCGTCGCGCCAGCCGGCGATCAGCGGCTCACGCCGCTCTGCCGGCATGGCCGGTTGCTGCACGTCGCGGCCGCGCCAGGTGCGGGAAAGATCGTCGAGCCCGCTCCACACGCCGGTGGCCAGGCCAGCATGGAACGCCGCGCCCAGCGCGGTCGTTTCGAGGTTTTCCGGACGCTCCACCGGCACCTGCAGCATGTCGGCCAGGAACTGGCACAGCCAGTCGTTGGCCGTCATGCCGCCGTCCACGCGCATCGCCGCCGGCGCGGCGCCGCTATCGCGCGCCATCGCCTCGAGCAGATCCCATGATTGATAGGCCACCGCCTCCAGCGCGGCGCGCGCCAGATGCGCGGGCGTGGCGCCAAGCGTCAGGCCATAGATCGCGCCGCGCGCGTCCGGGTCCCAGTGCGGCGCGCCCAGGCCGACGAAGGCCGGCACCATATAGACCCCGTGGCTATCGGGCACCTGCGTGGCCATGTCGTTGGTTTCACGCGCGTGGGTGATGATGCCCAGCCCGTCACGCAGCCACTTGATCGCAGCGCCCGCCACAAAGATCGAGCCTTCCAGCGCATACGTGGTCTTGCCGTTGAGGCGATAGGCCGGCGTGGTGAGCAGGCGGTTGCGCGAAACCGGCGCCGTCTCGCCCGTGTTGAGCAGCATGAAGCAGCCCGTTCCATAGGTAGACTTGGCCATGCCCCGCTCGAAACAGGCCTGGCCAAACAGCGCCGCCTGCTGGTCACCCACCAGGCCCGCAATCGGGATCTGCGCATCGAACAGATCGGGCGCGGTATGGCCAAAGATGCCGCTATTGTCGGTCACCTGCGGCAGGATCGCCATCGGCACGCGCAGCAACTGGCACAGTTCCTCGTCCCACTGCTGGCGATGGATATCGAACAGCAGCGTGCGCGAGGCGTTGGTGATGTCGGTGGCGTGCACCGCGCCGCCGGTCAACCGCCACAGCAGGAAGCAGTCGATCGTGCCCATGGCCAGGCGGCCCGCCTCGGCATCGGCGCGCGCGCCGGGCACGTTGTCGAGCAGCCACGCCACTTTGGTGCCCGAGAAATAGGGATCGAGCAGCAGGCCGGTGCGGCTACGCACCATGTCTTCCACGCCCTGGTCCTTGAGCGCCTGGCAGGCGGCGGCGGTGCGGCGGTCCTGCCAGACAATCGCGTTGTGGATCGCCTGGCCGGTTTCGCGGTTCCAGATCACCACGGTTTCACGCTGGTTGGTGATGCCGATGCCGGCGATCGCAGCGGCGCCCAGCCCGCTTTGGGCAATCGCCTCGCGCGCGGTTTCCAGCGTATCGCGCCAGATGTCTTCGGGATCGTGCTCCACCCAGCCGGCCTGGGGATAGTGCTGGGCAAATTCACGCTGGCTGGTGGCGCAGGCCCGCGCCTGCGCATCGAACACAATGCAGCGGGTGGACGTGGTGCCCTGGTCGATCGCAAGGATGTGGCGGGGTTGGGTCATGGGTCTTGTCCTGTGTGGCGCCGCATCACGGCGCAAGGAATGGGTCAGGCCGAAGCCGGCAAGAACGGGCGGATCGCGGCCTGATAGAGGCCAGCGCCCACGATCCCGCCCACGATCGGCGCGGCGATCGGAATCCACCAATAGTTGTCGGGCGACGGGAAGGCCGCCGGGCCCCATCCGGCAAAGAAGCAGAACAGCCGTGGGCCAAAGTCACGCGCCGGGTTGAGCGGCCAGGCTTCGAGAAAGCCACCACAGGCGCCGATGCAGGCCACCAGCAAACCGATCGCCAGCGCGCCGGAATTGGCCATGGGCGCCTGGGTATTGGCCTGGTCGGTGATGGCAAAGATGCCCAGCAGCAGGATCGCGGTGAGGATCACCTCGTCCCAGAAGGCATGCATCGGGGTGATGAACTGGCCGGGATGGGTGAAGAACACGCCAGCGGCGCCACCGTCCATGCGCGTCACCCCGTGCAGGGTGTTGTAGTGATCGATCACCGGCTGGAACAGTTGATAGACCAGCGCCGCCCCGACGAACCCGCCCGCGATCTGCGCCACGATATAAAGCGGCGCCTTGCGCGCCTCGAACCCGCGAAACAGCACCAGGGCTAGCGTCACCGCCGGGTTGGCATGGGTGCCGGAAACCGCACCGGTAACATAGATCGCCAGCGTGACCGCCAGGCCCCAGGCGATGCACACCCCCCAATAGGCCGTGGCATAGGGACTGGGATCATAGAGCGTGATCATCGCCGCCGCCGAATCGCCCAGCGTGATGATGATCATCACCGCGATGAATTCGGACAACAATTCTCCGATCAAGCGTTTGCGCGGGCTCATGGCTATCCTCTGTGCGGGGTGACCGGGCGGTTGTTGGCTTTGCCCGTCGTTACCGATCCAGGGTGGTACCGGCTTTGGCGGGCACGTCAATGGGAAAGTTCGCTTTCGCGCTTGCAGCAGGGCAGCGCGAGAATCCTGCTTTATCGCGCACGGTGGAGCGCCTCGTGAAACTCTATATTATTTCATGTTTTGCAGTTATTTATATAAATACCAACTAGCCACACCCGATCCTTAGGCGCAGCCACCGCAGCGCGAAATGGCGCGATTTGCTTGCGAAATAGCGCGAAGTTACGCGAAACCTCTCGCTTCCGAATGCGTAGTGCAGTAAACGCAGACGCTCGAAGGCCTGCGCAACGCAGGCGACAAAGGCACAACAATGACGCACGACCCGTCCCTTTCGACCTATGACCTGCTGATCGTTGGCGGCGGCATCAACGGCGCCGGCATTGCGCGTGACGCCGCCGGGCGCGGCCTTTCGGTGATGCTGGTGGAGCAGGACGACCTGGCCGCGCACACCTCTTCGGCCAGCACCAAGCTGGTGCATGGCGGGCTGCGCTATCTCGAATATGGCGAATTCCGCCTGGTGCGCGAGGCGCTGATGGAGCGCGAGCGGCTGTGGGCCATGGCGCCGCACATCATCTGGCCGCTGTCGTTCGTGCTACCCCAGCGCGGCGCGGTGCGCCCGGCCTGGATGGTGCGGCTGGGGCTGTGGCTCTATGATCACCTCGGCGGCCGCAAGCGCCTGCCGGCAACCCGCTCGGCCGATCTGGCGCGCGATCATCTCGGCAACGGTCTGACCGATGCGGTCAAGGGCCGCGCGTTTGTCTATTCCGACTGCTGGGTGGAAGACAGCCGGCTGGTGGTGCTCAACGCCATGGATGCCCGCGCCCGCGGCGCCACCGTGCTGACCCGCACCCGCCTGCTGGCCGCCCATCGCGAGGGCAGCCACTGGCTGGCGACGATCCGCGATGCCGATGGGCAGGAACACCGCGTGCAGGCGCGCGGCCTGGTCAACGCGGCGGGGCCCTGGGTGGCCGAAGTGCTGGGCCGCATCGCCGGCGCGCCGCAGGATCGCGCCATGCGCCTGATCCAGGGCAGCCATATCGTCGTGCCCAGGCTCTATGACGGTGATCACGCGTTCCTGCTCCAGAACAGCGACCGGCGCGTGGTCTTCGCCATTCCCTATGAGCAGGATTTCACGCTGATCGGCACGACCGACGAAGTGTGGGACCAGGCGCCGGGCCGCGCCACGATCAGCCCGGCCGAACGCGACTATCTGCTCGACGTGGTGCGCCGCCACTTCACGCGGCCGGTGGGCGTGGACGATATCGTCTGGACCTATTCCGGCATCCGCCCGCTCTATGACGACAAGGCCAGCAATGCCTCGGCCGTCACGCGTGACTATGTGCTCGATCTCGATCACCGCGATGGCCAGGCGCCGCTGCTCAGCGTGTTCGGCGGCAAGATCACCACCTATCGCAAGCTGGCCGAGCATGCCCTGGAAAAGCTGGGCCCCGCCTTTCCCCAGGCGCGCGATGCCTGGACGGCGGGCGCGACCCTGCCCGGGGGCGATTTTCCGGCCGATGGCTTTGCCGATCTAGTCGATCGCTTCTGCCAGGAACGCCCCGCGCTGCCGCGCACCCTGCTCACCCGCTGGGCGCGGGCCTATGGCACGCGGGCACGGCAGATCTTTGCCTCGGCACAGACCCTGGCTGACCTGGGCGAGGATTTCGGCGGCGGGCTCCATGCCGCCGAGCTGGCCTATCTGGCGCAGCACGAATGGGCGATGACGGCCGAGGATGTCGTCGCCCGGCGCAGCAAACTGCTGCTGCGCCTGTCGCCCGACGCCCTGCCCCGGATCGATGCCTGGCTTGCCCAATGGTGGCAAGCGCGCCAAGGGTAGGATCACGCCCGAGCGGGCCGCACGGTGCGGCGCGCTGGCCTGGAGGAGCAGTTTTGGCCGATCTTGCCGCGATCAGGCACCGCAGCCTTGTCGAATACCTGCAAGGCGCCCGCTTTGCCGGGGTAGAGGAACTCGCCCAGGTTCTGGGCGTGACCCAGCAGACCGTGCGCAAGGATCTCGATCTGCTGGCCAGCCGGCGCCTGCTCACCCGCGTGCGCGGCGGGGCCATGCTTGAATCCCGGCTCGACAACATCGGCTATTCCACCCGCCGGGCGATCGCTGCCCATGCCAAGGACGCGATCGGGCAAAAGGCGGCGCAGTTGCTGCCCAACAATGCCTCGCTGTTCCTCAACATCGGCACCACGACAGAGGCGGTGGCGCGCAACCTGCTCGATCACGAGCATCTTCTGGTGGTGACCAACAACCTCAACGTTGCCGATATCCTGGCCCAGAACAGCCGGATCGAAGTGATCGTGGCCGGCGGCCGCCTGCGCGCCAACGATCGCGCGGTGATCGGCAGCCTGACGGTGGATTTCATCAAGGGCTTCAAGGTCGATTATGCGGTGATCGGCACCAGCGCGCTCGATGCCGATGGCGATCTGCTGGATTTCGATATCAACGAGGTGACCGTCAGCCAGACGATCATCGCCCAGGCGCGCAAGGTCATGCTGGTGGCCGACGCAACCAAGTTCGAACGCCAGGCCCCGGCGCGGATCGGCTCGCTCTCGGATATCGACCTGTTCGTGACCGACACGATCGCGGATGACGAGCGCACCCGCCTGGTGCAGCGGCACAACGTGGATATCGTCACCGCGCTTTAGGCGGAATGGGCGGCGCCAGCGCGATCGCGATCGTACCAACGTTGCCCAAATAAGCCGCGCGCCTCTATGCCGCTGAAACCGTTGGCTTGGTGGTGAGCAGCACCCACAGCAGCGCCGCGCCAATCATGTCCATGAGCGACAGCGCGACGAACAGCGGGTTGTAGCCAAAGACATCGGCGCTTTTGCCAATGGCGAGCGTGAACAGCATGCCACCGATCCACGCGATCGATCCCGCCATTCCGCTTACCGTGCCAACGGTGCGGGAATTGAACAAATCGGCGCACAGCGTGATCAGCGCGCCGTTGAGCATCTGGTGGGCGAAACCACCGACGCAGAACAGCGCAATGGCCAGCCCCGGCGAACCGGCAAGGCCGATGCAGGCCGGGCCGATCATGCACAGCGCGCCCACGGCCATGGTCACTTTGCGCGAAGCCACCACGCCGGCACCACGCCGCATGAGGTAGCCCGGCAGGATGCCCGCGCCCAGCGATCCGAAATCGGCAGCCAGGAAGGGCAGCCAGGCCCACAGCGCAATCGCCTTGAGATCCAGCTTCCATACCGAGACGAGGTAGAGCGGGATAAAGAAATTGAAGGTCTGCCACGCCGGTTCGGCCAGAAAGCGCGGCAGGGCAATCGCCCAGAACGATCGGGATTTGAGGATATCGAACCGCGATGACACCATCTCGGTGGCAACGTCCGCGCCGGGATCATGCAACGGCCGCTCCTCGGGGCGTGGCGATCGATAGGTGAACCACCACAACAGCGCCCACGCCAGGCTGAGCGCCCCGGTAACCAGGAAGGCAGACTGCCAACCCCACCACAGGATGCAGAACGCCACCAAGGCCGGCGCGACCATGCTGCCAACGCTCGTGCCCATTTGAAAGCAGCTGGTGGCAAGCGGGCGCTTTTGCGCCGGAAACCACTCTGAAACCACCTTGGCACCGGCGGGAATGGCCGCCGCTTCGGTGGCGCCGAGGGCCGCGCGAAACACGGCCAGGCTGGGCCAGCCGGTGGCGAAAGCGTGCCCCATATTGGCCAGCGCCCAGCCAAGCGCAAAGATGAAGAACCCCAGCCGTGTGCCAAGCACATCAAGCACCGTGCCCGCCACGGTCTGCATCACGGTATAGCTTGCCTGGAACGCCAGGACCACCCAGCTGTATTGCTCGGTCGTCATGCCGAAGCTGTCTTTCAGCGTCGGCGCCGCCACCGACAGCGTCGAGCGGGCAAGATAGTTCATGATCGTGCCCAGCGTGACCAAGCCGATCATCCACCAGCGCAACTGACCTTTTGCCATGTGTCGATATCCCTGGTTCAGGCGCGGGTTGCCGGGGCCAGCGGCGCGTAGGCCGCCCGGTCCAGCTGCGGAATGGCGCCGGCCTGCTGAACCACGGCGGCGGCCAGGCGATGGCCGGCCAGGCCGCAGTCGCGCGGCGCCAGGCCTTGCAGCCTTGCCGCCAGGTAACCGGCGTTGAAGGCGTCGCCCGCCCCGCTGGTGTCCACTGGCCGCACCACCTGGGGCGGCGGCAGGATCGTGCCATCGGGCAGCCGGCACCCCCGCGCGCCCAGCTTGACGATCACCTCCTGGCACCCCAGACGCTGCCAGTGGCTGGCGCACGCCTCCAGGGTGGTGGGCGAGATATCGTCCTCGTCCTGCAGCGTGGGAAAGCCGATATCGGCCCGCGCGATCGCGGCATCGCGCCAGGACGCCGCTTCGCCGGCACTGGACCACAGCCGCGGGCGATAGTTGCCGTCAAACGCGACAAGGCCGCCCCGCGCCCTGACTCTTGCTGCCAGGTCGAGCAAGGCGCGGCGCCCCTCGACCGGCAGGATGGCAAGCGAAATCAGCGAAAACACCAGGACGCGGGCCGCTTCGGCCAGGGCAACGGCCGCTGCCATGCCCGGCAGGGCAAACATGTCGCGCGCCGCACTGGCATCGCGCCAGTAGTGGAACGAACGCTCGCCATCGCCATCGGTGCGGATGGCGTAGAGGCCCACGGCACGGGTGGGATGGGCCAGCACCAGCGAGACATCGAGCCCTTCGGCCACCCATCCCGTGCGCAGATCCTGGCTGAAGGGATCGTTGCCCAGCGCCGTCAGGAAGCCGGTGCGCCATCCGCTGCGTGCCAGATGCAACGCGGTATTGAGCGCGTCGCCGCCTTGGCCAAAGCCACGCCCGGCCCCTGTGTCGGCAAGTTCGACCATGGCTTCACCCACGCAGACCACATCGAAGGCAGGTTCCACCATGGTTCAGCGACGCGGCAGGACAGTGATGGCAGAGACGACCGCCTCGCCCTTCACCGGCACGAAATCGATCGTCACCACGCCGTCTGTCGCCGTGACCGGAAACGAGCGCGTCACTTCGGTCAGCGGCCCACCTGCGGCGCCGGCAATGTCAAAACCCTTGAGCACGGCCTGGCCATTGGCCGCGACGTCAAAGATGCGGCTGCCCGGTTGTTCGGCAGGCTCGACAAAGGTCAGCGACACGGTGAACGCGCCGGGGCCGGTGGGAATGCGATAGCTGAACGCTCCGGCGCGGAACGTTGCGGCCAGATCGCGGTTGCGCGTGCCGGCAATGTCGGGGCGGACGGGCGCGCGGCCACGGGCGAAGACATCCACCGACCGCGCCGTTCCGCCGCTGAAGAACGCATCCGATCCGAACACGGCGTCGGGCGCATGCGCCGCGACCAGGGCGCCCGCATCGATCCGGAATGCGCCAGCCTGGGCACCGGCCAGTTGCCATTCGATCCGATCCGCCACCGCGCCCGTCGCGAATTGCCCTGTCGCCGTCAGAACATTGGCGCCCGCGGCGAGCGCCACGCCTGACCAGACACAGACCCGGTTCGGGCAATCGGTCTTGCCCCCCAGGCTGCGCCCGTTGAGCGCCAGTTCGGTGCGCGGTGCATTGCTATAGACCCGCACCTCAGTGACCGGGTAGGCGCGCTGGGTGTAGCGACGCCCGGTGATATGCACGGTGGGCGCGGCAGACCAGTTGGCCCGGTAATAATAGAACGCGTCCTTGTGGATCGTGCCATCATAGGTGACCAGGCCCTTGGTGTTGACGTCGACCGAGTCCCCCTCGCGCCGGACGGTCGAGCCGAAATCGAACGCGTTCCACAGCCACGTCCCAAACAGCCATGGCCGATCACGCAGCAAGGGCCAGGTCTGCTCGTGGACCCAGGCCTGATACCCTTCCGGTTGGCGCGGCCCGGCTATGTCGGCCGGGCCACCGGCGGTGTCATCGGTCTGGTAGGTCAGCGCGCCGCCGGCGCCATATTCGGAAAGGGCGAGCGGCTGATGGGGATACTTGGCGTGAAGGCCATCAAGATAGGGGCCGATCCCTGCGGGCTTGCCATAATACCAGCCGTAATACCGGTTTACCGCCGAGGCTTGCGTCAAGCCGACGACATCGGGGGCAGCCGGATCACCCTGGCAGCACGCCGCCATGACCGTCGGTCGCGAAGGATCGTCCTGGCGTGCCTGCTGGTCGAGAAGACGGACCAGCGCCTTGGGATCGGCAACCGCCGCGGGTGGCTTGCCCAGGAAATCGGGACGATTGGGCCCGAAATCAACCTCGTTGGCCACGCCCCAGAACGCCACCGCGGGATGATTGAAATTCTGGCGGATCAATTCCGCAAGCTGCTGCTGCGCATTGCCCACCAGTGCCGTGGTGGGGTTGATCGCCTCACCCTGGGTCCATTGCGTGACCAGCGGAATCTCGTCCCACAGCACCAGGCCATAGCGATCTGCCAGCGTGTGGATCGTCTCGCCGTGCTGGTAATGGGTAAGCCGTATGGTGTTGGCCCCCATGTCGCGGATCGTAGCGAACGTCCTGGCGATATCCGCCTCGCTCATCGCCCAGTCGGACGTTTCGGTATCCTGGTGCAAACCCACGCCGTGCAGGGCCAGCACCTTGCCGTTGAGCAGGAAACCGCGTTGCGGATCGATGCTGACCTGGCGGATCCCGAAAGGTTGCGCGACCGAGTCGACCACATGGCCGCGTCCATCGACGACGTCGACGATCAGGCGATAGAGGTAGGGATCGGCGGTGCCCTGCCACAGATGCGGCCTGGCCACCGCCAGGTCCTGCTGCTGTTCCGATACCTGGGCCATCGGCAGGCGAAAGACCGCGCGGCCCTGGGCCGCAACGCGCCCCTGGGCATCGACCAGGCGCGCCACCACGGCGCCATTGGCCACGCGCCCGGTGTCGTTGGCCAGGCGGGTACGGACACGGACCTGCGCCAAGCCGGCCGAAATGCTGGTCGTCGTGGCATAAACACCCGGCCCGCCGTGGTCGAGCAGGTCGATATGCAGCGGATTGGTGACGATCAGGCGCACCGGCCGATAGAGCCCGCCGCGCACGAAGAAATCGCCGCTCAAGGGCAAAACGTCGGCCGTGGCGCTGCCGGCGACGGGCGCGCTGTTGTCCACGCGCACCGCCACGATATTGCTGGCGCCCGGGCGTAGGGCCGACGTGGCATCAAAGCGAAAACGGCTGAACCCACCGGCGTGGGAGCCGAGCCTGACGCCGTTCACCCAGACTTCGGCAATGCGGCTTGCGGCATCGAACTCCAGCCACACCTTCTCGCCGCTGGCCCGTGCGGGCGAGGGAAAACGAAGGCGATACCAGCCCACGCCCTGATACTTGGCAACCGTGCCCGCCGTGTTGGGCCCCACCCCGACCCGGGGCTCGTAATAGCCGATCCGGTTCCAGGTATGCGGCACCCGCACGGGCTGCCACGCGGCATCGTCAAACGCCGGTTGCGCCGCGCCGGCCGGGTCACCCTGGATAAAGCGCCAACCATCGGCAAGGACAACGGCGGTGCGCGCCTCAGCGCCAGCCTGCGTTGCCGCGGCCGCAGCACCCCCGTCCCTGGCCTGCGCCGTCACCGCAAGCAACGCGCCAATTGCCAGTCCTGCAAGCCAGTTTGCCTTCACGGTAGACCCTCTCGTTCGTTGTTATCGGCGGTGCTTCAGGCCGTCACCAGTTCCACATCGTGCCGTCTTCGAGGCGGGCGACCGGAAGATAGGCGGGCTTGTAGGGATACTTGGCCGCCAGCTTTTCATCGATATCGACGCCGTGCCCCGGGGTTTCGCCGCAGAACAATTCGCCGTGCTCGAAGTGGTAGTCATGCGGGAAGACCGCGTCGGTCTCGGGCGTGTGTCGCATGTATTCCTGGATGCCGAAGTTGGGCACCCAGGTATCGAAGTGCAGCGCGCAGCCCATCGTCACCGGCGACAGGTCGGTGGCGCCATGGCAGCCGGTGCGCACCTGGTAGAGGCTGGCAAGATCGGCAATGCGGCGCAGGTGGGTCAGGCCGCCGGCGCCGACCACGGTCGCGCGGATGTAATCGATCAACTGGTTCTGGATCAGGTCCTTCGCGTCCCAGATCGTGTTGAAGATTTCACCCACGGCAAGCGGAGTCACCGTATGCTGGCGCACCAGCTTGAAAGCCTCCTGGTTTTCCGCAGGCGTGCAATCCTCCAGCCAGAACAGCTGGTATGGCTCGAGCATCTTGCCAAGGTTGGCCGCCTCCTGCGGCGTGTAGCGGTGGTGGCCATCGTGCAGCAGGTGGTGGTCAAAGCCGTAGGTCTTGCGCAGTTCCTCGAACAGCTTGGGCACATAGTTCAGCGCCTTGCGCGTATCCCACCCGGTCACCGAGGGCAGCGCAGCATCGGCCGGCTCGTAATAGAGCTTGCCCCGGCCCACGCCATAGGCATCCTTGATGCCGGGAACCCCGGTCTGGGCGCGGATCGCCTTGTAGCCCAGGTCGATATAGTGGCCGACCGCCTCGACCGTTTCGGCAATGTCGCTGCCATTGGCATGACCATAAACCATGATCCCGTCGCGGCTGCGCCCGCCGAGCAATTGGTAAACCGGCATGCCGGCCATCTTGCCCTTGATATCCCACAGCGCCATGTCGACCGCCGCGATTGCCCGCATCGTCACCGGGCCGCGCCGCCAATAGGCGCCACGGTAGAGATACTGCCAGATATCCTCGATGCGGCGCGGGTCCATGCCGATCAGGCAGGGAATGACGTGCTCTTCCAGATAGGCCACCACCGAAAGCTCGCGTCCGTTGAGCGTGCCATCACCGATGCCATAGACGCCCTGATCGGTTTCGATCCTGAGCGTCACGAAGTTGCGTCCCGGGCAGGTGACGATGACGCGCGCACCGGTGATCTTCATGTTCGTTGGGCCTCACAAAGCGATTCAATTGTGGTAAGACCGATTGATCGACCGATTTCGGTCTGTCAAGTTTTGAAAATTGGCATTACCAAAAAGGGCCTGCATGACGAACGGCAAAACCAGCGAACGACTCTATCAGGACGTGGCACGATCGCTGGTCGAGGAACTGGCCGCCGGGCGCTTTCCGGTGGGCACCCGGCTTCCGGCAGAGCGTGAACTGGCGCTGCGCTTCGACGTAAGCCGGCCCACCGTGCGCGAGGCGATGATCGCGCTGGAAGTGCAGGGCTTCGTGGAAGTCAGGCTGGGTTCGGGGGCCTATGTCCTGCGCCTGCCCAACGAGGGCGATCGCCCGGGTTTCGATGTCTCGGCGTTCGAGCTGACCGAGGCGCGCCTGCTGTTCGAAGGCGAAGCGGCCGCCCTGGCCGCCACCCAGATCACCGATGAAGAGCTGACCGAGGTTGCGCGCCTGGTCGATGATATTGCGCAGGAAAACAACGATCCCGCCGGAACGGAGCGCGCCGATCGCGAATTCCACCTGGCCATCGCCCGCGCGACCCGCAACTCGGCCATCTACAATGCGATCGAGCAACTGTGGGACTTGCGCCAGACCTCGCCCGAAGCTGCCCTGCTGCACAGCAAGGCACGCACCGCCAATGTAAAGCCCGTGGTGGAAGAGCATTGCGCGGTGCTCGATGCCTTGCGCAGCCGCGATGCTAACGCGGCCCGCGCCGCCATGCGTGCCCACCTCGCCGCCGTGCTCGACGGTCTGCTGTTTGCCACCGAAGAGCAAGCCCTTGCCCAGGCACGCCGGGCCACGCAGGCCAAGCGGGAGCGGTACACGCGGGCAACGGCATAAACTGCTCTGCTCTAGGGTAGCGACCGCGGTTCAGATTGGGAGCCCCCTCACAGCAAATCACCGCCTGCTTGGCCTTCCGGAGCCACCCGCATGGTCCGCGCCTCGGCGCCCATGGCCAGACGCCATTGCATGGCCTCGTCAGCAGCGGGTCCCGGCGCCACGCGCAACGGCGTTGCGCCGGTCGGCATCCCGGTTTCGGCATCGGCAAGCACCAGTTGCACGGGCCGCCCTGACGTGGCCTGCTCGATCCGCAGCGGCGCTTCCTGCCCGGCACGGCGCCGCCACGTATCCCCGATCTGCACCATCGCCTGGAGCAGCAAGGCCAGATCCTGCCCGCGCAGCGTGGGCACATAGTCATGGCGGGGCGGGCGCGCCTGGTAGAGCCTCTTCTCGATCAGCCCGGCTTCTTCCAGGCTTTTGAGCCGGTCCGACAAGGTAGCGTTGGTTGCCCCGGTTGAGCGGCGTAGATCGTCATAGCGGGTCAGCCCCAGCAGCACATCGCGCATGATCAGCAGGCCCCAGCGATCTCCCACCGCGCCCATGACTTCGGCAATCGAGCAGGCCATGCCGTCAAAACTCTTGGATCGCATCGTCGGCGCCTTTCCAAAATTCCGTGACTCTTATTATTGGAGTTAATAGACTCTCATCATGAGAGTCGGCTTTCTACCTTGCAACCCAGGAGTCACGCATGGATGAAATTTCCCGCATATTCGTCGTCGGTGCCACCGGCGCCCAGGGCCTTCCGGTGGTCCGCGGACTGGTACAGGATGGTCGCTACAGGGTTCTGGCGCTGACTCGTGACAAGAACTCGGCCCGGGCGCGCGCGTTGGCGCAATGGGACCAAGTCGATTTTCTGGAAGGCACGTTTGCCGATGAGGCCGTGCTGCGCGCCGGGATGCGCGCTTGCCAGGGCGTGTTCCTCAACATCGATGGCTTCAACACCGGCGAAAAGACCGAGACTTATTGGGCGATCCGCGCCTACGAAATCGCAATCGAGGAAGGTGTGCGCTTCTTCGTCTATGGCAATCTCGATTACACGCTCAAGCAGGCGGGCTACCGCTCGATGTTCCGCACCGGCCACTATGACGGCAAAGGCCGCATGGGCGAATGGATCCTGGCGCAGACCCGCGACAACGCCGGGCGCATGGGCAGCGCGCTGTTCACCACCGGCCCCTACATGGAAATGGCATTCTCGGCGCAGACGCCGATGACCCCGGCTGTGGAAGAGGGCGTGCTGACCTGGCGCGTGCCACTGGGCCAGGGCGCCGTTGTCCACGTCGCGCTGGAAGACTGCGGACACTACGTGCGCTGGCTGTTCGACCATCGCGACCGGGCCAACGGCATGGACCTGGCCG
Organism: Novosphingobium sp. AAP1; assembly: GCF_001295765.1. Taxonomy (NCBI): domain Bacteria; kingdom Pseudomonadati; phylum Pseudomonadota; class Alphaproteobacteria; order Sphingomonadales; family Sphingomonadaceae; genus Novosphingobium; species Novosphingobium sp. AAP1. Next base: position 38,524 of record NZ_LJHO01000006.1, on the reverse strand, counting down.
TCGGCATCGAGCCGGTGCGCTATGCCGATCTGGCTGCCGCGTTCACGCAGGTGACCGGCCATCCGGCCCGCTACGTCGATACGGACCTGGACAGCTATTTCGCGCGCTTCGGCGGGATCGCCGCGCTTCCCGCCGGCTACAACGCCGATCCCAAAGACAAGAGCACGATGAGCTTTCGCGACAACTTCACCGGCTTCTGGAACACGTGGAAGCACGAGATCATCACGCGCGACTATGCCCTGCTCGATGAAATCCACCCCGGCCGGATCAAAAGCGCGCAAGACTGGATTTGCCGCCATGAGCAGCAGGCGGCAGCGTCAGGCGGGGAAAGTCTGTGGCAGCGGGTGCAGCCTGATACCCTGCCTGGCCGCCCGATCCTCAAGCTGAGCGAAGACCACCGGCGCGGCATCCTCTGAGCCTTGCGGGCGGCCCGAAGGTTTCGGGCCGCCCCGGCCTCACGCGGGGACCGGCGCGCCCGCCGCTGCGTGCGCGCGGCGCAAGGTGCCGAGCAGCACCAAGGCGGCGACCACGCCCATGATGCCAGCGACCACGAAGGCCAGGGCATAGCTGCCGCTCTGCTGACGGATCACCCCGGCGCCAAACGCGGCGAAAGCGGCGCCCAATTGGTGCCCGGTCTGGATCCAGCCAAATACGATCGGCGCTTCCTGTTCGCCAAAGGCCTCGTTGGCGAGCTTCACCGTCGGCGGCACCGTGGCGATCCAATCCAGGCCATAGAACACGGCGAAGACCGCCAGACTGGTGGTATCGAAGCTGAGGAACGGCAGCGCCAGCAGCGAGAGGCCGCGCAGCCCGTAATAGACGATCAGCAACACGCGCGGATTATAGCGATCGGTCAGCCAGCCAGACGCGGTGGTGCCGAACAGGTCGAAGAAACCCATGGTGGACAACAGCCCGGCTGCGGCCACCGGGGCAATGCCATGGTCCCCGCAGAACGCGATCATGTGCGTGCCGACCAGGCCATTGGTGGTCAGGCCACAGACAAAGAACGTGCCGAACAGCAGCCAGAACATCGGCTGCCGCGCCGCGCGCCACAACACGCTGAGCGCCAGGCCGGCGGTGCGGGCCTGGCGCGGCGCAGGCGGCGGCGGGCTGTCGGGCCCTTCGCCAAAGCGGCGCGTGCCGATGTCGGCGGGATGTTCGGGCACGACCAGGGCCACGAGCGGCACCAGCGCCAGGCAGACCAGGCTGACCGCCAGAACAACCGGCCGCCACGCGCCGTCGCGCGAAAGCCAGGCCAGCAGCGGCAGGAAAATCAGCGCACCCGTGGCTGTGCTGGCACTCAGCAGGCCCATGACCAGCCCCTGCCGCGTCGCGAACCAGCGATTGACCACGGCCGCTCCCAGCACCGAGGCAACCGCGCCGCTGCCGATGCCCGACAATACCCCCCAGGTCAGCACATAGTGCCACGGCAGCCGCATCCACAGACTGGCAAAGGTGGCGAGCGACATTAGCGTGAGCCCGGCCAGCATGGTGCGGCGGATGCCGAACGAAACCATCAGTGCCGCGGCAAAGGGGCCGACAAGGCCATAGAGAAAGATGCCGATCGCGGCGGCGAACGAGATCGTTGCCCGGTCCCAGCCGAAGTTGACCTGCAAAGGCACCATCAGCACGCCGGGCGTGGCGCGCAGCCCGGCCGAGACCAAAAGCGCGAGGAATGTCGCCGCAACGATCAGGATCAGGTGAAGGCGCGCGGGCACCAGCCCGGTCTTGTGCAGCAGGCGGCTCATGCTTGGCTTTCCTGCGCCAGCGTGACAAGGTCACCCAGCGCCACTTCCACGCCGGCCCAGCGCTCTGGACCAAACGCGCCGATCATGCGCCGCTGCGCCTCTTCCCAGGCGCCTTGCGAATTGGCCACCGCGTCGCGTCCCTGCGCCGTCAAGCGCGCCTGCTTGGCGCGCCCCTTGCCCTCGGCAACAGCGATCCACCCTTCCCGCTCCAGCGGCTTGAGCGTGCGATACAGCGTGGTCCGGTCCATCACCAGCACGTGCGCCAGGTCCATCAGCGGCACCGGCTCGTGCCGCGCGATATTCCGCAAGACCGCAAACTGGGTGAGCGACAGGGCAGACCCTTCCATGACCTCGTCATAGAAGCGGGTCACGGCGCGCGAAGCCTTGCGCAGCGCGTTGCAGGCGCAAGCCACGCCATCGATCGAAAGCGAATCATGATGCATATGCATCATTTAGTCGTCGATCGCATTTCGGTCAACGATCGAGCCGCCTGGGGCTTGACCACTGACCAACAACAATATGTAATCGCAAATATTCTGCCGCCGTGCCGCCATCTTGGCCGCAAAAGCATCGTCATCACAGGCAAACAGCGCGCGGCATCATCGACCGCTGCTTGCCACCGACAATAACAGTGATGTTCGATGAGGCAAGAAATGGCTGTTTTCAGCCATTTGGCGATTTCTTGAGCAGCCCTGAAAACCGCTCGCGTGGCTAACTGCTCTGCCCCGGCTACACGAGTGCCGACAAGCAGATGTTTTCGGCGGCACTTGTGTCGCGATCCATGGTGTAATCGCCCTAATTGCGGTCGTTCAGAGCCTCTGACCCTGCCGCCGAAACCGACCGTTCGTCCATATGCCAAGTACCAGTTCACCGGGCAATGCCATGAGCCTGCACTCTGATCAAATCTCACTTCGATGCGCCACAGCGAAGGCGTGACCATACATTGCCTGTGCCAAGTAACTTGCTACACCATGCCTCGGGCAATGGATGAGAGGCTTCGAGATGAACGGTGAAGCGCAGGAGCAAGAAGGCCCACCGTCGCAAGTGTCACTGTTCTCTTTGTTCAATCTGCGCCTGGTCATCGGTTTTGCGCAGGGCATCTGCGCTTGGGCATTGCTGGAACTTTTGCCCAAGGCCTCAGGGTACACCAAACAGCCCGATGTCATGCAATGGTGGCCCTATCGGCATCCCGGCGTGTTTGCCGCGCTTTGCCTCATCGTGGCAATCCTGCCGGTGATCGCACTGGCAGAAGTCGGGCGCATGGCCAAACGGCCCCTGGCCATCTATCTGGCAGTTGCGTGCGCGGTGTTGGCCAGCTTGGCGGGCTACGATATCTGGCGTGATCCTGTCGAGAATGGTTGGGGCGCCGCCACCAACCGCATTTGGCCCTCGTTCACGCTGATGTTCTGCGCTGGGATCGGCACTTTCATCGTCAATCAGTTGCTGGAGCACAAGGCGCGCGGTGCCAGCCTGTGGTCCCGCTATGCCGACCATTTCGAAGACAGTTGGATGCGCGCCTTCCAGTTCTTGCTGTCGCTGATTTTTACGGCGCTGGTATGGGGCGTCATCGAACTGGGGCGGGCACTGTTCGGGCTCATCCATCTCGACTGGTTCGGGCATATGATCGAGCATAACTGGTTCCGGTGTCCGTTACTCGCGCTCGCTTTCGCCGCCTCGGTGCACATCACCGACGTACGCCCGGCCTTGTTGCACGGGATGCGCAATTTGGGGCTGACGCTGCTGGCGTGGTTGTTACCGCTGGTGGTGGTGCTGGGCTGGGGGTTCCTGCTGGGGCTGGTGTTCACCGGCCTCACCCCCTTGTGGGGCACGCGGTTTGCGGCATCGATCCTGCTGTGGGCAGTGGTTGTCACGCTGGTCCTGCTGAATGCGGCTTACAAGGATGGCGACCAGCCTACCCCGGCGGTGATCCGTTGGGCAGGACGCGTCGCGCCGCCGATGATGCTATTGATGACGCTGCTCGCCACCTATGCCATTGCCCAGCGGGTGGGCCAATATGGCTGGACGCCGATGCGGCTACGCTCCGCGATGGCGGCGACCATCGGGTTGATTTACGCGGCGGGTTACACCCGCGCGGCGGTGCTGAAGGGGCCGTGGCTCAAGGGCATCGAACCTGTCAATATCGCCGCAAGCCTCGGGATTGTGGCCGTTCTGGTGCTGAAACTGACCCCCATCGCTGATCCGGCGCGGATTTCGGTCAACAGTCAGGTTGCACGATTGACCTCGGGCAAGCTGGCGGCGGCGAAGTTCGATTATCAGTTCCTGCGCTTCAATTCTGGGGGCTATGGCACGAATGCGCTTGCCGCGCTGGCGGGCAGCAGTACGCCGGAAATCGCGATGCGTGCCAGACAGGCGCAAGTCCTCCAGCATTTTTCGTACAGCGACGGCGGCGACGCCCCCGACCCCGCCCAGACCGAGCCTGCCTTCACCCATGCCTCGGTCTATCCCAAGGGCGCCCGACTACCTGATGGTTTCCGCAAGACCAAATGGGCGGATTCGTCAGATTATTTTGCCGGACCGGATTGCATGAAAAACGGTGCACCATGCGATGTCATCGTGCTGCCGGGCAAGGATTCTGGTGCGCCGTTGCTGCTGGTCATCGACGGGCCAGCGCCATCCGACCAGCCGGCTACCGCCAAACGAGACGTGCCCCAAGTCGTCATCCAAGCAGCAGCGAACACGTATGGCGGCTCCTCGCCAGTGTACGGCCTAGACGCCAATGGCAAATGGGCGAAAATTGGCGCGCTCAGCTCCGTGGGCTGTGCAGGGGTGCGTGAAGCGTTGCGCCGTGGGGAGGCTGTTCCATCAAGGCCCTTGCACGATGATATCATCGCCGGTGGTCAGCATTTGACCTTCACTGTCGAGAACACAGTCGTTTGCCCGCCCGCCTCCCAGCCACGCGCAACGCCGACCGCCGCCGCTCCCGTCGATGCATCGGCGCCCAGTGGTATGGGCCCGGCTTTTGGTAAACCGGGCGGACTGTAAGAACAGCAAATTTGGTGAAGGAATGCTGACAAAGCCGACCTTGGCAAGCCCAATAACTTGCGCCGGAAGCAGCCATGCATTCACGATCATGCGGGCGGCAGATGCCGCGCCATACGGGCCTTGAGCAATTCCACCAGCTCCGACTGCATGAAGGCATATTCGTCCGGAATATCCAGGCAGATCACGCGCTGCCCGCGCAAAGCCCCGCGGAATCGCCGCTGCAGCTTGGCGCGGTGCTGCTTTTCCATCACGACGATCACATCGGCCCATGATACCAGTTCAGCGGTCAGCGGGTTTTCCGCATCATGATTGGTGCCGGCAGAAGACACTTCCAACCCAGGGTAATGGGCGAACACTTGCTCTGCCGTCGGGCTGCGGAGACGGTTCTGGCTGCAAACGAACAGAATGGTTTTCAAGCAACGCCCCGCACAAAAATCGACAGCCCATTGTTGAATCACTTGCCCAGCAGGTCAATCCGAACTATCGCCGCTGCCAGCCAAGACCGGCCTGTTTTTGAACAAGGAAAGGAGAAGACCATGCGCGCAGCATTCGCCCGCACCACACATCACTTCTTATTTCCCTGTGTTCAGGAACAGATTGCATGGGCAACTCCATCGCAGGCGAACCGTTTCGCCTGATGGCTTTTCGCGGCCATCGCGCCGCTGATTTTACCGACATCGTTATCCTTGTTGCTTTTCGCTTTGGCCAAAACCGTGGCCGGGGTGGTGCGCAATGAGCGCCATAACCCTGATTGCCACGGATCCAGCGCGTTTCGATCCCGTGGCGCTAGATCAACTCGAAGCGTGCGCGCGTTATGACGGAATGGCGCGCATTGTCGGCCTGCCCGATCTGCATGCTGGCAATGGCATTGCCGTGGGCGCGGCCTTCTGGTCGCCAAGCCACGTCTGGCCGCATCTCGTCGGTAGCGACATCGGCTGCGGCATGGCCTTGTGGGAAACCGACTGCCTCGTGCGCAAGTTTCGCCTCAGTGCGATCGAACGCAAGTTGCACGGGCTCGACGCGCCTTGGGCAGGCGATCATGCGGAGTCTCTGGCCGAGGTTGGACTCCCGCCGCATGTCGCCAGTCCGGCGCTGGGCACGATTGGTGGTGGCAACCACTTCGTCGAATTCCAGCGCATCGAAGCCATTGCCGATGAGGCACGCTTTGCCGACCTGGGCCTGCGTCATGATCGTGTGTGGATGATGGTTCACAGTGGCTCGCGCGGGTTGGGACAAGCCATCCTGCAGGCGCATCGCCAAGCAGACGCGCGCCAAGGCATTCCTGCTGGGCATGCCAAGGCGAAGGCCTATCTGGCGGAGCATGATGGCGCGCTGGCATGGGCCATTCTCAACCGCCAGATCATCGCCCGGCGCTTTTGCGAGAGCCTGGGGTTTGGTGGCTGGCGCGTATTGGATATCTGCCACAACAGTGTGACGCCGCATCGGGGCGGATGGCTGCACCGCAAAGGGGCGGCGCCGGCCGATCGCGGGCTGGTGACCATCCCGGGCTCGCGTGGCGATTTCAGCTATCTGGTCGAACCCATCGCGGAAGCAGCCGATCATGCGCTTCATTCGCTGGCCCATGGCGCGGGGCGCAAGTGGAGCCGAAAGGATGCCCACGCGCGCCTATCGCGCCGCTTCAAGGTGGCTGATCTGCAACGCACCGCGCTTGGCAGCCAGGTGATCTGCGAGGATCGCCGCCTGATCTTCGAAGAAGCGCCCGACGCCTACAAGGATATCGGCATGGTCATCGCCGATCTGGAACAAGTTGGGTTGATCCGCGTGATTGCCAAGCTGCGCCCCTTGCTCAGCTACAAGACGAGGGCAGCATGAACGAGGTGATCCTGCATATCACGGCGGGCAAGGGCCCACAGGAATGCTGCTGGGTGGTGGCAGGACTGGCCCGCGCCTTTACGCGGGAGGCCAAGGCGGCGGGGCTGGAATGCGCATTGCTGGATGGGGCGGAGGCGTTGCCCGCGTCCGTCCTGCTGCGCATCGCTGGCGAGGGATCGGCGGTCTTTGCCGCCCAGCGTATCGGTACCAACCAGTGGATCGGCAACAGTCCCTTTCGTCCTACCCACAAGCGGCGCAACTGGTTCGTTGGCGTATCCTTGGCACCTACGCCTGAAGAGATGATCGATCTGGAAGAGGAGGATATCGATTATCAGGTGATGCGCGCCAGTGGGCCGGGCGGCCAGCATGTCAACAAGACCGACAGTGCCGTGCGGGCAACGCACCGGCCAACCGGCCTTGTCGCCATGGCGCAGGAGCAGCGCTCGCAGCACGCCAACCGCAAGCTGGCGCGGCTGAAACTGGCAATCATGCTGCAAGCGCGACACCAGCAGGCCACAGAAGAGGGGCGCCGAGTGCAATGGCAAGTTCATCAGGAGCTTGAACGTGGCAATGCGGTTCGGGTCTATGCCGGTGAACGGTTTCAGCTAAAATCGGCTTGAATTCGCATCGGTGGGTGGGCTCGCGTTCACCCACCGATCTTCCGGAGATATCGGATTGTTGTCCCAAGACCTTGCCGCATTGCCGCTGGTTCTCGATGCCTGCGCTTTCGCCACGCGCATGCACGGCAAGCAGCAGCGCAAATACACCGGCGAGCCCTATGTGCTGCATTGCCTGGAAGTGGCACGAACGGTGGCGGACGTTGGTGGAACGCCCACAATGATTGTGGCGGCCCTGCTTCACGATGTGATCGAGGATACCGAGGCAACCATCGAGGATGTCCGCGCCGCATTTGGCGAGGACATCGCGCAAGGGGTGGCATGGCTTACCGACGCCAGCCGCCCAGAAGACGGTAATCGCGCGATCCGCAAGGCGATCGACCGCGCGCACCTGGCCCGGGCCCCTGCCGAGATGAAGACCGTCAAGCTGGCCGATGTGATTTCCAACACGCGCTCGATCGTGGAGCACGGCGATGGCTTTGCGCGAGTCTATCTGCGCGAGATTTCCAGCCTGCTGGAGGTGCTGACCGAAGGCGATCCGGCGCTGTTGCGGCTGGCGCAGGCGGAAGTGGAACGGGGCACGGCCAAGTGGCTGACTTGAACAAGCTCGATCGTCTGCGTCTGACCGACCACGGCGCGCAGCTCTTTCCAGAAGCAGCCTTGGCAATTTTGCAGGATTTGACGGCGGCGATGGCTGGGCTGCCGCCTGATCAGGCTGGCGTGCGCATTCATGGTGTGCCCGCCTTGCGTCAACTTTTGGCGCCGAACAGCTCCATCGGCGCCATTGCATGCAAGGCCATTGGCGCTGCGGCCACGCCTGTGCGGGCCATTTTGTTCGACAAGAGCGCAAGCACCAATTGGTCGCTGGGCTGGCACCAGGACCGCACCATCTGCGTCCGGGAGAAGATCGAGGTCGCAGGCTTCGGGCCCTGGTCGGTCAAAGCGGGTTTGCATCACGTTGCGCCGCCCATGGAGTTGCTGTCACGCATGGTAACACTGCGCGTTCATTTCGACGATGTGCCCGCAAGCAATGCCCCGCTGTTGATTGCTCCGGGATCGCACCGCTGCGGGCGCGTGCCGGAAAGTTCGGTGGCTCAAGTGGTTGCCGCGTGTGGCATCGTCGCGTGCCTTGCCCGGGCGGGAGACGTCTGGGCTTATTCCACGCCGATCCTTCATGCTTCTGACGCGGCCAGCCAGCCCGCGCATCGCCGCGTGCTCCAGGTGGATTTCAGCGCGGACGCCTTGCCGCACGGTCTGGAATGGCTGGGCGTCTAGTGGGCTTGCCTGCCATCCCTGAAATCGTCCCACCCCAGCCCGAACCGCGCGAGATATTTGCGCAACCGGTCGGCGTCATTGGTGCTGGCCCGCTTCTCGCGCGAGGCGGCGAAGAGTGTCCGCCCGGCTTCGGACAGGGAGCGGGCAGATGCGCAAGTCGCCACGACATACGCCAGTTGCACCCGGTCAAACGGGTCGAGATCGGCCAACGCAGATGGCGATAGCCAGCGTTCCAGCCCATCGCCATCTGCGGCCCCATCGCCCCAAAGACGCTTGAGCCGCTCGATTTCCTTGGTCACCGCCGCAACATCGATCCGTCCCTTGGGCGAAAAGGTCGCCATGCGCGTCACGCTGGCGGCCAGATCGCGAAAATTGGCTGACCAGCGCGCGGCGGGAGACAGCGCGAAGGCAAGGTAATCGGCGCGCGCTTCCTTGTTGAACGTCACCCGCTCGCCTTCGCGCTCGGCATGACGGTCGAGTTCATAGTCAAGGTTGGGGGCGATATCCTCGCGCCGTTCGGCCAGGCCGGGAAGCGCGAATGTCCAGAGGTTGAGGCGGGCGTAGAGGTCTTCGCGGAAAGTGCCTGCCGCCACGCACGACGCCAGATCGCGGTTGGTCCCGACGATCAACTGGAATTCGCTCTGCGCCTCCTTGTCGGCGCCCACGGGCAGGAACCGCTTGTCCTCGATCGCGCGCAGGATCATCGCCTGCTCGTCGAGACCCAGTTCGCCGATTTCATCGAGGAACAGCATCCCGCCATCAGCACTCCGCAAAAGTCCGGCACGATCGGCCGCCGCGCCGGTAAACGCGCCCTTCTTGTGGCCAAATAGGGCCGACATGGCGCTGTCCCCACGCAGAGTGGCGCAATTCATCTCGACAAAGCTGCCGGTCATCTGGCGCTTGAGCTTCTTGAGTTCGAAGATGCGGCGGGCAAGCTGGCTTTTGCCCGCGCCGGTTGGTCCCATCAGCAGGATCGGCGCGCGCGTGCGGCCGGCCACCTGCTCGATCTCGTCGATCATGGCATTGAAGGCAGGATTGCGCGTCTCGATCCCCGATTTGAGGAACGACGAATGCTCAGCGCTCTCGCTGGCAAAGCGCGTGGCGATGCTGTCGTAGCGCGAGAGATCGAGATCAATCACGCTCCACGTACCTGCCGCATCGGGCGCGCCGCGCCGGGGCTGAGTCTGGAGCAGGCGCCCGGGCAGATAATGCGCCTCAGTCAGCAGGAACAGGCAGATCTGCGCGACATGGGTGCCAGTGGTGATATGCACCAGCACGTCCTCAGCGTCCGGGTCCAGGGCCAGCTCGCGCGCAAGGTCAAGCAGCTTGCCGTAGACCTCCTCGAAATCCCAGGCGTCCTGGAAATCGAGAACATGCCGTTCCACCCGCGTCTCGGGCGAAACCGAGGCAATGTCCTGCGTCACATAGTCCGCAAGGCGGCCGTGCAAAGTGCCGTGGATCATCACGAAGCGATCCACGCGCAGATCCTCGTGCATGCACAGGCCTACCGACGGCCGCCACTTCGTCCAGCGCGATGGACCGAATTTGGCAGCGTCCAGCGTGGAGCCGAGGAAGCTGATGACGGTGGTGGGCCTCATGCGCGAATTTTATATCAGCTTATATGTCAGGATACAAATTGGTGAGTATATCGGATGATCGGTTTCGCTCCCGAACGGCATCCCTATTTTAATTGATAATATAATCAGTGCCTTGAACGACTTTGGCAACGCCGCCCCCAAAATTGGCACGCCATCTGCAACGTGGATGGCGTCGGGTCAGTCGAACAGCCCGACAGGTAAGCGGCAACAGGGGCGGTCGGAATGGGCCGGCCGCCCCCGGATCGCCCCTGACAGGAAATTTGCCATGGACGGCTTGCGACTTGCCAGAGCCGCACCGCCGGCACCACGATGACAATGCGGGAGGCCGGTATGGCTGAAACTACGTATGAAGTGCAGAATGTCGCAGGCGGCGTGCCGATCAAGATGTGGACACGCGGCGTGCCGGTGGAAGACGAAGCGCGCGCGCAATTGACGCGCGCGGCCAAGATGCCGTTCCTGTTCAAGCATGTCGCCGCCATGCCCGACGTGCACGTCGGCATCGGTGCCACGGTCGGTTCGGTCATCCCCACGCGCGGCGCGGTAATCCCGGCAGCGGTGGGGGTGGACATCGGCTGTGGCATGATGGCAGCGCGTACCTCACTGATGGCACATGACCTGCCCGACAATCTGGAAGGCATCCGCAGCGCCATCGAACAGGCCGTGCCGCATGGGCGCAGCGTGGGGCGTGGCCAGCGCGATCACGGTTCATGGGGCAACCCGCCGGCCGCGATTGTCGAGGCCTGGGCCGGCCTGGCGGTACGCTTTGCGCGGATCTGCGACAAGTATCCCCGGCTGAAGAACACCAACAACCTCACGCACCTGGGTACGCTGGGCACCGGCAATCACTTCATCGAACTGTGCCTCGACCAGGACGCACGGGTGTGGGTGATGCTCCATTCCGGCTCACGCGGGGTGGGCAATGCGATTGGCAGCTTTTTCATCGAACTGGCCAAGCAGGACATGCGCAAGTGGCACATCAACCTGCCCGACGAGAATCTTGCCTATTTTCCGGAAGGGACCGACCATTTCGACGACTATGTCGAAGCGGTGGGCTGGGCACAGGATTTCGCGGCGCTCAACCGGCGGATGATGATGGCCAATGTGATATCCGCTCTGCGGGGCCAAATCGCCAAGCCGTTCGACGCCGAGCTGGAAGCGGTGAACTGTCACCACAACTATGTGACGCGCGAAAACCACTTCGGCGAGAACGTGCTGGTCACCCGCAAGGGCGCGGTGCGGGCGGCCAAGGGTGTGCTGGGCATCATCCCCGGTTCGATGGGGGCGAAAAGCTTCATCGTGCGCGGCCTCGGCAATGCGGAGAGCTTTGACAGTTGTTCGCATGGCGCAGGCCGCGTGATGAGCCGCACAGCGGCCAAGCGCTTGGTCAGCCTGGCCGACCATATCGCCGATACCGCGGGCGTCGAATGCCGCAAGGATGTCGGCGTGATCGATGAAACGCCCCGCGCCTACAAGCCGATTGAGGCCGTGATGGCGGCGCAGGCCGATCTGGTCGAGATCGTCCACACATTGAAGCAGGTGGTCTGCGTGAAGGGGTAACTCCCCTTCGCACAGCGCCCAATCGAGAAGAGCAGATGATTACGATCGATGGATCCGAAGGCGAAGGCGGTGGCCAGATGGTGCGCAATTCGTGCGCGCTGTCGCTGGTCACTGGCCAGCCTTTCCGCATCACCAACATTCGCGCCAAGCGCTCCAAGCCGGGGCTGATGCGCCAGCATGTGACCGCGGTAGAGGCTGCGGCGGCCATTTCTGGCAGCGAATGCAGCGGCCTGACGGTGGGCTCGTCCGACCTCACGTTCCGTCCCGGCACCGCGCGAGCCGGAGACTATCGCTTTGCCGTTGGAACTGCGGGCAGCACCGGGCTGGTGCTGCAGACGGTGCTGATGCCGCTGCTTCTGGCCGACGGCCCGTCGCGGCTGGTACTTGAAGGGGGCACGCACAACATGTTGGCCCCGCCGTTCGATTTTATCGAGCGCTGCTTTCTTCCCATCATCAACCGCATGGGGCCGCGCGTCTCCGCGCGCCTGATGCGCCATGGCTTTTACCCGCGCGGCGGCGGGCGGATCGAGGTGGAGATTGCGCCGGCGCCGCTGGTGCCCGTCGACTGCACCCGGCGCGGGGATTTGCTCTGCGTGGGGGCGCAGGCGGCCTATTGCGGTCTCGCCGGCGAAATCCCGCAGCGCATGCTCGATCGGGCCCGCAAGGATCTGCCCGGCTGGAATGCAGAGGACTTTGCCATTCGCAAACTGCCCGACGATCAAGGCCCCGGCGTGATCCTGATGCTGGAGGCCCGCTATCAAGAAGTGACCGAAATCGTCAGCGGCTTTGGCCAATTGGGCGTGACGGCAGAGCGATTGGGCAAGACCGCTGCGGCGCGGATGCGCGGCTATCTGGAAAGCGATGCCTTTGCCGGGCCCTATCTTGCCGATCAGCTCATCCTGCCATTCGTCTTGGCAGGCGGCGGCACGTTCACGACGGTCAAGCCCAGCCAGCATCTGGTCACCGCCATCGACATTGCGCAGCGCTTCACCGGCCGGACCGTCAGGCTCGAACAGCAAGAAGGCGGCTGTCATCGCGTCGGAGTTGAGTGACTATTGCCCTATTACCCGCCATTTAATGAGCACTGATCGCGGCAACAGAACCGGTCGTTGGTTCATCCCTCAACGCGGCGCCAACGAATGGGGGCAGCCGCCAACGTTGCGGACAGCTGCGTGACTATGTACCAATCAAAGGATGGCAAAGGCTGATAGGTTGGAACGCCTCGACGTTCGTCGTACAGAACTTGAAACGGAATATATGGCAGCGCTGATTGATGCCTTGCGCGTTACGGCTTCAGGCAAATGGGGCCTTTTTGATCACAACGCAGACCGCTGGTCGCGCAAGGCTGTAGCCCCGATCATCGAAAATTTGGCTGAAATCGGTCAGGCGATCGACCAAATGAGAGAGCAGCTCGGCATGCCGCCTTTCGCGCTTCAACAGGAATTCCTGGCATCTCGTGGGCCTGTCAAGTCGGATGCGGTAGGCGAGCCCAAGCAGGCGCAAGCTTGGCTGGATCGACTGGACAGCCGGTAAGAGGGATATCCAACTCTAAACAGGTGGCCATGTATGCCAGGACATCGGGTTCGGCATCGTCCATCAAAGTCGCCAGTCTTGGGAGCCTCGGACGCATCTGGTCGGCGACGGAACGCCATTGCTGGCTGGCCGCCTCAGGGGTTTCCGGGTGCGGCGCCCAGCGCATTCTATGGTTCGCTGCGCGAGCCGGTGGACTTGCGCGGGGTGGCACCGCTGGGCAACGATACCTGGAGCGTGCGCTATCACTATGCCACGGGTAGCAGGGTGTGCGATGGGCGCGCCTATATCGTCCGCATCCGCGCGCTGAACGGCTGCTAACCGCCCTCGAAATCGCGCGCGATCTGCCCGAGCCGCGCGGTGCCGCGACGCCGAACAATCTTAATTGAACGGAGCCGTTCTATTTAGCAAGGTCTGAGGGAAATCCCCGCGCATGCGGGGGAAACGCCGTGATGCGGGCGAGTTCGATCTTGCGGCGGGGGACTATCCCCGCGCGTGCGGGGGAAACCCACCATCGGTGGCCTTCAGTGGGTCGAAAAGGGGACTATCCCCGCGCGTGCGGGGGAAACCCCATGGCGTTGTTCCAAGGGCGCCAGCATCAGGGACTATCCCCCGCGCGTGCGGGGCAAACTCGACAAGCGGTTTCTTTCGCCCCTTACCCCAGGGACTATCCCCGCGCGTGCGGGGGAAACCGATGACCTGGGCTATGATGGCGGCGATTTGGGGGACTATCCCCGCGCGTGCGGGGGAAACCTGAACACGCCGGACGCCGCCTACCAGGAACTGGGACTATCCCCGCGCGTGCGGGGGAAACCAATGGCGCGCCTCCCAAATCTCGTCCGACTTGGGACTATCCCCGCGCGTGCGGGGGAAACCCTGCTATACAACATTCTGTTCACAAAGGGAAAGAGCCGACGCGTCGTGCAAGCGGTGCCGTCGACCCTTGTGCAAAAGCGGGTGGCGGGTAGCGTTGTTTCGCGGCAAAGTGGGGGGCATGTCTAGCCCCATTCCACGCGCCTGGGCCAAGTTGGCTGATGAGCTGGCGCATCGGTCAGCCCTGCCGCTGACGGATCACGGCGGCGATGTGGCGGCAGTGTTTGCCCAACTGGTGGCGCAAGGGCATTGGCAACGCTTGCTGAACCGCGCGGCGGAGCGGGAACTGGGCGCGCAAGATGTGGCGCGGCTGTGCGTGCTGGCCTATCTGCACGATCTGGGCAAGGCCAACCGGGGTTTCTGGTTGCGGCAGTTTCCCGGCGCGCGCCTGGTTGGGCACACCCGCGAAACAGCGCCCTTGCTGCGCACCGACTTGCGGCAAAGGCCCGAAGTGGCGCCGTTGGTTGCCATGCTGCGCGACTGGGGCTGTGGCGAACACTTTGCCGCCGTGATGGCGCACCATGGCACGCCCCTGAATGCCTATTCGAAACGCGAAGGCGCCCTGGCGGTAGAGCAGCCGATCATTGCCCGGATGCGGAGCGAATGGGCCGCGCACGACGGCTATGATCCGCTGGCGCAACTGGCCGCGTTGCTCGGTGATGTGGCGGCGCGCTTTCCGCTGGCCTTTGCGCCGGGACCGCCGCTGCCGCCGGCACCGGCCTTTGTCGCGCTGCTGGGCGGATTGGTAACCCTGGCCGATTGGCTGGGATCAGACACCGCGCTGTTTCCCGTGGCCGGCCCGCATGATGCCGCGCGCGAAGCGTTGCGCCGCGATCATGGTCCGCGGGCCATTGAAACGCGCGGGTTGGGCGATTGCGCAATGCCCGCTGCCACGTTCGAGGCGCTGTTCGGCTATCCCCCGCGCGGCGCACAGAGCGAAAGCGATGCGGCAGACCTGGGTGCGATTGCCCTGATCGAGGCGGAAACCGGTTCGGGCAAGACCGAGGCGGCACTGTGGCGCTGGCTGGCCCTGCGCGCGGCGGGGGCGGTAGATGGGCTCTATTTCGCACTGCCGACCCGATCGGCGGCGGTGCAATTGCATGGCCGCGTCAATGCCATGCTGCAACGGCTGACCGGCGGCACGGTGGAAGCAGTGCTGGCAGTGCCCGGCTATATCCGCGCCGGAATGCAGGATGGGCGGCGCGGGGCCGACGAAGCGGGCTTGCTGCCGGGCTTTGCCGTGACCTGGCCCGATGACGGCGCCAGCGAGGCGCGCTGGGCGGCCGAACAGCCCAAACGCTATCTGGCCGCGCGCGTGGCCGTGGGCACGATCGACCAGGCGTTGATGGCCGGGTTGCAACTGCGCCACGCCCATTTTCGGGCGGCCATGCTGGCGCGCAGCCTGCTGGTGGTGGACGAAGTGCATGCCTCAGACCACTTCATGGGCGAAACCTTGCGCGCGGTGCTGCGCAACCATCTGGCGCTGGGCGGGCACGCCCTGTTGCTGTCTGCCACGCTTTCGGCCGAAATGCGCGGGCGGCTGCTTGATCCGTTTTCGCCCACGCCGCCGCTGCCCGATCTGGCAGAGGCGCAAGCCGCGCCCTATCCCGCGCTGTCGGGCATGGCGGCCGCACCCCGCCCGGTGCGCCAGGCAGACGCGCGGGCCAAAGTGGTGGCCTGGACCGCACAGCCGATCATCACCGATGCCGCCGCCATTGCCGCACAGGCCATCGCTGCGGCGCGCGCAGGCGCCAGTGTGCTGGTTATCCGCAACAGCGTGGCCGGCGCCGTGGCCGTGGCCCAGGCGGTGGCGACGGCCGCACCCGATCTGGCCTTTGCCATCGATGGCGTGGCCACGCTGCACCACGGGCGGTTTGCCCCCGACGATCGCCGGCTGCTGGATCGCGCCGTAGAGGCGGCCTTCGGCAAGGGCCGGGCGAGCCGTGGGCAGATCCTGTGCGGCACCCAGACGCTGGAACAGAGCCTGGATATCGATGCCGACCTGCTGCTGACCGACCTGGCCCCGATTGACGTGCTGTTGCAGCGCATCGGCCGCCTGCACCGGCACGACCGCGCCGACCGCGGCGCGTTTGCGCGGGCGCAGGCGCGCATCCTGGTGCCGGCAGAGCGCGATCTGGCGCGGTTCATGGCGCGCCGCCTGCGCGAGCGGCATGGCTTGGGCCCGATCAAGGACGCGCAGGGGGTCTATCCCGACCTGTTGGTGCTGGAGGCCACCTGGCGCCTGATCGAGCGGCAAGCCGAGATTACCATTCCCGCCGACAACCGCCGCCTGGTGGAGCAGGCGCTGCACCCGCAGCAGACGGAGGCGCTGGTGGCCGAACTGGGCACCGCCTGGGCCAACCACGAAGCGACCCTGCTGGGCACCGCCTATGCCGAGCGCGGCACTGCGCGGGACTGGACTTTCGATGTGGCGCAGCCGTTTACGCACTTGCTGTTCCCCGAAGGCAACGAAGCGCTGGCCACGCGCCTTGGCACCAAAGACCGCCTGGTGCGGCTCGACCCGGCGCCGCCCGGCCCGTTTGGCCAGGCCGTGGGGCACTTGACCGTGCCGGCGTGGATGGCGCCGGGCGTCGCGGCCGAGGAAGAGGCGGTGATCGTCGCAGACACACCCGCGCTGGCGTTCACCCTGGGAGCGCGGCGGTTTGTCTATGATCGGTGGGGGTTGCAGGCCACACGCGGCATCGCGCCATAATGGTGCGAAACTGAGCGAACAAATACCGTGCATCGCTCGACACTATTCGTAAAATATTGTTTTCTTGAACCTGTACGGGGCCATTCAAGCCAGAACGCAAGAGCCATTCTGGCTGGAGTATGGTGGGGGCATCATGATTCGCTGGCAGGGAGAAGACGGCGCGCTTCAGGCCGACGATCTGTTCGGCATCTTGGCGGCGATGGCGCGGGGGGAGATCATGTCTTTCCCCGCGCTGCGGCCGCACCAGCAGCAGGCGTGGCATTGCTTTGCGGTGCAGGTGGCGGCGATGGCGCTGATTGCCGCTGGCGGGGCAGACTTGCCCACGGCGGCAGCGGATTGGCGCGCGCTGCTGCTCGGCCTGACGCCGGAATGGCCCGATGGCGAGGCCTGGGCGCTGGTGGAGGAGGACTGGCAAAAGCCCGCCCTGTTGCAACCACCGCTGGTTTCGCCTGCCCATCGCGCCGACTACAAAAAGGCGCTAGCCACGCCTGATCAGCTCGACATGCTGGTAACCTCGCGCAACCACGATGTGAAAGCGGCGCGGATGCTGGGCGGGGCGCAGGATGACTGGCTGTTTGCGCTGGTCACCTTGCAAACCATGGAGGGGTTCCTGGGCGCGGGGAATTACGGCATCAGCCGGATGAACGGCGGCTTTGCCAGCAGGATGGGCCTGGGCCTGCGCCCGTCGGGCAATCTTTCCCACGCCTTTGTCCGCGATGTGCACTGCCTGGTGCAGGCCAGCGGCGATCCGCACACCGGCGCGCACTGGCGGCACGGGCCTGGGCTGTTGTGGACCATCCCGTGGGATGGTGCCGCATCGCTGGCGTTCACCCGGCTCGACACGCTCTATGTGGATGTGTGCCGCCGCGTGCGGTTGCAGCGCGATGCCAACGGCGCAATCACGGCCCTGGCCGCCGGATCGAAATCGGCGCGCGTCGCCGGGGTGGAAACGGGCAAGAGCGAAGACCCCTGGGCGCCGATCCGCCTGCGCGACAATGCCAGCCTGACCGCCTCGCCGGCCACGTTCGGCTATCGCAAATTTGTCGAGCTGCTCGACCCGGCCAAGGTGCAGCGCCCGTTGCTGGCCCGCCATGCCGCCGACGATCGGCCGCAGGGGATGGTGCTGGTGGCCCAGGCGCTGGTGCGCGGGCAGGGCAAGACCGAGGGGCTGCACCGCCGCGAAGTGCCGCTGTCGGGCACGCGCGAAAACGATGTGTTCGAGACCGAATACCTCGATCGCATGGGGCAAGTGGCGCAAGGCCGCGCACAGGAAGCTGGCGCCGTGCGGCAGCGGCTGCGCCTGGCCTGCTTTGCCCTGGTGCAGGGCGGGCCGGCCCAGGTGCGGCTTGATGATAAGGCCGCAGAAGCCAAGCTCGATCCGTGGATCGGCCATTTCGACCTGGCCGTGGACCGGGTGTTTTTCGACGCGCCGTTCTGGGCCGAATTCGACGGCAAGCCGGAAAACCATCGCCTGGCCTGGCGCGAAACGCTGCGCGCGATCGCCCGCGATGTGTTTGCCTTGGCCGCCGCGCAGGCCCCGCGCACCGATACCCGCCGCGTGCGCGCACTCGCCGTGGCGCGCAACATGCTGGAAGCCACCCTGGCCGCCTATGTAAAGGAAGCCCGCGATGCAACCTGATGAAGCGACGCCGCCTGCCGAGAAAGACCCGGTGGCCTCCATCGGCGGGCAGATGCCACTGCTGTCCACCGGCGAGCGGGCCGCGCTGCGGCGCACGTTCCTGACCAATTCGGCCCAGGCGCAAGGCGTGCTGATCGGGCTGCTCCACCGCGCAGCCCTGCCCGATGCGGCCTGGCGCTCGCCCGCGGCCTTGCAGCGCTGGCGCCTGCTCGCCCATGTGGCGGCCACGCTATCGGGCACGGCGGCGATCAACCCCCATGCGCCGGGCCAGCGCCTGGGCCGCGCGCTGCATGCCGCCGGCTATTCCGTCAACCGGCTGATGCGCCTGACCACGGCGCGCGGGCCAGCGCTGATCGACCAGGTGGTGCGCGCCGCGCGCTATCTGGCGCAGGCGGGGCAGGCGCCGGTGGACCTGCGCCCCATTCGCGCCCTGATCGGCGACGATCCCGACCGCGCCGAACGCGCCCGGATCGACATCGCCCGCGATTACTTTGCCGCCGAATATGCCCAAGGGAGGGACAGCCAATGACCCCGCGCTTCATCCAGATCCACTTCCTGAGCGCCTGGCCCGGCGTGCTGCTCAACCGCGACGATGCCGGCCTGGCCAAGCGGCTGCCGTTCGGCCCCGCCGTGCGCACCCGGGTTTCCTCGCAATGCCTCAAGCGGCACTGGCGCATGGCCGACGATCCACGCGCACTGCACCAATTGGCCGCACAGGAAGGCGTGGCCAGCCTGCGTACCAAGCTGGCGATCGAGCGCCTGGTGATCGAGCCCTTGCGCGCCCGCTATCCGCAAGAGGCGGTGGACGCGGTGCAGGAAGCGTTCCTGACCAAGTTCTATGGCAAGAACGCCAAAGACCCCAAGCAGCGCCAGGCCCTGCTGTTTGGCGAGGCGGAAATCGCCTGGATGCGCGGCAATGCCGAAGCCATCCTGAAAGACGCCCCCGACAGTAAAAGCGCCGAGGCGGGGGCCGCTGCGTTTTTCAAGGAAGAAAAGGCTAATCTGGCCGCCTTTGGCAAAAGCGTGGCTCTGGCCGCCGGGCTGGAAGCGGCGCTGTTCGGGCGCATGGTCACGTCCGACGTCAAGGCCAATACCGATGCCGCGATCCACGTCGCCCACGCCTTTACCGTCCACGACGAACAGCCCGAACTGGATTACTTCACCGTGGTGGACGACTTGCGCAACCGCGAGGACGATGGCGATTCCGGGGCGGCGGGGGTGTTCGATACCGAACTGACGTCAGGCCTTTATTACGGTTACGTGGTGGTGGACGTGCCGCTGCTCGTGAAAAACCTGACCGGGTGCGCCATGGCCAATTGGGCCGGTGACCAGGATCGCACGCTCGCCGCGCAGGTGGTGGAAAACCTGGTGTGGCTGATCGCGGAAATCTCGCCGGGCGCCAAGAAGGGTTCCACCGCGCCCTATAGCCGCGCCGAGCTGGTGCTGGTCGAGGCGGGCGAACGCCAGCCCCGCTCGCTGGCCAATGCGTTTCGCCAGCCCGTATCGCTGGCCCCGCATCACAACGAAAGCCTGGGCCGGCGCAGCGCCGATGCCCTCGCCGCGCATCTCGCCGCGCTCGATGAAACCTATGCCACGGGCGAAGTGCGCCGGCATCTGGCCTTGCCCGATCTCGCCCTGCCCGGGGTGGACCGCCTGCCGCTGGCCACCCTGGCGCAATGGGCGGGCGGCCTGGTGCGCGCCGCGCAAGCGTGATGGCGGCGCATCTCGTCCTGGCGCTCGATGCGCCGTTGATGAGCTTTGGCGGCGACATGGTCGATGCCTATGGCGTGGTCCGCGATTTTCCGGCGCGGTCGATGATTGCCGGCCTTGTCGCCAATGCCCTCGGCTGGGACCGCGCCGATGGCGACGCGCACCAGGCGTTGCAGGCGCGGCTGATCATGGGCGCGGCGCGGGCGCGCGAGGGGCAGCGCATCCGCGATTTCCAGACCGCCAAGCTGGAGGCAGCCGACCAGGGCTGGACCACGCGCGGCGCGCCCGAAGGCCGCGCGGGCGGTGCGAGCACCTATGACAGCCCGCATATCCGCTATCGCGATGCCGATGCCGATGCCCTGGTCGTGGTGGCACTGCGGCTCGATCCCGCCGAACAGGAACCCACGCTGGATCAGGTGGCGCAGGCGCTGGAACGGCCGGCGCGGCCCTTGTTCCTGGGGCGCAAGCCGTTCCTGCCTGCCGGCCCGCTCTTGGCCGGGCGGATAGAGGCGGCCACGGTCCCCGATGCCCTGCGTGCCGCCCTGGCGCTGGTCTGCCCGCAGCAGGCCGCACCGGTGCGCGCGCAATGGCCGCTGGGCGAAGGGCGCGTGGCCCACGATCGCGTGGCGGAATGGACCGACGAGCGCCACTGGCCGGGCGGCGTTCACGCCGGTTTGCGCCGCGTCGTGCTCGGGCGCCTGGCGCCGCTACCTGCCGTGCAAGCGGAGGCGCAGAGCAAGGGGCCGGATACTGGGGGGATCGGCGCATGAGCGGGCTATACCTGGTGCGCCAGGGCATCGACCAGGCGGCCCTTGCCGCCTTCGCCATTGCGCGGGGCGCATCCGACGATGACTATGGCTATGCCCTGCATGTCGCGCTGCGCATCCGCTTTGGCGAGGCGGGGCCGCAGCCGTTCCGCATGGTGCAAGGGCCAGGCGCCGCGCAGGCCGCGCACCTGATCGGCTATGCCCGCGATCCCGCCGCGCTGCACGCGGCGCTGGCCCTGCCGCCCGCCGACCCGATGGTCGAGGCGGTCTTTGCCGGAGATCCGCAAGTGCGCGCCATGCCCGAGGAATGGCGCAGCGGCGCGCGCTATCGCTTTGAAGTGCGGGTGCGGCCCGTGGTGCGTTTCGGCGCCCGCCGCCGCGCCGCGCGCGCGGCCGACCGGCGGGCATGGCAGGCCCGCGCCGGGGAAATAGACGCCTTCGTGGCCGCCTGCGAAAAGGCCCAAGGTGAAGCGCCGCTCGATCGGGAAGCGGTCTATTCCCAATGGCTTGTCCAGCGGCTTGATGGGGCCTGCGCACTCGAGCACGTGGCATTGCGCCAGATGCGCCGGATCAACACCGTGCGGGCGCGGCATGGCGGGCGCGGGCTTCATGCCAGCGAAACGCCCGAGGCGGTATTTGCCGGAACGCTGGTGGTACAAGACCCGGCCCGGTTTGCCGCGCTCCTGGCCGGCGGGGTGGGCCGGCACGCCGCCTTCGGCTTTGGCATGCTCACGCTCGCCCCACCGGGGCCGGCGCCGCAGGGGGGATAGGCGCGGTGCTGGCCGGGCGGCTCGGACTGGAAAAGGCGCATATTCCCCATGTCGATCGGCATGGTCTGGTGTGGCTCGATCGCGGGCGCCTGGAAGTTGAGGCCGGATGCCTGCGCTTCATCACCGCCGGCGGCGGCGCCCTGGCGGCAGGGGATTACCAGATTCCGCACCAGGCGGTTTCGATCGTGCTGCTCGGGCCAGGATCGAGCGTGACGCACGATGCCTTGCGCCTGCTCGCGCGGCACGGTTGCGCGCTGGCGGCCATCGGCGAAGGCGCGGTGCGGTTCTACACCGCGCCGCCGCTCATGCCCGACAGTTCCGCCCTCGCCCGCGCCCAGGCCCGTGCCTGGGCCGATCCGGCACAGCGCATGGCCGTGGCCCGCGCCATGTATGCGCTGCGCTTTGGCGAAATCGTGCGGACGCGAGATATCGAGGCGCTGCGCGGCCAGGAAGGGGCGCGGATCAAGCGCGCCTATGCCCTGGCGGCCGACCGCTTCGGCGTGCGCTGGGCCGGGCGCCATTACGATCGCGCTGATCCGGAAGGTGGCGATCTACCCAACCAGTCGATCAACCATGCCGGCGCGGCGATGACTGCTGCCGCCAGCGTGGCCGTGGCCGCCGTGGGCGCCATTCCGCAGTTGGGGTTCGTGCACGAAGACAGCGGCCAGTCCTTCGTGCTCGATATTGCCGACCTGCACCGCCACGATGCCCTGCTCGACATCGCCTTTGGCGCCGTGGCCGAAGCGCGCGGGCAGCCGATCGAACGGGTGGTGCGCCAGCGCGCCGCGCGCCTATTCCGCCAGCGTGGAATCATTCCCACGATGATCGACCAGATCAAGAGCCTGCTGGCCCAGGCGGACGAGGCCAGGCCCTGATGCCGCTGGTCGTGGTAATCACCCGCGACGTGGAAGACCGCTATCGCGGCTACCTCGGCTCGATGATGCTGGAACTGGCACCGTGCGTCTATGCCCAGCCTCGCATGTCGGCCCGCGTGCGCCAGCGCCTGGCCGATGTGCTGGCAGACTGGCACGGCCATCTGGGCCGAGGCAGCATCGTGATGTGCTGGGCCGAAACCGCAGCCAACGGTGGCCTTGGCCTGCGCACGTTCGGCACGCCGCCCAAGGACGTGGTGGCCCACGACGCGATGTTGCTGGTGCGCCGGCCATTACCGGAACCGTCTGAATCCCGGTGAATTTGCTCTTTCTCATTATAAACAATATGTTGTATAGCAGGGTCTCCCCCGCACACGCGGGGATAGTCCCTGCGCCTGCCACCGCGTGCCGGTGCGGTTGATGTCTCCCCCGCACACGCGGGGATAGTCCCGCTTTGTGCCTAGGTAGGCTTTCGCGTCGTTCGTCTCCCCCGCACACGCGGGGATAGTCCCCGACCACGACGGCCAGCCAGCCAGCGAAGTGGGTCTCCCCCGCACACGCGGGGAGATAGTCCCCTCCACGGCTATTGGGACACCGTGGTGGTTGGGTCTCCCCCGCACCAGCGGGGAAAACATTCGCGCATCGTACAGTATCCAGCATACGGCGCGCCCTGCGCGTTGCCCCACTCCCCCTTGCCCGCTGCCCCGCAGCGGTGGCATGAGGCGGGCATGCCTGCAGATCTTTTCCGCGCTCGATTTCACGCCGTTGGCCCACGCGGTTACCGGCTTGCGCGAGGGGCTGGTGCGCTTTGCCACCGATGAAGGCGATACGCAGATCCGCGACGGGCTGATCCAGCGCTTTGAATTCACCTATGACCTTTCGCACAAGATGCTGCGCCGGGTGATCGAGGCGGGGGCCGCCAATCCCGAAGAGGTGGACCGCATGACCTTTCCCACTCTGATCCGCACCGCGGCCGAACAGGGGCTAACCGGGGCGGACTGGACCGATTGGCGCACTTGGCGTGAGATGCGCAACATCACCTCGCGCACCTATGACGAAGGCAAGGCACGGCAGCTGGCACAGGCAATCCCGGCGTTCCTCGCCCAGGCGCAAGATCTGCTGGCCCGGCCAGAGGCCGCACGCGCCGCATGAGTGCCACCCTGGCCCTGACCGAAGCGGAACGGGCAACCGTCCGCACAATCCTGGCCGCGCATCTGCCGGCGGGCTTTGCCGCCAGCGCATTCGGCAGCCGCGCGCGCGGACGGGAAAGCCAAGCCCTGGTCCGATCTCGACCTGGTGATCGAAGGGCCCACGCCCCTGCCCCTGCCCGCCCTCGCCCGCCTGGCCGAAGCCTTTGACGAGAGCGACCTGCCCTGGAAAGTGGACTTGGTGGACCGCACCGGGCTGGCCCCCGCCTTTGCCGCCATTGTGGACGCGCAAAAGGTGGCACTGGGGTAAGCAGCAGACGGCCGGCGGCGGTTGTTGCCGCGATCAATCACGCAGGCGGGCAAACGCGCTGCAAATAGCGCCAATTTGACAAATACACCCCCAATTGCACCCACTGTCCGGGTATGTTGCGTGTTTCCGCGCGGCGGCCCTGGCATCGGCGATGGAAACATCGGGCCAGGGCCCCAGGCCCATTTCGCGGCGCCGGCCCTTGAGGAAATAGCGTAGCACCCACTTGCCCCGGGCTCGTTCACGCTTGTGCAGCCACAGGCCCGCACCGTCACCATAGCGGCCGGGTGGCGCATTGCGCGCGGCGATGTGCGAGAGGATGTGTTGCTTCACCGATCCTTTCCTCAGCGGGGAGAAAAGGGGTGGCTTCAGTCCCCCATCTTGCGTGGGCTGGGAGGATACAGGATGGGTTGCGGTGAGGCAAGAAATGGCTGTTTTCAGCCATTTGGCGATTTCCTGAGCAGCCCTGGGAGGGGTGCTGGTGCGGTCGAGAAGACTCGAAGATGTGTTTAAAGCATTTATTTTAAATGATTATTTTTCAATATCGAAAGTTTAGTCCCCCTTCCAGTCCCCCGTCCTAAACACCCTGCAATTTGCTGCACAGCCGAGGCTTCATCACGCAGACCACAGTGCAGTTAAAAAGATTGCCACATGAGGTACACGTCATCGACAAGCGCAATGTTGGGCAACGCTCCAGTTGGTGCCGCCCAACCAGAGAGTCACCAAGGCTCCAGTTACGCCAAATTTCGTTCGCCTTGACACAATCTGGGATTTCGCTGCTCTTCCCGAACTGTGGATTGAACGTCAGATTTTGTCGCGAGCTGACATACGGTTTTGGCTCTGCCGGCATTGCAGCGCGACCGAAACTGGGCCTGTCTCGGCTAGGCAGCTTTCAGATCGGAGCCATGCCGAAGCGGACATGCGGACCGGGGAGGAGCTTATCGGTTTACATAAAGCGCTTCGTGCCACATCGCTTCACCATACAGATCGTCGCAGTCGCGTGTAGGGCCGGACTTTCTTTTATAATCAGGCTGACGATATCGTCGCGGAATAGGCGGGGGCATGAACTGTGATCGAACTACATGAACGATTGTCTGAGTTTTCGTACGGATACGGGGTCACACGAGAGGCAGAATTGCTGCTGGCGCAATGCGGCATCCAAACCGTTCCCTTCATGCCCAGCCTTATCCAAGAAAAAAACGTCGGCTTCGACGTGGCGTTCAATCGCTCTGGCACCGCGTTGATGTTGCAGTTCAAGCTCGGACAATCCCTTACCCGCTTCCACCGTCCAAACAAGAGCGTCCCGCCGCCGAACCTCGTGCGGCCATTCTGGCGCTTCGCCGTCGACACGGCGGAGCCCGATGGACAGTTCGAAACGCTGTTGAAGGCTGAGCAGGATGGAGCGGAGGTCTATTATGCGGCGCCACGCTTCACCGATTGGCCTCACTATGCTTCCTTTTTCGAACAGGGCCAAGTTCTCGATAACTCGGTGCTCGTGCGCCCCTCTGCCATTCGTCAGTGCCTAGATGATCAAGGCGCAACGGACGGTTTCCACCGCATTGTCTACGACCGCTTCTCGGTCCACGTGTGCTCGACACCACGACGCATCCCAGAGGTAGATGGCGAGGAAGCCATGGCGAAGCTGGCAGGCCGCATCAAGGAAAAGGGGCAGCCAGTCAGCATCGTTCTCAAGAGAATCTATAAAGGTTTTGAGGATCGCGCATCGGTTCGCCGGCGCGACCAAGCTCGTGATGAACCGAAGTTTGTCAACCAAGAGGATGGCCTAGGGGAAAGAGCGGCCGGCGATTTTGCCCGCTTTCAACGCAACGAACGTTTAGCAAGATTGAGTGATCGCGCAAAATCGCCGGACGACGCCCTGGCGGCAGCAATCGGCATCGAGCTTTGGACACTGGGAATTCAATTAGTCATAGCACTGGATAAGTCAGTCGGGTCTGAGACTTGAGGCCGGCCGTTCCGGCGCGCATCATGGACCGTTTGAAACCCTTCAACTTTGAACGCCAGTCCGCTATGCCATGATCCAAGGAATTTTTAGGGGCTGAGCTTGACGATCATTCCACCGGACTTGCTGCAAGCGATCGCGGCGAACGGAGGCGGTCAGGTGGCGTTGGTCATCGGTGCAGGTTGCTCTGTCGAGCAGCCGACCGCAATTCCACTAGCAGGTGATCTGGCCGAGGCGGGCGAACGTGCGCTTATTCTCGACGGTATATTGCAGCCGAACCAGTGCCAGAACCCACGTGATCTCGCCGAGTTGGCAACCCTGGTCTTCCAGCTCACCGGCGAGCAGGCCGCCCTCGTTCGATGCTTCCCAATCGAGCAGATGCGCCTCGCCAAGCCCAACCTTGGCTACAAGCTACTTGTCGCTCTGATGGCGGAGGGCGCCATCACTCACGTCCTCTCGCTCAACTTCGACAAAGCCGTTCAAAATGCGGCTGCGGAACTGGGTATCCAGATCGCTGTCGTCGCCGAGACCGGAGTCGGCGTGCCTATCCGCGCGGCTCTGGTCCAATTGCATGGCAATGCGGATAGCGCTCCTGAGGCCTTGGTTCTGCGGACGGAAGTTCTCGACGAGGGCTGGATCGGACAGTGGCATCAATTGGTCGCCCAGCAAATTCTTGCAGCGCCATCGATCCTCTTTGCCGGGCTTGGCTCGGCTGCGCCGGTTCTATCAACGACGATCGCCATGATCCAGAACGCTCTCGCCGGCGGAAAACAGCTCTATCAGGCCGATGTCGCGCCCTTTAACGCCAACGTGTTCGCTCAACAGCTGAACATCTCCGCAGATCGCTATATCCGTGGGACTTGGGGGGGCGTCGTTTCGAAGCTGGCCGAGCGGATTGCCGCTGCTCAGGTTGATGCTTTGCGATCGAACGGTGTTGCGCTTCTCGCCGAGAACGGCGTCGACGCTGCCGACCGCGACAGATTTGCAGCACTCGCGGAAAGCTTGCGCAACCAGGTATTGCTCGCGATGGGCAAATTCCGCGCATATGGGGAGTTGGACGGTGTTGCTCTCTACCGGCCGCATACGCCACGCTCGGATGAACTCCTTGCCGAACCCATGCTAAAGCTTGCCCAACTCGCGGAGCATTTCGGGTGGACCGCCCTACCTTCGCCTGGCGGCACCTGGATACTCAAATCCGATGGGCGCCTTGTTGGGCACCTTCTTCTCGCAACAGGAGGCGGCGTGAGGAGGCTGTCTGCGCTCGAACCCCGCGCTAGGGCAATCTGCGAGCGGATAAATGAACATGCCGTGATCCCGGCTGATTTCGTCCTAATCGGTGCGGTCGCGCCCGAGGCGGCGCCTCTGGCGCATGTCGATCTGGTCGCCGACGAGGATCCGGCTGATATCATAGGCGGACCAAGTGCCGCGCCGATCATCTCCGCTAACGATCCCGACTATCTAGTTCGCATTGGACGCCTTCTCCATGCCGCCTGAGAGAGCTGCCCTTGATACATCGACCATGCTGGCGCTTGCGAGCGAGATATTGTCGGCCAGCGGATATCGTGTTGCGCGCGATCTCACCGAGATGACGCGCCTGGGTGAAGGCAGCCTCGTCGCCGAGGACGCCTTCAGCGTTGTGTCGCTGGTAGCGTTCGAGACCTGGCAGCAACTCGAGACCGAGTGGCTCGAAGCGCAGGCCGATCTGGTGGACCTCTTGTCTCGTCGCCTTGCCCGTGCCGCGCCCAAGGCTTGGGACGGCTATCTGGTGCTGCTAAGCGTCAGTGATCCGCTCGATCCGCATGCGGCGATGAGGATCGAGCGAGACACCACGCGCGTTCGCAAGATTATCGCCACTGGTAGCACGCTACAGACGGCCGGCGATGTTGAGCAGGTATTGGATTTGCTGTTGCCGCTAAAGCTTCCAGATACGCTTTTGGCGGTAGAAGACGTACTCGATACACTCCCCGATCATATGAGGGGATTGATCGACCCTGCGGATCTTCGGACCGTCATAGAAGCGTTTCGCACGATGGAGCCGCCGCTCGAACGGCTTCATGCGCGACGGGCTGTGCCATGAGACTAAAGTCCATCACCATTGAGGGCTTCAGAGCGTTCGGACGGCAAGCTACTTTCGATCTAGACGCCGATGTCATCCTCCTGCACGGCCCAAACGGCGTCGGAAAGACATCGCTGCTGGACGCCATCCTCTGGACGCTCGCAGGCGAGATTGCCCGCTTCGGTGATCGCGGCTCCCCAATTTCCCTCTATGCGCGCGAGGGTCAGGCTCGGTGTGAGCTGGTGCTCTCGCACAACGGACATGATCTGACGATCACGCGATCCGCCTTGGGCGACGAGACAGGCCTGCGCGTCGCGACCCGCCAGGAGGTTCTAGATGGCGCGAGCGCTGAGCAGACCTTGGCTCATATTCTGCTACCCCATCTGAAGGATCGTACCGGAGCCCGCGAGGCCCTCGGCAAGATCCTGACCCGCGGTGTATACTTGCAGCAGGATCTCGTGCGGCAGTTCATCGAAGAAGACTCCGCTGTCGATCGCTTTGCCTTTGTCAGCGAGGTGATTGGCGCCGGCGCCGTGCTCGAACTCCAGGCAGCGCTGGAAAGAAGTCGCCGCGCTTGGGCACTGAGCACGAATAGCTTCCGGAAGGATGAAATCGAGCCTGCCCGGGCTCGCCTCGCGCAACTTCAGGACCATTTGTCGCGCCTGTCCGACGGGGTAATAGTGGAGAGTGCCGATGCGCGGGGCGCAGCGGTTGAGATTTTCAATCGGTCGGTCGCCCTCATTGGACAAACCCGTCTGGGCCTTGACGAACCGCCGCTCACCCCAGCCCGCCTCGATCGCTTTCTGAAGGCGCTGCGTTCCGAGCGTGAGCGGCTTTCACGGGAAGCCACCATGGCGATGGGGCTATTCGAGCAGATCACAGAGATCGCTGAGCTAACGTCACCCTTGGACGATGAAGCGCGCACATTGGCCGAGATGGAAGACAGTCTCCTGCGTCAGGTAGAAGCGGCTGATGCCAGGGTCGAAGAGGAGATGGCACGGCTCTCACGCCAACGAGCGCTCGCGGTCGCCGAGGCCGACGGAGCAGATCGTGCAGCGACGCTGGCCCGATTGGCTCTACAAAATCTCGGAGCGACATGTCCGGTGTGCCGGCAGCAACATGACGTCGAGGCCACGATTCGTCATCTCCACGCACTGATAAAGGCAGCGTCATCACCGCCGCCTGCAGAACCGGCCAGCGACGATCTCGGCAAGCTCAACCAAACTCGATCTGAACTGCGACGTGAGCTTGAGCAGGCGCGCGCCGCCCTTCGTACTATGCAGGATCGTCAGCGCGACCGCGACGCCCGGCGCAAGCTCTTCGAAGCTCGTCTGGGTGACTTGGGCCTTGCCACAGATGGCGATCTGCGCGACCAGCTGCGGGAACGCGATGAGCGCGCCCGGGCATCGCTGACAGCTCTTGATCGTCTTATTGCTGACGCGGATCAGCTGTCGCTGGCGGTTCTACGCCTCGGCGAGCAACAGCAACGCGGCGCACTTGAGGCGGAGCGTGCTCAGCTAATTTCGAAATTGCGAAGGGCTGAGCTACGTGCGGAAAGCGAAGACCAGACCCACGCGCTGGCCGGACGGATAATCGATGGTCTGCGGGGCGCTTCGCTCTCCGTCACCGAGCGCCAAATCGGACAGATCGCGCCGCTGTTCCAGCGCATTTACAACCGCATCGATCCGCACCCCACATTTCGATTGACCCAGATCGTGGCAATCATGGAACGCGGAAAGGGACGGCTCGACGTCGGCGTTTCGGATCCCGACGGTGACCGGAAGTCCCACAATGCGAGCCCCCTCCTAAGCAGCTCGCAACTCAATTCGTTCGCCGTGTCGCTGTTTCTTGCAATGAATCTAGCCCTCCCCACCTTGAAGCTGGGCGTTACCATCCTCGACGATCCGCTGCAGAGCCTGGATTCGATCAATCTACTCGGTCTCGTCGATGTGCTTCGGCGTTTTGGCGCACACAGGCAAATTATATTGTCGACGCACGAGGAGCGCTTGCTGGGCCTGCTTCAGCGCAAGCTGCGTCCTGTCGGGGAGGGCGAACGCCTCGTGACGATCACGTTCGAAAGCTGGTCGCGCGACGGGCCGACCTATCGACTGGTCGGTGTCGATGGCGGGCCGGCCGAGAGCCAGATCATCGCCGCATAATAGTGGCTGTCCAATGGCGCTGGATGCGGGCACTCAAGGCCGATGCAGCTCAAGGAAGCAGGACACGCAGCGCCCGTCCTGCGCTAAGCCTCCACCGATCCAGTTCCTATACGTTCAGCAGTTTCCGTAAGGACCCGACGTTCACAGACACGGCATCAAACGACCGGCTCTGGTCAATGACAGACTAGCGGCTGAGGCGCGATAGCCAGTCAAGCGTGCCTTTACCGTCCATCAGTTCGAGCCGTGTCGGAATGAACGGCTTGAACTGCTCTTTCTCCGGCAAATCCTTCGGGAAGCGCGATGTTGTGATGATCATCCCCTTTGAAGCGTCAGGCTCACCCATCATAACACCGAGCAACGCGCGCACGTCGTCATACCTGACGTCATGGTGCGCTGCATAGCGTTTGACCGAGGCGATAACCTTTACGCAGCCAGGGCCAGACGTGGTCGCAATCACGTCGCGACCATCATCGCCCGAGCGGGGGGTCAGCACGACATTGGAATAGCCGTCGCGCTCGAAGGCGCCGGCAATCAGTTCCTCGAATTTATGTGGCGGCATCCGGTACGCCTCTGTCCAGTCTCGTTTCAGCACATCGACGATCGCGTGCCACATCACCGTATTCGCTTTGATCAGCGCCCCCTGCTTCACGTGGCGCTGTGGAATGACTAGCGCCTTAGTGAGCAGCGACAGATTCTCGAGCTGGCGGCGCTCGTCCGGCGTGATCAGTTTCTGCTTGCCGGCAATAACCAGAGCCTCTGCGCGGTCCGAGAGCCACGTCTTCGGAGTGGCTTCGTTCCTCGCCTCTCGCAATTGGTGCGATTGCTCATTCCGGGGGGAGCGGTTGTGCTCGCTGATACCAGAGACCTTGGGATTTAGGTCAAGCTGACGCAAGAGCCCGTCGGATTCGTTGCCGCGCTCGGCGTCGCCAAGCGCCCTAAGGGCTGCGCGCATAGCTTCACTTTTCGAGACACCTAGCCGCAGCGCAATGTTTTCGAGCTGATTCAAGGCCTCGTTGTCGAGGTTGAGCGAACGCCGGGTATTCGACCGAGCCTCGCGCATCAAGTCTCTTGCACTGAAGCTCTCGCTGGTCATGCTCGCCCTTTCCCTCTTGCTTGGAACATGTGAGCGCACGCCGGAAGGTTCAAGAATTTTGACACGTAATCTCAATTACGGCGCGTGCGACAGGACGGCCTCCCGTTACGCTGGGGCAGGTTCCAGCATGGAAGCCGCCTTTCAAATCCCGTTGGCGCACGGCGGACTTTTGGTCGCGAGCTGCCGATCTGGCCATCTCCCGGTCCTCCGCCACCGCCGCGCGAGCCGCCGATTTGGGCATTGCGCCACGATCGCCGCGATAGCGGCCGTTCAGGCGCCTGAGCCCGTACGCCGAAAGCCGTCGTTTGTTCATCAACGTCGCTGGCCCCATGAACAGCCTGGGTTGGTGGCAAGCCAGCGTTCCACTTAATCGAGCTGACGTGCTATGTCGCTCCTGCCAGCGTGACGGAATTGGTAGACGTGTCGCTACAGCGATCCTCGGCAACGAGGTGCGGGTTCGATCCCTTCCGCTGGCAATGACCGCAAGTGGGCGGGAAGCTGCCGTTCTGTAGCTAACCGAATTGTTCTACGAAGTCGGTAATCTCCTCAGCTGTGGCCTGCCATCTTTCGCCTCGCGCCTCCGCAAGTGAGATAACGCCGAGGAGAGCGACAGGGCCCTCTGCGGCAAACTGGTCGTCGCCTCGCTCGGCAATCAGGAGGTCTCCGCTGCTGCGCACGGAGAAGCCTTTCGCCAGTATCGTCAAATAGGCTGGCGTCATTAGATTGGCAGCGTCGTTCAGGTGCATGGCGTCTGTTTATCGCAAACAGTGTCCCTCGTGAACGACCGAAATTGGGGCGGGAGCCGTCATCCGATCGCGAAGGGGCCGAGAACGGCGAAAATGGAGGCGAGCCGCCCATCTGCGCATCGCGCCGCGATCGCCGCCACACCGGACATTCAGCGCATAGGTAAGCGTCCGGTCAGCACCGCCAGTGTCTTGTGACATTGGCGCCAGGCGCGGTATGAGTTGGGCATGGAAAATATCGAACAGCTTAGGCAATATCTCAGGGGTAATGGCTATTCGTCATTCCTCACGAATGATGAGGCCAATCGCGTAGCCGTGCTGGATTGGGTTATCGAACGCTCTGCAACGGGTTGGCGAGTGGGATTTTTTGAGCGCGGCCAGCTTACACAGACCGTAATCGACACCGCTGATGAAAGCGATGCCGTGCAGAGCTTCCTTCGAACGGTTTCAGCCGAGATTTATCATCTCAAAACCTTCAAAGATGATGATAAAGTGAGCGTGTTGGAAGCTGCGCTTCAAGCGGCAAAGGTGCCTTATCAGCGCAACGACGTCCCGTATGAAAAGCTGCTGAGGGTATTCGTCTCAGGCCCGGATCTTCGCCGAGCGCAGGATGTAGTAGCAGGAATGCCCGCCTAAGCGGCCTTGCACATTTTTGGGGAGCCGTGTTCACCTGCCGTAGCCCACTGCCACGGCAGCAGTTCGTCGATCCGGTTGATGGGATGCCCCTTGCCGATGCGGTCGAGCACATTGGCCAGCCATTCCTGCGGATTGACGCCATTGAGCTTGGCCGTCTCCAACAGCGAATACATGGCGGCGGCGCGCTCACCGCCGCAATCAGCACCGGCAAACAGCCAATTTTTGCGGCCGAGGCATATCCCCCTCAGCGCATTCTCCGCCGGGTTGTTGTCGATCTCCAGCCTGCCGTCCTCGGTATAGGTCAGCAGTTGGGGCTTGAGCTTCACGGCATAACGCAGCGCCTCAGCCAGCGGTGAACGGGCCGATGCCTTGGACAGCACATCGCCAGCCCATGCGAAGAACTCCAGCGCCTTGGCTTTGGATGCCGCGCGGGTGTGCCGCCGTTCCTCCGCCGACACATCGTCGATCTGGCGCTCGATGGCGTAAAGGTCGCGGATCATGTCCAGCCCTTGGCTGGCCACCGAATGCTCGTCCGCCTTAAACACATCATGCAGCTTTCGCCGTGCATGTGCCCAGCAGGCGACGGGCGTGATCCGCCCCGGCTCGCGGTCAGGCACGTAGAGACGCTCAAAACCGGCATAGGCATCGGCCTGCAGGAAGCCCGCGAATGTCTTTAGGTGTTCGCGTGGCCGCTCGCCCTTGCGGTCGGGGCTGTAGCGGAACAATGCTGCGGGCTTGTCCGATGCATCCCATCGTCGGTTGTCGCGCAGATAGACCCACAACCTGCCGGTAGCGGTATTCCCGGTCCCCGGCGCGAGCACCGGAACGGGCGTGTCATCGGCGTGTAGTTTGACGCTAGCCATGACGTGATCGGCAATCTTGTCGACCAGCGGTTGCAGCAGCCAGCTTGCCTGTCCCAGCCAATCCGCCATCGTCGAGCGGCTGACCTCCACGCCTTCGCGGGCGTAAATCTGTGACTGGCGGTAGAGCGGAAGGTGATCGGCAAACTTCGAGACGATGGCATGCGCAAGCAAGCCGGGGCCAGCGCGGCCACGCGGCACGGGAAGACCCGGGGCCGGTGCCTGACTGATAGCATCGCAGCGATTGCAGGAAAGCTTGGGCCGGATATGGCGGGTGACGCGGAAACGACCTGGCACATATTCCAACACCTCGGTCACGTCCTCACCCAGCTTGCCCATGGTGCCGCCGCAGGCCGAGCAGTCGTCGGCATCCGGCGCGGCGTGCATGACATCATCACGGGGGAGATGGTCGGGCAGCGGTGCACGGCGGGGCTTGCGAGGGCCAACCTTGGTCGGCGCGTCATCGGGCACGCGGCCTTCGACCACGCACTCTGCATGGGCATGCTCGGCCTCAAGATCTTCCAGCGTGAGTTCAAGCTGATTGGCCTGGGCGGCAAGGCGTTCGGAGGACTGGCCGAACTTCATGCGCCGAAGCCGAGCCAGTTGCACCTTGAACTTCTCGATCTGCAGGGCTGTCAGCTTAATCGAGTTTTGCGCCACCTCCAGCTTCTCACGGGTGTCGTTATGCGCGGTCCGCTCGGCGGCCAGTGCTTGCTCCGACGCCATCGCGCGCGCCAGCATGGCGGCCGCAAAAGCGCGCAGTTCTGCGGGGTCAGCAGGCAGTTCGAGTTCGTCGGAAGGCACGCTTCCCGCTAGCAGAATCCGCCCCTTCACCCAAGCAAAAAGCCCGGAATTGTGGCAATTACAAAGTCATAGTTGAGCAGGTGTGCGGGGTGGTTCGGGTGCCACCGTGCGCCGCCAATCCATCGCCTCGATCAGCAAGGCGAACTGGGCCGGGGTCAGCACAACGCCGCCCTCGATCAAGGGTGGCCATACGAAACGGCTACGCTCCAGACGCTTGGCGAACAGGCAAAGCCCGCTGCCATCCCAGTGCAATGCCTTCAGGTAATTGCCACTCTTGCTGCGAAACAGGAAGACATGGCCACCATAGGGCTCGACCGCGAACAAGGGGCGCACCAGCGCGGCAAGCCCATCAAAGCCAAGCCGCATGCTGACCGGCTTGCTCGCCAGATAGACCTTGGTGCCCGGCGCCAGCGAGATCATGCCACATCTCGCAAGGCGCGCAGTACCCGAGCCAGTGCTTTCTCGTTGACGTAGCTGTCCACCGATAGGCGGATGCCGCTGGGCAAATCGATGTCAATCGCGCCGGGGCGAGCGCCAGGATGCGGGCGGGTCAGTTCCTCGGCGACGGTGTGCTGGGCAGGCGCTGGCGGTGGAGCCATCGGCGTGGGAGCAAGCGCTTGGCCTGCCGGTTCAGCCACCGAGCCATAGGCAATGAATTGCAGCGGTTCGCTGGAAAGCTTCTCCGCCTCCCGGCGCATCCGCCGCCAGCCATGGATCAACCCCGGCGACATCCCTAATCGCTTGGCCACGCCCACAATCGTCGCCTTGGGCTCATCGCACATCGCCAAAACCGCCGCGCGCTCCTCATCCGAATATCGGCGCCGGCGCTCCACCCCGGTGATGATCTCAATCCTGTTCAACGCACTCTCCTTACGCAGTGCGAATGGACACTGCATAAGGCGCGCTCATCACGATGGCACGTCAACCTGGCAACACGACCGAGGCCGGACGCTTACGCGCATAGGGTCAGGACAACGAAACCGGCCATACATTAACGCCGGCTGCAATGCTGTCGAAAGGCTTGGCTTGGGAAATTGCTGCCATCTGCAGCGAGCTCGCCGAACGGAGGATTCAGCTGAAAACCGCCATTCGCAAGCGTCCCGAAGAGGATGGTGAAACGGGAACACCGCTCTCCTGACCAGTTGGCTCGCCGCCCTCACCGTAACCGGCTATGTCCTCCCAAGAGGAAGGAAACGCATCATGAGTAAGATCACGGTTCTTGGAATGAGCATGGCAGTCCTGTCGGCGCCTCCGGCCGTTGCCGCGCACGCTCAATTTGTTCCTCCTGCAGGACACAGCGGCAACGGAGCGCAGCCCGGTGTTACCGTACCGACTGACCCAGCCGCACCGATTATGACCCGCATTCCCGATATCACTTTATCACCTCTGTTCCATGTCGATCCCGACTACAAGCGCGGTGCCTCGACGGGCCACGTCAAGGTCGTCGGCGCTTTCGAGATTGTCGAAACGCAGAAGCGACATGTCGCCGCCGCATGGTCTTCGGGATTTCTGCCCGTCACACTCTCGTTCAACGACGGACAGTGTTACTCGCTTCAAGCTGATTATAGGGGCGGCACGCTTTCAAACGGTAGATTGAGCAAGGTCGGCTGCGATCATCGACAAACCGATGAGCAGGCTCCATCCTCGCCGCCGCCCGGCAGCCCTCTGAGGTTTGTTGGAAGCGCTTGGGGCTATGGCGCCTGGGCGGATGATCGGGGTGGAACCACGCTCGTCACCGCACCTCATGCCAAGACTTTCCAGCCCCTTTTTACCGCGCAGATGTCCACCAGCGCTATCATGGCCATGAACGGTCCAGACTATCCCGGAGGGAATATCACATTGGTGGGCCGGGTTGGGGATCGCTTGACGGTGGTAACCCTCGAGGTTGGTTACTGAACGTTGACCAACAAGCCGGTCGCAGGGGCTCTTCCCAGAAACGAACCTTCTGCAGGACGCCCCGTGACAGCTCAAAGGCACGATGATAACCGGCTGGGCTTTCCCAAAATCGCCCATCTAGGATGGAGAAACGGGGTTGTCTGCGATCCTGAAGTAGCCGATCTAAAAAGCCCATGGTGATCGCTTAACGGCGATGTGGAGCGGCTGCCTTTCGGAGAGCAAAGGCGCACGAACAGCGGGTTCCGTCGGAGCCGTCCCTTCGCGTCACCAAAGGAGAATGGCGATACTTGGTCGAATTCTGCCGGTGTTGGATGACGAGCGTTTCCGCCCCAGCAACGGCCGTTCAAGCAACTGAGTTCGTACGCCGGAAGTGGTCGTTTGTTTATCGATTTCGCTGCCCCCAGGAATGGCCTGATTTGGTGGGAAGCGGACACTACAGCCCGGTGTACGCGATGTCACCGGTAGTCCAGACAATCCGCCCGTCTCCGTCGGCGCGCCAGATGATAACGGCGCTAGCTTGCATTGAAGTAATGCCATTCCCGCCGCTTTGATCGAAGCGTGCGGCAAGGCTCCCAGGGCATGGGATCATTTTGAAACCCATCTCAAGGAGTGAGGTTTTCAAGCGGTTGCTTTGAGAGCCGCGCGGGAAGTCCCTGTTCAATCGCGCCACAATTTCCGGAGAGTGTGAAACGGTCTCGGGGGTCGTCCCCTGACTGCCTCGTTCAAGTGTGATTGGCTCGCAAAGGTCGGTAGTTCCGCCAGTGGTTGAAGCGTCCCGGATTTTCTGGAGGCTATGCACTTTGACTCATGCAGCCATATCGAGGGTTTCGATAGCCGCATAGTAGTTTGCTTCTGCCTCAGCGGGCGGGATGTAGCCGAGCGGGCCGAAGAGGCGATGGTTGTTGTACCAGTCTACCCAGTTCAGCGTCGCCATTTCCACCGCCGATGCGCTCGGCCAGGACCGCTGGCGCCAGATGACCTCGGCCTTGTAAAGGCCATTGATCGTCTCGGCCAAAGCATTGTCGTAACTGTCGCCGACGCTGCCGACCGAGGGCACGAGGTTGGCCTCCGCCAGGCGCTGGGTGTAGTTCATGGCAAGGTATTGAACGCCCCTGTCGCTGTGGTGGATCAAGCCGTCATCCGGGCCGGGTCTGCGTGCATGGATCGCCTGCTCCAAGGCATCCAGAACGAACCCGGCCGTGGCTGAAGTGCTGACCTTCCAGCCCACGATCCGGCGGGCATAGGCATCGATCACGAAGGCCACGTAGACGAACCCTGCCCAAGTGTGGACGTAGGTGAAATCGACCACCCACAGGGCGTTCGGCCGATCCACACGGAATTCCCGGTTCACCTTGTCGAGCGGGCATGGCGCCTTGGGATTGCTGACGGTCGTGATCGTCTTCTTCCCTCGGCGAATGCCGGCCAGCCGCATGCTACGCATCAGTCGCTCGACCGTGCACTTGGCGACATCAAGGCCCTCGCGCCGCAACTGATGCCAGACCTTGCGCGAGCCGTAGAGTCCGAAGCTGGCCTCGTGAACGCGCCGGATCTGCTTGCACATGTCGTCATCCCGGCGCGCACGGGCGGAACGCTTCGCCGGATCGGCAAGGCGGGTCGCGTGTTCGTGATAGGAGGACGGGGCGATCGCCAGTTCGCGGCAGATCGGCTCGATACCCAGGTCCTCGCGATGGACGTCGATGAACGACATCATCATCTCTCGCGGCGGCCGAGCTCCGCCATCGCAAAATATGCCGACGCCTTGCGAAGGATCTCGTTGGCTCGACGGAGCTCCTTGACCTCGCGCTCCAGCAGCTTGAGCCGGGCCTTATCATCGACGCCCTGCGCCGCTGGTGCCGCCCGTCGGCCCGCCTCCGTGCGGCACCAGCGGCGCAGCGTCTCGGCCGTGCAGCCGATCTTGGAGGCGATCGAACTCATCGCCTCCCATTCCGAGCCGTAATCCGCACGGTGCTCGCCAACCATTCGCACCGCTCGGTCACGGACCTCAGGCGAAAATCTGTTCCCCATCTTGCTCATACCGGATGCTCCTTCTCACAGTTCGGAGCCTCCGGAAAACCCGGGACGCTTCAGGTCGTGGCATCTTGCAGAAGCGGTGGCAAAGGTGGCGAAGTCGGTGAACAAGCAGAGCACGTGATCATTAAGCCAACGATACACAGCGATCTGCTCATGCTTAGATTGTAGGGCATAGCCGCATGTCCGCAAGTGGGCGCGAGCCGGCGATTTGGGCACGGCGCCGCGATGTGGTGCGCGATGCCGCCCTCAAAGACGACGTTCCGGCGCCTGAGTTCGTACGCCGAAAGCGGCCGTTTGTTTATCTATGTCGCGGGTCCCAGGAATGG